>JAZKCA010000095.1:0-21155 GCA_040388275.1 Pseudomonadota bacterium
GGCCACGTTGGCGAAATTTCTGAGGGCGAAAGGGATTTATGCAACATTCAGGCTAAGGTCTTCGGCTTGGCAACTTCCCCCTTCTTGCAATCGCCCTGGCAGAAATGCTGCGTTCTCGCGGCAGGTGCGCCGAAGGGCACTTATTCCGGCGACGATGTCCATTGGTACAGGGCGGGAGCGCAGCATGGTTCCGAGAAACACCAAACAGGCGGCGAGCAGTGGCGCGTTCCCCATCAACATGAACGGCGTACTGCCATCCTGCATCGTTACCGCGCCTTCGAGTACCCCTGTGACATCGGCAGGCAACACCTGACGCACCACACCATGCGGATCGACGATGGCGGTTATACCGGTATTGGCGGACTGGACGAACCAGCGCCCCGTCTCGCGCGCGCGCATGCGGCCCGCCTGCAAATGCTGGGCATCGGCGTAACTGCCGGTAAACCACGCGAAATTACTGATGTTGAGGATCAAGTTCGCCGTTCTGGCCTTGCGCGCGATCAGCGTGTCAAACATGCTTTCGTAGCAAATGCCCAAGGCTACCGCGCCCTGCGCCAGGTGCAGCGGCGGCTGATCCGGGTCACCGGCCAGCAAGGTGCCCAGCTCGGGCTGCACGCGCTGCGCAATCCAGCCCGCTCCTGGTGGCGCATATTCGGCCAGCGGCAGCAAATGAATTTTGTCGTAGCGGTAGTCGTAGCCCGGTTGCGCCGAGTCCGGCAGCATGACCAGGGCACTGTTGGTGCTGTCGCCGACCAGGCCAGGACGGGACGGCGCCGCCGCCACCGCACCAATCACCAGGCTGGTACGACGTTCGGCGGCCAGGCCGCGCCAGGCCGCGATGAGCTCCGGTGGGCTCGAGTACCATTCGATCGGCAGCGCCGTCTCGGGCAACACGGTCAGGTCCGCGCTGCTGCTCCTGATCAGGGCGGCATAGGTTTCGACGGCGCGGCGAAAGCCCTGCGGCGTGAATTTTTCTTGCTGAGAAAGATTGCCTTGAAGTAGGCTCAGGCGCAGCGTCTGCCCGGTAGCGTGCGTCCAGTCGATTCGGTCCAGACCGCTTCCCGCCAGGCATAGCGCCAGCAACGCCAACGGAAAATAACGCCAGCGGCGCCAACCGCCCGCCTTGCCAAGTTCCGTCAGGCATTGCGCCAGCGCGGCGGCCACCACGGCATTGAGGAAACCCAGGCCCAGCACGCCGATGGCGGGCGCGAATCCGCCCAGCGGGCCAGACGCATGCGCGTAACCGGTCGCCAGCAGTGGCATGCCGCCCAACAGATTGGCGCGGCTCCATTCGCCCAGGGTCCACAAGGCGGCCAGCACAAACACGCCGGGGGCGGCGCGCAGCTGCGCGGGTCCTGTCCGGACCAGCCAGCCATACAGCGCCATGACGATCGCGGGGAACAGGCTCAGGTAGACGCACAGGGCCCCCGTCAGCGTGACTGACAGGCCGGTTCCGGCCTGCGTGAAACGTGCCATGGCACCGGCCGTCCACCACAAACCCAGGCCAAACCAGCCCAAACCGAAGCTCAGGCCCAGCGCAAAGCCGAGGCGCGCGCCACAGCCGGCGGCCAGCATGAACAGCCCGGCCAGGCAATAAGGCGTGAACCACCATGCGTCGGCCGGCGCGAACGACATCGTCATCGCTGCGCCAAACACCAGCGCCAGTAGGCATTTGGCGACCGTCTGGCGCATGCTTACGCGGACGGGAAGGTCAGCGTGACCGCGACTGGCGTCACATTGCCGTGCGGGGTGGTGATCTGGATGATCGCGCTGCCGGTGGTTGTATTCGCGCCGCCCGGTACGCAAAGCGCCTGGTCCGGCTGAATCAGGCTCAAGTGCGTCGAGCCCTGGTCGCCGCTGACCACGCCGTTCACCATCCGCGGCGCGATGCTGGCCACGCTCGACGGAACGATGTCGAGTACCTGGACCCGGTCGGCGGCGCGCGCTTCGAACAGCGTACCGCTTGGCATTGGATTGTAGTGGCTGTCGCTCACCCGCAGGCGCAGCGGGGCGGCGCCGCAGGTGGTCGTGCTCATTGCGACGCTGCCCGCAACCGGCACGCTGCTGCCATCGGGGAAGATGCGCGACACACGGCTGGCGAAACTGCCGCTCATGAAGACGGCGAGACTGCCGGTCAGCGGCGTGCTGGTATTGCTCAGTGTCGACACTGAAATCGTGGCCAGGCCGGCCCGTCCCTGCGGCGCGCTGGCGTCGGTGTCGTAGCGCGGATTCTGGCTGCGCAAGGTCACGCTGCAAGCGCCGTTGACGGTATTGCATCCACCGCGGCCGGCACTGCCGATCGCGCCGCTATCGGTCTGGAACACGACCGGCGTACCGTCGGCGACCGGATTGCCGAACTGGTCGGCCAACAGGATCAGGATCGCGTTGTGGGTGTTGTCGTAGTTAAAGCCTTCCATATTGTAGGTCTCGGCGCTCAGAGAAAAGGCCGCCTGGATCGGCACCCCGGTCGTCACGGCGATGGTATCGGACACGGTGGTGAGGCCGTTGGCCAGCGTCGCCTGGACCCTCACCGCGGTCGGCTCGGTACCCGAATTGACCGTGGTGCTCACTTCGCCGGCAGCATCCGTGCTGTCGGCGGCGCGCCCGAGTGTGACCGGCTTGGTCGAAATGGCGGCGAAAGCGACCGCCTGGTTGGCCAGCGGATTGCCGAACTGGTCGACCACCTTGAAGGTAATGGTGGCGGTCTCGGTGCGGCCAAGGCCGCCGGCGCCCTTGATGACGATGGCGTTATCGAGCGGCACCACACGTACCACCTGGATCGAGGCGGCGTCTGGCGGGCGCACGCTCACGTTGACGGTCAGGCCAATGGTGATGCCGGACGCGCCTATGGTGATCACATCGGACTGGGTACAGCCTTGGTCGCGGTAGACGACCTGGGCCCGCCCGTTGAGCGAGACCACCCGCAACGGCAGGGTCGCCTTGCCGCCCGCCGCGCACAGCGAACCGAGGTCCAGGGCCACCGACTCGCCTGTGAACGGCAGGCCGTCGTTGAGCACATCGATGGTGAGCACGGTCGAATCGTAGGCCTTCAGGGTCAGCACGCCGGAGGCCGGGGTCACCAGCTTGAGTGCCAGCTTGTTGGCGCCGACGGTGATGACCGACTGGGTCTGCACCGCGCCGGTGCCAACGATGGCGGCAACCTCGAGCAGGCCGGCGCCGCTGCTGCCCAGCGATGCCGCGCTGAGCGTAATCCTGGCCTGGCCGGCGCTGTCGGTGGCCACGGTGCCCGCGGCCGGATTCATGATCACCAGTCGCGGATCGATGCTAAAGCCGACCAGGGTATTGACCACCAGCGCGCCCTTGCCATCGCGCACGGTGGCGACCGCCACCAGCGGCTTGCCGCTCGACAGTGTCGTGGCCGCGTTGCCGCCCGCGTCTTGCAGGGCCAGCGTGACGGTGCCGGCCTGCGCAGCGCCATTGCCACCATTGGCCGAGCCGGAATTGATCCCCGGCTTGACGCCATCGCCCTGCGCGCCGCCGCCACCGCATCCGGCCAGCGCTGCCAGCAACAGACCGGCGATGGTCCCACGTATCCACTTGTTCATGCTCGACTTCATAACTATCCTAAGAATTATTGCAATACGAAAAATTGATGGACTGCCGAGGCGGTCTAGTGTGTCGCGTTCAGCTCGCGCTGCAGCGCCGCGATGTTGGCCTGGTGCCGGTGCAGCACGTCGGCCTGTGCACGCGCGGCGGCGGCCGTGCCAAGCGCTTGCTGCTCACCTGCCAGTTCGGCCATCAGAATCGCGCGCCGGCCGCCGTCGCGCTCGCGCTGGCGTGCGGCACTGACGCGCGGAAAATCAGCCGGCGTGGCAGCTGCCGCGGCCCTGGCTGCCTGGGTCGGAGTGGGCGCGAGCTTCTTCACGGTCTCCGCGCGCCCCGCATCGACATTGCTCAGGATCGTCAGGCCCGAGCCCGGATCGACGTGGCTGAAAATGGCTGCCTGTGCGCACGCCGGCGCAATGAGCAGGGCACCCAGCATCCACCCGGCGCAGCGCGCGCTCATGGCGCGCTCCGGCGCGGCGCGGCCAGCCCGGCCAGATGTTGCCCTGCCACCAGGCCGAAGCGCTGTGCACCGCCGGCATCGAGCTCGAGGCAGGCGTGCGCGGCACGCGCCACGGCAATCCTCCATGGCCGCAGGCGCGGCACGATCGCCACGATCATGCCGTCACGGTCGAGGAACACCACATCGATCGCGAAGCGCATGAAGAAGGTGTGGATATTGTTGCACGGGGTGATCAGCAAGGCTTCATCGGCGGCCAGGCCGGCGCGTCCCAGCAGCCCGACAAAACGTTGCCAGAAACTGGCCGCCGTGCTCACGCGCAGCAGGTGCAGCGCCAACGGGGCAGGCACCGGGGCCATCACGGAAAGCGCCCCTGGACCGGCGCCGTCGTCATCCGCACCACCGCCTGCGAGCGGATCATGATGCCGCGCCTGCCAGTGATCGGCTTGGGCAGGTAGCACAGCAGTTCTGCCGCCGTTGGAAGCGGCGAGATCAGCGGATTCAAGAATACCTCGGTGACCAACACGTCGATGATCGGAAACATCATTTCGTAGCAATACTGGACCTCGACCTTGAGCAGCAGCGCGTCGGCCCGGGTCTGGCGCGATGCGCTGCGGACGACGCCCTTGTCGAAGTCCATATTGGTATGCGGGATGATGCGGCCCACGCCGGGCTTGTTGATGCCAAAATCCTGGAACGATTGCGAGCTCGGGTTCAGCACCGTGATCTTGTTCAGCAGCGGCAAGGCCGTTTCGAGCTTGGCCCGCGCGATGGCGGCCGCGTAGACCTGCGGGTAGCTTGCGGTCGTCACTTCCTTGTCGCCGTTGCCGCTCATCGTAGACAGGCCGGTCGCGGCATACAGCGGCATCACGCCGTTGGCGAAGGCGACCTGCATCGCTTTCTTGTCACCGCCGGAGGCGGCGCCGGCGCGCGCGACGCCCAGGGCAGCCGTGTTGACGGTGTTCTTGGCCACCATGTACATGCCCATCTGCAATATCGCCAACACCAGCGGGATGAAGGCGAAGAAAGCGACGATGTAGAATTCGGTCGTTGCCGCCCCGCGCTGGCGCCGGACGGCCTTCAACAAGAGGGCGGCACGCTTCATTTGACCACCACGGGGGCCAGCGCTGGCGCCGGCGTGAGCGCATGATCGACGTCGACCAGCAGCGTGCGCAGCGCTTCCTTGTTCGCTTCGGCCACCTGCGGGCTGTCGACCGCGCGCGTGGCAGCGTTGCGGAACTGTTGCAGGTGGACCAGCGCCAGGTTGGCGTAGGACTTGCTCAGGTTCGGATCGGCGCGCAAGCTTTGCTCGAACGCCATCTGGGCTGCGCCCAGCTGCCTGGTGCGCAGGTAGATGGTGCCGAGCCGGAACCAGGCCGGGGCACTGTTCGGGTAGGCGGCCACGATGCGCACATACTTGCCGCCGGCCTCGGCAAGGCGGTTGGCGGCGAACGCCTGTTCGGCCTCGATGCCGAGCTGCTCCATCTGGGCCGGGCTCATTGCCGACGGCGCTACCGGCGCCGGGGTGGCGCAGCCAGCCAGTTGTCCGCACAGCAGGACGGCGCAGGCGGCCACGGATAAACGATTTACTGCGAACATAAAACCTCTTTCATTATTTGACTGCATCGAGCATCTTCATGCCGATCGGGAAACCGATGACCACGAAAGTACAGGGAAAAATACACAGGATCAGCGGCCCGAGCATCTTGACGGGCGCTTCCATCGCCAGTTTTTCGGCGCGCGCGAAACGTTCATTGGTGCGCTGGGCCGATTGTGCGCGCAGCACCGTGCCCAGGCTGGCGCCGGTCTTTTCGGCCTGCACCAGCGCGCTGATCAGCGAGCTGACCACCGGCAGGTCGATCCGGTCTTCCATGTTGCGCAGCGCATCGATCCGGTTGCGGCCCGAGCGCACTTCGCGCAGCAGCCGCGAGAAGGCACGCCGCAGCGCATTGTCGGGGGTCTTCTCGACGGCGATGTTCATGCCCACCGTTAGGTTGCAGCCGGACTCGATCGCCATGGTCAGCATGTCGAGGAAAGTCGGCAGGTTTTTCAGCACATCGATCTCGACCCGCTTGAGGCGGTCGCGCAGCCATAGCTCCAGGTATAGGAAGCCGAACACCGTCGCCACCACCGGCGTGACGATGCTGTGCACATCCATCCACAGCAGCATCAGGAACATGAAACCGCCGATCAACAGGCCGTAGACGATCTTGGCGGCGAACCATTGCTGCGGGGACAGCGCATAGTCGAGCTCGACCTTGCGAAGGCGGCGGATCGTGCGCTCGCGGTATTCGACCGACAGGTAGGATCCGGTGTAGTGGGCCACGAACTCGATCAACGGCCAGATCTTGAGCAGCAGGCCGGGCGGTTTGTCAGCGTAGGTGCGGTCTTCGTCCGGCACCGCGGTGATGATGCGGTAAGCAAACACGACGATGCAGACCACGGTCAGCGCGAACAGGGCTGCAAATACATAAAATTCCATCATTGCCTCCTGGGCTTATACATCGATACGGACGATTTTGCGGATCAGCACGAAGCCGATCAGCTCGAGCAGGAAAATCACCACCAGGGTGCCGTAACCGATCATCGTATTGAACAAGGGCGCCATGCCTTCCGGCTCCATTTCGGTCAGCACCCACATCAGGAACAACGGCAGCGAGCCGACAATCAGTCCCTGCAGCTTGCCCTGCGAGGTCAGCGCATCGATCTTGCCTTCCATGGCCAGCTTCTTGCGCATGGTTTCGGCCAGGCGCTCGAGCGACTCAGTCAGGTTGCCGCCCACTTCGCGCGCGATCCGCATGCTGGTGGTAAACATCGTGTATTCCTGCGACGCGATCCTGACCTCCAGCTCGGTGAGCACGTCGTCCATCGCCACGCCCATGCGCAGTTTGCGCACCACCAGCGTGAATTCCTGGTTGGACGGCTTGGGCAGCTGCTCGGAGAGCAAACCGAGCGACTGCTGCAAGCTCATCCCGGCGCGCAGAGCGCCGACCAGCGAGTCGAGCGTGTCGGGCAGCTGCCGGATCAGCGTCTTGCGGCGCTTTTCGCGCAGCTTGCCGTGCACAATGCGCGGGCCAAACAGGCACGCCACGGCCGCCAGCGCAGCCACCACGATATTGCCGGTAAGGAAAAGCAACACCAGCGGAATCAGCAAGGTGGCCGCGATGCCGATTTTCATCAGGTCGCGCGTATCGAGAAAAATGAACATTTCCGACAGCTTCAGGCTGGTCGAATCGAGCACGTTCTCGCGGTAGGCATTGGCAAACCGGCGTCCCAGCGCCACCAGCGCCACCAGCGTGAGCACGACGCTGATGGCAAAACCGAAGGCGATCGCCGATGGCAGTAACTGATCAGTCATGGCCATCCTGGGCGGGCGTGCCGAACACCGACAGGTCGAGATCGACGCCGAACGCGCGCAGTTCCTCGTAGAAGGTCGGCACGCAACCGCAAGGCATGAAATGGCCGCGGATCTTGCCGTTTTCATAGAAGCCGAGGCGCTGGAAGCGATAGATTTCCTGCATCTGGATCACGCCGCGTTCCATGCCGGTGATCTCGGTGATGCTGGTGACCTTGCGCGTGCCGCAGGCAAAGCGGGTCTGCTGCACGATGATCTGCACGGCCGACGCGATCTGTTCGCGGATCGCCATGATCGGCAGGTCCATGCCGGCCATCATGACCATCACCTCCAGGCGCGAGAGCATGTCGCGCGGCGAGTTGGCGTGGGCAGTGGTGAGCGAGCCGTCGTGGCCCGTGTTCATGGCCTGCAGCATGTCGAGCGCTTCGCCGCCGCGGCACTCGCCGACCACGATCCGGTCCGGGCGCATCCGCAGCGCGTTCTTGACCAGCTCGCGGATCGTGACCGCGCCGCGTCCCTCGACGTTGGCCGGACGCGCTTCGAGCGTGACCAGGTTATCGTGATACAGCTTCAGTTCGGCCGCATCCTCGATCGTGACGATGCGCTCGAACGGCGGAATCAGGTTCGAGATAATGTTGAGCAAGGTGGTCTTGCCCGAACCGGTGCCGCCCGAAATGACGATGTTCTTCTTCTGTTCGACGCAGATCTTGAGAAACTCGACCATGCCCTGGTCGACCGAGTCGTACTTGACCAGGTCTTCCACCTGCAGGCGGCGCTGGGCGAATTTACGAATCGAGATCGACGGTCCGCGCAGCGCGATCGGGCGGATCACGATATTCACGCGCGAGCCATCCTTCAGGCGCGCGTCGCACAGCGGCGACGATTCGTCGACCCGGCGCCCGATCGGCGAAACGATCCGCTCGATCACGCCCATCATCGGCTTTTCGCTACTGAAGGCGATGTCCGAGCGGCGCGTCTGGCCAGCCCGTTCGATGAAAATATCCTCGCAGCCGTTGACCATGATCTCGGTCACTGAATCATCGGCCAGCAAGCTTTCCAGCACGCCCAGGCCGACCGCCTCGTCGAGCACGAACTTGACCAGTTCGTCATGGTCGGTCTCGGCCGGAAACGTCAGCTTGTCCATCAGCTCGTCGATCAGCTTGCTGGCGACTTGGCGCAATTCGACGTCGCCCATGCGAGTGACGTCCTGGCGGCGCAGGTCGAGCGTCTTGATCAGCTCGGTGTGCAGCACCTCGGCGTTCATCGACAGCGCCTTCTGGTGGGCGCGCGCGGCATCGGTTAACTGGGTGCCCAGCGGGGCCGTGGCGGGCGCGGCGGGCGGCGCGGCCGGTGTCGGCACGCTGGCCGGCGCGCTGGTGTGCATGCTCGGCTTGTCCGGTTCGGGCGGACGCGGCAAGCCGACGGTTTTCACGCGCAGGTGCTGGCCGCCAACCATAATGGCGTCATCGACCCGCAGCGGACCATAGCGCACCACGCGTTCGCCGTTGATGAACACGCCCGACAGCGAGGCCAGGTCGGTAATACTGGCGTTGCCGTCGCCGTCGAAGGCGAGCCGCAGTGCGCCTTTGCCGGCGGCGGGCGGGAGCGGAATCAGCGAGCCGGTTTCGGTGCCGAGCACCGCGCTGGCCAGGATCTGGTAGTCGGACAACTGGCCGTCGGCGCGCCTGGCTTCAATCGTAATCATGGTTCAGTCCGTCACAGTCAGCGTGGCGGGCGGCTTTTTCAGCATGTTGCGCTGACGCACGGTGCGCTCGACATCGTACAATTGTTCCGCATTGACATCCTTGACCTGAACGGTGGTCTTGCTGACTGTGCCCTGCACCACGCGCGGCGTGATGATGATGGCCACTTCGCGGGTCGAGCGCGAGGCTCCCTTGTTACGGAACAGGCCGCCGATCAGCGGCAGGTCGCCGGCGCCCGGCAGCTTCTGCGCGTCGCTCGAGCTTTCATAAGAGTACATCCCGTTGAGCACGACCGTTTCGCCGTCGCGCGAATTGAACTCGGCGGTCGACTTGCGTTTGAGGAAACCGGGAATACCCAGCACCGTCACCGAGCGGTCGATGCTGCTCACTTCGACATCGACCTTGGCGTAGATCGCGCCCGAGGTGTCGGTGACCGGCGTGACTTCGACGATGATGCCGTATTCCTTCATGGTGACCTCGCTGCGCCCCAGGTTGTTCATGACCGGCAGCGGAATTTCGCCGCCGACCACGAAGCGCGCGGTCGAGCCGCTACGGGTGGTCAAGGTGGGCGCGGCCAGCACTTCGGCCTCGCCATCCTGCACCAGCAGGTTGATGCGCGAGGTGATCAGCGCGGCCATCGTGATGAAGCCCTTGGGCGGCCAGATCTTGCCAGCCAGCGGCACGCTGCCCAGGTCCAGGCCACTTTGTCCCTGGTTCGGCACGTAGCGGAACTGGTTGTTGCTGTACAGGTCAGCGAGCACGCCGGCATGCGGGCCGTTGATCGAGGCGTCCCAACGGATGCCCAGGTCGCGCGAGCCCTTGGTGCTCAGTTCGATGACCTTGACGTCTAGGTAAATCATTTTTTCCCAGCCGACCTTGCCAATGAAGTTGACCACCAGATCCGGATACATCTTCTGGATTGCCTGCACCCGTTCCTGGTTGGCGTCGCTGACCATTTCGCCTTCCAGCACGATCTTGCTGCCGGCGATGCGCGCGGTGACGTTGTCTACGTTGTTCAACAGGCGTTTGATATCGTCCAGCGCGCGCGTGTTGTCGGCTTCGCGCACGATCACGGTCATGTTGCGTTCGGTGCCATTCTTGAGCCACAGGTGCAAGGTCGTGGTGCCTGCCTGTTCGCCCAGGATCAGCAACTGGTTGGCGGCCACGCTGGAGGCCGAAATGACCTTGCCGTTGCCGATCGCGATACGCGCGGCGGAGATCGGCAATACGCGTGCCTCGCCGCTGAACAGTTCGATGTCATTCTTGCCTGTTGCCTGCGCCTGCGCGGCCGGGCTGAGGAACAAGCCGGTGAAGGCGGCCACCGCGGCCATTGCTGCCAATACGTTTCTCACTGATGCTTCCATTCTTAAGGCTTGGTTAAATTGATCGTGACCGGCGCCGTTGCTGCCGCGGGGGCCACCGGGCGGCCGCTCGGGATGTTGAGGCGGGAGCGGACATTGTTCGCGTCCACCGGCGGTCTGCCGCCAGCGGCGCCATCCTGCGGCGCGTTGTTGCGCGACTGCTGGGCGCTCGCTTGCGCATTGACGCCCACTTCGGTCTTGATGCGGGTGCCGCCGGGCTGGCCGGTGCCACCGATAATCACCTCGATATAGTTGCCCACCCCGGCACGCGGCGGCGCATCGACCTGGCGGAAGGTGGTCTCGTCGAGCACCATCTTGCCCAGCACCGTCTTGTCGTCCGGATTGCGCAGTACCGCGGTCAACTGCCCGAGCTTTTGCCCGATCAGCACCTGTTCGGCCTGTGTCGGCGACACCTTCAGCGTCACCGTGGTGAAGTCCATATTCACCTCTTCCTGGGCGCCGCCCTCGGTCCGCACGACCCGTTTCTGGGTGGTCTTGCCGGTTGCCATGACCGCCACCGCCTGCAGGATCAGCCGCACGTGGGTCAGGTCTTTCGGTCCGGCCTGCGGATCGCTGCCGGCGGCCGCGGCGCGGTAGGAATTCGTGGTGGTGCCGGGACCGGTATACATCAAGTCGATGATGTCGCCCGGCACCAGCATGCCGGAGATCGAGCTGATCTCGTCGACCGGGAAGGTGATCGCGCGCTCGCCCATGGCCACCGTGGTCGACAGCGCAGCGCGGTCGCTGCGCTCGAGCGCGCCGCGGTCAATCGGGTCGCCCGGCTTCAGCGCAACCATGACCTTCTGGCCGCTGACGATCTCGAGCGAGTCCGGCCCGAGCGCGGTGCTGGACAGGAAACGGTCGGGTATCGAGCGCACCGCCAGGTTCTCGGCCGACAAGGTGCCACCGGCCGGTACTTCAACCGCGGCGACGATGACCTTGCGCGTTGCATAGGAACCGGCCAGGCGCGACTCGGCTTGCGACAGATAGGTACGCAGGTAATAGTTGGCGCCAACAAAGCACAGCACGCCGAGACCAATTGCTCCGCCCAGCAGCATGGTATTTTTCGAGATCTTTTTCAAAGGAAACTTAAGGGTAAATAGTTAGGAAACGGAAACGAGAAAACTGTAAGCGCGGAAGAAAGAGCGCACCGCGCGGGCCAGGTAATCGGCCAGCGGAATATTGTTGGTGATGGCAGTGGGGACAAACAATACGATCCCGACTGCAGCGGTGACAATCATGTATTCAATCATGGCCTGGCCAGACATGGCCGCGCGCGCGCGGCGGGTCCTGGCAGAAAAAGGAGGAAGTTGCATCGCTTGCCCTGTCTTATTTGGTCACTACGCTCAGCATGATCAGTGAACCGTTTTTCTGCGCGCTCACGGTCGCGTCAAATTGCTGGCTTCCCTTGTTGGCCGCGAACACCACCGCCCCGGCAGTCTTCTTGTGCACATGGCGCTCCCAGCCAGCCGCGCGCAGCTGTGCCTCGATCGCACTCGTGCTGGCGTCGAAAGAACGGGGCGAGACTGCGATAACCTGCTGGGAACTATGGCCGTCGTCGACCGAATCGATGATCGAGATCGCCGTCATGTCGGACGGCAGGCGCAGAACCAGCTTCGGTTCGCGCGTCTGCTTGGGCGAGGTCAGCGCCACGAAGCCCTCGACCTGGTCGCCAGCCAGGCGTGCCTGGAAACTGCGGTGCTGGTCGCCGACGGTCTGGTTCAACACGGTCCAACCGGACACCACGGCGCGCGTCACATCGCTGCGATTGGCCTCCTGCCAGCCAGCCTGCACGTCGCGCAGCAACCGTTCGATCGGCAGCGCTGACTTAAAGGCGCGGATTTGCATCGGTGTGCCGTTCAGGCGCAAGGTGTCGCCCACCGACGCCAGCTGCAGCGAGTCAGGCGTGTCCTGCCAGTTGGCGGCCAGCGCCGGCTGGGCGACAGCGGCCGCCAGCAGCAGCGTTACGAAGGCGCGCAGCGTCTTGTTCAGAAGCATGGCTGCGCTCCGGCGTAGACCGGAAGATTGTTATTGCCCTGCACGCGGTCGTTGGGCACCACGTCCGGGCAGATCTGTCCTGGGTTGAATTTCAAGAAAGCCGGCTCGAGCAGGGACAGACCAGCTTTCATCGGCTCCAGCAGGAAATTGACCTGGGACAGGATCGTCGACGGAGCGAACGGCTTGACGCGTGCCGCCGTCTGGGCCGGGCCGCTCGCACTCCAGTCGTTGATGGCCAGTGAGTTGCTTTCGGTCAGTTTCAGATTGAGCGCATTGAGCGGCGCCGGCATCGACGTGACGTTGTTCACCGCCACCGTGATGGTGCCGGTGACCAGTCCGCCAGGGGGCAAGGGCTCGCCGCCGGTGAGCGCGCCGGAAATCCTCGTGATGTTGCCCATGACAGTGGTGACGAGCCCGGCGGCCTTGCCGGGAAAACCCTCGAGCTTGGTGCTGATGCGCACATCGTCAGGCTTGTTCACCAGGCGCTGGTTGCCGCGGTGGTCATTCCAGTTCGAACTCTGAACACCCCATGCGGCCCCGTTGGCCTTGCTGTCGGCTGCCAGGTAGGCGTTACGGTTCTGCGTGAACAGGCGCGCGCGGGTCTGGCGCTCGAGCTGGGTATCGCTCATGTCGGCCGGCGCGTGGACGGTGCGCTCCCAGGCGACATAGCGGGCGGCCTGGATGGTGCTGGCCTGGATGTCGTGATACTTGCCGAGGTACCAGATGCCGAGAAACAGCATCGACGTCACACCGGCCATCAGCACCATTTCGGCCATCGCCTGGCCGCGCTGACCGCGCCGGGCAGGTCGGCGGCGCATCATTTCAACGCTCCGGAAAAGGCCGTGGTGTCGGTCTTGCCGAGCTGCAAGGAGACCGGCACCACCACGGCCGCGCTGGACATGGCGGCACTGGCCTCGTCGCGCAGGTAGGCCACCAGCGGGCTACCGTCAGCATTGCGCAAGGTGCGGCCATTTCCGGCATCGACGATGCACAGCGCCGTGATCAGGCCAGGATGCAGGCCGGGATTGTCGGGGGCCTGGCACTTGAGCGCGACCCCGCCTTCGGTGCGCGCGACGGTATAAGCATCGGTGTCGCCGGCAAAGCGCGAGGACGGCGGCATCGGGTCCGACCCGGCGACGCGCTTGCCGTCGATGTCAATGTCGACAGACTCGTTAACGCCGTTGCCCGCGCGGTTGATCACGCCGCCCTCGGCGATGCGGGTAACGCAGCCTTTTTCCGGAAACGTATCGGTGATATCGACGGAGAAATGCTGCTGCTTCATGTAGTAGGACTTGCCGTCGAAGCGGTAGGTGGTGCGTTCGAGCACATAGTCCGGCGGCGCGACCACGAAAGGCTTGACCGGCAGGTTCGCGTTTTTGGCGGCGGCCACGCACATGTCGTAGGCTGCCTTCTGGATGCGGACCTGGGCGCTGAACGAATCGGGGCGGCGCTCGGTGACCAGTTCGTAGGCCGGCTCGGCGCCGCTGGCGCCAGCGGCGGCGGGCGCCGAGGTGGCGGTGCGATCGCAGCCGGCCAGGCTGGCGGCGAACAGGGCTGCCAATATGACGCCGCCACGCATCAGGTTTTGGTATTTTTGCATGATCCATTTCCATTGGTGATAGCCGCAACCGGGAACAGCATCTTGGCGCTGTCGACGATGACGCGGGCCATCGTACTTTCGGTCGCCAGCGAGGCGCGCCAGTAGGGGTTGAACAGGCTTGGGTATTCCTTCCGGCCATCGCGCCGGTCAGCTTTGTAGGGCCGCTCGAAAGTGACGCAGGCTTCGGCCAGCGCATACACGCCGCCGGATGCCGTGGCGTAGTGAGGGTCGTGGTCGATCAAGGTGCCGTCGGTCAACAGCGATTTGGCCTTGTTGACACTGTTGGCCGTCGGAATGGCCGTGCCGGCGATCACGACCTCGACCGCAAACGGCACGCTGAGTGTCTCGTCCTGCACTTTTGGATTGCTGATGTCGCGATAGCCGGGGAAAGCGCCGCCATTATTCATCTTGGCATTGGCACGCCTGTTGTTGGCCATACTGCGCGCGTTCTTGCCGTCCTGGTCGTTCCATTCGTTGATGTCGCCGTGCGTGCCGATATTGTTCGCCACCCTGGGGCTATACGACTGCGCACCGCCCCAGCCCAGCGGAATGCGGATCACCCAGTCCTTGATGTATACATTGCGCCACTCGGCCGAGTCGAGGCCCTTCCAGGCATCGTAGTCGATCAAGTCAGTACCGCCCTGCTTTCGGAACTCGGTCTGCACCCATTTGCTGCCAAACTTCCGGTCGCGCTTCTTGGTAAAACCGTCGCGCGACGCCAGCGTGACTTCCTTGAGGCGGACCCGTCCGTCCGGACCCTTGATGCCGGCGTTACCGCGCGCATAGGTCTTGGTCAGGGCATTCCATTTGGTCTGATTGGAGACCCACAGCGCAGCGTTGGCCGGGGACAGGCTGGCGCCATTCTTGGTCGCCACGACGGAAGCGATTTCCTGGGCCGCCAAGACGGCGCCGGCATTCATGATGACCTGAGCCCCGTGCTCGCCTTGGTTGATGCCGCGCGCCAGCGTTTCGATGATAGGCAGGAAGTTTTGCACGCCGTTGTTTGCTGCGTTGAGGGCATTGTGGATGGCGGTGGTCGCCGTGCCCACCCACGGAACGAACTGGGCAATGTAATTGATGTTGCGGACAAAGATATTCAGGTAAGACACCCACGAACGTAACGACACCGATTGGGCGATCGTCACTTCATTGACGATGATCGCGCGGTTCATGTAGGCTTGAAAATTGAGGCTGCGCGCCTCCCAGACGGCGCCGCTGTACGCGGCCGCGTCGGCGGCATTCATGGCACGCATCTTGGCGTTGCTGACCTGGCCGGAATTGAACGAGACCAGCAGCATACCGGTCATTGCAGCGACGAAGCCGAGGAATAGTACCAAGGTCTGTCCCCGTTGTTTCATCCTGCCGTACCGTGTTGCGTGTCGCATTATTCCTCCAGATCAGTTCAATCCCCAAAAAAAACCGGAGAAACCGCCTCCGATTTTTTACGCACTACCAAGATCGATTACTTCTCGAAGTCTTTGAGCGTTTTTTCTTTCGATTCCGCAACTGCAGTCGCTTGTGAGGTAAGCACCAGTGCCTTGCCTGTAGTTGCTGCATTGCCGCCCAGGGCCGAAGCAGCTGCCGACGTCTGGCCGCGAACGACGCCTCCGAATGCTTTGTACACGCCGATGGCTGCAATAGCGATCAGTGCAACGATGATGATGTACTCGGTCATACCTTGGCCGAGCTGGCGGACGCGTGAATTTGTATTGGTCATTTCATTAGAGCCACTTGCAAAACTAATCGTACGCGGGAATTTGATCGCCTGACGCGGCGAGGTGGAGGTTGTGGGTCGCCATTTCTGGCATGATGTTGGTTCTGAAGACAGCATCATAAAACCCACAGGATGAATATTATCGGACGCGACCTAATCATGCAACGCTGGCGTGTAATTCAGCACGATTTGATACCAGAGTTGAAGCAAGAATGCGGCGCGCTGACGCCCAAGTTGGAAAAGTTGGTGCACATTCTCGACTGGGTGCGGATCGAGGAATGGTCGGTGCAGAGCTGGCAAGGGATCGGACGCAAACCGCATGACCGCAGCGCGCTGGCCAATGCCTTCGTTGCGAAAGCGGTGCTTGGTTTGGCCACGACCAGGGCGTTGATCGAGCGGCTGGCAATGGACCGTTCCCTGAAACGCCTGTGCGGTTTTCCGATGTCAAAGGTCGTGCCCGACGAGGCCACATTTTCACGCGCATTTGCCGAATTTGCGCAGGAAAAACTGGCCGAGCGCGTGCATGAAGCCTTGGTCAAAAACCACTTGGGCGGCGCGCTGATTGGTCACATCAGTCGCGATGGCACGGCAATTGAGGCGCGTGAGAAGCCGGCGAAAAGGCCCTATACGCCGAAGCCTTCCAAGAGCAAGAAACCGCGCCGCGGTCGGAAGAAGCGCATCCAAGTGGTGGCGCCGAAAGTGAACCGGATCAGGCAACAACGTACGCAGACCCTGCCGGCAATGCTGCGCGATTTACCTAGCGTCTGCGACCGCGGCACGAAGTGCAACGCGCAAGGCTACAAGAATAGTTGGAACGGTTACAAGCTGCACATCGACACCGCCGATTGCGGTGTGCCGATCAGTGCCTTGCTGACCAGCGCCTCCGTGCATGACAGCCAGGCGGCCGTGCCGCTGGCGACGATGACGGCGGCGCGCGTGACGAACTTGTACGATGTGATGGACGCGGCGTACTGCAGCAAGGAATTGCACGAACACAGTCGCAGTCTTGGCCACGTTCCGCTGATCGACCACAACGCGCGCGGCGGGCTGAAGGAACAGTTTGAACCTGCCGATGCCGTGCGCTACAAGGAGCGAACTGTGGCCGAGCGCAGCAACGCCAGGCTCAAGGATGAATTCGGCGCACGCAACATCAGGGTGCGCGGCCCGGACAAAGTGATGTCGCACTTGATGTTTGGACTGCTGGTACTGACGGCGGATCAGTTGATGCGCTTGTTCAAATAGCCGAGCAACGCGCCAACGGGTTGGGCAGGGAAAAATTGCGAGATGCAAACGGTGCCGCTACGCGCGCTGAGGGAGATGTATGGATTGAAATGACGAAATAGCGCCGGTCGAAACGTCGAACTGGCCTAGTTTTTCGTAAAAAGTGCCCGGCAAGGCGCTTGCCTCAGCTCGCAATCGCTGACTCAGGCAGTTTTGCAAGATGCTCATTAATTCCTATAAAGGTTGCAAAAAAAGTAAAGTCTGCTGAAGCGGGCTCATCTTAACTAAAAACAAACTGTCTTGTCTATAAATATTAGCTTAAATTTAATTTAACCATCTGCCTAAGATTATTTTTTTACAATTGTTTATTTTGGGAAATATTTGTTCGGAGAGTTCGATTGGGAAGCCTTCCCTATGACGAGCGTGTTGCAGCGCAACAAAACGCTGTCAAATAAATTCTTGAAGGGACTATTACTTTTTACGTGAGTGACGCCGAAAAATAACGTCGAGCGTGTTCGCATGTTGCATGCATGGGCTCTGGTCCATGGCACGGAAACATCGGTAATACGGCAAAATAATTGCATTTCTAACATCTATATCCGATTCATCCAGGTGTGCGATACAATTGTCGTTTTATGCAACAATGTTCAGGACTCATCGTCTTTGCCACATGCACGCTTGGCCGTGCTGCGCCCGACAGCGGGCCGCCGCCGATTGCGTCCACGCCCGCCTTTATTCACCATTCCGTATTGAGCTATGCAAATGAACATCAAAATCGTATTCGGCCTGATCCTGCTACTTTCTGCCGGCCTGGTTGCCTGCAAGCCGCGCAAGGAAGCGGCGCCGGGCACTGCCGCGTCGGCCCCCGCGCCAGCGGCCAAACAAGCCACCAGCAGCACGGCGCCATTCGACCCTGCCTCGGTCCCGGTCTCCCAAGTGCGCCTGCCGCCCTTCCCTTACCTTGAATGGCCGAGCGCCCTTCCCAAGTCCGAATACCGGACCGAGGGGTCTGATTTCGACGGCGCTTGGGTCATAGCCGGCAACCATGTGCGCGCGGTCGAAGGGCGCGTCGAAAAGCGCGAGTATTATAATAGCGACGCCAATCTGAGCGAACTGGCCTCGCGCCGCAACTACCAGGTGGCCATCAAGGCATTGGGCGGCGTCAAGGTCAATACAGTGCAACCGGACCATCCAGCCCTGGTCAAGGAAAACACGGAGAACTTCGCCATCCACAAGCTGGGGGCGAGGGACACCCAGCTTTCCTACGACGCCTATCTGATCCGCAGCGGCGACAAGAATATCTGGATCACCCTGCTGGTCAACGACGGGCACACCTACTTACAGACTGTCGAAGAAAAAGCAATGGTGCAGTCGGTCGCCTTCGTGACCGCCGACGCGATGCGTAGCGAACTAGACAGCAAAGGACACATCGCGCTGTATATCAACTTCGATACCGACAAGGCGGCCATCCGTGCCGACGGCAAGGCGGCCGTGGACGAGATCTCGGTGCTGCTCAAGAACAACCCGGCGCTCAAGCTGTCGATCGAAGGCCATACCGACAACAGCGGCGACGCCCAGCGCAACAAGATCCTGTCGCAGCAGCGCGCCGACGCGGTAGTGGCAACCCTGGTCGCGGCAGGCATCGACAAGGCGCGCCTGGGCGCAGTGGGTCAGGGGGCCGCGAAACCGGTGGCCGACAATGCCGACGAGGCTGGCCGCGCGCGCAACCGTCGGGTCGAACTGGTCAAGGTATCGACACCTTAAACACATCCTTCCGATCAATTTTTTGCAATCGATAAAACCATGAAAACAAGCTCTTCCGTACTAGTATGCCTGCTCATCGCCACCCTGGCGCCAGCCGCCCTGGCCTCCAGCGCACTGCCGCAACTTCGCTTCAATGCCGTGGAGGAAAGGACCAATGCGCCACTGACGATCGACGCTGGCATGGTTGCTGCCATCAATGGGGGGCGCGAACTCAACGGGCTCATGGCCGAGACCGACGACTTCAAGGGCAAAAAAATAAAGGCCTTCATTGTCTTCGCGGACTCAGTGACCGCGGCGGTCCGCCAGGACCTGATGGCATCACAAGGCCGCATCGGCGGCACCTTGCAGTGCAAGCGCATCCGCATGGGCGACAGCCCGGACATGCCGGCAATGAAGACGCTGGTGCTGGCCGACGAGTGCACCATCAAGGCGCTTAAAAAATAGGTGATCGGTGTTTGCCAGGATCGAAACAGCGTAACGACTCTGTCAAAGTCGCGGCGCTGCGTTTTCCACGCAATCAGTCGCGCCGGCGTCTGCGACTTCACGTGGCGCACCGGGCGCATTTGACACCCACGACGAAAAACTGCGCCGGGTCGACCTTGTGGCCGAAATTTAGCCTGAAGTTCCCCCAAAGTCTCCTATTGAAATGATCAAATATGCTAGTCGATTTAATGACTTGCATATTTTTTGGTGATTAGCGCTGATCTTCAGCTAAGCGGCACCACGCTTCGGTTCGGCTGCCGGTGGCGACAGCGGCAAACAGAAGGCGCTTCAAAATGTTCGACAAATCGAAGCGTCGGTTAAAACGATACTGAGCCTCGGCCAAATAGAGAAACCCGTATTTGCGGAAATCGAACGCGTGGTATGTCCCGGTGGTCGCCGTTTTCAGGTTACTGAGAATTGTATTTATCCACCGAAAACATGGCATTGCGCTGCTTTTGCGGGTCGTTCCGACAATGGATGGCGCGTGCTTGACACCGGCCGCTTGGACTGCTGTGAAGCAGCTCAAACCGTCAGAGACGACGACACTGGCGGTGCGGGTCTGAGGCAGCACCCCATGCGCAGCGGAGTCCATATTTGCGCACTTTTACAAGCCCGCTAATACCAGGGCGGCCACATTGTTTTTGGCTTGCGTGAAAAAGTACATCGCTTGAAACCACTTTGTGAGAGGCAGCTTACTCGAGTGAAAAATAGTTCCGCTCGTGACCTGGCGCTCGTTACTGCCATGACCAACCCAGCTTCCTGCTCGACCCACTGTTGCCTTTGCGATCGGTCGGCTTGAACGGCTGCGAATTGCACGTAACCAGGCGGCCCCTCGTCTGGACTGCAAGCTAGCGCCGCCGTCCGGGTCCGGGCGCACCGAGCGTTACCACAGAATAGCGCGCCGCCTAAAGTCAGGAACCAGGTACGCCCGGGTGCCGAGCCGGACGCGCACAGAACAGGCCCGTCGCCCCCGTGATACCTGATGCTGCAGCTGCAACTGTCAGCGCAAAATGGCGCGGACTGCGGCGTGAACTACGTCTTCGGGACGTCGCATTTATCCGCGATGCGTACCCATTTCTGAAGCATAACTGTGCGCCGGACCAGCGTGCCGCCCTGCGCCTGGGATTGCATGGCCGGAACCGGCGCTACCTTCTGGTCCGGGCTCCTGCTGACATACTCGGCGATCGTCTTGTCCAGATCCTTGCGATCTTGCTCGGTGCGGGCGTGGGCCCTTGCATTGCGCAGCATCGCGATCACGGCCGACTCGGTCGACTGCTGAGTGGCAGACGAGTTCCCGCTCTGCAGTACGTCGGTTTTGTATTCCCAAGTAAGCTTGTCGATTTTTCGGATCGTGGTCTCGAACATGTCTTGGGCGCAGGTTTGGCGGATGACAAAGGCGCCGTTCTCCACCACGCCGCCCTTCGCCACGCAGGCCGAGCCGGTGGCAATTCCAGCCACGGGCGCCGTGCCCGTCACCGGCCTGACGCACTGGGTTTTTGGTCCCTCACCCTTGAAGCTGCCGGACTGTTGCGGCACACCGTCGACCGCGCCGCTGACGCGCACATCACCGTTACTGTGAAAGATAGGGACTTCGGACGCGCACCTTTCCACCTCGCGTAAACGAGTAAAAAATTGCCGCCAGACCCGACCCCTCGTTGTGGCGGCTACATTATGCGCTGACTGGCGTCGGTGTTTGACCTGGCCACTGGCCGATCATCTTTAGCTGCTTGATCCATCGCGGCGCATTTTTCTTCGCGCTCATGGCATCGTAGTCGACCATGGGGTCGCGATACGGCACTTTGCGGGTGAGCATTACGTAAATCAAACGTATCATTTTGTGGGCGATCGCCACGATGCTCTTCTTGTGCGTCTTGCGCACCATCAGGCTCTTGTATTTCGCCGCCAGCGAACTCTTGGTCATGCGCGCCGCGT
>JAZKCA010000096.1:0-42464 GCA_040388275.1 Pseudomonadota bacterium
CAGCAGCAGCAGCAGCATAAGCAGCAGCATAAGCAGCAGCAGCAGCAGCATCAGCATCAGCATCAGCAGCATAAGCATAAGCATAAGCAGCAGCAGCAGCAGCATCAGCATCAGCAGCAGCAGCAGCATAAGCAGCAGCATAAGCAGCAGCAGCAGCAGCATCAGCATCAGCAGCAGCATAAGCAGCAGCAGCAGCAGCATCAGCATCAGCAGCATAAGCATAAGCATAAGCAGCAGCAGCAGCAGCAGCAGCAGCAGCGCGCGCCTTGCGCATGTCTTCGATGCTCACGGTTCCGGCGGCGAAGCCGCGCGCCGCTTCGATGGCCTTGCGCGGGCGATCATCGCCTGGGCGCTTTGCTTCGAAAATGTGCAGTACGCTTTCCGCAAAGTCGCAGGCAATCAGGCGCTTGACCACATCGGCGTCCTGCACCGTGGCTTTCAGGCACCAAACGGCATCATCGAAGCCGTTCGAATCCAGGATGGTCAGCAGGTTGATTTCTTTCTCAGCGCCGTATTCTTCGACGCCGCCCAGGTGCTTCGCCAGCTTGCGGTATCCCTCGGTGCATGCGCCTTTGGAGCGCAGCAGGTTAAACGTGGTGGTCAGTTTCATGTTTATTCCCTATCTGGTTGATTTTTTATATTCCATCCAACGCCCCCCTAACCCCTATGCAGGGAAAAGAAGTGTTGGACGCCATCCCGGTTACCCGGACTCCTGACAGCTGACGATTCACACGTCACGCCCCTGGGCTTCAGGATCAACGCCAGCCCCTGGATTGTGGGAATTGCACCCTGCGCGTGCTGCTGCGCTACCAGTCCCGTTTTCTACCGCGCGGCCCGAAATGTGGCCCTTGCTGACGTGCGGTGTACGGCTGATGTGAAAGCTGGAGACGAAAAAAAACCGCTTTTGGTTTTCTGCATTCGCAACTGGTGACGGCCAGCGGGATCACTCCCCACGAATACAGAAACCAAAAGCGGCTCTGTTTTTGTCAACGCCGTCACAT
This sequence comes from Pseudomonadota bacterium, assembly GCA_040388275.1. GTDB lineage: Bacteria > Pseudomonadota > Gammaproteobacteria > Burkholderiales > Burkholderiaceae_D > Telluria_A. The sequence goes on from JAZKCA010000096.1 coordinate 1,002, forward strand.
CAACAGGACGAATATTCCTATAAGTTTTGATCGCCGTCAACACTTTTTGATAAATTTACGCAACATTCTTGCTGGTCCTCAAACAGCAACAGGTCCAGCAGGATGGCTATCGAATCCAGCGGCCCACTCACCATGTCGCCGTGCACGCCCAGGCCGACCGCGTGGCAAAGTGCGACCACTTCATCGCGCAGCGTCGGCGTGGATGGGATCACCGGAAGAATTAGCGGATTCATGGAGCGCCACCAAAAAGGCAAGATTGTTCCGGTTCTAGCTCGAGCGCAGCGCTGCAGGCAGGATTGAGCCACACAAGCTCATTCCGCAATGCCGTGCCACGCCCGGCGCTAATCCTTGACGTGGTAGTGAAAGTCTGCCAGCCAGCCAGTCGTTCGGAGTACATGGCCGACGAATAGCCGCTCAGCACCACGTAGCCTTCCAGCGCCAGCAGGGTGTCAAGCAGACTTTCGTGATCTTCATCGGTCATTTCGTGGGCGTAGTATTTTCGGTTGCCGGTCATGATCCTGGTCTCGTGCATGTACGGCGGATCCACAAAGTGCAGCGTATCGGGCGCGTCGTGCTGGATCATCACGTCGACGGCCGGCCGGTTCTCCACCAGCACGCCAGTCAGTCGCTGGCCGGCGGCGGCGATCGATGCCGGGTAGGTCGACCACAGGTGCTGCGCGGTACCGTATTCGCGCTTGGTGTCGATGCGAAAGCCGGTATGGCCCTTGGTGGCGCCGGCCGAGCCGAAGCCCATCTGCGCCCGGATGCACAGGCGCCGCGCCAGCTCGAGCTGGGAATCTGTGTGATCCCATGCTTCCTCGAATTCGGCGCGCGCGTAGGGCGTCAGCACCAGCGCCTCAATCAGCTGGGCGCGCAGGTGTGGATCCCGCAGCACGCGGAAGAAGTTGACGACGGTGCCGTCCAGGTCGTTGTAGACCTCGGCGTAGACGCGCTCCTTTTGCAGCAGCACGCCGGCGGCGCCGCCGAACGGCTCCACGTAGCAGGTATGCGGCGGGAAAAATGACATTATCCACGGCGCTAGCCGGAACTTGGCACCGTGGTAGCGCAGCACCGGCGCGGTAATCGGTTCGTCCATCACGCTGCTTCCCCTTCGACTGGCCGCACCGCGATCACCACGCACGGCTCGGCGTGGTACAGCTTGCGCACGGTGATCACGACGACCTGGGCGTCGTCAATCCACACAATGCCGTTGCTGGCGTCCAGGATCGATTTCACCACGTTGTCGATATCGGGTTTCTTCGTCGCGCGCACCTTGCCTTCCGACGCGGCCACGCGCTTCTTCTTCGACCAGCTGACCGGGATTTGCATGCGCAGCTCGATCAGCACTTCCAGCGGCGACTCCATCGGCTTGATCCCCCGCATGGCCGCGCGCGCCACCGCCGCGATGCGGTTCTCGTTCTCCACCGTGCTGCTGTCGGTGTAGGTGCTGACGAAAGCGCCTTTCATCGTGGCGCTGACGGCGGCGCGGATCGCATCGGTGACGCTGCGGAACCCGCTCTTGCTCACCTGGTCGACCACGGCGTCGGTCTTGGGCGGCATGATGCGGAAGCGCGGGCGCGCCTTGGCCATCGGCTGGCCGGGTATCGTGAACTGGATCATTCGCATAGCCCATAAGATGATGCGCAGGACGTTGGTTCCTCCAGCGCAGTTAAAAGGGAAAACTGTTTGCCGCCCCGACTGGTCTTAGCCCACTCGACTACCTGCCATACATTCGACGCCGCTACAATTTCCTGGTTGGTCAATCCCTTGCCGCTTGACTTGTGAAAGAAGGTGGCGGCATTGCGTTTGCTGCACAGGCCGACCAGTTGTTCCCATGTAAAAATCTTGTCGATATGCTGCACAAAACGGATGGCTATTTCATGCACTTCGGCCTTGGCCGCGTTGATGCATGGCATACAGCCGACGCGGCCCATACCTTGAAGGTAAAGCGGGTTTGGCTTCAAGCCCCAGCGCTTGCAGTGCGCGAATACTTGCGCAGCGGTCCATGTGGCGATTGGACGGAAGATGTGCAGACCGCCGCCTACCGACTCGTACGAAAGCGCGTTACGACGGTTAAACGATTCATCGCGGCGCACGCCCTGCCAGCTGATCACGGTGTAACCCTGGTCGATCAGGTCAAGCTGATAGGAAACGGCCATATTGCGCTTCAGCTCTTCGGTACAGAACTGCGCTTTACGCGATGGGAACCGGCCCTTCCACATGCACATGTCCAGGAACGGCACACCAGTGGGATAAAGCACGGCCAGCGCGCGCCGCTTCGCCTTGTTCGACCAGCGCATTTTTCGACCATCCGAGCCGCGTTTGTGGCGCACGTCGCGCGCAATAAACATGCGCTTGCGGGCGATATCGTCGCTGAAATCAGCTTTCAAGGTGGCGATTATCACGCCGGTGGCCACCTCCAGGTATTTCAAATATTCATACGTCAGTTCGTGTTCGTTGCCGGTGTCGCAAAAAATCGCGCGCACGTTCTCGCGCCCAAAGCGTTCAATGGCCAATAGCAGCGTGGCGGCACTATCCTTCCCACCTGACACCGAAACCACATGCAAAAACTTCTTACCGACCACTTGCGCCGGTTCCATGTAGCTAGTGATCGCGTGATAGATCACGCCGGCAGTACCTTCCAGTACTTGCGCATCAAATCGGATCATTTCATTCCTTCCAAAATTGCCATGCATTCGGCGACCAGATCAAGCTGCTGGCCGTACCGTTTTTCAAACCGCGCCTTCCACGGATGCACCGCGATCCGGCGCAGCGGGTCCGTGTCGTCGCGCTGGTGGTGTTGAGCGCACAAAGGTAAGACCAGCAGGTGGCAACCTTGTTTGGTCCTCCCATCCACGTGATGGATGCTCACGTAGTCGTTAAACCGGCCGTCCTTCATGCACGCGATGCAGCCCAGCGCCGCCAGCTTCGACCACACCAACTTTTCGGCCGGCGTCACTGCCAACTGCCGCGCGTTTAAACTCTTGCCCCGCACGTCGGGCAGACCATGTGATACAGCTCGATCCATAGGCCGCACTTTGGGCACCGCATCAGCTGGGCGGCGCGCAGTTTTTGATATCGCATTTTTCAATCCTTTTGAGGTGAATCCGGTGCGCTTCATTGGCGTGCTGCGCTTCATGGGTTTTGCCTTTCGTAGCGCGATAAAATTTCTTCGATGCCGTTTTCGGCCAGAAAAATGGGCGAGTCCGGGAACAGGTACTTGGCCGCGTGTTCGGTGCGAAGGAAGGCCACCGCGCCATCGTGGAAGGCGATAAATTCGTCCTCGCTGCACTTGTCGAAGCTGATCGATTTCGGCACCGGGAACACGCCACCTTTCGGGCCGGCGCACCAGTCCACAAAGCCGCTGCCGACTTTCAGCCACAGGCGGAACTGCTCGAAATCTTCGATGCGCTCCTGGGCTTTGAACACCGCGCTGATCAGGCCCATGTGCTTGCGGTGCCGCCAGTTCTGCCGCTGCCGCTCCAGCTTGAAGCTGAAGTACTCGCCGGCCGCCGCCTCGTTCATCGCGCGCCAGAAGCGGCGCCAGGCCTTCGTGTCTTTCTCGGTCGCGCCTTCGAAGAATTCGAACAGGAACCGGCGCACCACCCCGGCGGCCGGCTCGGCCAGGGTCTCGTCGGTCTGCTTAATAACGACGATGTGCACGGCTATTCCTCGACTGCTGCGGCCGGCGGCGCCAGGTCATCGATGCGGCGCAGCGTCCACTTGAAGCGGCGCATGATCGCCACCCGCATGATGTCGCTGACCTCGATTTTCCCGTGGCGCGTCTTGCTGACCTGTGGCGCGGCGATGCCCAGCACGCGCGCGATGTCGGCATCGTTGCGCAGCTTTTCGCCATCGATCAGGGCGTCCAGAAGGCGGTGTGGTTTGGTATTTTTCATGTGTCGGTTCCAGGAAGTTATAGGGGGGTGCTACAGCTTCGAATTCTACCCGCGTCCTTTTCCATATGCAACAATTTAATGTGCATAGAATTACAGTTTTGTTGTTGACGCGAATTAAACAGACGCGTAATATCCATATCTAGCAGCAACAATAACCGGAGAAAAAACCATGTTCACATACACAGTCGTTTGCTTTGGCGCTGAAATCGGCTTCGGCGAAGGCGAAAGTTTCGAATATGCAAAGCAGGAAGCGGAAGACCAGGCCGAAGAAAACGGCGCCATGTATCCCCGCGACGACTGGGGCTACATCACCCAGGCGCCGAACGGAATGCAGGTTTCGTACAACGTCTGAAGGGGGCGCGCCATGACGATGAAGACAGCCGCAAAAGAGCGCGCCGGCCGGATGGAAAAGCTGGCCCGGGACGCCATCAAGCAGTACAACGACGACATGGCCAAGGGTGGCGATCCGGTGTTCCCCGACTGGTCGCTGGAGCTGCTTGGGCTGCTCGCTGATTACGACCGCCTGCTGGCCACGATGGCCAATCAGCGCCTGCAACCGGTCAACGTGGTGGACTTCGAAACCGGCAAGTGCAGCGCCAGCATCGTGCAGCGGGTGCCGTCGTGATGCGCAAGCGGATCCGCTGGCCGGTCCTGTGCACGCGCTGCGGCAGCGTGACGCACTTCGTTGAAGACTGCACGCGCATGCCGGCGGGCCTTGGCATGTCGCAGCACGAACGCGACATGGTGGCGCTGGTGCGCCGCGACCGCAACGCGGTGCTGCTGACGGCTGCGGCCGTCGTGCTGGCGCTGGCCGTCATCACCTACCTGGAGCGCGCGCCATCATGATCGAACTGCGGAACAACTACGGCTTCCCATTTATGACTGCCCTGCGCGCGCTGGAATTGAACAGGGCTTCGCTGAAGGTCACGCCGTTGCAGCGCGCCCAGGCCTACGCCGCCGACGTGCGCGCGCGCCGTGGCATGGTGGTGCGTAAGGGCTTTTATGTGGACCTGATCAAATGAGCGCGCCCGAAATCTTCGAGGTGCGCGCGTCCGCGTTCGGCCGCGTCTTCGACTGCGCATATGCCTTTGAATGGGAAACCCTGATGCGTAGGAAGCGGGCCACCAGCCTGCGCGCGCACCTTGGCACCAGCATCCACGCCAGCACGGCCGTATTCGACCAGGCCCGGCTTTCGGGCGCACCGATCACCGCCGACGAAGCCGCCGACGTGTTCGATACCACGTTTTGGGAGCCGTCCGAAGATGTGGACTTCAAAGACCCGAAGCTGTCGACCAAGCAGGCCGAACTGATCGGGCTGACGCTGCACGCGCGCTATTGCGCGGAAATAGCGCCGCTGATGAATTTTGAATCCGTCGAAATGAAGCTCAAGCCCATGGACGTGGCCACCGAAGGCGTGATTATCCGGCTGACCGGCACTATGGACCGCGCCCGGGTTGCGCGCGTTCCAACGCAATTCGCACCTGGGAACCCAGCAGTTTATCGAAAAGTGATAGCCGACCTGAAGACCGGCGGCCGCCTGATCAAGGACGGCGTGGTCAGCATCAAGGCGCGCGCCGCGCAGCTTGGCACCTACCAGATTTTGAGCGAATACACGGACGGCGAACAGACCGCCGGCGCTCAGATCATGGCGCTGCAAACCACCACCGTCACACAGGTGGGCGTTTCGCGCGTGTTCGACGCCAAGCGCCAACTGATCGGCCACGATGGCGCGCCCGGCATGCTGGAAATGGCCGGCAAGATGTTCAAAATTGGCCTGTTTCCCCCGAATCCCGCCAGCGCGCTGTGCGATAAGAAATACTGCGGCAGGTGGAATAGCTGCCCCTATAAAGGCGAGTGATGAAACAAGAGCACAAAAATAAAATCGGCGCGGCAAATCGATCCAGATTTACCAAGTCGCAGGACAAACATTTATTGGGCAGGATGGTTGCTCTATATATGGATGGGAAAACACTTGGTGAAATATCAGCCGCGACTGGCAAGCCAGCAATGACCGTTTATCGCTGGGTTAAGAATTCTGGAGCCACTATGCGCAAGGTGGGCGACAAGCATAGAGGGCGTAATTGGTCAGCAGCACGTCGATTGCATCACCCAGAAACTCCGCCGCGCGATCCAAATGCGCCACGGGGTTATGAAATTCTCACTCAGCGCGCACTTGGGTCCAGAACAATATCGACTGATGGCTATGTATTGATCCATGTCGGGCGCCAGAAAAAGCAATACGAACACATCCTGATTGCTGAAAAGGCGCTGGGGAGGCCAATTCCCAAAGGCTACGTCGTCCATCACATCAACTGCAATAAGCAGGACAACCGGCCCAATAATCTGCTGGTTTGCAGCCATGCTTATCACCTGGCGCTACACGCTCGCATGCGGCGCCACCCGTACTGGAAGCAATTTCATTAACCCAAAGGAGAACCACCACATGGCAACAGAATTGAAGGACATGCAGGCCGACCAGGCCGCAGGCGAAAACGAACTGGCGCGCCGCGCCGTCCACCCAGTCGTCGGGAAAACCGATCTTCTGGAAAAGAAAAAGGGTCTGCTGGGCGCAGGCATCCCTGGACACATGACGGTCGAGCGTGAAATTCGCACGGCCACGGTGATGCTGATGCAGCCTCAGGCCAAGGATCTGCGCGCGGCAACGCCACAATCGTTTTATACCGCCGTCAGCGTGGCGATCAATAGCGGCATCGGCCTGGGCAACGGCAAAGGCTACCTGGTCGCGTACAAGGGCAACGTGTCGTATGTGCCAGGCTGGAAAGGCCTGGTTGACCTGGTGAACCGCACCGGGCGTGCCAGCGCGTGGACTGGCGTGGTGCACAAGGGCGATGTGTTCGATTACGCGCTGGGGGATTCGCCGTTCCTTACGCACAAGCCTGGCGATAACGAAGACCACAAAGACATCACCCACTACTATGCGATCGGGCGTGTGAAGGGCGCCGAGTATCCGCACATCGTGGTGTGGTCCGTCAACAAGGTGATCAAGCATCTGACCTTTTACAACAAGGTAGGCGGTGGTCACTACGCGCTGAAGAACGACGACAACATGGATGCCTATGGCCGCAAGGTCGTGCTGCTTCAGGTGATCAAGTATCTGCCCGCGTCGGTGGAACTGGAAAACGCGATCGCAGCAGAAAACGCAAACGCGTCGGGCCGCACCGTGCGCGTGGAAGACACCATCGATGGCAATTTCGTTTTCATCGATGACGACGAAGCCGACGAACAAGGCGAAGCCGAGCGCGTACCTCCGACCGACTATTCGGCAAAGGTCGCCGAAGAGGTACAGCCAAGCAAGCGAGATGTCCAACGCGAGCGCGCCGAGACCGTCGAAGTGCGCGAATCCCAGCAGGCCAAGGCGGCCGACCAGCCGGCCCGCGAACAGATCACGGCGGAAGCGTCGGAGGCATTCGAACGCGTGGCCGCCGGCATCCATAAATCGCTGTCGCTGAACCAGCTGGCCGACGCGCACGACATGATCGACGCGGTGGCCAATGCCGGCCTGCGCAAAGAACTGAACGCCATGTACCGCACCCGCATGGGTGAGCTGCAGGACGTGAAGCCGGCGGCGCCCGCTGCCGAAGAAAAGCCAGCCCGGGCCAAGCGCGTGCGCCGCGAAGCCCAGGCACCCGAATAACATTTTCACTCACCACCCCAAGAGGAAACACCCATGGCAATCGAATTATTCACCCTGGTGCGCGAACGCTGCCTGCTGGGACACTTGAATATCAGGACCGAAATGCACGGCGATGAACGGGAGGCCGCCGTTGATATCAAGTTCTCGTTCAGCGGCGCCAACAACCTGCTGGCCAAGTTGCACGCGGATTTGCGCGCCACCTTCTACAAGGCAAACGATACGCGCGACCTTGTGAACCCGGACCACATGCCGCACCTGCGCTTCCCGATGCTGGGCGCGCAGTCCTATGAACTGGAGATCCCGCGCACTCGCCTGCGCGTGCACGATGCCGAAGATGCCAGCCACGATGTGGTGCTGGGCGGCGGCAAGACCAACAAATTCAAGTTCACGATGAAGGAAGGCGGCACCGTCGAATTTGAATTCCGCTGCCAGTTTTCGAAGCCTGACGAGGACGCGATTGCGAAGCTGATGCGCGTGCTCAACCAGGTTGTGCCGATCACGCTGGAGTGCGCCGACGAAGAGGAAAAGGCCGACAATTTCCAGCAGGCCGACCTGATCACAAAAACGCCTATCAGCCCAGCTCGCGCCAAGGCAGAGGACTTGTTCCTGTCCTCGCCGGCCACGGACATGAAGCTGGCCGACCCAGTGGCCACTATGGTGGCGCTTGTTGAGCGCGGCCCCGATGACGACGTAGTGGACGCCACCTATACCCCGCCAGTCCCTGGTGTGACGGTGACGCCGATCAAGCCCAAGCGCGTGACCAAGGCGGCACCGGAAGCGGCAGCAGACGCGGCGCCAGTCGCGGCCGCGCCGAAGGTAAAGCGCACCAGCCGTAAAGCGGCAGAAGTCGAATAGTTCTTGCGGTAAATCATACCAAATGGCATGATTCGCTGTCGGCTTGGACTCCGATAGCAAATCTGGTAAGGCTTCACATGCACCCTGGCGGCCATCAGTCCGTTAGTCCAATCCCGCAAGGGAAGGGTGCAGGTGAAGCCTTTTTTTTTTCGTCTCTCATTTTACAAGGCACACAATGAAAATCACCGCTATCCAGGCCGACAACTTGCTGGGCATCAAAAGCGTCAACGTCACGCTGCCCACCGTCGTTACCCTGTTCGCAGGCAGGAATGGTTCTGGTAAATCCTCGATCCAGGAAGCCGTCCGCATCGCCATCACCCAGGACACCGTGCGAGATGTCAGCCTGAAAAAGGAATTCGCCAAGCTGGTGCACGGCGATTCGAAAGCCGGCGGCGCCCACATCGCCATCGACAACGACCCGGACAAGGGTTTCGCGTTCAACATGCCGAAAGGCGAGTTCGTCGGCCCGGAAATCACGGAAGCCATGCGCGTGGCGCTGTACGGCCAGCGCTTCGCGCGCATGACCGCCGACGAGCGCCGCACATTTCTCTTCGGCCTGATGCGACTGAAGCCAACGTCCGAATCTGTCAAGGCGCGCATGCTCGCGGCGCCGTGGGAATGCGAGGCGGCGAAGATCGACGCGGTGCTGCCGATCCTGCGCACCGGATTCCCAAGCGTGTGCGACCACGCCAAGGCCAAGGCCACGGAAGCGAAGGGCGCGTGGCGCCAACTGACCGGCGGCAACTGGGGTTCGCTCAAGGCGCCGGAATGGGAAGCGCCGGTACCGGATCTGCCGGCCGGCGATGTGGAACAGCTGGCGGCGCAAGTGTCGGGCCTCGATCGAAACATCGCCAGCCTGAACGAAAGCCTGGGCGCGATCAAGAACGCGGCGCGCACCACCCAGGAAGCGGCGACCCGGCGCGCCAGCCTGGCCGAATCAGCCGGCAAGGTGCCGGGCCTGGCCGACCAGCTGGAGCGCGCCAAGAAAGAACTGGCCGACTACCTGCCGAAGGTGGAAGCGCTGCGCCTGCGCGCCGCCGGCACCGCGCGCGTGGGCCTGGTGCACGATATGGCAATCTTCCTGTCTACCGTTAAATTTAGCGATGAGTATGTGCGCGGCGCGGCATCTGACCTTGTTGGGCGCTATACCAAAGAACACGGCGCGCTGGGCGCCAAGGTGGACACCGAAGCCCAGGCCGCTCTGCCCGATCAGGAAAAAGGCCTGCTGGTGCTGCAAAACCGCGCCATGAACTTGCAGCGCGATCTGGACAGCGCCACGCAGGCCAAGGGCCAGTTCGACGCGCTGGCGCCCGATGCCGACCCCGTGGACGCATCGTCAGAAATTGCGGAGGTCGAAGGCATGCTGAAGAAGGCGCGCGACGACCGCGCCGCCGCCGAAAACCAGCGCCTGAACATCGTGACGGCCACCGCCGCGCGCGAAGCGGCCGCCAGCAAGACCAAGCAGGCGCTGGCGCACCACGGCGACGTGGTGGCATGGTCCAAGGTGGCCGACGCGCTGGCACCCGATGGCATCCCCGCGCAGCTGCTGCTGGAAGCGCTGGAACCGGTCAATTCCGCGCTCGACCAGGCGTCCATTGATACCGAATGGATGACCGTTGGAATCGGCAAGGACATGGCGATCACCGCCAACGATCGCCCGTACCAGCTTTTGAGCGAGTCCGAACAATGGCGGGTCGACGCGATGATCGCCCAGGTGGTGGCCGAACTGTCGGGCCTGCGCATCCTGATGCTCGACCGCTTTGACGTGCTGGACCTGCCGGGCCGCGCGCAGTGCCTTGAATGGCTCGACAGCCTGGCATTCAATGGCGTGATGGACACCATTCTGCTGTTCGGCACATTGAAGGAACTGCCCGCCAAGCTGGCCGACACTATCACCGCGTACTGGGTGCAGGACGGCGCGATCGCCGGCGCGCGCGAGCAGGCCGCAGCATGAAGGCGTTCAAGGTATCGGCCGACCAGGTCAAGAAAGTCACCAACCCGCTGCCCGTGCCCACCATCTGCCCGCACTGCGGCGGCGCGGTGGAGCGCGTCAGCAACAGCGTGATCTACCGGAAGGAATACGGGCCGTGGCCCTTCGCCTACCGGTGTGTGGTCGACGCCTGCGACAGCTACGTGGGCCTGCATCCGAAAACAGATATCCCGCTGGGCACGCTGGCCAACAAGGCCATGCGCGCGGCGCGCAAGCAGGCCAAGGCGATGCTGTCGCCAATGTGGGAAGTCGACGGCATGGACAAGACCGCCGTGTATGCCTGGCTTGCCGGGAAGATGGGTATCAAAGACGTGAACCACTGCCATATCGGGTGGTTCGATGCGCAGCAGTGCGCCCAGGTAGTTCAAATTTGCATCCACAACAAAAGGAACCCAGCATGAAAACAATTCTGTTCTACGATTTTGAAACCAACGGATTACCCCTGTTCAAGGAACCAAGCGAACACCCGGGCCAGCCGTACTTTACCCAACTGGCCGCCGAACTGTGCATCGAAGAAACCGGGCAGCGCCTGGCAGGGTTCGACATGCTGATCCGGCCGGAAGGCTGGACGATCCCCGAAGACTTGCAAGCGCTGACCGGCATCACGATGGAAAAAGCGGACAGCTTCGGCGTGCCGGCAAATGTGGCGCTCGATTCGCTGCTGGAATTGTGGTCCAACGCCGACCTGCGCGCCGGCCATAACGAAAGCTTCGACGCGCGCATTGCCCGCATCGCCATCATGCGGTCGGCCTACTGGAGCGGGGAGGCGATGGAGACCAGCATGGGGGAAGTTTCTTTCGCCGACTACTGGAAGGCGGCGCCGGCTTTCTGCACTAAAACCAGCAGCACGAAGATTATCAATCTGCCGCCGTCCGAAAAGATGCTGCTCAAGAACATGAAAGGGCCGAAGTCGCCGAACCTGGGCGAAGCCTACTACCACTTCACCGGCAAGGTGCTGGACGGCGCGCACGACGCCCAGGTCGACATCATGGCGTGCAAAGCCGTGTATTTCGGAATAAAAAAGCACCTCGCCGCTGTCTAACACCACGGCGCGCCGGCATCCGCTGGCGCGCCACGAAAGGAAGATCATGGAAAAGAAAATTGAAGGCGCGGTGCAGGACGAGCAAGTGGCGGGCGAAGTGACGTTCAGCATGCGCGGCCAGAAAATGGCGTTCACCATCGGCGTGCAAACATTCACGCTGGACTACGAGCCAGATGGCGACGAGGAATTTAACTTCATGAGCGCCATGCTGACGAAGGCAATCCACCGCGCCGCGCTGCAAGCACAGCAACCGCTGGCGGGCGTGCCCCTGACTCTCAAGGAACTGTGCGCGGAGTTCCTTGCCGCTGCTGAATTGAACCACGCATGCACGATCACGGCACAGGACTGCCAGACACTGTTCAGCGCGATGACAACGCCGCCAGAGGATGCGCCCGCTCAACCAGTGTTTAAGACCGCCCCAGCTATCCAATCCCTGCCTGATGCGCAGGGAGAGGTGGCGCTCGCACATGCCAAGATCGAATGTCTTCACTTTGCTACCGACGATGTGCGGTTGGTCATACACAGCAAATGCTCGACGGATGAGGTCCGCATGCACAAGGACAGCGCGAAGTTCATCGTCGAAGCCGTCGCGTCTGCGAATCGTTCCCACGCCGCTGCCTGCGTCCTCGCTGATCGGCAGAAGCGGGCCACCGCCGAGCCAGTAGCGGCGCTGACGACTGAACAGATTGACGCGATAGCAAATACATTCAACTGGCACAACGCGCGTTGCTGCGGTGTTCACTACCACTTCGCCCGCGCCATCGAACAGCGCCTGCGCGCCCAGCCTGCGCTGACGGATGACTATGCAAACGCGAAGCGGTATCTTTGGCTTCGAGACCCAGCTAATATCGAAGGTCCTCACTTCATCGCATCGAAAGATCCGGCTGAGTTGGACGCGGCCATCGATGCCGCCATTCTCGCAGGCGGTGCCCAGCCTGATGCGAAAGGGGATGCAAAGTGAGCCTGTTTCCGTGCCGCGAATGTGGCTGCGTCGAGAACACCGCATGCTGCAACTACTGGAGCCGTGCCGCAGACGAACAGCCACTCCTGTGCTCCGAATGCGATCCGGCTATTAACGCGTGGCACGGCCGCTTCGCCAAGCGTTCAGCGGCCGGGATGCTGGTGGACACTTCCGGCTGTTTGTGGAGCGTCGAATCATCTGTGCCACACCATCACGAAATTTTGGGTACTGTTGCCGACAACGGCCCACTCAATCAGAAAGGCACCACCCATGATTAGGCCACTGGACATCGAAGCCGAGCGCCGGGCACTCTCCACTTTCATCGCCACGCACCAGGTGAGCCAGAACTGGCCCAAACCGCTGGAGCCTCTGGACTACTGGCTCGCCGCCAAGCGTGACATCGCCAGCCAAGGACCGGAAGGACTGCGCGAGCAAGCGGCGTACGGTGCGCTGACGTATATCGCAGCGTATGACCCTGATGACATTGAAAAGTACAAGCACAACAGGATGATGGGCTGGACGCGCACCGTCATCGAACGAGCGCGACGAGGCGTGGAGGCGTCCCGCCACGCTGCCGCCGAACTGGTCGCCAGCCAAGCCGCAAGTGAGCGGATTACGCATGATTTTCCCGCATTGCAGGCGTTCCATGCAAAACACGCGCTTGGCCCAATGTTGCCGCCATCGTGCCTGTGTTGCGGCCAGCAAACGCACCCTTACACGCGGCCAGTGGCCATCAAACACGGGGAGTTGCCTGGAATCGTCATTTGTGTTGAATGCCGCGACGCCAGCCAAGCCGCACCAGTAGCGCCTTCGAGCATTCCCGCTGAAATGCCGCTCTGCCCGACTGGCTCGTCTGAATATCAAATGGGGCGCGCGGATGGTTGGAATCAATGCCGGTCTGCGTATCTGCACGGAAAAGCGCCAGTGCAGGCGGGAGAACTGCCGCCGCTGCCTCCGCACCCTGAGCCGCGCATGGACTGGACCGCAGCGGAGCGCGCGGCGATTGAGGCTCATTGCGCCAAACTACACGTGTTGGCCGAGCAATACAGCGACATGCTTCGCAAGATCTGTTTCGAGTACGGCGCTGGCGGTTACAACTCGGAAGGGCTGATGCCGGTCAACGTTGCCGAAGACAAGGTGCGTTGGATCATCGAAGACACGCGCATTGCCGCCCTTGCATCCACCAGCGCGCAGCAAGCCGATGTGCCGAAGCCTAAAGACCGCCTTCCGTAGGCGAGCCGCCCGGGGTGGCGGTGTAGTGCGAGCCGCCACCGATCCTCACCCCAGCATACATCGTCCAGCGCCGCCACCATGGCACCCCGGTGGCCTGCGCGGCCTCCAGCAGCACCGAGTCGGCCACGGCGCGCGACTCACGGCCCGAGGTGTAGAGGTAGTCGTGCACCACCGCCGCCATGGTCGCCACGCCGCCGGCCACCTCGTAGATGATCGGAATGCGCGGCGTGCTCGCTAGGTCAGTCGGGAACCCCTGCGGTACGGTGATCACGCGCCCGGCCACGTCCGACTGGTAGATCAGCGGCTGCGCCACGATCCAGGCCCCGCTGTCGTCGCCCGTCTCGATCACCAATTTCGTCAGGAACTTACTCACGGCCCGGGCGCGCGGCGGCGTCCAGCAGCGTGCCCGCTTCGGCGCCGGCGGGCGGCAGGCACAGAGCGCGCAGCGCCGGGATGATCTGCGGGTTGCGCAGCGCGGCGCTGATGGGCGTGGCGCATGCGGCCAGGGTCCAGCCAGCAATCACCGTGTCGTTGGCGGCGCGCGCATCGCTCACGGCCACCGCGCCGTAGGCGTTGACGGCCTGGATCATCGAACCGCAGCCCGTACACGCGCAAGCGAGGACGGCAATCAGGATCAGTTTTTTCATTTCGGTATCTCCTTGGTAAGTGCGTCGGCGGTGGCCCAATGCCCCGCCCAGGTGCTCAGATGCGGTTTGCCGGGGCGCCAGGCGGCCAGGTACTGCGCCCACCCATCGGAGGCGGTCAGCGGCAGCTTGCCCGGCAGCGTGAGCACCAGCAGGCGCGCCGCCGTCGCCGCAACGATGTCCTGGTAGCGCATCGCCTCCCACAGCGCCGCCTCGGTCGGCTCGATGTTGAAGTCGGCGCATACCCGGCGCATGTGCGGCGCGGCGGCGCGGTGCGTGAGGACCCCACGGCACCCGCCCGCGCGCTCGAACTGCCAGAACGAAGCGGCGGGGCCGTCCTCGTGGCCGTCGCTGCCGACCTGGCGCCGGTGCTCAAGACGGGATTCTTGCAGGGCGATCGACAGCAGGAAGCGGCGTGCAGCCGGTGTGTCCTGGATACCGAAGTCGGCCAGGTCGGCGAGTGCTGGTCCGATGGCGGTGCGCAGCAGGCGTAGGGGCGTCATTTCTCACACCCGTCTTCGTCGGTGATGCGGCGCCGGCGCACGATGCGATCGCGGATCAAAAGAAAGATCTGCAAACCGATGTAGATGAATGTCAGCACCGCAACCCATTTTTCGATAGGCATGTCGAGCACCATGCTGTAAAAAGTGACGGCAGCAGGTGGGGAAGCTCGTGCCACAGCATCGATTACTTCATTCGTTTGATCGCGCATTTTTTTTATCCTTTAAGGCATGATGGTTAGTTATGCAAACTCGAAGCTTCCGGAGATCGAGATAATAAAATTGGAATCTACGGCCAAAGTTTCCAATACCGAAGCCCCCCCGGCCGGGGCCTGTATGTAAACGAAAATTTTCTTGCTGTTGTTCTGCAAAGCGGTTCCGACGATCATCCCCGCGCCTATGTTCAGATTGCTGATAGTGGCGGCGGCGGCCATAAAATGGTTTCCACTAATATTTTTCGATGTGAATGGGATGTCGTTCAAATCCACCAGGGTAGCGCCTGTCCCTGTGTGAGACGTAAGTGAAACGGACAGCTCATAAAAACACCGCACTCCGGACCGAGACCAGCGGCCGTACTGGTACGCATAGACCCCTCCATTCCCCACGGTTGTCCCGCCCGTAATCACCGGCGTAAAGGTTCCACTATCTCCTAGAAAGTAGGACGTTAAGCCGCCATAGGAATTGCGCAACACGTTGGAATAGTCGAATGTGGCCGTTCCTGCACCGGTTTCGACTACCGCATTGATCGTCTTCCCAGTCGGAGCTAAAAACTCGTTTTCCATGAATTCGGTAATGGTTACGGCCGCTGGGAAAGATGGATTTAATTTTATCGCTGACGATCCGGCGGCACCATCGCCGCAGTCAGTGAATTTATTGCCTCGCATGCGCAGGCCGGTGACTCCATCGACCACTACGCCAAATTGGGACACCGATCCACAGCGGATAAACCGATTCCTGTCTAGCGAAACATCGAAAGAAAATAGACGATTGGTTGATCCGTCACCGACAACAGCATGGTTTTCGCAATCCTCAAATTCATTCTTGCCGATATAGACCCCTTTCGCTCCACGAACAAATACTGGGAAATCGC
Source organism: Pseudomonadota bacterium (assembly GCA_040388275.1). Lineage (GTDB taxonomy): Bacteria > Pseudomonadota > Gammaproteobacteria > Burkholderiales > Burkholderiaceae_D > Telluria_A. The sequence goes on from JAZKCA010000096.1 coordinate 16,871, forward strand.
AATTTTTTGCTTTGTTAGCCTCAATGATCACGTCTGAATCGATGCTCTCTTGGCTCAACTGACCGCCTGACGCGTTACCGTTGCTTTGGTCGATGGCGTACCCATACAGGCATCCCTCTGCGTCATTGTCACGAATGATAAATTTATTAGCTGGTGCCGTAAGATAGAGTGGGATTACGACAACGATAGCTGCGCGACAGTTGCGAAATACATTCCCGAGCACTTTTATATTTCGAATCACATGGTACAAGCTCGCGTTTGGTTCAATGTCAATTGCGGCGGGCATCGACGGTTTAGTGCAATTGACAAAATAATTGTCATCCGCCAGAAACCCATCACAGTCGATTACAGAAATCCCATTGCGGTTCTCATTATTAATACCGTCGAAATGACACTTCCGAACGGTGACATTTTCGTTATGCCGCTCTGCGGTACCAGAATCGCCAGAACCTATATACAGCCCGTCGCCCTTAAACCCCACGAATTTAACGCGCTCAATCAGTACGTCGGACACGGCGCTCATATGGACTAGGTGGCATTGTTCCAGGAACACGGGTACTGCATCCGGCCCCTGTACTTGAAAGTCGCGTAGTGTGATATTTCGCTTGTTGTCGGCCGTCGACGTTGTTCCGCCGTCGCCGCGGTTCACTGCTAGTGCGAAATCGCCGCCCGCCGCTCCCGCAAGCATTTTTACGATTGACCCCCAACCCTCGCCATAGAGGTGCGCTAAGTCTGTCAGAGCCACATTCAGGACCGACCACGTACCAATCGGAATCAATACTTTTTTTCCGGTTGCGAGCGCTTTCTCGAAGGCCAGCGTATCATCGGCCCCACCCCCGACTGCGCCGAAGTCCAAAATGCTGACGCTCTCGCGTGCTTTGTCCTGCAAGGTACGCAAGATAGCACCCAGGCCGGCCTGTAAGAAGCCGATCAAGGATGAACCCAAAACCGATGCCAGAATTGAGCCGAACGCCCAATCCTCAGAGGTGCGTCCATAAAATACTTGCGCCCCTTTATTATCGAGAACCAGTTCAGAATAGCTTCCACTGACAAATACATTCGCAGGCGTCCCTGATCGAATGATGTAGCCGCCGACTGTGCGCAGTGGTTGAAGCGCTGGTTGAGTGCCGGCGGCGTCCCAATAGACGGCAATTGGCGAAGTCACTGGGTTCAGATTCGGCAAACCGAAATAGACATAGCCATTTTCAAGCGGATTGCCGTCGCGGTCGGTGAAGACCTTGTACACGGGTTCGATAGGCAGCATGGGGTTAATCTTTCTTCTTTGGTGATGGTTTGTCCTGGTGGACGTTGTTGGCCAGCAGCGCGCGCTGGATCCACTTTTCCGGGTTGCTCAATTCACGCGGATTTTTCAGCGCCTGGCGGTAGTCGGCAAACGCTTTGCTCAGGCCCAGCCGGCGAATGGCTCCTGGCGATCCAGAGCGCGCGGCGGCGAGAAATTCAGGCGACGAAATCAGCGCGTCGGCCGCCTTCATGGCGTTTGGCTTGCCCTTGGTCAGCGCCGATGCGATGCCGGCGGCAAGGCCGGTGCCTGGCATGCCGGCGGCCGTGGTGCCCACTTCGGCCACGGCGCCGACGCTCGAGCGCTTCGCGAGGTCGAACAGGTTCCCCATCAGGGTGTCGGCGCCGCGCAATTGATCCGACACGGCCATGATCCGGCCCGTGGTGATGCGCTCGCGCGTTGCATCGCTGATCCCCTTCGACACGCGGTAAAGGTCGCTCATGCGCTTGCGCGCCTCGGGCGGAAGGTTGGCCATCAGCATGGTGTAGGACTGCTTGTTTTTCACCAGGCCTTCATACCACTGCGCGTAATTCTTGAAGCTCAGCTGCTGATTTTTGGCCGACACGTTGAACGCCGACGACAGGCCCGACGCTACCGTATCCTGCCGCATGTTCTCGGGGAGTGCCTTCAGCAGCGCCAGCAGCTTACTAGTGTCGCCCTTCGGCAGCGCGGCCAGGGACTGGTTTAGATCGCCCACCATGGACTTGTTCAGCTCCTTGCCGAACAGCGCCACCATGTCGTCTTCCAGCCCCTTGCGCACGCGCACCAGGCCCTGGGCTGCTTCGAACTGCGGCAGCTGGCCATGCGCATTGGCCGCCGCCTTCTGGTCCGTCAGCAGCTCGCGTTCCAGTTTCTTGATCATGCCGGTGTCGGCATCCTTGAACGGCCCTTGCTTCTTCACCCGGGCCGCCGTCAGGTCGCGCCGCACGTCGTCCAGTAGCGCATAGGTGGGCTGCTTCTGCCCTATCACTTCGCCGGCATCGTCCAGGATATCCTTGGGCGCCAGCTTCCGGACGATGTTGCGCTCCATCGATGTCAGATTCTTCAGGCCGTCCAGGTCTTCCGCGCGCTTTTTGATGAACTGCAGGACGGTGGGCGCGGGCGCTTCGGCGCGGGCCGGGATATTCGCGCGCAAGTCGCTGTAGGCCTGGTCGGCCTTGTCCGTCAGCTCCTTTTGCGTGGCGGCCATCCGGTTCTTGATCGTCGCGTCGACCGTGCTAAGGTCGCGCGCGCCGCCCAGTTCTTCCACCAGGTCATCGGCGCGCTTGGCCACCGCTTCCAGGCCCGCCAGTTCGGCGGCGCGGGTCTCGGACCCCGGAACCGACTTAACCGCCTGGGCCAGCTCGCGATATGCCTGGTTGGTGGTCACATGGTCGGGCTGCAGGTGGTCTTCGATGCCCAGGCGCTTGGCCGCTGCCAGGATCTTGGGATCCGCCAGCGTCTGCTCGGCCACTTTGGCCGTGGCGCCCTTGCTACCCAGGCCCCCGGCCGCCGCCGCGCGCGTGGTGCTGGCCAGCTCGTCGGCCGACATGGTGGCCACCGGCGGCACGGTGCCGGGCGGCGTGCCTGGTGGCGGCAGGCCGCGCGCGTTGCGGATCACTTCCTTGGCCGGGTCGATACCGGCTTTCACGGCACGCACGACCGCCGGCACCGCCGCGCCGAAGACAGCGGCTTCCGGGATGGTCTCGGCGTTGAAGGTGCCGCCGGTAGCCGACTGGGTGGCCTCGATTGCCGCCTGGGTGGCGCCAGTGGCCGCGCCGGCGCCCAAGATGCTGGTGGCACGGCCGGCGGGCGTGAATGCCGCCACGGCGGCGCCGGCGCGCGGGATATCGCTGGGCCGGAATCCTGGCTTGATCGCATATTCCTTGCCGTCGATCGAAGAGCGCAGGAAGTAGTTTCCCTTTTCGTCCTGGCGCACCTTCACGCCCGGGAAATTCGACTGGATGACCTGCACCGATTCGGAGGGGTTCGAAATCATGGTGCCCAGGCCCGTCTTGGCGCCGGCCATGCTGAAGGAATTCAGTTCCGGCATGTCGGCCCAATCGGGCGCGGCCTCGGTGGCCGCCGTGCGCCGCTTGTCGCCGGTGATCGACTCTTTCACCTTGTCGACAATGCCCGGGCGCTGGGTGTTGCCCAGGGTGACCCCGGCCGGCAGCGCGACCACGCCGGCGCGCACGTCCTGCTCGAGCTGGATCCGGTCGTCTTCGCCCATGGTGCCATCGGCGTAGGCCTTGGCCACCGGCGCCGGCAGCACTTCAGCATTGCCACCGCCAGCAGCTGGCGCGGTGGGCGCGGCCTTCCCCAGGGTGTGGCCTTCTGGCAGCAGCACGCGGCCCGCCTTCACATCGCCTTCGAACTGCTTGGCGTCGGCGGGGTCCATGGTGCCGGCCTGGTAGGCGGCGTACACGTTGGCGATCTGCGAAACAGGGACCGCCGCATCCTGCTTGGCCTTGATGCGATCGTAGGTGCTCATTGGCGCGGCGCTTTCGGTTTGTGGTTGTTCGGCCGATGGCCGGCCGCCGCCGGTCACGCGCCCGATGTATGCGCGCGTGCGCGGTCCCCAGTTCGAACGGTCGACGCCGCCGTGGTACTCGCCCACGGCTTCGGCTTCATTGCCGCCGTTGCGCGCCAGGCTGTCCTTCAGCAGGTTGCCGGCCACTTCGGCGGCGTTTTCGTCGGACAGGTAGGGGTCGATTCCATATTTCTTGATCGCGGCCGTGCGGGTGGCCGGGATGATCTGGAATGGCGACTTGGCGCCGGCCTCGCTCACCTGGTCGGCGTTGGAGCGCTCGCCCAGGGTCACGATGCGTCTCAGCAGGCCGGCCGGCAGCTCGAGCTTGGATTCCACCTGGTCGGCCAGGCGTGACCAGTACGGATCCGCAAAGCTGTTCGGGCCGGACATCAGTAATCTCCGCTGGCGCCGCCGGTCTGCGGGGCCGTGTTGTATTTCATGTAGCTGCGCGACTGCACCGTTTCCTGGTTGACCTTGCGGGCCAGGTACTGGTCGGTGAACTGCTTGAACGACATGCCGGCCGGCACCTTCACGCCGTCGATTTCGGTGTCGGCCTTGGCCTTGCTCAGGCTGCGCACGCTGGCCAGCCATTCCGACTTCGCGTTTTGCAGCAGCTCGTCGTACTTTTGCAGCTTGGCCGTGCCCTTCAGGAACGAAATCATTTGTTCAGGGTCGGCGGTGTCGGCCGGCACGCCTTTCATGGCCGTCTCGATGTCGCGATCGGACGTGGTGCCAGAGGTGACTTGCTTGTAGGCGCCCAGCGCGGCCGGCGTGACGATGCGCGTGTACTCGGAGCGCAGGCGCGACAGCTCGTTTTGCGATCCGTACAACCCCTTCCAGAATTCGCCCAGCCGGGCGGTGGCGCCCGACCCCATGCTGTCGCGCTTGGCCTCGAGCTGGGCCGCCAGGTCGGTCATGCGCTGGCCCGACTGGCGCGCGGCGATAGCTTCCGTGGCGGCCGTGTTGACATCCTTTGAAACGAATTCCGGCAGCTCGCCGTGCTTCTGCTTGAGTTCGGCCATCTTCATTTCCGTCTCGGTCTGGAACTTGTCCTGATCGAGCGCGAAACGCTTGGTGCGGTCATCCATCTGGCTGCGCAGCTCAGCGTTGCCAAGGGTGGCCTTTTCCACCACCGCCGGCGCCGTGGCGGTGGCCACGTTCGCTTCGACGCCGGCCTTGACCGCTTCGGCCTTCTTCCTCGCCAGCTCGGCCGGCGCCTGGTCGTCGGCGCGCTGCTCGCCGCCCAGCGCCGCCATCGATGCCGCGTACTTTTCCGGGCCGGCCGTCGCCGCCAGCATCTTCCCCACCGTGATCTTGGCCAGCGTCGGGTCCATCTTGAAGGTGTCCAGCATCGCTTCGGTGGCGGTTGCCTCGCGTTCCTTGCCGGCGTTGCGCAGGCCGGCCGCCTGGTCACGCATCAGCTTTTCTGCCACGTCCATACGGTTATGCTGCAGGGCCGCGCCCACCTGGGTCAGCTGGTTCAGGTGTTCTTGGCGCTGCAACGGCTCGAGCATGTCAAAGCTGCGCTTGAACCCCTCCGACAACTGGGGATACTTCAGCGTGGTGCGGGCGATGTTCTCCGGCGTGGGGTCTTTGTACAGCGCCCCCATGTCGTCGGCCATCTGTTTTTTTTGCAGCGCGGCCGCTTCCGCCTGCTGGCGCTTGAGCTGCATGTCCTGGAACGCTGAACCGATTTTGAGGCCGCCCAGCAGTGCATCTTGTGGCGTTTGCTCGGCAAACGCGCCGGAATAGTCGATCGGACCCATCAGAATTTTGCTCCCACGAATTGGCCGAATGCGCCGGCCACGCTGTTGGCCATCTGGCCGTATGCCTTGCCCTGCGCGACTTGCGCACCGGCTTGCGCAGCACCCTGTTGCTGATACAGCCCGGCAATCTGCTGCCCTGCCTGCTGCCCTGCGGCGCCCACGCCGGCCGCCGACGACTGGCCCACCTGGGTCAGGCCGCCCAGGCGCTGATACTGCTGGTCGATCATCTGCTGCAGCAGTTGCGGCCGGAATTGCGCCAGTGCGCCCTGCGTGTTCCCGCCGCGCAGCCCGCCCGTGGCCGCCGCGTTCTGCAAGATGGCGTCTTCGCCCTGCTGGGAGACCTGCTGGAACATGGGCGAATTCTGGATATTTCCAACCGCCGCGCCCTGCTTGTCCTGGCCGTTCAGGCCCAGCAAATCCTGCTGCGCCGCCAGCGCCGGCTGGCCGGCCTGGACATACGGACTCAGCATTTTCTGGATTTCATCGAAGCGGTAACGCTCTTCGGCAATGCCCTTGTCAGCTGACGCCGATTGCGTGTTCGCCGCATCCTTGGCCGCGCTGGCCGACTTGTTGGCCGAATAAATGCCGCCTGCGACACTCACCACTGCGGCCCCTGCTAACCATACGGACATAACTATCCCTCCTTGTGCGTGATCAGCTGGGCGGCATCGAACGCCTCAAAGCTGGGCCATGCGATCGCCGCATCGATACCCTCGATGGAGACTTCATCACAGCGGAAAATGTTGATAAAAACGGTGTCTTCGGTGGCAAACCCGATCTTTTGCGTGCCGGCCGGCGATATCGCCTGTTCGCCGGCGACCATGCGGCCGCTGCCATGCTCGGTCATCAGGTTGATGGCGCCCTTGGCCACGATGTTGATACAGTCCAACTTATGGATCTTCCCCACCAGCAGCATCCCCTTGGGGATCATCATGGCGCGGCACACCATGCCGTCGTGCGTCATCTGCTTGATCGGCAGGCCGCCCAGCGCGCCGGGCAACGCGTTCAGGTCATCGGCCATCTGCCGGATAAAGGCGCGCACCAGGGCCGGGTCGGCACCGTCGTGGTGAAAAGTGATCAGGTTGGTGTCGGGGTCGACGTGCATCAGCGCGCGCATGGCGGGCGTGACATCGCGGTGGGGCTGGACGGTCTCCAGTTGCATCGTTTCTCTCCCTGTCGGGGTGGGTAACGGCCGCTGGAGACCTGAACTCAGCTGCTGCCAAAACGGCAGGTGCTTGAATTATAGTAAGTTTCTACGGAAATGCGTATTTCCTGAGAAATAAACTATGGTCAGGTGGTCTTGCGGCCGCTGCCGCGAATGGCAATAGACGCCGCCGCACTTGCCTTGGTCCAGATGGACCCGCCGATAGCCAGAATGTGGCCGACGATTTCCGGGAACAGGTACGGGATGCCCGGCGCCACGGACTTGGTGATCGTGATTGTGTTCAGCGCGCCGACCGCGCCGCCTGGGGCGACCAGGTAGGCGGTGATCGTGACAATGCCGGCCGTCACGTTGGTGGCGGTGAGTTTGTCGATCGCCGTCGTGCAGTTATCGGAACTGTATTGCAGGGTGTCCGCACCCTCGGCTAGTTTGGCTTCGAATAGTACGGCTGGAGTAGTTGGCATGGTCAAAGCTTCCTTGAAAGGGCGACGAGGCGGAGTGCGTTCGCCAAGGCTAGGGTGGTTAATGGGTCGATCGCCACACCGGGGTCGACAAATTGCGCGGGCGCCGTCATTTCGTCGGCCGATGTCGCGCGCTCCGCGTGTAGATTGGGGACCTTGGTGGTGCTGGTAATCACAAATGGTGCGGTGCCGATAGCAACCGTTGATGTGATTGGTTTCTCGATGGTCACGCCGGTCGCCTTGTACGTGATCATGTCGACGCCGGAAACCGACATGCGCCATTCGTCGGCGCCCGCGCTATACAAGCCGGTCGTGCGGTCTACCATGTAGAAGCTGGGCAGCGCCACGGTGCCGGCCGACAGGCCGATGGTGCCCCCCGTGATGTCGACGTTATCGGCCTCCTGAATCGCAATACTGCCCACCTGGAGGGCCGGCCGCAAATCCTCATATTCTGCCGGAGGCAGGGCCGTGGCGGGCGCTTGCGCTAGCTGCTCGAGCATGTCGGCCAGGTTCGCCAGTATCCCGATCGCCTGGTTTGCTGCCGAAACGGCCTGCGCGGCCTGGTTGATCACTGCATCGATCTGATCGGGGAGTAAAACGCTCACATCGTCAAAAACGCGCTCCAATGCCTTGATGGCTTGCGCGTTCCCACTGGTGATGTTTTCCAGAATTTCGCGGTTCAGGCCCAGCTTAGACATCAAGCGCCTCCAGCTCCAATTCCAGGCGCGCGAACGACATGTGCGCGTCGGTGGTGCCCCGGAATCGCTGAATGCGCCAGTTCGTCAGGTCGCCCTGGTCCAGCCAGGTCAGGCGCTTGCGGCGGTCCCCCTGCATGCCGGCGTAGCAGGTCCATTCCTGAGACCAGGTTTCTCCGTCGTCCGAAAACGAGGTCCACACCACTGGGTTGGCGCCGAATGCCACCCGGCCCGGCAGGCACGCCAGTTCCATCTGATGGATGATTCCGCCGCGCCCTTCGTTGTACAGGATGGTGGTGCCGAACTCCCAGCCGACCACCTGGCCATAGTGGTTCGATACTGCGGCGTTGACCATACCAATGGTCGTGCTGGTCGGGTCCCCGAAAAGCCACTTGCCATAGCACCACAGGAAATAGCGGCCGCGATAGGTGGCGATGTCCTCCAGTCCAGAATCCAGGGTGTACCAGACAGGTTCCTGCACCGCGCGCGAGGCCGGATCGTCGTACACCAGCACCTGGTCGGGCAGGTGCAGGTACAGCAGGCTGTGATTCTTGAAAGCGCGCGTCTCCATCACGCTGGCCGCCAGCTCTTCGTCGGTATAGCCCTCCAGGATCGTGTCGATTTCCCGCGTCGATATCTTGGCGGTGCTGCCGTTGTTCCCAGCCCATACCGCTGGCGCCTCCTTGCGGCCGCTGCCCAGGAATGCCAGCGCATCATTGAAAACGGTCACGCAATGGGTGCCCAGCGCGCCGCGCGTGAGCTGGGCGCCGTCGACGCGCTGGAAGGGGAAGAGCGTCCCACCGATCAACTGGAACAATTCGCAGGTGTGCCGATTCACCGCGAAAAACTCGGTGCGCACCCGCTTCAATGCCTTGATGGGGTCGGGGTCCGCTTCGGAACTACCGTACTTCAGCGGGTTGACGGCCGTGGGGGTGGCCAGGTCGGTCACCACGATGGATTCACCATCCGTCGACACCGTGAATCCGGCCAGCCAAATGGCATCGATGCACAGGCCTAGGTCGGGGTCGGTGACCTGCACCAGGCTGGCGCCGTCCCAGTAGTACAGCAGGCCGTTTGCAGAAATTGTGATGTGGTCGAAGGAATAGTCCATCGATACCGCCCCCGCGCCCGGGATATCGGCCAGCACCGTCACCGCGCCAGAGCTGCCTACCTGCACCAGCTTGGTCCCGGACACGTAATAGGCCACGCCGTTCCAGATCACCCCGCCGCGCACGCTGCCAGCGCCAACGCCGAACTGCTCGAGACCGTCAGCCGGGCGCAGGTAGCCGTTGCTGATGCCGTTTTGCTTCGGCACCGGCACCAGGTTGCGCGGGTAGCGCGTCCTGAAATCGCCACTGCCGTCCGCGAATGTGCCGCTAAGAATTGGAATTTGCATCGAATGATCCTATCGATTCCAAACCATTTGCGCATCGTACGGATCGACAATAGTCCCTGCACCAGCACCGTTAAATTTCGCGTACAGCTCAAACCTGAGCGACGAGATCGCAGTCGCATCTGCTGGCAGCACGACAATAGGGGAGCGCAGCACTATGTCCAAATCGGCAGACCCCGACCCGGGTTCGCTGTACGTCGAAAAGCCGTCCGCCGAGAATGTCGGGGAAGCGGACGCGCTGCCGGTGAAATAGGCGGACGCCTGTGCGTAAATAGCATTCAGATTCACAGCGCTGCGCACCCGCACGCGGCATTCTACGTAAAAGGAACTGCCGGCGGGGTACTGGGCAATGTTGATCGTCGGGAAGTAGAACCACCGGAAGGTGTCGTTCTGCGCCGTCGTGGTGATGACAAGGCGCTGCGCATTCCCCACCCCCGAGTAATTGTTGTCCGCGTCGTTCGGGGCAGCTACGATTGAAGCTGTGGCAGACCCGCCGACGCCCGTAGTTTGCTTGCACGTCCAACCTGTGCAAACGGTGCCGACCACGTTCGTATCGGCAGTCCCGGCGGTGCCCTTGGTGAACATGCCGCAGGACGCCTCCATGAGGTTGTTGCTCGCCGTGTCGCTCTGCCAGCAGTCGAGCCAGTTGCTCACGTTGCGCGTGTACTTTGGTAACAGCGGGTCCAGCACCTTGGCAAGTGCCCGTCCGAGCAGGAAGCAGCCGAAGCTCGAATAATGCAGGTTGTCGTAGAGCGTGCCGGCCAGCGCGAGACCAGTGGTCGATGCTGGATCAGTGATATAGGTGTTTGCGTCGAACCAGATCACGCCCGGGATGCTGCGCGCGGCTTTGGACAGGCGCCGATTCACGCGGTTGAAGATACCTTTCTGCGTGGCTGACCAGCCCTGACCAACCGCTGGCGGGGTGATCGAAAACGCGACAATCAGCCGCACGCCTCGCGCCCGCGCCTTTGCCCATTTGGCCGTCCTGTTGTCGTAGATCGCATTTTCGCAAGTCGTGGCGCTGGCGCCGAAACCTGCGTAGGTCAGCAACTGATCGATATCGTTCGCTCCGCCATTATCGAACAGTCCATCGGCTGGCTGCGTCAAAACCGTGGGGAGGTTGACCAGGATTTCATCCGTGCGTTTCCCGGACAGCCCACCGTTATAAACGAAACTGATTCGCTGCCCGAGTAGAGCGTTTAGCCACATCAGAGGGCTTCGCGCAGACTTGAACGTGCCAGCGCTGACACCATCATCGAAAAGGCCGTTATAGATAGCGGTATTCGCACTCGTTTGCAGGCACGAACCAAGCTCCGAGTCGCCAGAAACAGACCAGCGCATTCCTGGAATGGAAGAGAAAACGCTACTGCTCATTCCGGAAGGCAGCATGATGCCTGTAGGGTTGCCATCCGCGCCGGTGGCAAAGTTCAGCAATGAAAATGCGGTATCCATCAGAACCCCTCGCCGGTTGAAATTTCTAGCGTGGTGCCCAAGGCAGAAATGTACGAAAGCCGGTTGTGCACCTTCGACTTGGTGATGGTGCTGGCCATGCCGGGGGGGACGCAGTGCTCGATGGCCGTCGCCACTGGCACCGGCACTTCGTCCGATCCGTAGCACATCACATAGGCCTTGTTGCTGCCGGTGTTGACGATGCGCACCTGGTTGGCGCTATCCTCAATGGTGATGATCAGCGCGGCGGCGCCGGCGGTGACGGCCTGGGTGCTGGAGCGCTTTGGGTTGAATGGCTGTTTGGCGGTCATTGGGATCTCCTATCCGATGCGATACCACGACTGAAGGATGCCGTCGTAGCGAAGTCTAAAAAAGGCGTTGGCCGCCAGCGTGGTGGGTGCGCCCACTACCGTGGCGCCGTTGCCGGCGACCGTCAGCGCGGTGACCACCTGGGTGGTGTTGCACACGATTTCCTGGCCGTCTGCCACATTGGCGGCAGATGGCAGGGTGATGGTGCCGGCGGCATAGCCGGCCAGCGGGGTCAGCAGCAGGTACAGACTGCCTCCTGGCGTGATGGGCACCAGCGCCACGGTAAAGCCGGTCGCCGCCGGCGCCGCGTACTGGGTCTGCATGTTGCCAGACACCGACAGCAATTCTTGAATATAGGCCGCCAGCAAGGACACCGACATCTTGCGCAGGTCGCCGCTTTGCGATGCTTGAACCGGGATCTGGTCGGAGCCGTTGACGGCATCGACCGGGGAAAGGTTGGAAACTGAAGTCATGGTGCTGGCCCTATTCGTCTAGATCGATCACTGAGCCATCTTCCGTGACCGTCAGCTGGTCGACGGCGTTTGGTATGAATGGATTGCCGTTGCTGCGCCATGGCTTGTTCCCGGCGCCCAGCGGCAGGTTGTTGCGGAATTGCTGCTGCAGGGGCGCGGCCGCCGCCTTTTCCAGCGTGGCGTAGGCCTGACTTGCGGCCAGGCGCAACTCGGGGCTGACAGCCTTTCCACGGCCCGGCGCCAGGCGGATAGCCAGGCTCAGGTACACCGCTTCCACGGTGATGTCGGCCAGGCCGGATTCAGCTGCCAACGACGAATCGCCGGGGTTGGACGCAAGCGCATAGCCCACATGGATGCCGGCGCCGTACCAGGTGGCCATCATGGCGTCCAGGCGGTTCAGCGCGCGCGCCATCTGGTCCGGGCCGACGTTGTACACCTCGACGGGCAGGCCGATTTCAGCGAACGCTTGGTCGACCAGCTGCTGCTTGGTCCAGGAGGTCATGTTTTAGACCTGCTCGGCCAGCTTGGCGGTGATCATCGCCAGCAGCGCCGCCTTGCTGATGTTGCCCGGGTACTCCAGGCCCAGTTCCGTGGCCTTGGCCTTCATTTCGTCATAGGTCGGCGGCGCGGTCTGTTCCTGGGTGGTCAGCGTGACCGGCGCTGCGGTCGGCGCATCCGTTGGCGCGGCTGTCGGGGCTGACGTGGGCGCCTGGGTCGGGGCTGCGGTCGGCGCGGGAGTGGGCGCCAGTGCTTCCGGCAGGGTAGGGTGCCAGCCCTCGCTTTGCCTGGCTTCGAACTCTTCGGCATTGCGCACAAGCTGGTTGGCATACGTGCCGCCCAGGCATTGGTCGGGCCCGGGCGTGCGGAACATCAAACGTGGGAATTGCATGTGATTCTCCTTGAAGCGGGCCGATTCTATTCGGCCCGCATGTTGATTTCCGTTTAGGTGACGCGGTAGATGTCGTAAGTGGCCGCGCCAGAGCACACCATGCGGAAGATGCCAGACGAAATTTTCGTGGTTGCGCTGTTGGCCTCCACGACCAGGCAACCGTACATCGTGGTGCCGCTCGCCGCCGTGGCGACGGTGATGTCGTAGGTGTCGTTCGTCGCGACGTTGACCAGGGCGAAGTCCAGATAATCGCCAGTGGTGAAGGTCGGAGGCAGGGCGGCGGCAATCACGGCGCCGGTTGGCATCGTGTAGGTGGCGGCGGCGGTCGGCGTGCACTTGACGGTGCCGGACAGGATGCTCGACACGGCGATCGTTGCGGTATCGGTCATCGCCGGCACGGTCACCTTGCGCGCCACGGCACCGCGCAGGTGGATGACGCCATCGATGCCAGAGCCATTTTTTGCGCCCGGGGTGAGATTGACGCTTCCGCCATTGGCATTGCCAGCGGTGCCGGCGCCGGCCGTGATGTTCACGGCGCCGCCAGTGCCGGAAGTCGCACCGCCAGCCGCCGCGACCACGGTGGCCGCGCCGCCGGCGCCAGTCGCACCAGGTTGACCACCCAGTACACCGGCTTCACCGCCGGCATTGCCCGTTGTGCTCGACGTGCCGCCCACGACCTTGGCATAGCCGCCCTGGGTATCGGACAGTCCGGTAATGGTGAAGGTCGCGTCGGCGGCCGTGATGTCGGCTTGTGGCGTGGTCACGGTCGGCGCGGCACCGGTGTTGTAATAGGCGGCCGATGGACCTGCTTCGACGCGCACCAGGGTGGCGGCGCTGAATGCCGCACTGACATACTGTTCGCCGGCGGTGGTCGTGTAGACCAGCACCCAGCTGGGTGGATGGTTCGGATATCCGACCTGCTTAAGCAGCACAATTGGTGCCTCGCTGTAAATCGCGATTTTTTCGTTTGCCGCGACCGTGATTTCGCTGTTCCCGTTGGGATAGACTTTAGTTGACACGATAATTCCTTAAAATGTGTGTAGATGCGATTAGGGCGACTAGAAAGCCGCCCCGAACTTTAGGTTTGCGAAAATTCCATCACGCCGGCCATTTCAGGCTGCATCATGTTCACCCCCCAGCGGACATCCCAACGGAATTTGGTTTTCATGGTGTTGATGTCGAAAAACTTCGTCATCACCACTTCCAGGCCGTTGGCGATGGTGGAGCGCATCACGCCGGCGCCGGAATCGGATGGGACTGCATAGCGGCCCGGCATCAGCTCGATTGCATCCTTGTGCCAGAACGGATTCACTGCGGCCGCCACGGTGTTCAGGAACACGATTGCCGAGTTGGCGGCCGGCGTGTTGATGACGCAGTTCTGGTACACGATTTCCGCATCGGTGCCGCCCTGGCCCGTGATCATCGGCGGGCTGATGACCAGCGTGGTGGCCGATGGCACCGAAATCACGCGGAAGGTCTTCAGGCGCCCGGTGTCGCCCTTGCTGATGTGGTGCACGGCGTCCAGGGTGGCCACGGTGAACGAGTCGCCAGGCAGAACGCTGGTGGTGGACGACACCGTGATGGTCTGGTACCGGTTGTCAACGTTGCCTTGCTCGCCAGTGGCCGAAGTGGATGTTGCGACAGGCGTGTAGTAGTTCGCGCCGGCCACCAGGGTGTTGATGGTCAGGCCGGCGCCGCCGCCAGCAGCAGCTTGGCGGGTGGCGTAGTCGAGCTTGAACGTGTCGAAGTTTGCCAGGTGGCCAACGAACGCTTTCTCGTACGCGGTGGTCGGCTTGCCGGTCATCGTTGCGCGGCCAGCCAGGTTCGACGCCATGCCGTTGTAATCGCGCGTCGACAGCGCGATTTTGCGATCGCTGCCACCGATACCCTGCTCGTTCATCACCGCTTCGCATTCGGCAAGGTCATCGAAGCCGGAAGCGGCTGCGGTGCGCTTAACGAACAGCGTACCCTGCAACGCGGCCACGTTCATCACCGACAGGTTGACATCGGACGCCAGCTTTTGCGCCGCAGCCTTGCCAAGGCGCCCTTCCTGCAGCGCATCGCGCAGCTCGAGCGCGGTCAGGATCGCGGTGGAGTGCTTCGTGTAGCCGATGCGGGCCGGCACCGACAGCTGGGTGGCTTCATCGAAATTACTGGTTGCGTCAGTGCCGTCGTGCGACTGCGCGATGTACGGCATCGGGCGCCAGATGGTGTCATTGGCCCGCTCCATCGTCGTTTGGTCGGCCTCGTACTTGCTGATGTTCTGGCTCAGCACCAGCTGGTCTTCGAAGCCTTCGAGAACGGCTTCGAAGGCGACGACTTCTTCTTTACTGAATTGGTTGGACATGTTGATATTCCTCGGTAAATTTTGGTTTTACGCTTGTTTCTGCCGCTTGTAAGCGACGACCTTGGACAGGTCGCCACTCTTCACGGCCTCTTCGCGCAGGCGTTTCAGGGTTGCATCACCGCCGCTCGGCACTGGCGCGCTACCGCGCACTTGCCTTTCCGGTGGTGGTGGGGCTTTGCGTGGTGTCACTTTCAATTCAGGCTCCCATTGAGCGATTGCAAAACAGAATTTCACGGGGTCGGTGATCGCTGCGAATTCCTTCAGCTTTTCCGGGTTCTTGCCCAGGGCATACATGACAACCGCCGAATTCTTCGCGCCGGTGAGAATGATTCCCTGCTGGGTGATGCTCAAGGTCTCCTTGGCAACCACTTCGCGGTCCTCATAGTCGGGCACCTTCAAGGCGCCTTTCTTGGCCTCGTAGTTCTGGACGCTGGCCTGCCAGGCGGCATCTGCTGCCTTGCGGGCGTCTTCGGCTTTCTTCTGCTCGGCTTGCGCGGACTGCTGCTGCGCGTTGTAGTCGATCAGCTTGGTTTCGAATTCGGCTTCGTCGTAATTGCAATCTGCCAGCGTGGGCCTGGTCAACTTCGCAGGGGCGGCCGTCTCGGTCGTCACCTGTTTCTGTGCCAGCTGGGCTTCCAGTTCGCGGATCTTGCGGGCCTTTTCCTTGTCTGCCTTGCGCAGCTCCTTGACCCATACGGGCGCGGGCTGGTGGTCTTCTTCCTCTTGAGGTGGCGTTTCCTCGCCAACGGTGACAACCACTTCGCCTTCGTCGTCCTGGTCATCGTCCGCGCCGTCGCCCTTGTTCTGGTCGTCCTGCTGGTCGTCATCGCCTGGCATCTCACCGGTGATGATTTCGTCCTGCTGGTCGTCCGAACCATGGTTTTCGTCGCTGTTACCGCCGTTTTCTGCCGTTTTCATGCTGTTTTACCCCTTAACTCACCGGAAATAGGGCCAGTGGTGTCCCTTTGCCGCGATGATATGCCGAAACTATCATCGCGGCAACAGTAATAGTTGCTACCAGATACGCATGTAGCGCGCGATCGCGCACACCTCGCGGGTCAGCCTGCCCACGGCGTAGGCGGCCACCTCTTCGCCCGGCATGTGGTCCAGGTCGGCGCGGCGGTTGCGCGCGTAGGCCAGGCCGGCGTGCGTGCATTCGTGGGCAATGATGTTGGCGCCGTCGTCCTGGATATCCTTGGCGTTCAGGTACATGGCGCACACCACCTGGCCGCGCACCACCCTGTGCTTGTGGCCGAACCGGTGCTGGTAGTGCAGCACCGCACCCCTGCATTCCGGCCCCATGTCCTTGCCAGGCCCGTGCAACCGCATCACCTCGGTGCGCATCAAGTGGGCGGTGCGTGCGATTCGCAGCTCCAACTTGAACGGACGGCCCACCTCGATGCTGATCACCCAGCGCCGGGCGGCGACACGCTCGCGGTCCGCTTGCTTGTGGATCACCTTGGCGCGCACGCGCTTGGCCAGACGGTCGACCTTCATCATGTGCCGGGTCATGCTGGGACACCTGGTGCTGGCGCTGCTGGCGCGGGCGCCGAGTCCTCGATCGGCCCTGGCGTGAGCGCGTCGGCCAGCGCGATGGCATCGGCCAGCTGGGAGGACTCGATGGCGGCCAGGGTCCCCAGGGTCTTGGCGTGGGTCTCGCCGATCTTGGCCAGCGCGCCCTGCGCATCGGCTTCGGCTTTCTGCGCGGCCGCCTGCAAGTACTGGGCGTTCGCCTGGGTGAGCGGGTCGGGCTGGGCGTTTTCCTGTTCCTTGGCCATTGCGGCCTTTTCCTCTTCGGTCGGCTTGACCACGCCCATGCGCACCAGCTTGCCCCGGTAGTAGTCGCGCACGTCCTGCAGGCCTTCGCCCTCCATGTTCAGCATGATCATGCCCTCGAGCACCGCGCGCGTCTCGGGGTCTTGGGTCGATTGCAGCAGCGCCGACAGGGCGCGCACCGTCGACGCGCGCCGGCTGGTCGAAGACGGCCCCACGTCGGCCACCACATCGAAATCGGCCTTCGATAGGTCGTTTTCCCTGACGGTGGCGCCGGTCTCTTCGTCCTCCATCGGCCGGTGCAACTCGACGCTGCCAGGCTTGCCTTCCGTGCTCAGCACCTTCATGCGGCGCTTTTCCTCGACGTACACGTCGCGCGCCATGCCCAGCCACACCTCGCCGGCACACTGCACCGCCTTGGCCATGTTCGACATGTAGATGAAAACTTGCATGTCCAGCCGGTTCTGGATCAGCTCGACCACCTTGCCACTGATGTTCGGCTGCACCTGTTCGCCGGCCTGCTGGTTGCCCAGCAAGTCCTGTAGCGCCTGTTCCGCGATCTGCATCAGGGCGGCCATCACCGGCGGGATCTGCGGCGCCTTGGTGTAGCCGATCGGCGGCGTGGGCATCTTCTGCCCGGTCACCGGGTCCAGGATGGGGTTGATCAGCAGGTAGGGATACTTTTCGACGTTATCCATGGACCACATGTGCGCGTGGCCGGCGATCTGCTCGGGGGTCAGGATCGGCTTTTCCATGTCGAAGCGCGCGGCCATTTCGGCCAGCCAGGACATCAGCATATTGGTGAGCATCTGCGCGTCCCGGGCCAGGCGCACATGCCCCATGCAGCGCTCCACCCCGTCGACCACCCAGCGCTTGCCGAACACCGGCACGATCGGGATGCGGTCGCCGGCGATATACCCCTCGTCCTCCAGGATGCCGCCGCCGCTCAGGATGTACTTGTGGATCTTCCGGCACTTGATGCGCTTTTTGCGCACCTCGCGGAAGCCGGTAACGCGCAGCTCTTCGGCCTTGCCTTCCGCGCGCAGCTCTTCGTCGGTAACGCGCAGCTCGCCCGGTTCTTCCGGCCCCAGGGCGATGCCACGGAAGAAGTGCACCAGCTCGCTCTTCTCTTCGACCTCGTAATATTCGGCCACATACACCTCGTCCTGGGTGCACCAGTCGAATTGCGATTGCTGGATCTCGCGGCTCCAGCTCTTCGGGTCGTCGCCGTATTCCTCCTTGTACGCCTCGATGCTCATGCCGGTCAGCACGCACGCCCAGGTGGCGTCCCGCTTGTCCTGGCGCTTGGAGTCGCCGAAGAACACGCAGCTGTCGGCGTCGGTGATCGCTTCGAAGCTGATCCGCTGGCGGGTGTCGTCGTCGTCGTACTCGTTTTCGTACCTGGTGCGCAGGCGCAGCGCGCCGAACCCGCCGCCAACCGCCTCTTCGAAGGCGTTATCGAACGCCTCCTGCGCGCCGCTGTCCTGCTCGTCGGCGCGGTACAGGCCGTTACAGGTCTCGGGCAGTTCGTCATTCGTGGTGCCGTCCTTCGACGTGTACAGCACGGCAATGCGGTTGTTCCGGTATTCGTTGATGATGCGGATCACCGCCAGGTGCACCTTGTTCATTTCGAACTTGGGCTTGTTGGCGAACTGGTCGCCCAGCGGCCCCTCCCACTGCGCGCCGGCCACGCTGTAGAAGCGCCGGTCCTGCAAGCACTGCATGCGCTCGTCGCGCGAGCGGGTTTGCTGGTCGCCTATGCGCCGAAAGGCTCGGTCGAATGCGCCGTCCTTGCCCCTGTTTTCAGTGCTTGACATAGTGGTGATCTTTCTGGTTTGGAATGTCGGATAGTTTATACCTATCGTTTGCCGCGCTGAAAGATTTTGCGCAGACTGAACTTTATTCAGCGCCTTTCAGGCAAAACCCGCGTTTTCTGGCACCTGACACGATCAAAAACCGTCGTCGGCCAAATAATAGCGATGTTGCGAGCCGATATCGGCAAAGAAAAATGCGCCGCAATCGGTCAGACTGCGGCGCATTTTTGGGAGTGCCCAGGAAGGGCGGGAGAACACCAGCACGGTGTACATTGCATCCTATCACTTCCGCCAGGCGCTGACCATGGGGATTGGCACGGACGCGGCCGGCGGCGTGGTGGTCGGGGCAATCTGCACATGGGCGAGCGCGTCGAACATGCAATCGCACTGGTCGTCATGGGCGCCGCCCGGGAAGGTGCCGACCTCGCCAAGGAAATCTGACAACCAGGGCGCATCCTGGGGCAGCAGCACGTTGCCCGACTCGATGAAGGGGGCCACGTCGTGCGCGCGCGATACCTTGTCACGGTTGCGCTGGACGGCTACCACCGGCACGCCCTCGCGCCGCAGCGTCTGGATAAGGCCCGTGCCGCTCACCTTGTCCTCCACCATCATGCCGCGCAGGGGCGGCAGGCGGGCATTCAGGTGCTTCAGCCAGAACGCGCGCGCTTGCACCAGCAAGTCGGGCGCCTCCCACTTTTCGCGGATCTGGTCGATCAGCACGGCCTGGCCGACCGTCGACCGTCCCCAGCACTGGAGCACGCAATAGTCGTTCTCTTCGCCATCCTTCTGCGCGGTGTCCACGTGGATCATGCGGAAGTCGAGCACGGGCAGGCTGCTGTAGTAGCGGAACCAGGCTGTTTTGATGATGCCGCCGCCGCGCGGTGCCGGGCGCTGCTGCAACTGGCCGGCGGTCGCGTAGCTGCCAAGCACCTGTTCCAGCTCCTTGACTTGCGGTTCCGCGAAACGCTCGGGAAACATCAGCTCACCCTCGACCGTGCGCGGGTCAGACCAGCCGATCGATGTGGTGCACCGGTTGTCAGGTTCGAAGCGCATCGGAATGCGCAGGTGCACGTAAGGCAGGCCCAGGTCCAGGATCACGCCCGATATGTCCCGCTCGTTCAGGCGCTGCATCACCACCACGATGGCCGACTTTTCCGAGTTGACCCGGGTTGGCAGCGTCTCGGTAAAGGTCAGCTTGGCCTCTTTAAGCTTCGGCTCGCTGTTGGCGTTGTCGGCGCTGATCGGGTCATCCAAGATCACGCGATCGCCGCGCACGCCCGTCATGCTGGTGAAGCTGCGCGCCTGCCTGGTTCCCTTGCGCGTGTTGCCGAACTCCCGCTTGCCGTCCAGGTCGCGCAGCAGCTGCACCGGCCATAGATGCTGATACCAGGTCGACTTCACCAGGTCGCGGCACTTGCGGTTATCCCGGATCGCCAGGGTTTCTTCGTGGGACGTGCCGATAAACCGCATTTCCTGCATGTCGCGCGGTCCCCACTCCCAGGCTGGCCAGATAACGCCGGTCAGCAGCGATTTCATGGTGCCGGGCGGCACGTTCATCAGCAGCCGGTTGATCCGGCCATCGGTGACCGCCTCGAGGTGCATGCAAATGGCGTCCAGCGCCCAGCCCCATTTTAAAACCGTGGTCGGCTCGAGCACCTTCCAGGCGCGCTTCGCAAACTCGGCCAGGGACCGGCGGCATAGCTCGCGCTCGCAGTCCAGCAATTCGTGATCATCCAGCAGCATCTGCCCTGTCCTTCGCGCGCATGATTTCGGCTAGGGCCTCAGTCGACAGGCTCGACACATCCAGCTTGGCCACTGTCTGTACCGGCGGCAGGTCGCTGGCGCCGCCGATGGCTAGCTTGTCGCCGTAGTCCTTCGGGGCGATCTTGGCCGCGCGCCACCGGAAATGGTGCGCCAGCTCCTTGGCCTTGGCCAGTTGGAAGGGCGTGCGCGCCTTGGCGATCAGCTCGGTGGCTTCATTGTCCCAGTGCTGCGCGGTCGCAATCCGGGCATCCCTCACGCGTGCGGATCGGTCAGGTGTGGTCGATATCCAGGCAATAAGTGTCCCCTGGGAAATATTCAGTCTGTCGGAAATCTCGCGCATGCTCATGGGGATGCGGATGGCGTCACAGATGATTTCCACGCCCAATTCGTCAAGCCTGGCCAGGTGCGTGCGCTTGTCGTCGGCGCTGGGCGGGAATGCAATTTCTATCTTGGCCTTGCGCTTGGGTGCGTCGGGCGGGGTCTGTGATGCGTTCAGGCGCGGCGGCTTGTCCTTCTTCGCCTTGGGGGATGGCGGGGGAGCTGGTGGAGCTGGCGCGGCCGCCGTGGTTTTCTTGGCGCTCATGATTGGGTGCCGGTGGTGAAAGGGATCATGAAAGTTTCCAAAGTGGTGGGGTTTGTTGCTCCCATGATCGTCTTTTAGATGCCTGCGGTCAACCTCGCCCGCTCGGTGCTCACAGATAATCCGTATCATCGTTGCCGTTGCCGCCGGCGCGGATGAACCGGCCGGCCAGCAGGCCCACCACCACGACGACCAGGGCGCCCGCCACAATCTTGCCAATCAGGATAAGCATGGCATCCCCCTCAGTAGCTGCCGCAGCTGCTGCCGCTGTCCGAACTGCTGGACGATCCGCTGTCGCTGCTCGAGCTGGAAGAACTGCAGGCGCCGCTGTCGGATCGGCCATAGTCTCCCGACGCGCCGCCACCGTCGAAGGTGCCGCCCCGACCCTGGTAGGTAGCTTCGGCCATGGTGGTGGCTGGTGATGGCGCGCTCGATGGCGTGTAGACGCTGCCGGGGTTATCCCAGGTGGTGGCCGGGGCTGGGTCGTGCCGGGTGGCCTCTTCCTGCTTGCGCGCCGTCTTGGCGTTTTGGTACGGATCACGGGCCAGTCCAGGGTCTTTCCACTCCTTGGGCTTGGCGGTCGGCGGGCGCGGCGCCGGCGTCTGGTTACCTGCTGCCGCAAGAGTGGCCATCTGGCGCGCGCGGCGCTCTTTCTCGGCCGTGTTGATCAGTTGGGTGATTTCGTCGCGCTGGCGGTGCGCAATGTCGCTCAGCTGCTGGACCTGGTGGGCCAGTTCGTTGTTGTGCTGCTGCAGGCCGGTGATGACGCGGCGCCTGGCGAAAATGAAGACCAGCAGGGCCAGGGCAATAACCGTGATGGCGATGGTTGCAAAATCCATGATAGTTCCTTGTGATGTGCCGCCCCATGTCGGCGGGGCGGCGTGCCGGAAAAGCTTGGCGGGCTAGATTGCGGGGAATGCCTCGATGCGCTGGTTCAGCACGGCACAGTACAGGCGCATGGCGTTCAGCTGGCTTGCCAGGCGCGTCTGCTCTTCATCGTCCAGGCGCTGGTAGGTGGGCGTGACCAGGAAAGCGGACAGCTTTTGTACCTTGACCGACAATTCGTCGCGCTCGACAACTACGCGCCACTGGTGCGGCGGCATCTGCGGCACTGGCTCTTCGCGCTCGGTGATAACGCGTTGCTGGTACGGCGGCAATGCGCTGTTCGGTGCCGGCGGCTCATTCCCGGCTTCGAACAGGCGCTGCTTGAGCGCGTAGCCTTCCAGCATCCAGATTTTCTGTTCCGCGTTCTCGCGCGCCACCTTGCGGCCGATGTCCGCGTCGAAGTTCTCCGGGCTGGCGCACGCGCTTTCGCCGGTCACCGTGAAGCCGTTTTGCAGGACCAGTACGCAAAAGGTGAGCGTACTCATCGGGTCCAGCGTGTCGCCCGGCAACGCCATCATCAAATCGATGTCTTGGCGCACAGCCGAAGTGCTCATGGTGGCCATGCGGTCGATGAGTCCGCGCACGCGGTCACGAATCTCCTGATCGCGGTGGTCATCAGTCAAAAACTGGAAACGCAGTGCGTCCAGTCCGGCGTCGCCCGGCCGAAAGTAACTTTCGCTGGAGATTACCGCCTTAATGTGGTCCGGCGTGATGCGCGGCGCGGTCTTGCCCTTGGCCTGCAACATGGCTTCGGTGCTGGTTTCGTTTTCGTTCATGGTCTCTTTCGTTATGCCGCCCGGATCGCGGGGCGGCGGCGCGTTACTTCATAACCTGGTCGGCCACGTTGCAGCCCTGGCGATAGGTGCCCACCTCGATCTTGTGCAGCGCGCGGAAATATACCCGCAGGCCGGCGCGCATGGCGGCATATTCGGCCGTGGTCAGGCTGGCCAGCTCACCGGGGCGGCCGCCGGCGCGCTGCCAGGCGATGCCGGCCACGCGCACCAGGTCCAGCAGGGCGGGCTGGCGCAGCTTGGCGAACACATACTGCGCGATGACCAAGTGCCGGCTGATGAAGTTGTAGCCGATAGGCCCCAGCACCTTGCGGTGGGCGGCGTCGAAGTGGATCAGCACGAACAGTTCGGCTTCGTCGGCGTACTCGCGGCCCACGCGCTGTTTCAGGGCGATAAGTTCGAAGGGGGTCATGATCCGCACCACCCGCCATCGCAGCCGCCAGGAGAAAATAAATCATCTGAATTTTTCTTTGCATGCTCGACTACGGCACGAATTCCGACAGCGCCGCCATGGCGCTTAGGGCTGAACATGACGCGCGGATTCCCTTTGCTGTTAATGCCCGCACGCTGCTCTATAACCTCAATCCGAACAATGGCAGATTCTTGCAACTGCTTGAGTTCTGGTTGGCGCGCATTCACGCATGGCCAGCACTCTTTGCTGCGCGTGGCCAGGATTGGCATGGGGGTTTTTAGGATCAAGGTGTTGCGCGCTTCGTCATCGTGGCGCACCAGCGGCGCGTGCAGTGATCGCATGCCGTGCGCCTCGCTTTCCTCCGTCCATTCTGGGAAAAGCGCGCGGTTTGCACTTTCGCAACGCCGGATACCAACCATACAAACAGCATCGCCATCGGGGTCAATTTTCGACATCCATTCGAGCGCTGGCAGTTCTTTAAGATGCATGGTGCAGAACTGATATTTTCCGCCACCACCGCGCGGCCAAGCCTTCTTCCACTCGACAAGTTCTTCCATCGTCATGCCGGGGATACGAACGGTTTTGAATCCGAGTGACTGCGCCCACTCTTCGGCTTTGACCACGCGCGCCGGCCAGTAGTCAGCAGCCCAGCCAGTATCTGAATAAGCAACGGTAACTTCCTTCATGCCTTTTTCATGCGCCAACTGAATCAGCGCAATACTATCGTTCCCATAACTGGCAAAAATAATATTCATGGTTGCACCAAGCTATCTCGGCACGATTGCGCCAGCACGCCTTCAAGGCGGATCATCCAGGCGGCGCGGTCCTCGCGCTCGCTTTGCTTCAGGTCGCTGCGCTGGGCCAGCGCGAAATTCTGCTGCATGATGTCCGTAAGCGGCTGGCCGGCGCGCAGCGTGCGCACAATGTCCACTATCCAGCGCAGCCGGTTCAGCTCGTCGGTGATGTGGCGCACTTCGTCCGGGCGCGCGGCGACGTGGATGAAGCAATACCACGAACATTCGGGGCCGGGGCTGCGCGTGGCGGTGCCCAGCATGCAGCATCCCGTCGCGGAACAGGTGCTGTGGTCGACCTGGGTTTCAGCGCTCATAATCTTCAGGCTCCGGTGGTGGCATCGTTTTCGGCTTCATCGTCAGCAGCAGCGCCTTCAGGTCAGGCTTGGCGCCCGGCGTGCACTTCGCAATCTCCAGCTGCGGCGCCCGATCAACGCGCGGCGCCGGCAGCAGCCCATTCTTTTGCGCGCGCTCCAGCAACATCTGCCGCTGCCCCTGGGTGTCCTCGTAGCGCTGCGGCAGGTTACCGCCGGAAATGAACGTGATAGGCACGCGCTGCGCGGGGTCGGGGTGATTCTTGGCCTGCTCGACGCGGGCGTTATAGGCGTCAACGAATGTACGGCGCGCCGCTACCATGTCGCCTCTATCGATCAAGTCTTGAGCCACCGCCAGCGCGGCGGCCACAACCTGGTTGCACACGCCGGAATCAGTCTCCAGCTTTGGCGCGGTGCCCCATGCTTCGTCTCCAGTCACCCACAGCACCGGCGCGCGTTTGCCGATCTGGTCGCGGATATAGGCCGGGTTCGGGCGCCACTTGCCATCCTTGCTGTTGATGTGGTCGATCAGCG
Source organism: Pseudomonadota bacterium (assembly GCA_040388275.1). Taxonomy (GTDB): domain Bacteria; phylum Pseudomonadota; class Gammaproteobacteria; order Burkholderiales; family Burkholderiaceae_D; genus Telluria_A. The sequence continues at coordinate 41,285 of JAZKCA010000096.1, forward strand.
CTTGCTGGATGGCGGCCAGCGGGAATTCGGCCAGGGACGCAAACATCAATTCCAGCGCCCCTTCGGTGTACGGCTCGCCCTGGCCAACCGCCTCGCGGGCATCGCGCATCACGGCCTTGAATTCGCGCATTTCAGTAGGGCGCATCGTTACCTTCCACACCAGGGATTCCCCACCGACTGCGGCGCGCGGCGCGCTCGTCGTCGGTCTCTGGCGCCGGGCCGCGCGGTGGTCGACCAGCGCCAGCAAGCTGGCCGCCAGTGTCTGGCCGGCGCGGCGTCCAGTCGGCGCTGAAGTGCTCGCCCGGCCCGTAGAACGTGGCCGCCTGCTTGATGAAGTGCGCCTCGGTGCGCTCGGCCTTCACGTAGGCCGCATACTTGGCCGTGCCGGCGATCATTTCCAGCGCGGTGGCGCCGGCCTTCAGGCGCGCGCTCCAGGCCTTGAACGCGGCGGCCTTGCTGGCGCCTGGCCGGGCCGGGTACAGCGTCCAGGCTTCCTCAAATTCGGCGCTGTACTTGGTGGCCGGCTTCGTGGCGCCGCCGGTGCGCAGGCTGTCGACTTCGGCCAGCAGTTCGGCCAAGTCGATGCGCATCACAATCACCTGGTCCATCTTGGTGGCGTCCATCGCGGCCAGCAATGTGTCGTAGGCGCTCACTTGGCACGCTCCGTGAGCATTGCGTCGGCATAGTCACCGCGCATTTCAGCCAGTGCTGCCATCACCACCACGCGGTGCTCTCTCGGCAGACAGCCGAAGCTGAGCGCATCGACACCGCAGGCCACCATGGCATCCATGGTGCTGATCGGGGCATTGGCCGCGAAGTAGTCGCGCAGCGACATCCCCATACCGGCCTGCGCCGTAACAGCGATATACACGCGGTCACGCTCTTCCACATCGGTGATGCCTTCGATTGCAGCAGCCCCAATGCGGTGAACCGTTTGCGAGTCGAGCGCGGGGAATGCTGGGCCTCCATTTTTCGCGGCGCTCACGATGTCGCCCCTTCCTCATCGCTCAGATGCTTGCGCAGGATCACGGCCAGTTGCTCCTTTTTCGCCTTGCGCGCATCAGCAGCAGCAGCAGCAGCAGCATAAGCAGCAGCATAAGCAGCAGCAGCATCAGCATCAGCAGCAGCAGCAGCATAAGCAGCAGCATAAGCAGCAGCAGCAGCAGCATCAGCATCAGCA
>JAZKCA010000097.1:0-28426 GCA_040388275.1 Pseudomonadota bacterium
CAACGCGGTTGAGCTCGTGTCGTAATGGCGGCACTGACCCCGGGTCTGGTTCGCTAAACAAAAGGAAACTTATGCCGATCACCGTCACCCGCGATTTGTCGCAGCCCATGCGCCACACCGTCCAGATCCGCGCGCATGCATTTGCCATCGACGGCAGCGTCGAGGAAGGCGGCAACGACAGCGGCCCCGGCGCGCATGACCTGTACGATGCCGCCCTCGCCTCGTGCAAGGCGCTCACCGTGGTCTGGTACGCGCGCCGCAAGGGTATCCCGTTGCAGGACGTGCGGGTCGAGGTCGAACGCGACGCCGCCGAAGAGCGCCATGGCGTGTATCGCCTGCACACCATCCTGCACCTGTCCGGGGACTTGTCCGACACGCAGCGCCAGGAACTGCTGACGGTGGCCGGCAAGTGCCCGGTCCACAAGCTGATGACCAGCGTCACCACCGACATCACCACCTCGCTGGCCTGACGCCATGACCACTTCCCATTTCTTCAAATCGCACGAAAAAGACCTGGGCGGCGGCTTCAAGGTGCGCCGCCTGCTGCCCGCCTCGGCCAAGCAGGCCGTGGGCCCGTTCATCTTCTTCGACCATTTCGGCCCGGTCGAGGCGCCGCCCGATGCCAACCACGACGTGCGCCCGCACCCGCATATCGGCCTGGCCACCGTCACCTATTTGTACGAAGGGGCGATGGAACACCGCGACAGCGTCGGTTCGGTACAGCGCATCGAACCGGGCGCGATCAACTGGATGACTTCGGGCAGCGGCATCGTCCACTCCGAGCGCACCCCGGCTGACCTGGTCGGCAAGGCGCGCCGCAGCCACGGCCTGCAGCTGTGGGCCGCCCTGCCCCGCGAACACGAGGAAACGGCGCCGGCCTTTGCGCACACGCCCGCCAATGTCATCCCGGCCATCGACGTCGACGGCGGCCACGTGCGTGTACTGATCGGCAGCGCCTTCGGCCTGACGTCGCCGGTGGCGACCTTCAGCGAAACGCTGTACCTCGATATCCGGCTCGATCCGGGCAGCGAACTGCTGCTCGACGCCCTGCCCGCCGAAGCGGCGCTGTACGCGGTCAATGGGGCCATCGCCATCGACGGCGAAACGGTCCCGCCGAACATGATGTCTTACATGGACGGCGCCCGCGCGGCCCGCATCAGCAGCGCCGATGGCGCCCAATTCGTGGTGATCGGCGGCGCGCCGCTGGACGGGCACCGTTTCATTTTCTGGAATTTTGTCTCGTCGAGCAAGGAGCGCATCGCCAGGGCGTCCGACGACTGGGAGCAGCAGCGCTACGCCCGCGTGCCAGGCGAAACCGAGTTCATTCCGCAGCCGCCCCGTCCGCGCTGAACAGTGGCCGTGCTGCATCTCGTACTCGTCGGCCTCGGCCTTGGTCTTGTGGACGATGCCGTCCGGGTGCTCGGGCGGCGTGTACAGGGTGAAGACCTGATCGTAGGGCAATTCCGCAACGCCCGCCGGTAACCGGATCGATACCGCGCTTGTAATTCTTTGTTGTGATTTTGCTAATTCGACGCCAGTTGGTGTAGCATGGATTTTCTCGCTTTGACGATGAGCAGGTGTACTGTGAATCTCCATAAAACGTTGCTGACTGCCTTTCTGGGCGTGCTGTGCCTGGCGCCTGCGTTCGCGCAGGCGCAGACCAAGGTGCGCGTGGCCACGGAAACCTGGGCCGAGCTGATGTACCTCGACGACAAAAACGTGCCCAGCGGCGTGCTGGCCGAATTCGTCGGGCGCATGAACGCGGTGCAGGACAAGTTCCAGTTTGAACTGGCGATCTACCCCCGCCTGCGGCTGGACCGCGTGTTCGTCGACAAGCAGGCCGACGTGTATCCGCTGCGCACGGTGGCCTGGACCAGGCCGGAGCTGAACCTGCTGCCGACCAAAACCATTCTCACCAGCGGCGACGTCTACGTTGCCCGCAGCGCCAACCGCTACGGCGGACGTAAAATTTTCGCCGACATCAAGAGCAAAAAAATCGCCGGCGTGCGCGGCTACCACTACCAGCTCTTCAACAATAACCCCGACGAGGCGTACATCAAGAAGCACTTCAACGCCTACCTGTTTAGCTCCAACGAGGCGGTCGTCAACTTTGTGCTGGCCGAGCGCGCCGACATCGGCATCATCCCCGAGGTGATCATGGCAAGCTACCTGGCCAACCCGGCGATGCGCGACAAGCTGATCGTCGCCGACCAGTACGATTCGCGCGTCGAGCTTTCCAACCTTGTGCGCAAGGACGGCCCTATTTCGGTCGACGACATGAATGCCATCGTCGACCTGCTGGTCAAGTCGGGCGACGTGGCCAGGCTCAAGGCCAGGCTGAGCATCGTCAAAAAATGAAGTTCTCTTTCTTGAACCCGGCCAGGAAGGCCGTTGCGTCGGCCGCCGGCAAGGGTTTGCTGAACAAATAGCCCTGCATCGCATCGCACCCCAGTTCGCGCAGGTAGCGCGCCTGTTCGGCCTCCTCCACGCCTTCGGCGATCACTTCCAGTCCCAGGCTTTGTCCAAGCGCGATAACCGCTTTCACGATGGCCGCATTGCCGCTGTTTTTCATCATGTCGCGCACAAACGACATGTCGATCTTAAGCTTGTGGACCTTGAGCTGCTGCAGGTAGGCCAGCGATGAATAGCCGGTCCCGAAGTCGTCGATCGACAGGCGCACGCCGAAGGCGCGCAGGTCGGCCAGCGACTGGAACGACAGTTCGCGTTCGAGCATGACGAAGCTTTCCGTGATTTCCAGTTCCAGCTGGACCGGGGCCACGCCCGTGCTGTCGAGCGCCGACTTGACCGAATCGAGCAGGCGCCCGCGGCTTAGCTGCACCGCCGAGATATTCACGGCGGTGCGGGCCGGCGCCAGGCCGGCATCGGCCCAGCTGCGGATCTGGCGGCAGGCCGTCTGCAGCACCCAGTCGCCCAGTTCGACGACCAGGCCACATTCCTCGGCCAGCGGGATGAAGAAATTCGGCGCCACATTGCCGCGCACCGGGTGGCTCCAGCGCACCAGCGCCTCCAGTCCCACCAACGCGCCGGTGCGCAGGTCCACCTGGGGCTGGTACACCAGCGACATTTCGCCCCGTTCGAGCGCGCCGCGCAAGTCCGCTTCCAGCGCCAGCCGGTCCCTGGCGCGGCTGCTCATTTCAGGGGAGAAGAAACGCAGGCTGCCCTGGCCCTTGGCCTTGGCCTGGTGCAGGGCCGCGGCGGCATTGCTCTGCAAGGTGCTGACGTCGGCGCCGTCGGCCGGATACAGCGCAATGCCGGCACAGGCGCCCACGTACACATTGGCGCCGTCTAGCTGGTACGGCAAGGAGAGCGCATCGATCACGCGCTGCACCACCAGGTCGACCCCGGGCCCGCCGTTTTCGCTCTCGAGGATGATATTGAATTCGTCAGCGCCAACCCGGGCGATGGCGTCCACCCCGGGCAGCAGCGTTCGCAGGCGCGCGGCCACTTCGATCAGCATGCGGTCGCCGGCGCCGTGGCCCAGGCTTTCATTGATGGTCTTGAAGTTGTCGAGGTTGATGAACAGGAGCGCAAATTGACCCGCGCTGTGCTCCCCTTGGGCGACGGCGCGCACCAGCAACTGGCCGAACAGCGCGCGGTTGGACAGGCCGGTCAAGGGATCGCGGTGGGTGAAGTAGTCGCGCTCCAGTTCCGCCTGGCGGCGCTGGGTGACGTTCGAATAGGAACCACGCAGTCCCAGCGGATTGCCGTTGCGGTCGAAGACCCTCTTGGCCACATGCTCGACCCAGCGCTCCGCGCCTTCGCGGGTGCGGATGCGAAAGGCGAACGGCGCGATCTCCTCCTTGCCGCAGCCAAGCCCGAATTCGGTCCATGCCTGCTGGTCGGCCGGATCGATCAGCTTGTCCATCAGCGCCGCGTCGGCGAAGAAGTCGGCCGGCGCGTAGCCGGACACTTCGATGCACGCCGGCGACACGTACAGGTAGCTGCCGTCCTGCGCCAGCCAGTATTCCCAGTTGGGCGAGTAGTCGGCCAGGATGCGGTATTTTTCTTCGCTTTTTTGCAGCATCGCGGTGCGCTGGGCCACCACGCGTTCGAGCTGGTGGCGCAGGCGCGACAGTTCAAGATGGGTGCGTACGCGCGCCCACACTTCGTCGATGTCGAAAGGTTTGGTGATGTAGTCGGCCGCGCCCATGGCAAAGCCGCGCAGCTTGTCGGCGGTGCTGTCGGCCACGGTGACGAAAATGACCGGGATGCGGTTGCGCTCGGGCAGCGCCTTCAGGTGCTGGCACACCGCCAGCCCGTCCATGCCCGGCATCATAATGTCGAGCAAAATCAGGTCGGGCGGATTCGGTCCTTGCACCAGTTCGATCGCCCTCGCCCCCGAACTGGCAATGATCACCCGGTAGTCGTCGCGCAGCACTTCCAGCAGGCCGTGCACGTTTTCCGGCACGTCGTCGACCAGCAGCACGGTGGGCGCGCCGGCCGGCTCGAGCGCGGCGTCAACGTCGAACAGGGCCGCGTCTTCGCGGTAGCGCTGCAAGGTGAGCTGGGTGGAGACGCGCAGCAGCAGCAATTCCGGGTCCACCGGTTTGGTCAGGTAATCGGCCACGCCCAGTTCAAGGCCGCTGGCCACGTCGGCCGCGTCATCGAGTGCGGTGACGAAGATGACGGGGATGTGGGCGGTGGCCGGGTCCGACTTCAGGCGCGAGAGCACCGAGTAGCCATCCATGCCGGGCATCTTGATGTCGAGCAGGATCAGTTCGGGCTGCGGCAAGCGGCGCGCCAGTTCTAGCGCCTTTTCGCCCGTGGTCGCCGCGGTGATCGTGTGGTTCGGCCCCAGCACATTCATCAGCAAATGCAGGTTCTCGTGAACGTCGTCGACGATCAGGATGCGGGGCCGTTGCTGGTGGAATCGGATCATGGGCGGTGTCTTGGAAAATAAAGTGGGGTCAGACCCCGGTTGTTCCGGTGGCGGCAAGCTCGAGCCGTTCACGCAGTGCATTGGCCAGGCCTACTGCCTCGTCGATGGCAAATGCGTCGGCATTTCGGGCGATGGCGCCGATGGCCTCGGCCTCGCTGGTACCGACCGCGCCGGCGCGCAGTTCGGCAAGCAGCGAAGCAGCCCGGCCAAGGTCGTATTCAAGCGCATTGGCCAGTTGTGCGAGCAAGGCAATGACGGAGGGCGCCGGCATGACCGCACCTCCCCCCGCGGCCGGCTGCGGCACGGCGGCGGCAACGCTGTCGATATCGGCCACCAGTTGCGCCAGCAGGTTTCGCATGGCGTCGAGTTCGTCCTGCGGCGGGGCCACGCCCTGCTTGAGTGCCACGCCAAGCTTGCCAAGTTGCCTGAACAGGGCGTCGGCACCGACATTGCCCGCCACGCCGAGCAACGCGTGACAGAAATTGTCGGCCTGCTGAAACTGGCGCAGCTCCAGCATGGCGTCCAGTTGGTCGGGCGCGTCGGCATAGTTGTCGCGAAAGCGCAGCAACTGCCTGCGATAGGAGTCCGCCTTGCCGCCGATGCGGCGGATGCCTTCGCGTGCATCCAGACTGGCCAGCGCAAGCAGGTCGGGCGGGCATGCCAGCGCCAGGGGCGCCCTGCGTGCCACGTCTCCCGCCTTGTCGGGAAGCCGGATCCAGCGCGCCAGCGTGGCCAGCAGGCGATCGGGCGCGATCGGCTTGGTCACGTGATCGTTCATGCCGGCGGCCAGGCTCATCTCCGCGTCATGGGCCATCGCCAGCGCCGTCATGGCAATGATCGGCAGGCGCGCGAAGCGTTCGCCGTCAGGCACCGCCAAGGCCAGCGCGCGAATCCGGCGCGCCGCCTCCAGGCCGTCCATCAGCGGCATCTGGATATCCATCAGCACCGCGTGGTATTCCTGCGCGCGCACCATGTCGACGGCCTGCTGGCCGTTGATCGCTTCGTCGATCTGGATGCCTTCGCCGCGCAGCAGTTCGCTGGCAAACTCGCGGTTGATGGCGTTGTCTTCGACCAGCAGCACGCGCGCGCCTGCTACCCCGCCGCCCAAGCGCCGCGTGGCATGGCGCCGTTCGTCATGGTCCAGGATGCGCTTGCGTCCCAGGACCGACAGAATGGCGTCCAGCAGGGTCGAGGGCGAGACGGGCTTGATCAGGAATCCGTCCACGCCGGCCTGCTGCGCCAGCCGGAACACATCCTCGCGGCCGTAGGCGGTGACCATCACCACTTTGGGCGTGGGCGCGATGCGCTCGTCGCGGCGCAGGTGCTGAGTCACTTCGTCGCCGTTCATGCCGGGCATGCGCCAGTCCATCAACACCAGGTCGAACGGCCTGTCGCCGGCGGCTGCCATGGCCGCCAGGGCCTGCACGCCGTTGGCCGCCAGCGCCACGTCCACCTGCAGCACGCGCAGCATGTCGGCCAGGATTTCCCCGGCCGGCGCGTTGTCATCCACCACCAGCACGCGCACGCCCTTGAGCAGCGGCCCGACCGGGTCGGCCAGCGCGCCGGTCGCGAAGCTGCCCGGCGCGGGCAGCGCCAGCGTCAAAGTGAAGCACAAGGTGCTGCCCTGCCCTGGCTGCGAGCGTTCGAGCCAGATGCGCCCGCCCATCAGTTCAACCAGCTCACGGCTGATGGCGAGGCCAAGGCCGGTGCCGCCGAAGCGCCGGGTGGTGCTCTGGTCGGCCTGGGTGAACTTGGCGAACAAGCCTTGCTGGACTTCCTCGCTCATGCCGATCCCGGTGTCGCGCACGGTAATTTCGATGCCGACTTCGGCCGTGCCGGTCGGGAGCATGCGGAAACTCAGTTCCACTTCGCCCTGCTCGGTGAACTTGATGGCGTTGCCGCACAGGTTCAGCAGCACCTGCCCGATCCGCAGCGGGTCGCCCATCAACGCGGCCGGCATCCCGGGATCGTAGCGGATCAGGAACTCCACGCCTTTCTGCTCGGCCTGGAAGGCCACCGTATCGGTGAGCTGCTCGAGCACGGCGTCCAGGCTGAAGGGGATGGACTCGATGTCGAGCTTGCCGGCCTCGATCTTGGCGAAATCGAGAATGTCGTTGATGATGCCCAGCAGCGAGAGGGCCGCGCTCTGCGCCTTGCCCAGGTAATTTAGCTGCGCCGGGGTGAGATCGGTGCGCAGCGCCAGGTACAGCATGCCCAGGATGGCATTCATCGGCGTGCGGATTTCATGGCTCATATTGGCCAGGAACTGGCCCTTGGCCAGGTTGGCCGCCTCGGCCGCGTCCTTGGCCTGCTGCAGCTCGCCGGTGCGCTCGTCGACGATATGTTCGAGGTTCAGGTTGACGTTCTTCAGTTCCCGCATCGAGGCGTCGAGCATGGCGTGGCTGTGGTTCAGGGCCATCACCAGGTCGCCCAATTCGTCCCGATAAGGGTAGGCGATTCTGGCCTGCTCGGCGCCGTTGTCGCCGGCGCGCCACAGCGCCACCGATTGCGCGACCCCGGTCACGCTGTCCGACAGGCGGTAACTAATGGTCCATGAAACGATCAGCCACAACAGCGTACTGCCGAGCACGGAATTGAACAGCACCACGAAGAAGCCGTACTTGATACGTTCCCACAACACATCGAGGTTGGCATACACCTCGAGGTAGCCGATCACGCGCGGCTGGTTGTCGCGTTCCACATAGGTGAGCGGGATCTTGAACTGCTTGTACTGACGCGCCGCAGCAGGGTCGACCAGCATGCCGGCGCGCGGGCGGTCGCCATCGCCCATCAGTTCCTCACCGGTGGCATTGGTGATCCGCACCCCGGTGACGATGGCATTCTGGCGCACACCGCGCACGACGGCTTTCAGGCGCGCGGTGTCGAGTTCCCACAGGGCCTGGGTGGCGCCGGGTTCGACCGTGCGCCCCAGTGAAGCGAGGTCGTCGGCGATGGCGCGGCCCGCGGCAAAATACTGTATGCCGACCTGGAACACGGTCAGGCAAACTGCCAGCAGCAGGAACCATGGCAGCATGGTCAGGAGCAGACGCCGGGCCAGCGTTTGGGTATAAAACATCGACATCCCATCTCGAGAAAAGGCGCATCACCAGGGAATAGCCTATCCGGCTATTCTAGTCGGATGCCTTGTTGCTGTGCAAGCTAGTGTTGCACTTTGGACATGCGGACGGATGCGCTATGATGGACGGCATTGCCCGAGCAGACACCATGACCCTCACCGAACTCCCTTTTCGCGCCACCACCGAGCAAGCCTGCGACTGGCTGGCGGCCCAGACGGCCACCCCGTGGACCCTGGCGCGCCTGCTCGAAAACGGCCTGACGCCCTATGTCTGGCTCGACTACGACGCCGCTTTTGCCGACCTGTTCGGCGACGCCAACGGCGGCTACCCGGCGCCCATCTTTTTTGAAGACGATACCGCGCGCCTGGCGGCCGGCAGCAGCGACGTGCTCATTACCATCACCAAGGATGTGTACAAGATTGTGACCAGGCTGCCGGCGCCGGGTTTCCGGCGCGAGCTGCACGAGCTGCGCTTCCTGAAAAAGGAGGTGGAGAAACTGGCGGCCAGATTGAAACGCGAGGCCGAACCGCAGCCGGTCAAGGTTGAGGCGGCGAAGGAATCGCAGGATGGCATCGGCCGCGACCAGGTGCTGATCGCGTTTGCCGGCATGGTCAAGATCGACCTGGAACAGGCCCTGGCCGGCGGCGTGGGGATTTTTGGCGATGAAGGGGCCAGGGTGAAAGGCAGCGCCAGGAAAGCCAAGAACAAGGCCCTGTGGAACCCGGTTACGCTGGCGCTCGGTTTGAATGATTTGTATCGGGTGCCGATGGGGCAGCTGAAGCGCGCCTTCGATGCGCATTCATTCCTCGATCCGTGGCACAGTCAATGGCAGCAGAGCTTGGCGCTGCTGGGGAAATAGCCCTATAGATCGCTCGAAGGCCCAATTGACTTTAGTCCGCACACGCGCTTCACGCACCCATCGTTTTCCAGAAGGAGCAACATGGCAAAGTACCTGATCTCTTTTCCAAGCGCGGCAATGGTCGTGCCCGACGGCGAATGGGAAGCGGTGGTCCGCGACTCGCACGCTGTGATTGAAGAGGCGAAAGCCGCTGGTGTCTACGTCTTCGGCGGCGGAATCGATGAAAGCGTCCCCCCGGCACTTGTCTCCGCTGACGGCACGGTTGCAATGGGCGGCTATCCCTGGGCGCCCGCGCTCAACGGCGGCTTCACCGTGTTAGAACTGCCTTCGCGCGATGAAGCTATCGCGTGGGCGGCGCGCCTCGCCAAGGGCTGCCACTGCGACCAGGAACTGCGCGTTTTCGGGTTCGACCCGCAGTCCTGAGGGGGAAGCCTTGAATCTCGCCCCCCCAAGGCATACACAAAAGCGAACTTTGAACCAGAAAATAGCGATGAGATGGATTGACGTAAAGTGGTTACATGATCTTGAAGAAGAACCTATCCGCTTGGTATCCGAACTCGACCTCGATGGTTACGAAACACGAAAATTGGAATTTTTCAGGAATGGCAGAGTAGGTTTCGCTAGTGCCGCTGGTGCTTCCCCCGGGACTGAACTCGGCACCGTTTCAGTCCAGGCAATCGACCGATTAGCGCCCTACGCGAATTTGATGGGGTGGAAATTAGCGGGCTGGATTTTGAAGCTTTATGGAGCACCGAAGTGAAGTAGTACTTGGACCGAGCTATCGACTAAGAACAGTCGTTCGCTTGACCGCCCCGACGACCAATTGCGCGCTTCTGCACTGGGATCGATTTTCTCCATGAAAAAAGTATTTATGTCTATCTGCTGGATCGTGGTGTTAAATGGCGTGTTCACCGAATTGTTTGTCGCATTCACGATGAGCTTTAATCCAACTATTACGAATAGTGAGGCTTACGAATTCGGAAGTACCTATGGCGCCGGCTTTTTCTTCCTGTCTGTGGCGCTAGTTGTGTATCTCGTTGCCACCAACAAGCTTCCAGGCGTCCGACCGCGTCGCAGCTTTCCGTAAAGCGGGCATTCGGAATTACGCAAAGTGAAAAGCACAATCATGCCTAACGACCAGAGACCATATTCAAGGACAGTGAGTAGCTATGATGGTCCGACCGATCTTTTAGGACGCACCGTTCACGCATTCCACTCCGAATACAGTTTTGCCGCACTTAGGCTGGACAACGATCAAGTTATTGCCTTTGCCGTTGAAGAAGTCTCGGTAGGGAAATGGTTTGAAGTATTTCCAATCTGCCGATACAAATTACCTTCGGAGTTCCGCCCGATATGGACCGAGTTGGAAGCGCCATTTACCGCTGCTGGTATCGCAGTCATGTGGCGTGAGGAATGGCTGGAACCGGCCATGGAAAATGCGGGCCTGCTTGGCTCTGGACCGCACTATGCGCAGTTCGCATCAGTTCTGGGGTCTGCGCCGACGTCGAGCACCAGTGTCGTCAAGGTTCTCGCTGGACTCCGATTAACGGACCAGGGTGATCGTTCCCTGGTCGTATGCAGCTCCGACAACACCCCGTTCAAGGCCGACTTTACAACCGATTCGGTTGAAATACAGCAAGTGATGCAATTTCACACCTGTGAGTAAATCGAGCCGGTTCCGCTACTCCGCCGCTTGCGCAGGGATGACGTGCTTACTTGGCCGGATCCAGATGAAAAATGGCAAACGCCGTAAACAAGGACTTCTCGGTCGCCTTTTCCACTTTCAGCTCAAAGCAGTCCTCGGCCGCCATGCTGCGCCAGTTGGTCACGCCCAGCCTTGAAAACACCTGGCCCGCCTTGGAATCGAGCCCCAGGTCCAGCGACAGGTGCGCGTTGCGCGGCAGCTGCGTGTAGTTGACCGACTTCAGTTCAAAGCCGAACGCGGTCATCCATGGCTCCCATAAGCCTTTTTCAGTACCCGCGGCGATCCGGTCGAACATGTCGGCCAGCGACACACCCTTCTTGACGATCGGGCGCAGCGCCTGCAACGACGGCGAAGTGCGCGGATCCGGGCAGCGTTTGCCGGCGCCGCGCTCGGCGATAGCCTTCAATTCCTTGGCCACGGCGGCGTCGCGCTCGGTGTAATCGCGCATCCTGCCGTGCGTTTCCGGATCCAGGAAGGGGTTGGCGACTTTTTCGGCGCGCCGGATGGCGCGTTTGGTCGGGGCGGGCTTGTCGGTTGGCGTGGTCATGGCTTTGCTAGGTAGATGTGTCAGTGCCGCAGTTTACCACTAAGCACCGCTCCGCCAAATTCATCGCCAATTCACCCTTTGTGGTGATGATTACCGCACGCCGTTCCGCTAGCATCCCTCCACTTGTTAAAGGAGGCCATGTGAAATTAACGATTGGGATTCTCGGCACGCTGCTCCTGCTGGTGTACCTGACCGGCACGCCGCCCGAGCAGCAGGGCCCAGCAGCGCCCGCCGCTGCCCTCCCCGATCCATTCGCCTTCGTCCGTCCCGCATCGCGCCAGGCGCCCGCAAATGCGCCTCCGGCCCTGCCGATTGATCCGGCCCTGCGTAATTTGTTCGACTACTACCTGGCCTTGCCCCGGGACGAAGCGGAACGCGATCTTGCACAGAAATTCACGCCCGCTGCCGCAGTGGAAGCGAAAAACCTGTTGGCGCGCTACGTAAACTACGCCACAGCACTGCGCGCCCTCCCTGTCCAGAGCCCGCGTGCCACTTTGCTGGCGCGCCAGCAGCTGCGCCTGCGCCATTTCACTGCCGACCAATACGCCCGCCTGTTCGGCATCGAAGACGCCAACGACATCGACAGCGTCAAGCGCATGGAGATCATGCAGGACGCGCAGCTCGGTAGCGTCCAAAAGCACACCTTGCTGGCCGCCCTCGACGCGGCCCTTCCCGCCACCTTGCGCGCCGAACGGAATAGCACCCAGGCGCTCGTCAAGCTCGAACAGGACATCGCAGCCATGCGCGCCGCCGGTGCGGGCACGGACGATATCTACCGCAAGCGCGCGCTGTCGCTGTCGCCGGAGGCGGCTGACCGGCTGGCCGAACTGGAACAAACACCCAACCACGGAGAATCACAATGAAGAAGAACATCGCATTCCTGCTAATGATCGCCAGCTGCGCCCCTGCCCTGGCGGCCAAGGCCTACTATGTCTCTGCCACCGACGTCTACGCGCGCAAGCAGCCCCAGTCCTACGCGATGGGCCGCCTGTACAAGAACGAACGCTTCGACATCCAGTATGTCGATTCGAACGGCTGGGGCTACGGCTACGCCTACGGTTCCGTGAACCGCTGCATCTGGATGCAGTATTCGACCACTGCCGGGTCGAACTTCTGGACCCACGGCACCGCCGTCAGCGACAAATGCAGGACCACCAATACCTATCTGCTCAATTCGGAATTCACCAACGGCGAAATCTGGATGAACTCGACCAATACCGACGGCCGGTCGCACATCCTGGCCGGCGCCACCCACATGTGGGACAACTGGTCGTGGGGCGCGCGCACCGGCAATGCCGTCTACCGCGGCACTGCGCCAGCCGGCAGCCGCTTCATCATCCGCTACACCACCAACGACGGCGCCGGCGTGATGGCGCGGCCCTGCAACGCCAGTGGCTGCTCGTCGGACTGGTTCTTCATCCAGCGCGCCGCCCTGTAAATACGCCCGTGCGCAGGACCTCCCCATAGCCAAAATATGCTGTTACTATGCTTTTCCCGGTAGCAGCATGCATACGCCCGGCCTGAACCGAACCGTTGGAACTTTTCTTGATGCGCTGAGATTTGTTGACCGATCACATTCTTGCTACCAAACTGGTGATACCGACCAGCCCAACCGCGTTGGTGCTGCGCTCCCGCCTGTCCGAACCGGACCAGGGAGCCAGCGTCATCCTCGTTTGCGCGCCTGCCGGTTACGGCAAGACCACCCTGATCGCGTCGTGGGCCAAGGCGCGCCAGACCAAGGTGGCCTGGATTTCGCTCGACGCCGACGATAACGATCCGCTGCGCTTCATGAACCACTTCGTCAGCGCCATCCAGAGCCAGTTCCCGGGCCTGGGCAGCGCCGTCACCGAGATGCTCGATTCAGCCCCGCCGCCGCCTATCGGTGGCCTGATGCGCTCCCTGGCCAACCAGTTCTGCGACCTGCCCGAGCCCTTGTGCGTCATCCTCGACGACCTGCATACGGTGCAGGACGCCAGCGTCCACAAGGCCATCGCGTCGCTGGTCGAACACCAGGCGCCGCAGCTGCAGCTCATCTTCGCCAGCCGCTGCGACCCGCCCTTCTCGCTGGCCCGTCTGCGCGGCCAGGGCAAGCTGCTCGAATACCGCACCAAGGACTTGCGCTTCACGCTCGACGAAGCCGACCAGTTCTGCAACCAGGTGATGGACTTCGGCCTGCCTGCGGCCCAGGTCGAAAGCCTGGCCAACCGCACCGAAGGCTGGATCGTCGGCCTGCAGCTTGCCGCCGTGTCGCTGCGGCATACCGCCGACAAGGCCGGTTTCATCGAAAGCTTCGCTGGCGACGACCGCCACATCACAGACTTCCTTCTCGACGAAGTCCTGCGCACCTGTCCCGAAGAGACCCAGAACTTCCTGTTATATACCTCGCTGCTGGAGCGCTTCAGCGCGCCCCTGTGCGACGCGGTCACCTTGCGCAGCGACAGCCGGGCCATGCTCGACGAGATCGAGCGCAGCAATATGTTCGTCCTCGGCCTGGACCACCAGCGCGTCTGGTACCGCTATCACCACTTATTCAACGCGCTGCTGCAAAGCCGGCTGCGCCAGGCCGCGCCGGCGCTGGTCAAGTCGCTGCACCGGCGCGCCAGCCAGTGGTTCAGCCAGCAGGGCCTGATCCCCGAAGCGATCGGGCATGCCATCAAGGGCGCCGACTTCGACGTCGCGCTGGCGCTGATCGAGCAGCATGGCAGCGACCTGTTCGCGCACGGGCAAATCAACCAGGCGCTGGTCTGGGCCAGGGAACTGCCGCCGGCAACGCTGGCGCGCAGCCCGCGCTTTTCGCTCACCTGCGCCTGGGGCCATTTTTATGCCGACAACCTGGTCGCCATGGAAAAGCATATCCACAGCGTGGAACTGTGCCTGGCCGGCTTCCATGCGGCGCCGATCGGCAGCAACGAGCGCGCCATGCTGGGCCAGGCGGCCTTGCTGCGCGGTTGCCGCTTCGCGTATTGCGGCCAGATCGATGCCGCCATCGCCCACCTGCAGCAGGCGCACGCCTCGTTTGCACCGGGTCGCGCCCTGAATGGCGTGGCCGCGATCAGCCTGGGGGTATGCTATTTCGTCAGCGGCAATTACGTTGAAGCCCAGGCCCTGCTGGAGCGCCACGCAACGCTGGCCGACGCCAAGCTCAACGTCCTGATCCCGGTCACCGCGGTGCTCGGCCTGGCCCGCATGCAGTACCTGCGCGGGCGCCTGCAGCAGGCAAAGCAGCTGGTCGAACAGGTGCTGCAAGAGTGCACCGACGCCGGCTGGCAGGACTTTCCCGCCTGCGGAATGCTTCATATCAGCCTGGGCGAACTGGCCTACGAAATGAATGACCTGGCCGCCGCCGAGCGCCATCTGCAGCGCGGGGTGGAGATGACGGCCAACGGCATCCAGTACGGCAATGCGTGGGGCCATGTGCTGCTGGCCCAAACGCGCTGGGCGTTGGGCGCGGCCGAAAACAGCCTCAATCCCGAGCGCGAACTGGCGCTGCGCAAGTACTCCGGCCGCTTCGTGGTCGACCTGCCGCCACTGTCGGCAGCCATCGGCCGCATGTACCTGAGCCGCGGCCGGCAAGACCTGATGGCGCAGTGGTGCGAGAGCGCCCAGCTGTCCCTAGGCGAGACTCTGTCGGTCGGGCGCGAAGCCGAGTACCTGGTCCTCGCGCGCTACTTCATCTGGCAGGGCAAGGCCGAGCAGGCCGCGCTGCTGCTTGAACGCCTGCGCCAGGCCTCGGTGCAAGCCGGGCGCGTGACGGTGACGGTCGAAGTCCTGCTGTTGCAGGCACTGGCGCTGCACGCAGGCCGCAACGGCGGCGACGCCCTGCCCGTGCTGCGCGAATGCATCGACCTGGCCAGGAATACCGGCTTGCTGCGCCTGTTCCTGGACGAGGGCGCGCCGCTGGCCGACCTGCTCAAGAAAATGGTGCGCGCGGCCAGCTACAGCGCCGATGCGCTGGCCTTGCTCTCCTGCTTTCCCAACCAGGCCAGCGCCGAAGCGGCCGAGACCTCGCTGTCGCACATGTTCAGCAAGAAGGAGCGCCAGGTCGTGGCTCTGCTGGTCAAGGGCGACTCCAACCAGGAAATGGCGGACTCGCTGTTCGTCTCCCTCAATACCCTCAAGTCGCACATGAAGAACGTGTACGCCAAGCTGGGCGTGAACCGGCGCTTCCAGGCGATCGAAGAGCTGCGCAAGCTCGGCCTGGAGTGCCAAACCGAGGCATGAGCGACATGGCGTGGACCTTCACGCCGATCAGCCGCGCCCACTTCGCACTGCTGGGCCAGTGGCTGGCCACGCCCCATGTCGCGCGCTGGTGGGATGACGACCCCGCCCCCGCGGCCATCGAGGCCGCGTACGGCGGCTGCGTGGACGGCACCGAAGCGGCCGAGGTGTTCATTGCCGACATCGACGCTGCCCCGGTCGGGCTGATCCAGCGCTTCCGCTTCGGCGCCTACCCTGAATACCGCGCCGAGCTGGCCCAACTCCTTGACGTGCCGCCCGCGGCCAGCAGCATCGACTACCTGGTCGGCCCGCCCGAAGCGCTGGGAAAGGGGCTCGGCACGGCCATGATCGCCGCTTTCACCGCCCGCCTGTGGATGGAGGACGCGGCCACGCCGGCCCTCATCGTGCCGGTGCAGGCCGACAATCGCGCTTCCTGGCGCGCGCTGGAACGAGCCGGCTTCACGCGCATCGCCACGGGCGAGCTGGAACCGGACAATCCGGTCGACAGTCCGCTGCACCATGTCTACCAGTTGTTGCGCCCCCGGCCATAATCTTGACCAATTCTCAACTTTATGATGTGGTCATTTGCTTTTTTGGTTACAATAAATGCCACTTGGAACAATCGGCGAATAGCATGGCGGTCTGCAACAGTAGTATGAAACATGCGCGAGGCTTCGCTTGCTAGACGGTCGCTTGTCCCTGACCACGCCCGAGGGCGTGCGGCTTCTCCTCACCCCCGCCGGCCCTTACCTGCGCGCCGGCGCCTGGGCCATCGATTTCATCCTCTGGTGTGTGGTGGCGATTGTGGCGCGCATGTTTTTGCCCGATGGCAAGCTCGGCGAAGGCTTCTTCCTGATTTTCATGTTCCTCAGTTACTGGGGTTATCCGATCATCTCCGAAGTGTATTTTTCAGGCCGCACCGTGGGCAAGAAAACCATGGGCCTGGAAGTGGTGCGCAGCGACGGCCTGCCGGTCGGCTGGCGCGAATCGGTGCTGCGCAACCTGCTGCTGGTGGCCGATTTCCTGCCCATGATGTATGCGACCGGCCTGGTGTGCATGATGGCGGACGCGCGTTTTCGCCGCCTTGGCGACATCGTCGCGGGCACCCAGGTGGTCTACCGCGAAGTCGACCCGGTGCGCCATGAAACGCCCGAAGCCCAGCCGATTCCGCTGCCTTTCCACCTCAACGCCGACCAGCAGCGTACCCTGACCGACCTGTTCGAGCGCGAGCGCGTGCTGCCCGTCGAACGCATGGCCGAACTGGGCACGATCGCCGAACCGCTGACCGGGTGCACCGGCAGCGAGTCGGTCGAGCGCATGCGCGGCTACGTCGCCGGGCTCACGCAATGAAGCAAAAACAGTTCGAAGCCGACAACGCGGCCCTGTGGACCGAGATCGAAAACATCCTGCACGGCAGCCAGACCGACGTGCGGACCCTGCCCTCGCTGTATCGGCGCCTGTGCCAGTGCCTGGCGCTGAGCCGCCAGCGCGGCTACTCGCCGGCGCTGGCCGAGCACCTGCAAAAAATGGTCGGCGACTGCCACCGCCTGCTGTACGGCGCCGCGCTCGAGCGCCCCAACACGCTGCTGCACTGGCTGGGTGTCGAATTTCCCTGCCGCGTGCGCGCCGAATGGCGCTTGCTGCTGTTTGCCTTTCTCGCGTTTTTCGGCGTTGCGCTCGCGATCGGCCTGCTGATCTGGTACGAGCCGACCTGGGCCTACAGTTTCACCACGCCGCAAAAGCTGGCCGAGTACCGCAAGATGTACCAGCCCGGCCTGGCCAAGGTCGGACGCGGCAGCGAAGGCGACATGCTGATGTTCGGCCACTACATCTGGAACAATGTCTCGATCTGTTTCCGCTCGTTTGCGGCCGGGATCTTCGGCGGCATTCCGGCGCTATTCAGCATCGCCATGAACGGCATGCACCTGGGCGTCATCGGCGCCTGGCTCAGCCGCGATCCGGTCACCAGCGAAGCGTTTTGGTCGTTCGTGATTACCCACGCCAGTTTCGAGATCACCGGCCTGCTGTTGTGCGGCATGGCCGGCATGCGCCTGGGCCTGTCGCTGGTCAACCCGGGACGGCTCAGCCGCGGCCACGCGCTGCGCCATGCCAGCCTGCAGATGTTCCCGGTGCTGGTCGGCGGCGCGCTGATGACCTTCCTGGCCGCCTTCATCGAAGGCTTCTGGTCGGCCTCGCCGCTGATATCGGCCAACGTCAAGTACGCCGTCGGTGCGCTGTGCTGGAGCGGCGTGATCCTGTTTTTCCTGTTTGCCGGCCGCGGCCGCCAATGAGAGACGGACCATGCAAATAGAAAACCTGCAAATTGAACTGCGCCCGCGCACCAACGCCCAGGCGCTCGATCTGGGCTTCGCGCTGCTGCGCTCGCACGCCTCGGCCGCCTACCTGGCTTTCGCCGCCCTGTGGGTGCCGCTGCTGGTGCTGGCCGGCGTGTTGACCTGGCTGCTGCCGGCCTTGGGCTGGCTCTGGGTGCTGGTGTGCTGGTGGGTCAAGCCCCTGCTCGAACGCGCGCCCCTGTATGTCTTGTCGCGCCAGGTGTTCGGCACCACCGTCAGCTGGCAGGAAGCGGTGCGCGCCTGGCCGCGCCAGCTTGGCGGCGGCAGCCTGCGCCTGGTGACCTGGGGCCGCCTGCTGTCGGCCGGACGCGCCCTGTACCAGCCCATATGGCAGCTGGAAATGGCGCGCGGTAAAGTGGCCAACTCGCGCATCCAGGTGCTCGGCAAGCACGGCACCGCCGGGTCGGCGGTCTGGTTCGGCGTCGTGTGCTTCTGGCTGATGGTGATCCTGGAATTGGGCATCCTGGGCTTCCTGGGGCTGTTCGCCAGCGATTCCGAATTGACCAATCCGTTCGCCGTGCTGATCGGCATGGGCGACCGGGTCGACCTCGGCGCGCAGTTGCTCAAACTGGCGATCTATGGCTTGGCCGAAGCCCTCATGGCGCCGGTGTATACCGCCAGCGGATTTACCCTTTACCTGAATCGGCGCGCCGCGCTGGAGGCATGGGACCTCGAAATGCAGCTGCGCCAGATCAAGCGCCCGGCGACTCCGCGGGCGCGCGGCGCGGCACTCGGAACAGCGGCGGCACTGCTGCTGACGCTGACGCTGGCCATGCAGCCCGACGCGGCCCTGGCTGCGGCGCCGGCGGCCACCTGCAAGGCGCCCGAATCGACGCTGGTGCAACGCGGCGCGGTCAATGGCGAGCGCCAGGCCGCGTTGCGGCGCCAGGTTGACCTTATCTATCAGGGCAAGGACCTGCGCGGCTACGACTGCGTCGAGGTCTGGCGCGCCAAGGACAAGTCCACGAAAGAAAAAAAGGCAACAAAGACCAGCGACTTCAAGGGGCCCGACCTGTCGACGTTTGCCAGCGTCATGAAGGCCGTGATCATCGCGATTGCCATTGGCCTGATTGCCTGGCTGCTGTACCGCTACCGCCACCTGATTCCGGCCATGCGCCCGCGTTCCCACACGCTGCCGGCGACTTCCGTGGCCGGGCTGGATATCCGCGCCGAATCGCTGCCCGACGACGTGGCGCGCGCCGTGCGGGCGCTGTGGGCCGAAGGGCGCCGCCGCGCAGCCCTGGCGCTGCTGTACCGCAGCACGCTGTCGCGCCTGGTGACCGAGGACGCGCTTGCTCTACGCCGGGGCAATACCGAGGGCGACTGCCTGCGCCTGGCGCAAGCGGCGCAGCAGGCCGGCCGACTGTCGGCCGAACGGCTCGCTGTCGCTACGGCGTCGACCGGGCTGTGGCTGGGCGCCGCCTACGGCGACCGCTGGCCGGACGACGCCGTGCTTGAAGCGGCGTGCCGCTCGTGGAATGAACGCTTCGGCATCATTGGGGGGCGCGCAGCATGACCGACCTGAAAAAGACCCTGCTCGCGTTCCTGGTCGTCGCCCTGCTGGTGGCGGGCGGCTTCGCTGCCTGGTACGCCGCCATGGAGAAAGTCTGGGAGGCGCGCCGATCCATCTCCCCTGCCGCGATCGAGAATCCTTTGCTGGGCGCGACCACGCTGTTGCGCCAGAACGGCCACCCAACCCAGGTGCATGCGTCGCTGGGCGAGGTGGCCATTCCACGCCTGCCCGACGGCACCCTGGTCATGGGCGACGCCTCCGGCGTAACCGCCCCGGCCACGGCGGCGCAGTTGCTGGCCTGGGTCAGGCGCGGCAATACCTTGGTGGCGCAGCCGCGCTGGTCCACCCCCGTCGAACGGGCGTTTATCCCCAACGAGGCGAGCGAGGACGTGGTCGAGGACGAGGACGACGAGGAAGACGAAGCGGTAACCGCCCCGGCGGAGGGCGGCACGACCGTCACGGTCGTCACTGACGACAAGGCTATCGAAACCGATCCGATTGCCGCGCGCCTTGGCGTGGTGCTGTACCAGGAGCGCCCGGTGCGCGATTGCGCAGCCGCCCCAGCCCCCGCCGCCACGACCGCAGCAGCCCCGGCGCCGGCCAAGCCCTGCGCCAAATTCAAGGCCGCGCCGCTGCGTCGCCTGTCCCTGCCGGGCAGCGGCTACTGGCTTGAACTGAACGCCGGCTACACCAAGATGTCCAGCACGGCCAACCCGGCGCCGCACTTGTGGAGCGACGAGCACGGCGACACCGTGCGCGTGTTCGCCGAAGGCAAGGGCCGCATCGTGATGCTGGCCTCCGACTTTTTCAGCAATGACGAGCTGGTTCAGCGCGACCATGCCGAACTGCTGCTTGGCCTGGCCGCCCTGAATCCGCGCAACCGCAACGTGACCATCATCCAGCACCTCGACGTACTGCCCTGGTATGCCGCGCTGGGGGAAAACTTCCCGATGCCACTGGCCGGCCTGGCTTGCCTGCTGGCGTTGCTGCTGTGGCGCGCCCTGCGCCGCTTCGGCCCGATGGTGGCCGAACCGGTCAGCGAGCGGCGTTCGCTGATGGAACACATCGAAGCGAGCGGCGCCTGGCTGTGGAAAGCCAAGGGCGGGCGCCAGGTGCTGCTCGACGCGGCGCGCGAGGAAACGCTGGCCCTGCTGCGCCGGCGCGTCCCCGCGCTGCTGCGCCTGGCGCCGCACGATCTGGCCGAGGCGCTGGCGCGCGCCGCCGGTCTCGATCAACAACATGTCACATTCGCCCTGCAATCCGACGCCCTGCCCCAGGTAGCCGGCTTCACCCGCCAGGTCCGCACCCTCCAAGAACTGAGAAACCACTATGATCGATAGCACCGACAGCATTGCCGCCCCCGCCATTCCGGCCGACCGCCTCGCACAGGCAATCGGGATCATCGGGCGCATGCGCGAGGAAATCGGCGGCGCCGTGATCGGCCAGAAGGCCGTCATCGACCAGGTGCTGGCCTGTTGCCTGGCCGGCGGCCACGTGCTGATCGAAGGCGTGCCGGGGCTGGGCAAGACGCTGCTGGTGAAGGCGCTGGCAAAAACCTTTGCCGGCGACTTCTCGCGCATCCAGTTCACACCCGACCTGATGCCGGCCGACGTCATGGGCCATGCGGTGTTCGACCTGAAGAACCAGTCGTTCAGCGTGCGCAAGGGACCCGTCTTCACGCACCTGCTGCTGGCCGACGAGATCAACCGCGCGCCCGCCAAGACCCAGTCCTCGCTGCTCGAAGTGATGCAGGAGCGCCAGGTCACCATCGAAGGCCAGTCCTACCAGCTGGCCGCTCCCTTCATGGTGCTGGCCACCCAGAACCCGCTTGAAAATGAAGGAACCTACCCGCTGCCGGAGGCGCAGCTGGACCGCTTCCTGATCAAGGTGCGGATCGATTACCCAAGCCAGGCCGAGGAAGAGCAGATGCTCCAGCTGGTCACCCGCGACCGCATCGGCGACGCCCTCGAAGTGGACGAGGTGGCCACCCTGGTCAAGCCCGAAACCGTGGTCGTGCTGCAGCAGCTGGTGGCGCGCGTGCGGGTGGACGAAGCGGTGGCAGCTTACGCGGTGCGCCTGGTGCGCGCCACGCGCGACTGGCCGGGCATCGCCATCGGCGCCGGTCCGCGCGGTTCCATCGCGCTGGTGCGCATGGCGCGCGCCATGGCCCTGACGGCCGGGCGCGACTACGTCACCCCGGACGACATCAAGTCGGCCAGCCTGCCGGTGCTGCGGCACCGTATCGCGATCTCGCCGGAAAGCGAACTCGATGGCCTGAGCAGCGACCACCTGCTGCAGGGCTTGATCGAAGAGATCGCCGCGCCACGTGGCTGACGCACTGACGCCATCGCGCAACCTGCTGCTCGGCGTGGGCGGCTGGACTGCGCTCGGCCTGGCGGCCAGCCACTGGCCGCTGCTGCTGCCCTTGTGGCAGGGCGCCGGCGTGGCGCTGGCCGCCGCCGCCGGCATCGATGCATGGATTTCGCGCCGCGCGCCGGCACTGCGGGTCGAGCGCGAGCTGGCCGGCGTATGGCCGGTGGGCGCATGGAACAAGGTCACCGTCAAACTGCATAACGAAGGCACGCGCGCATTGTCGATCGACCTGTTCGACGACTATCCGGCCGCCTGGCAAATGGAAGGCCTGGACTACAGCGCCGTGATCGATCCGGGCGCGTTTTGCGCGGTGAGCTACCGGCTGTGCCCGGACCAGCGCGGCCCGGCCGCCTTCGGGCCGGCCCACCTGCGGGTGCTCTCGCCGCTGCGCCTGTGGCAGCGCACCTGCCGCATGGGTCCGCGCAGCGAGGTCAAGGTGTTTCCCGATTTTTCAAAGCTGCTGGGCCACACCCTGAGCGCCACCGACCGCCGCGCGCCGGCCGCCGGGGCGATCCGCAAGCGGCGCCGCGGCGAAGGCACCGACTTCCTGCAACTGCGCGAATACCGCCAGGGCGACAGCATGCGCTCGATCGACTGGAAGGCGACCGCGCGCCGCAACAAGCCGATCAGCCGCGAATACCAGGAAGAACGCGACCAGCAGGTCGTGTTCCTGCTCGACACCGGGCGCCGCATGCAGGCGCGCGACGACGTCACCACCCATTTCGACCACGCGCTCAATGCGGTGCTCACGCTGGGCTTCCTGGCGCAAAAACAGGGCGATGCGGTGGGCTTGATGACGTTTGGCGGGGAAACCCGCTGGCTGGCGCCGCACAAGGGACGCACGGGACTGGACCGCCTGCTGGCCGGCGTGTACGACCTGCAGCCGACCGATGTGGCGCCCGACTTTACCCAGGCCGCGGCGGCGCTGCTGAACCGGCTGGGCAAGCGCGCCTTCGTGGTCATCATCACCAACCTGCGCGACGAAGATGACACGGCCCTGCGTTCGGCCTGCGAGCTGATCTCGACGCGGCACCTGGTGATGTGCGCCAGCCTGCGCGAAAAAATCATGGACCGGGCCAGCAGCGGCGCGGTTGCCAGCTTTTCCGATGCGCTGCGCTACAGCGCCACGGTGCATTACCTGCAGCAGCGGCGCGCCGCCATCAAGCGCCTGGGCATTCGCGCCGACCGCCTGATCGACATCACGCCAGAACAGCTGAGCATGACGCTGGTGAACCGCTACCTCGACATCAAGGAAAGCGGCCAGTTATAGCCGCGTTCACTTAGGGCTGGGACGGCGCTTGCTGCTGGGGTAAGCGGGAATGGCGACTGCGGCGATTATGCCAATTAAAAATACGGGCATGACGCACGCGCCAATGATGACCGGCACGCTGTTCTTGCAAGGGGCGGGGCCAAAGCTGTTGCTGCCCTCGTCGCCCGCACCGAAAACCAGCCACAGGAAGAAAATCAGGTTAACAAATGGGATGACGATCAGCAGCGACCACCATCCGGTGTGGTCCATGTCATTCAGGCGCCGTTTGGCGAGCACGAAAATGATCAGGAAGGTCGGGATGTACGACAGCAAGCCGAGCACGAATCTACCGGCAATACATCTACCGCAAGGAATAAACCGCGCCGCGTTACGTCGTCCTTGCGCACCAACACGGAGCCGGCAACATGGGGCCTCGCCGTCGCAAGGACGATGTGACGAGGTGCGCGTCCCCGTATTATTTGTGCCGCGAATAAATATTGCCAAAACCGTTGTTTTAATTACACGCTTTTTACATTTCGTGACCATTGGAGAGTTTTTTTTGTGAAATTGCGTAGAGAATCAAACGCTGCGATCCCCGCATTTTTCGCTGCACCCTCGGCCAGGGATGTTGGCCGACCGCCACCATGTGAAGGACTATCATGCCATCCCCTTTCAGAAGAGTCAGCCTGGCGCAGTTCTCCAGCATCCTTGAACGCGTCGCAGTCAATCGCCGGATCGAGTCCATCCACCTGCACCACACGCGCCACCCGAACCATGTGCAGTTCGCGCGCGACGCCTCGCTCGACGCCATGTGGAAGACGCACACCGAGCAAAACGACTGGCCCGACATCGCGCAGCATCTGACCATCGACCCGGAAGGCTATATCTGGCTTGGCCGCAATTGGGATACCCCGCCCGCCAGCGCCTGCGGCCACAACGGCGACGCCAGTGCCGGTCCTTTGATGATCGAGATGATCGGCGACTTCGACGAAGGCGCCGATGTGCTCGAAGGCGCCCAGCGCAACACGGTGCTGGGCGTGGTCGCCCGGCTGCAGCAATTGTTCGACCTGGCGCCCGAAAGCCTCATCTTCCACAGCACCATGGCCGGGATATCCTGCCCTGGCAACAGCATCAACTACCAGCAGATGCTGGCCGAGCTGGCGCCGCATCGCGCGCGCCTCGACTTCGCCGATGAGACGCAGAAAGCCTCGCCTTTCCGCGACGATGCCAGCACCGCGACCCAGTTGGTGCAAGAGGCCCTGCTTGACCTGTCCCGCAAGGGCGGCGACCAGCGCATCGATCCCGACGCCAGCGCCTGCGCCCACCATCCGGGCGCAGCGCCACGCATGCAGCGCGTGGCCGCCGGCAGCAGCGTTGCAACGCGCGCCGCGGCGCTGACCCCGGACCAGATGCAGGCCTTGCGCCCGCACCTGGTCAACCTGTCGATGGGCGATTTTTCGCGCAGCGGGAAATGGACCACAACGCGCGCCGACGTGGACGCCATCTTTGCCGAGCATCTTGCGCAAGCCTTGCTGGCCGCGAAAATGAAGGGACAGCCGCTGCGTCTGATGTTCCAGGCGCACGGTGGCCTCAATGACGAAGCGACCGGCCTGGCGATTGCCCAGAAAAGCGTGGCGTGGTGGAAGGAAAACGACATCTATCCGATCTACTTTGCGTGGGAAACGGGGCTGCTCGAAACCATCGGCCAGATGATGCGGCGCGCAGTGACCACTGGCCGCCGAGATTTTGCGGACTGGATCACCGATCCCGCAATCGAGGAAGCGGCGCGGCTCGCGCAGGTGCCCGCAATGTGGAGCAACATGAAGCTGAGCGCGCAACTGGCCTCGTCGGCAAGCGCCGGCCGCGAAGGCGGCGCCCGCTACGTGGCGCGCATGCTGGCCGAATTCTGCAAGGCCAACGCCGGCCAGGTGGAATTGCACGCGGTCGGCCACAGCGCCGGTTCAATCTTCCATTCCTGGTTCATCCCGGCCGCGCTGGAACTGGGGGCGCCGGCATTCCGCTCGCTGCACCTGATGGCGCCGGCCATGCGGGTCGATCTGTTCAAGGAAAAACTGGCCGGACTACTTGGCGAGGGATCGGGCGTCGACGCGCTGACCGTCTACACCATGCAGGAACAGCTGGAAGCGGCCGACAACTGTGCGGGCGTGTACCGCAAGTCGCTGCTATACCTGATCTACCATGCGCTTGAACAGGAGCGCAAAACCCCGATCCTGGGACTGGAGGAATGCCTGCGCGGCGACCCGGCGCTGAGCGCGCTGTTCGGCCTGGACCAGGGCCCGTCCAAGGGCGAAATCATCTGGTCGCAGACCAGGTCGACGCGCGGGCGCAGCGCCAGCATGGCCACCTCGCACGGCGCCTTCGACGACGACGCGTCGACGATGGGCAGCATCGCGCGCCGTATCCTCAACCGGGCCGACCACGAGAGCATCGTCGAGTATTCGGCCGCGCGCGCCCCGGCTGCAGCCACGGCCGATCAGGAAGCCGAAGTCCTTCAGCCGCAGGCGCTGCAGCTGCGCGCCCAGCAAAAACCGAACGCGCCGATCCAGCTCAAGGACAAGACACAAGCGAACCGGCGTGCGCTGTGCGTCGGCATCAACGACTACCCGACCGCGCCGCTGGCCGGCTGCGTGGCCGACGTCGCGCTGTGGGAAGACGTGCTGCGCACGGCCGGTTTCGAGGTCTCGTCGCTGCTCGACGCCCACGCCACGCGCGCCGCGATCGTGGGCGCGCTCAAGCGCATGGTCGTGTCGAGCCAGCCGGGCGACGTGCTGGTGTTCCAGTACTCCGGCCACGGCACCCAGGTGCCCGACCTGAACGGCGATGAAGCCGGCGGCGACAGCCCCGGCCTGGACGAGGCGATCTGCCCGGTCGATTTCGCCACCGGGGCGCTGCTGATCGACGACGATATCGGCAAGATTTTCAGGCTGCTGCCCGACGGCGTGAACCTCACCTGCTTCATGGATTGCTGCCACTCCGGGACCATTTCGCGTTTCGCCCTCGGCGCCGACAAGGCCGCCCGGCCGCTGGGCCCTGGCGCGCGCATGCGCTATGTGCCGGCTACGCCGCAACTGGCCGAGGCGCACAGGGAGTTCAGGCAAACCATGGCGCCCGAACCGCCCGGCGAGGGCGGCGTGGCGAAACTGCGCGAAGTCGTGTTCTCGGCTTGCCTGTCGACCGAGGTGGCGTGGGAAAGCGCCGGCCAGGGTGAATTTACCGTGTGCGCCACCGGCGTGTTCGGCATGGGCACCGAAGGCCTGACCAACGCGCAGTTCGCCGACAAGGTCAGTGCGGCCTTCGGCGCGGCGCCGCGCCAGCACGCCAAGCTGTATGGGGCCAAGGAGGCGCAGGCGCGCCTGCTGCTGGAACCGATAGGGACCGCCCCGACCGTGGCCGCCAAGGGCGAAATCATGGCCGAGGCCGAGGCCGAGCCAGCGCCGGACCTGGCCTCGCTGACGCGGGTGCTGCAAAACCTGCTGCAACTGCTGCAGCAAAGCCCGCTGCTCGGTGCCGACGCCAGCCGCGCCGCACAGACGCACTGGTCCGAGCAACCGACGCACCCAGCGCCGCAGTCGATGCAGCGCGACGAGAATAAGAACCGGTAGCGCAGCATGTCCGACGGCCAGGCACAGCACGACGGATCGACGACTCAGGCAGCGGCGGCGCAAGCGCAAAGCCGCGAGCCGGGGGCCGCTGCCGCCAACGAGGGGGCGCCGCCCCACCTGCCCGGCGGCGGTTCCGACGGCCTGAACGTGCGCTTCAAAATCGCCAGATCGGTGACCCGTGAAGTGGCCAAGCCGTATGCGCGCAAGGCCGGCGACCCCTTGTACCGGCCGCTGCACGTGTTTACCAGCGATCCGACGGCGTCGCGCCAGGAAGGCTCGATCGCCCTGCTCAATATCCCGTACGAACAGCTCAAGCCCGGGCCGGAGGGGCGCTTCTTCAAGGTCGACAACTTCGACGTGGAACAGGACGACAGCTACATCAGGGCCAACCTGGACGAACCGGCGGCCCTGCTGCACGGCGGCTTCGAGCCGTCCGCGTCGGAGCCGCGTTTTCACCAGCAGATGGTGTATGCCGTGTGCAGCAGCGTGTACGCAAGCTTCCGCGGCGCGCTCGGACGCCACGTGGCGTGGGGCTTCAATCGCCCCGACGACCAGGGGCGCCTGCTGCTGCGCCCGTTCGCCTTCAAGGGGATCAACGCCTGCTACGACAAGGAGGAAGGTTCGCTGTGTTTCGGCTACGATGCCGCGCCCGACCAGCCGACGGCGCTGCGCACGATCCCGGGCGGCTATGTGTTCACCAGTCTCTCGCACGACGCGGTGGCGCACGAACTGACGCATGCGCTGCTCGACGGCATGCGCTCGAACTTCACCGTTCCCACCGGCCCCGACGTGGCCGCCTTTCCACGAAGGCTTTGCCGACATGGTGGCCGTGTTCCAGCGCCTGAGCTACAAGGAACTGGTCAACGCGGCCATCCGCAAGTCGCGCGGCGTGCTCGAGCAGGCCCCGCTGCTGACCGAACTGGCCCAGCAGCTTGGCTGGGTGCGCGGAAAAAAAGCGGCGCTGCGCAGCGCCATATCGCAGGAAGAACCCGACCGCTACGATAAAACCTTCGAGCCGCACAGGCTCGGCGCCGTGCTGCTGTGCGCCGTGTTCGAAGCCTATTTGACGGTTTTCCGGCGCAAGACGGCGCCCTTGATGCGCCTGGCCAGCGGCGGCAGCGGCATCAGCGCGCCGGGCGAACTGCCGCATGACCTGTCCGACCTGCTGGCCCACAGCGCCAGTTCGCTGGCCGGCCATTTCCTGGCGCTGATCATCCGCGCGGTTGACTACTGCCCGCCGGTCGATATTCGGCTCGGCGAATACCTGCGCGCGCTGATCACGGCCGACCACGACCTGGTGCCCGACGACCCGTGGGGTTACCGGGAAGCGCTGATCGATGCTTTTTTCCGGCGCAATATCTATCCGCGCCACGTGCCGACCCTGTCGGAGAAAGCCCTGCTGTGGCGCCCCACGCGGCGCGCGATGGCGCCGGTGCGCGAACTCGATTTCGCCCACCTTGAATTCGAAGGCGACCCGGCCAGCGCGGTCGGCAGTATCGAGCTGACCAGGCAGGCGCGCGTGCTGGGCGAGTTTGCCACGCGCCCGCAGCACCTGCACGAATTCGGCCTGCTCTCGCAAAGCGCGGCCAAGGCGATCGGCGCCACCGCCGGCCTGCCCGAAGTGCAGTCGATCCGCACGGCACGTCGCATCGGCCCGGACGGCCAGATCGTGTTCGACCTGGTCGCTGAAATCATCCAGCCGGTGGCGGTGCATGCGAGCGACACCTTCGCCGCCTGCGATACGGTGGGCGGTGCGACCGTAATCCTCGGCCCCGAAGGCGACATCCGCTACGTCATTTCAAAATGCGTGTCGGGGTGCGAACGCATGGTGCGGCGCCGCGAGTACATGGACTCGCCGCGGGGCCAGCATTTCTGGCAGATCGAGGACGGCAAGTACAAGCCCAAAGGAACGCTGTTCGAGATGCTCCATCCCAGCGACGCCGCGCACGAAGACTAGCCTGAATTTTGCATAAAAAAGGGCAAGAATGCCGTAAGTGCTTGATAAAAT
>JAZKCA010000098.1:0-39100 GCA_040388275.1 Pseudomonadota bacterium
GCAGCATGTCGGCGCCGCCCAGCGAGTAGCCGCCGACGATCTGCGCCATCTGCATAACCTGCTCCTGGTAGACCATGATGCCGTAGGTCTCGGACAGGATGGACTCGGTGCGCGGGTCGGGATAGTCGAATTTTTCGCCGTGCTTGCGCTTGCAGAAGTCGGGGATCAGGTCCATCGGACCCGGGCGGTACAGCGCCACCAGGGCGATGATGTCCTCGAAGCGGTCGGGCCGCGCGTCTTTCAGCATGCCCTGCATGCCGCGCGACTCGAGCTGGAAGATCGCGACCGTCTTGGCCTTGGTCAGCAGGTCGTACGAGGCCTTGTCGTTGAGCGGCAGCTTCTCGAGCGCGAAGTCGGCGTTGGCCGGGTCGAGCTGCTTGATGTAGCGTACCGCGCGGTCCAGGATGGTCAGCGTGGTCAGGCCCAAAAAGTCGAACTTGACCAGGCCCACAGCCTCCACGTCGTCCTTGTCGTACTGCGACACCACGCCCGAGTCGCCGCCCTGCGTGTACAGCGGGCAGAAATCGGTAAGCTTGCCCGGCGCGATCAATACGCCACCGGCGTGCATGCCGATATTGCGGGCGATGCCTTCGACCTGCTGCGCCAGCGCCAGCAGTTGTTTGACCTCGTCTTCGTTTTCGAGCCGCTCCTTGAGCATTGGCTCTTCTTCGATGGCGTCGGCAATCGTGACCGGTTTGCCCGGCTTGAACGGAATCAGCTTGGAGATGCCGTCGCAGAAGTTGTAGCCGAAATCGAGCACGCGGCCAACGTCGCGGATGGCGCCCTTGGCCGCCATGGTACCGAAGGTGGCGATCTGCGATACCGCCTCCTTGCCGTACAAATCCTTGACGTGCTGGATGACGCGGTCGCGCCCTTCCTGGCAAAAGTCGATGTCGAAGTCGGGCATCGATACCCGTTCAGGATTGAGGAAGCGCTCGAATAGCAGGTTGTATTGCAGCGGATCGAGGTCGGTGATCAGCAGCGAATACGCCACCAGCGAGCCCGCTCCCGAACCCCGGCCAGGTCCCACCGGCACGCCGTTTTCCTTGGCCCACTTGATGAACTCGGCCACGATCAGGAAGTAGCCCGGGAACTTCATGTTGCAGATGGTATCGGTTTCGAATTTCAGCCGCGACTCGTAGCGCTCGCGCTGCGCTTCGCGCTTGACCGGATCCGGGTACAGGTGGATCAGGCGCTGCTCCAGGCCCGCCTTCGATTCCGAGACCAAAAATTCATCGATCGTCATGCCTGGCGGCGTGGGGAAATTCGGCAGTTGCGGCTTGCCCAGCGTGAGCACCACGTTGCAGCGCTTGGCGATCTCGAGCGAATTGGCCAGCGCGGCCGGCATGTCGGCGAACAGCGCGGCCATTTCGGCCTGGCTCTTGAAGCGCATCTCTTCGTTGAAACGCTTGACGCGCTTGGCGTTGGCCAGCATTTCGCCTTCGGCGATGCAGGTGCGCGCTTCGTGGGCGATGTATTCGTCGGGCGAGATGAACTGGATCGGATGGGTGGCCACCACCGGCAGGCCTAGCTTGGCGCCAAGCGCCACGGCATGGCGCACCTGGGCTTCCTGGTTGGGCTGACCGGCGCGCTGGATTTCGATGTAGAAGTGGCCCGGGAAAGTGCGGGCCCAGCGCGCCGCGCAGCGTTCGGCCAGCGCCAGGTTGCCGTTTTCGATGGCGGTGCCGACGTCGCCGAAATGGGCGCCCGACAGCACGATCAGGCCGTTGGCCTGGCTTTCGCCGGGATGCAGCGTCGATTCGCTGGTGGCCAGTGCTTCGAGCCAGTCGGGCCGGATCTCGGCGCGGCCCTTGTGCTGGTTGGTCAGCCAGGCGCGCGAAAGCAGGTCGCACAGCTGCAAATAACCCATGTGGTTCTTGGCCAGCAGAAGCAGGCGCGAAGGGCGGTCGCGGTTGTCGTCGTTGGTGATCCAGGCGTCCACGCCGATGACCGGCTTGATGCCCTTGCCGCGTGCCGCCTTGTAGAACTTGACCATGCCGAACAGGTTGGCCAAGTCGGTGATGGCCAGCGCCGGCTGCTTGTCCTTGGCGGCGGCGGCGACCACATCGTCGATCCGAACCAGGCCGTCGACGATCGAATACTCCGAGTGCACGCGCAGGTGCACAAACGCTGGCGCGGCTGCGCCGCCTGTTTCGATGACATCCATACTCATGTTCCGGTTCGCCTGCTGTACAAAGGCGCTATTTTACCGCGCCGCAGTGCTAGACGGACAGGGATTCGGCCCCGGTCATCAGGGACTCGACAGCACGGTCGTACAGGGGCGCGTATTCGAGCGGGCGCAGGATCCAGTGCTCGAATGCCTCCAGCAGCGGCGCGCGCAGGTAGATCACGGGCGCCTCTTCGCCGGCGATGGTAAACAGATAGGCGCAACCGCCTGAACTGACGGTACACAGTAGCGCAGGCCGATACTTTTCTTCAATCCTGATCTCGAAAGCGGTACCGGGACGCGCCCAGGCCAGCCAGTCGGCGTCGGACGTCTGGGGCAGCCGATTGGCGGCCTTGGCGTGCAGGGTGGCCTCGACCTGGTGCTGGCCGAGGGCCGCCTCCAGCTCGAATTTGCCGACCCAGCCCTCACGCCCGTCCTCGGGCGCGACCTTGCTGTCGATCGTGAAACCCTGGAAGTGCTCGCGGAACTGCTCGAGCGTCATGCGGTTGCGCGCCGCTTCCTGCTTGTTCCCCAGGACGTCCATGTGGACCGCCACCAGGCGGTCGAACGCCGCCTTCGACGGCGCTTCCGGCAGCGCGATTTCGGCCATCCCCTCGCGCACCTGTTTCACCAGCCCGGGCAGCATGCGCATCATGGCGGAGCGGTCTTCGGGGGTGGTTTTTTCCTGCGCGCTCCAGAGCAGTTCGGGCAGCAGCGCAATGCTGGCCGCGGAACCGTTTTCGGTGTGGCTCAGCACACGCGCCCAGGTGCCGAGGATGAAGTCGGCCAGGCGCGGATCGATTTGCAACGGCTGCAAGGCCGCGCTCAGCGCCGCGCCGGCCCCGGCCAGGCGGGTGCTGGCCGCTTCGGCCTCCGAGATCGCCTCGATGCACGGGCCGATACGCGGGCTGGTGACCACCAGCTGGGTCGATACGAAGGCGTCGAGTGCGCGCTCGGCGTCGATAAAAATGTGCATGTCGTCGTCGAACAGGTCCAGCACGGCGCCGACGATCCCCTCCAGCTCCGCTTCCAGGGCCGGGAGCGCTGCGGCATCGTTGGCCAGGCCGACGGCGACCGAACCGATACGGTCGACCAGACGGCGCACCGGATGGCCGGCGTTGTGCAGCAGGTCGGGCTCGATCAGCGCGGCGCGCACGAACGGCAGATACAGGCGCGCCAGCTGGCGATGCATGCCCGCGCCCAGCAGTTCGTCATGGATCATCGATTCGAACAACAGCGCCACGACATCCATGGTGCGGCGTTCGTCGGCACTGGTCTCGCCCGCCAGGTCGCGCAGGGCCAACGGGGCCGGCGCTTCCTCGCCCGCGCCCACGCCCTGCTGCAGTTCCAGCAGCGTGCTATCGAGTGGCGCGCGTTCGCCGTCAAGGCGGATGGTCGAGAGCGTGCGTGTCGAGCGCGTCCCTTTGGGCTGGTGGAAGATGTTCCACACCACGTCGATCAGGTCCTGCCCTTTGCCGGCCAGCGCGCCTTCGGCGCTGCCCGCCTGGATATCCTTGAGCCGCAGCAGGCGCGGCATCAGGCGCGCCTGCAAGGCCTGCTCCTCGTTGAGGGGGGCTTCGTACTTGGGTGCAGGTACGGCCGGTTCGCTGGAACGGCCGCTGCCGCCCGTGCCGTGACTCCCCGGCGCGCCGGACAGGCCCGCAATCCCGGACAGGCCGGACAAATCGGGCAGGCCGGCAAAGCCCTGCAGGCCGGACAGGCCAGCCAGATTGGGCAAACCCGAAAAACCCGACAGGCCGGATGGGTCGATATTGCCGGCCATTTGCTGGGCCGCGCGCTGCCAGGCCAGGCGGTCGCGTTCGGAGCGCGACATGGCGGACGGACGCGCGGTCAGGCGTGCGGTGATGCCGCCGGCCTCGAATACTTCGACAATGCCGGCATAAAAGCCCGGTAGCCGGTGTGCCATCGCCACCGACAGCGTATCGAACAGCAGCTTGGACTGGGCCTCTTCCCACATCAGTTCGCGCAGCGCCTCGTACAGCGAGCGCGCCAGCAGGTAGGGGCGGAAGGGATTTTCGCGCTCGCGCGCTTCGCTGTCGTTGTGCATGACGGCGATGGTCAGGTTGACGCGACCGAGCGCGATCGGCTCGGCGTCGCGCAGGCGCGAGACCATGCGGTCCACTTCGATCTGGCGCGTGACGACATCGTCGTCGATCAGCGTCAGGGTCTGGTAATTGATCTCTTGCAGGGCCGACCCGCGCAGGTCGGTGTGCATGGTCACCATGGCGCGCTCGAGGAAACCGGCAAAATGGCGGTCCATGCGCGTGCGCAGGGTACGCGCTTCGCCACGCAGGAAGGTGCGCACCGTGCTCAGGTTGCGCGACTCTTCCGGACCGGCCTCGGCCATGCCACGCGTGGTCATTGTGTCGGCTTCGACCACCGTCTGCTCCGCCAGCGAGGAGAAACTCGACAGCGCGCGATCCTTGGCCAGCCGTATCAGGCGTTTCGGTATATGCATGTTGCTTCGTCAGTCAAATGTTAAATCATGGCTGCATTGCGTCTACATCATAGCGCAATGCAGCATGGATACCCGCCCCGCACGACCCAATGTTGCAATATGTTACGCAAATTATCATAAAAGCAAGGTGAAGGCCAGTCCCCGCCTGCTTTATAATGTCGCCTGTCCCAATGCACCGAACCGCCATGTCAGCCGCCACATCCCATGTCAATATCGCCGCCTACAAGTTTGTCACTTTTGACAACACGGAAGAAATGCGCCCTCAATACCAGGCGCTGTGCAAGGAGCTCGGCCTGAAAGGCACGATCCTGCTCACCCCGGAAGGCATCAACCTGTTCCTGTCCGGTCCGCGCGGCCAGATCGACCTGTTCCTGGCGTGGCTGCGCAGCGATGCGCGCTTTGCCGACATCGCCGTCAAGGAAAGCTATTCCGAAGAACAGTCGCACAAGCGCATGCTGGTGAAGATCAAGAACGAAATCATCACCATGCGCATGCCGCTGATCCAGCCGGAACTGGGGCGCGCACCGGCAGTGGCCCCGCTCGACCTGAAACGCTGGCTCGACCAGGGCCACGATGACAATGGCAAGCCGGTCGTGATGGTCGATACCCGCAATGCCTTCGAGGTTGATGTGGGCACCTTCGACAACACGGTCGACTACCGCATCGCCAAGTTCACCGAGTTCCCTGAAGTGATCGCCGCCCACAAGGACGACCTGGCCGACAAGACCGTGGTGACCTTCTGCACCGGCGGAATCCGCTGCGAAAAAGCGGCCATCCACATGCAGAACATCGGCTACCAGAACGTGTACCAGCTCGAAGGCGGCATCCTGAAGTATTTCGAGGACGTGGGCGGGGCCCATTACACGGGCGACTGCTTCGTGTTCGATTACCGCACCGCCCTCAATCCCAAGCTCGAACCGACCGTCACGGTGCAGTGTTTCGCCTGCCGCGCGGTAGTCACGCCGCGCCAGCAATTGTCGCCGCAGTATGTGTACGAGGTGTCGTGCCCGCATTGCTACGAAGGCGATGACGCCGCCGAAGATGGGGCGGCCGCAACGGCCTGATTAACGAAAGTGCGCGCCGACCTCGCGCACATCGTCCGACGACAGCGCCCCGGCGCCCGCGCGCAGGCGCAAGGTGGCCAGCAGGTAAGCGTAGCGGGCCTGCGCCAGATCGCGCCTGGCCGTGTACAGCTGCTCCTGCGCGCTCAGCAGGTCGAGGTTGATCCGCACGCCGCCCTTGATGCTGTGCGTGGTGGCGTCGATCAGCAGGCTGGCCGCCGCCACGGCCTTGACCAGCGCATCGATCCGCGCCACGCTGCTGACAATCGCATCGTAGTCCTTGCGCAGCTCCAGCAAGACCTTGCCGGTCCGGCCTTCCAGTTCAGCCCGCGCCCGCTCATGGTTGGCCGCCGCCTGGCGCGCGGCCGCGTCCACCGCCCCACCCGAATAAATCGGCACGTTCATCTGGACGCCCACGTTGCGCACTGTCGAATCCTGGTTCAGCGTATTGATGGTCTCCGAATCGTTCTTTGCGTAGGTGGCCACAAAGTCCAGTCGCGGCAAATGTCCGGCCCGCGATTGCTGCAAGCCGGCGCGCGCCGCCTCAACCCCGTACAGCTGCGCCTTCAGTTCCGGATTGGCTGCCATGGCGGCCTCCTTCCAGCGCGCAAACCCGGCCTGGTCGGCTGCGCGCAGCTGGAACCCCTTGCCAAGCGTATCGAGCTGGTCGACTTCGTCGCCGATCAGGCTGGCCAGGGCGCTGCGGGCCGCCAGTTGCCCATCCTTCGCTTCAAGCAGCCTCGCCTCGGCCAGCGCCAGGCGCGATCCGGTTTCCAGCATGTCGGTGCGGGTGCCCTCGCCTTTTTTGAAGAGGGTCGCGTTGACCTTGTCCTGCTCGGCCACCATGTCGCGCGAAGCGAGCGCCAGGGCCACCTGGTCGTCTGCGAACACGGCCTCAAAATAGGCGCCCACCACACGCAGGATCAGGGCCTGGGCGTCGGCGTCGAACTGGGCGGCGCTGGCCTTGCTCTGGGCCTGTCCCTGGCGGTAGCGCGCCAGCGCTTCGACATTGAACAGTGACTGGCGCAGGGACACGCTGGCCGCGTGGCTGCTGTACACCGGCTGGGCGAAACGCGTACCGCTGCTGATGTCGGTGCGGTTCCGGCTTGCCGCATAGCTGCCGGCCACCGACGGCAACAGCGCCGCCCGCCCAAGCACACGGTACTCCTTGCCCCCCTCGCTGGCAAAATAAGCGGCGCGGTATTGCGGATCGTGCAGGCGCGCCTTTTCGTAGGCTTCCACCAGGCTCAGGGCCTGTGCGGCGCCGCTGGCCGTTACCAGCGCCGCGCAGGCCAGCGCACGTCGTGCAGGGCAGTCCACCTTCAGTCCTCCGTCATCGATGTCCGGGCGCGGTCGAAGAGCGGCTTGAACAGATAGCTCAGCATGGTGCGCTCGCCGGTCTTGACGAACAGCTCGACCGGCATCCCGGGCCGCACTTCCATCTTGTTCCGCGCAATCATTTTCAGACCCTCGGGCGTGACCCGGGCACTGACCCGGTAGTAGGGCATGCCGGTCTTTTCATCGACCAGCCGGTCGGCCGACACCGTCGTGATTTCGCCCGCGATCTGGGGCGTACTGCTGGCGTTGAAAGCGGCGAAAATGAGCCGCACCGGCAAGCCGGGCCGCACCTTGTCGACCAGGTTGACGGGCAACTGGCCTTCGACCACCAGTGCGTCAGCGGTCGGCACCACGTCCATCAGCTTGAAGCCCGGCGCCACCACGGCGCCGCGCGTGAAGACATTCACCCCCATCACCACGCCGTCCACCGGCGCCTTCAGTTCCACGTTCTGCAGCGTGAAGTCCTCGGCCTTCAGACGGCTGCCCAGGGCCCCCGCTTCCTTCTGCACGTCCGACAGCTGGCTGCGCACATCGCGCTGGAACTCCTGCAGGCGCTGGCTGCGCCGCAGCGCCAGCTCGGTCACCTGGCGCCGCGCCCGGCCGATACTGCCTTCATCTTCGGCCAGTGCGCCCATGGCCTGGGCGCGGGCGCGTTCCAGGTCCAGCAGGCGGCTGCGCGGCACGTAGCCGTCCCTGGACAAGTCGCGCAGGCTGGCCAGTTGCTCGTCGAAGATGGCCAGCTGCTGCTTTTTGCTGTCGCGCGCCGCTTCGATGCCGGCGGACTGCAGCCTGATCCCCGCGATGTTCTGCTCGAGCGCTCCCAGTTCGCTTTGCAGGGCGGCCCGGCGCGACGCGAACAACTGGCTTTGCAGGGCGACATTCCGCGCCACAAGCGGATCATCCCTGGCCGGCACCAGCGCAGGGGGAAACGCCACGCTGTCCTTGCCGTCGCGCTCGGCCACCAGGCGCGCTTCGACCGCGCGCGCGCTGTAGTACTGCTCGCGCGTCATGTCGGCCTGCGCATTGGCCGCCACGCCGTTCATCCGCACCAGCACCTGCCCTGCCCTGACGCTGTCGCCTTCCCTGACCAGGATCGCCTCGACCGTGCCGCCGGCCAGATGCTGCACCGCCTTGCGGTTCGACTCCCTGGCCACCGCACCGCTCATGGGAACGCCCTTGTCGAGCGGCGCCAGCGCAGCCCACAGCCCGAAACCGACCACACCCACCAGCACGATGATCCAGCCCAGCCGCGCGTAGGCACGGGCGTCGGTATGCACCGTCAGCGGCGATGCGTCTCGGGTGAGCACATCGCTGGCCAGTGCATCGCGCTTCATGCCGGCTCCATTTTCTGGGCGTTCTGTCGCAGCAGCGCCAGCACCTGTTCGGTGGGGCCGAACATATCGGCCATGCCGTCGCGCAGCAGCAGCAATTTGCTCGTGATGCCGATCACGCTGGTACGGTGGGTTACCAGCACCACTGTCTTGCCGCGCCTGCGCAACTCGGCGATGGCGTTGACCAGGGCATGTTCGCCCGAATCGTCCAGATTGGAATTCGGTTCATCGAGCACCAGCACCGACGGGTCGCCGTACATGGCGCGCGCCAGGCCAAGGCGCTGACGCTGCCCGCCCGACAGGCCGGCCCCGCCATCGCCAAGCACGGTGTCATAGCCGTGCGCCAGGTGCAGCACCATGTCGTGCACGCCCGCGCGCTGCGCGGCCAGCACCACGGCGGCGGCGTCGATCTCGCCAAAGCGCGCGATGTTGTCGCTGACGGTGCCGCCGAACAGTTCCACGTCCTGCGGCAGGTACCCGAGGTGCGGGCCGAGCTCGGCTTTGTTCCACTGGTAAATGTCGGCGCCATCGAGCCGTACCCTGCCGGCCTGGGCTTGCCAAACGCCAACCAGCAGACGCGCCAGCGTCGACTTGCCCGAACCGCTGGGTCCAATCACACCGAGCACATCGCCAGGCGCCAGCGAAAAATTCAGATTCTTCAATACCGCCACGGTGGAACCGGGTGGCGCGGCCGATACGCCCTCCACCGCCAGCGCCCCTGCCGGCTTGGGCAAGGACATGCCGCTTTCGCGTACAGGATTTGCTTCGAGCAAGACGCTCAATCGTTCCCAGGCGCTGCGGGTGGTGCTGAAGCTCTTCCATATGCCAATCAGCTGCTGCACCGGCGCCAGCGCGCGCCCCACCAGGATTGACGCGGCAATCATCATGCCGGCGCTCATTCTTCCCTCGATCACCAGCAGGGCGCCGAAGCCGAGCACCAGCGATTGCAGCGACAGTTGCACGAATTTCGTGATGGCGCTTACCAGGCCGGCCTTTTCGCTGGCCTCGGCCTGCAAGTGCAAGAACTTGCCGTGCATCTTGAACCAGCGCCCCAGCAGATTGGGCAACATGCCCATCGCCTCGATGACCTCGGCATTCCGCAAATTATTCGTGGCCAGGGTGTTGGCCGCGACTGCCAGTGAGTTCGCTTCGGCCAGGGGCTTTTTCGACACGCGTTCGTTGATGTAGGCCAGCAGCACCAGCAGTGCCGTTCCCGCCAGGGCGAACCAGCCCAGCGCCGGCTCGAAGAAAAAGATGACCACCAGATAGACGGGGAACCAGGGCGCGTCGAAGAAAGCGAAGATGCCGTTGCCAGTTAGGAATTGGCGAATCGTCACCAGGTCAGCCAGCGATTGACCCGCGTTGCCGCCAGCTTGCTTAAGGTTCTGTTCGAACGAGGCGCTGTAGATGCGCTTGTTCAATTGCATGTCGAAAGCCGCACCGACACGCACCAGCACGAAGCTGCGGATCAATTCCAGCGAGCACATCAGCAAGTACGCGCCCAGCACCAGCAAGGTCAGCATGGCCAGCGTTACTTCGTTGGCGCTGGCGAGTACACGGTCATAAACTTGCAGCATGTAAATGGACGGGACCAGCATCAGCAGATTGGTGATCGCGCTGAAGACCCCGACCGTGAAGAAGGTGTTCTTGAACTTGATCAAGGCCAGTTCAATTTCGCTGGCGCGATTGATGAATCTGTTTTTCATTTGTGCTGATTGTGCGATACATAAGGGCGTGCCGCCGAGTCCGGCGAAGGCAGATTATCTCCGACAAATCCGCGCGCACAACAGGCGCACCGCAAGGCCGCTCCACCATTGTAGCGATGCCAGCAAACCGCGCGACAACAAATTTATTTGAATCATGACGATGTACCGAACTCTTCCATTGGCGGGCATGCTGCGCGGCATGTGGACTTACCGTGGCTTCGTGCTTGGCAGCGTCGCCCGCGAGTTCCGCGCGCGCTACGGCAATGCCATGCTGGGTGCGCTGTGGTCACTGCTCAGTCCGCTCGCGATGATCATCGTGTACACCGTCGTGTTCGCCGAAGTCATGCGCACCCGCCTGCCGGGCAGCGACAACGGCTTTGCGTACAGCATCTACCTGTGTTCCGGCATCCTCACCTGGGGACTGTTCGCCGACATCCTCACGCGCGCTCAGGGAATGTTTCTCGAGCAAGCCAACCTGCTCAAGAAGATCAACTTTCCGCGCATCTGTCTGCCGCTGATCGTGCTGCTGAATGCACTGCTCAATTTCGCCATCATTTTCGGCTTGTTTAATGTCTTCCTGATTGTCACAGGGAATTTTCCGGGTATGGTCTACCTGGCCATTGTGCCGGTGCTGGCGCTGCAACTGCTGTTTGCAATCGGCCTGGGCATGATCATTGGCGTGCTCAATGTCTTCTTTCGCGACGTCGGCCAGTTCTTCGGCATCCTCCTGCAATTCTGGTTCTGGTTCACGCCCATCGTCTACCCCGCGTCGATCTTGCCGGAAGGCATACGCAGCTTGCTGGTGTTCAATCCCATGGCCGCCATCATCGACGCCTGGCATGCCATCCTGGTCAGCGGCCGGGCGCCGCAATGGAGTTCGCTGGCGCCGGCCCTGGTGCTGGGCTTGCTCATGTGCGCGCTCGGCCTGCAGTTGTTTCGCAAGCGTTCAGGCGAAATGGTGGATGAACTCTGATGGGCAGCATCCGCGTAGACAGGCTCGGCAAGGCCTACAAACACTACCCGGCGCGCTGGTCGCGCCTGGCCGAATGGCTGCTGCCATCACGCGGAGCGCGCCATACGCTGACCTGGGTGCTGCAGGATATTAGCTTTCAGGTGGCGCCCGGCGAGGCGCTCGGCCTGGTCGGCGTCAACGGCGCCGGCAAGAGCACCCTGCTCAAGCTGATCGCCGGCACCAGCGATCCGACCACCGGCAGCGTGCACATGAGCGGAAGGGTCGCCGCCCTGCTCGAATTGGGCATGGGCTTCCACCCCGACTTCAGCGGGCGCCAGAACGCCGTGATGGCGGCCCAGCTGTTGGGCATGAGCATGCAAGAGATCAACGGCCTGATGCCGCATATCGCAGCGTTCGCCGACATCGGCGACTACCTGGACCAGCCGCTGCGCGTGTATTCGAGCGGCATGCAGATGCGCCTGGCGTTCAGCGTGGCCACGGCGCGCCGCCCCGACATCCTGATCGTCGACGAAGCGCTGGCGGTGGGCGACGCCTACTTCCAGCACAAGAGCTTCGAACGGATCCGCCAGTTCCGCAAACAGGGTACGACCTTGCTGCTGGTGTCGCACGACAAGCAGGCAATCCAGTCGGTGTGCGATCGCGCCATCCTGCTTGACCGCGGGCGCCTGGCGTACGAAGGCAAACCGGAGCAGGTCATGGATTACTACAACGCCATGATCGCCGAGCGTGAAAACGCCACCGTGCGTTTGCAGGAACACCACGGCGGCAAGCTGCAAACCGTCTCGGGAACCGGCGAAGCGACCGTCACCGACATCGCGCTGCTCGACCAGAACGGCGCCCGGGTCGAGGTGGTCGACGTCGGCAGCCGCGTGACGCTGGAAGTGAGGGTACTGGTGCACGCACCGATTCCGCGCATGGTGCTCGGCTACCTGATCAAGGACCGCCTGGGCCAGCCCATGTACGGCACCAATACCCATCTCAAAGAGCTGCCCCTGATGCAGGTGGCTGCAGGCGAACGGGTGCTCTACCGCTTCCATTTCCCGATGAACCTGGGACCGGGCAGCTACTCGGTGGCCACCGCCATCGTCAGCACCGAGACCCACCTGGTCGACAACTACGAATGGCGCGACCTGGCGCTGGTATTTACCGTCATGAACATGCGCCGTCCCCATTTCGAAGGTTCGGCATGGCTCGACCCGGCGATCGACGTGCACCGGCCATGAGCTTCGTCTCCTACTCGCAGAATGGCGAAGACGTGCTGCTGTGGCGCGCGCTGAAGCACCTCGCGCGCGGCTTCTATATCGACGTCGGCGCCAACGACCCGGTTGCCGACTCGGTCAGCAAGGTCTTCTACGACGCCGGCTGGCACGGCATCAACCTCGAACCCCTGCCCGCCTTCCACCAGGCGCTGCAAGCGCAGCGCCCGCGCGACATCAACCTGGCCCTGGCTGCGGGCGCGAGCGACGGCAGCATCACCCTGTTCGACTTCCCC
This sequence comes from Pseudomonadota bacterium, assembly GCA_040388275.1. GTDB lineage: Bacteria > Pseudomonadota > Gammaproteobacteria > Burkholderiales > Burkholderiaceae_D > Telluria_A. Next base: position 12,548 of record JAZKCA010000098.1, read on the forward strand.
GCGATGATGGGATGGGCCTCGCCCGACCCCGCCGTCGCCGCCTCCCACCGCGCGGCCGGCTACGCCCTCGCCGAACTGACGGTCCCGATGCGCACGCTGTCGTCGGTGTGCGCCGAACACGTGACGGGCGAAATCCACTTCCTGAAGATCGACGTGGAAGGATATGAACGCGAAGTGCTGCGCGGGCTGGACCTGGCGCGCTGGCGCCCGTGGATCCTGGTGATCGAAGCGACCATGCCGAACAGCCCCGCAAGCAATCACGAAACGTGGGAAGCCCTGGTTACCGAACGCGGCTACCGCTACGCATGGTTCGACGGTTTGAACCGCTACTACGTGGCCGACGAACACGCGGACTTGTGCGCAACGCTGGCACTCCAGCCGAATGTATTCGACGATGCCATTTCCTACCACCTCGACAGCGCGCGCAAGGCGGCCGCTGCCGCCCGCGCCGAATGCCGGGAGGCCAGCGCCCGGGCCGAGAAGGCACTCGTGCGCGCACGGTGCCAGGCCGATGGCGCGAGTCGGGCGCGCGCACGGCAACTGGCCGCCGAACGGCGCGCCGCCGCTGCTGACCGACTCGCGCAAGAGCTGCATGCGAAGTTGGATCAGTTGCAAGCGAAGTTGGTACAGCTGCGCACGGAGCTCGATGCGCAGGCCCGCCACGCGCTCGCCCTGCAGACATGGGCGGGCGAGCTCGAACGGCACTTGCTGGCAACGCAAAACAGCACCTCGTGGCGGGTAACCGCCCCGCTGCGCCTGGCCGGCTCCATGCCGCAGCGCCTTGCCCGCGCCGCCGGCCGACTGCGCGCCGCCCTTCGCCGTGCGCTGCTGCGGGCCAGCGCCAGCGAACGCCTGCGTCGCATCTTCATTCCCGTGCTGCTGCGCTTTCCAGGCCAGGTCTCCCGCGTTTCAAACCTGCTTGCCAATGTCAGGCAGCCCAATCGCCCGCCGGCTGATGCCACGCCGGCCATGCCCGATGAGGTGCGCGCCATGCCCGCGCGAGCGCGCCGCGTGCTGGACGACCTGCAGCGCGCGCGCAGGCAAGCGGGCGACGTGTAGCCATGCGCGTCGTGATCGACCTTCAGGCATGCCAGGCCGGCCCCGCCGCGGCAGCTCTCCGGCTGGCGCACAGCCTGGCCATCGAGGCCGGCGAACATGAATGCATCATCGCGCTGTCGAACCGCTTCCCCGCCAGCCTGCCCGGCTTGCGCGCCGCCTTTGCCGGCACGCCGGCGCGCATCAGTGTGTTCGAACTGCCCATGCCGGGAAGCCCCTGGCGCCAGCATGCCTGTGAACTGATACGCGCCAACTTCTTTTGCGCGCTGGGCGCCGACGCGCTGTTCGTTCCGGGCGGTCTGTGCGCCGCCGGCGTGGTGCGCGGCGCCCCGTCCGCGAGCGACTCCTACGCCACCGTTTTTGGCGAAGAAGGCGATACGGATTCCGGCCGCGTATGGCAACAGCTGCGCGACGCGGTCACGGCCCGGTCGACTCCAACGCGCCATGGCCGCCCGTGCCTGGCGTATGTTTCACCGCTGCCGCCGGTACGCTCCGGCGTGGCCGACTACAGCGCAGAACTGGTGCCGGAGCTGGCGCGCTACTACGAACTTGAACTGATCGTCGACCAGGATCGCAGCAGTGACCCGCGCCTGGCCGCCTTCAAGCTGCGCACGCACGACTGGTTCGAGCACAATGCGCAGCGCTTCGACCGCGTGCTGTACCACGTGGGCAATTCACACGCGCACCAGCACATGTTCGCGCTGATCCGGCGCCATCCAGGCGTGGTGGTGCTGCACGACTTTTTTCTCTCGGGCGTGCTCGACAATCTTGAGCGCGACGGCGCCCTGCCCTGCGCCTTCCTGGCGGCGCTGTACGAATCGCACGGCTACACCGGCCTGCTCGAGCATGCCGCCATCGGGCGCAACGCGGCGATCTGGAAGTACCCCCTCAACAAGGGCGTGCTCGACAATGCGGCCGGGGTCATCGTGCATTCCGAATTTTCGATGGAGCTTGCCCGGTCGTGGTACGGCGCGGCGGCCGCTGACAGATGGTGCCGTATCCCGCTCCTGCGCGGCCAGGCGGCGCCAGGCGAGAACGCACGGGAACGCCTGAAGCTGGGCCGCTGCGATTACCTTGTGTGCAGCTTTGGCATGCTGGGGCGTACCAAGCTCAATGACGAACTGCTCGACGCGTTCCTGGCGTCGCCCCTGGGCGCCGACCCGCGCTGCCGGCTGGTCTTCGTCGGGCAGAACGAGGTTGGACTGTACGGCATTGCGCTGGCCAAAAAAATCGCGGCCAGCAGCGCGGCGCGGCGCATCACAATCACCGGCTTCGTCACGCCGTCCGACTATGCGGCCTACCTGTCCGCCTGCGACGTCGCCGTGCAGCTGCGCAGCGCGACGCGCGGGGAAACCTCGGCCTCGGTGCTTGACTGCCTGCTGCACGGCATACCCACCATCGTCAACGCCCACGGTTCAAGCGCCGCGCTCGACCCCGCGATGCTGGTCAAGCTGCCCGATCCGTTCACGGTCGACCAATTGGCCGCAGCCCTGGCGGCCCTGCGCGCGGATCCGCAGCTGGGGGCAGCCCTGGGCGCCCGCGCCCGTGACCATGTGAAGGTGGAGCACGCGCCAGCGCGGGTTGGACAGCTGTATGCCGACGCGATCGAGGCATTCGCCGCGCGCGCCCCGTTGTGCCACTACCAGCGCCTGGTGGCGGCAATGGCTGCCATTCCCGGGCCGTCCGGCGCGGATCTGGCCGACGCCGCCCGCGCCATTGCTTTCAACCAGGGCGCCGTCACGCCGCGCCAGTTGCTGGTGGACGTTTCGGCGGTGGTCACGGCCGACCTCAAGACCGGGATCCAACGCGTGGTGCGCAGCGTGCTGCTGGCGTTGATTCAAGACCCGCCGCCGGGCTGGCGCATCGAACCGGTATTTAGCACCGGCGCCAACCGCCCGTACCACTACGCGCGCCGGTTTGCGCTCGACTTCCTCGCTGCAGCCGGACCGCCGCTGGAAGACGCGCCGGTCGACCTGCATCCGGGCGACACTTTTCTTGGGCTCGACCTGTTCACCAACGGCACGGCCCAAAACGAGGACTTGCTGCATTCGATGCGCGAGCGCGGCGTGCTCATCGTGTTCGTCGTGTTCGACCTGCTGCCGGTGCTGCGCCCCGAAGTTTTCCCGTTCGGCACCGAGCAGTATTTCGGCGACTTCCTGCGCACCGTGGGCGCCGTCTCCGATGGCCTGCTGTGCATTTCTCGCTCGGTGGCGGACGAACTGGCCGCCTGGATCGGCGCCGAAGCGATCGCACGCCAGGCGCCGCTGCGGATCGGCTACTTCCATCTTGGCGCGGACATCGGCGCGAGCGCGCCGACGTTCGGCCTGCCCGCCAATGCGGCCGAGGTGTTTGTCGCCATCGGCGCGCGTCCTACCTTGCTGATGGTCGGGACGCTGGAGCCGCGCAAGGGCCATGGCCAGGCGCTGGCGGCCTTCGAACGGCTGTGGGAGGCAGGGGTGGATGCCAACCTGGTCATCGTCGGCAAACAGGGCTGGATGGTCGACAAGCTGGCCGAACGCTTGGCGCGCCATCCGGAACGGGAGCGGCGCCTGTTCTGGCTGGCCAGCGTGTCGGACGAAATGCTGCTTGGCTTGTACGGGCGCTGCGCGGCGTTGCTGGCGGCGTCCGAGGGTGAGGGATTTGGACTGCCGCTGATCGAGGCGGCGCAGCAAGGGCTGCCGGTGATTGCGCGCGACCTGCCCGTGTTCAGGGAAGTGGCGGGGGCACATGCGTATTATTTCTCGGGGCTGGAGGCGGAGGAGCTGGCGGCCGGCATCAGCGCGTGGCTGGCGCTGGAAAATAAGCCTTCGTCAACCGGGATGGTGTGGCTGACATGGAAGGAGTCGGCGCGCCAGTTGCTTGATGTTGTGGTGGGGGAAAACTGGTATCGGACTATAGAACCACTACGTCGTCCTCGCGCACGCGGGGACGATGTGGTAACGAAGCTTTAAGCGAGGCGATCCCGTTCCACCAAGGTGCTTACTGAGCTTTCGGCAGCCCGCCCAGCAGGGCTGCAACCTTCTGCTTGCCCGGCTTGATCGACGGGTTCTGCGGTGCAGACACGGTCGGCACGGGCGCTGCGCTTGGCTCGTACGGCTTGAGGAACCATGGATCGACCTTGTCGCGGCGCGGCGACGGGCCGCTCGGACGCGCGGAACGTTCGCCACGTTCGGCACTGCGCGACGGCGGCGGAGCATCGCCTTCGCTGCGGCGCGCACGCCGTTCCGGAGTACGCTCGCTGGATTCACGCGGTCCGCGCGATGCCGGGGCCGCAAAACCGGCCAGCTCGCCGCGGGTGATGGTCTGCTTGATCAGCTTTTCGATGTCGACCAGCAGACGCTCGTCCTTTTCGGCATACACCGAAATCGCGTCACCCGAAGCACCCGCGCGGCCGGTACGGCCGATCCGGTGCACATAATCTTCTGCGTTGTACGGCAGATCGAAATTGATCACGCACGGCAGGTCGGAAATATCCAGGCCGCGGGCCGCGACGTCGGTCGCCACCAGCACGTCGATCTCGCCCTTTTTGAACGCGTCGAGCGCGGCCATGCGTTCCTGCTGGGTCTTGTCGCCGTGGATGGCGGTGGCCTTGATGCCGCCCTGCTCCAGGTGGCGCGACAGGCGCGAGGCGCCGATCTTGGTGTTCGAGAACACCAGCACCTGCTTCAGGTCGCGCCCGCGGATCAGGAATTCGACCACATCGCGCTTGTTTTCTTCGGCGACCTTGTAGACCACCTGGGTCACCTTGTCGGCGGTCGCATTGCTGCGCGCAACTTCGATGACGACCGGGTCGTTCAGGAAGCTGTTGGCAAGGCGCTTGATTTCAGTCGAGAAGGTGGCCGAGAACATCAGGTTCTGGCGCTTTTTCGGCAGCATGTTGATGATGCGCTGCAGGTCCGGCAGGAAGCCCATGTCGAGCATGCGGTCCGCTTCGTCCATCACCAGCATCTGCACCTGGCCGAGGCTGACGTTTTTCTGTTCGACGTGGTCGAGCAGGCGTCCCGGCGTGGCGATGACGATTTCGACGCCGCCCTTGAGGATGATGGTCTGGCCCTTCATGTCCATGCCGCCGAACACCACGGTCGAACGCAGCGGGGTGTGCTGGGCGTAGGCCTTGACGTTTTCGGCCACCTGCACCGCCAGTTCGCGCGTTGGCGTGAGCACCAGCGCCCGCACCGGATGGCGCGCAGGCGACATGCTCGGGTTGGCGTGCGCCATCAGCAACTGGATGATCGGCAGCGAGAAGCCGGCCGTCTTGCCGGTCCCGGTCTGGGCCGCGCCCATCACGTCGCGCCCTTGCAGCACGATCGGAATGGCCGCCGCCTGGATCGGGGTCGGGTGCACATAACCCTGGTCCGTCAGCGCGCGCAGGATTTCTGGGGCGAGGCCGAAATCGGCAAAGCGCACGGTAGGTGCGCTGTCGGCTTCGATGGTGATCGGTGTTTCAGACATAAATTTTCCGGGCGATTGTTCGATCAGCTCTACGCCCAAGAATGAAGGCCGACACGGAGAAAAAGCCGGTGGCCAGCTCGAAATGATGTCACGGTGCGTCGGCTAAAACCGGGCGCGCGGACGTAGATGCAGTAATAAGGGCGAAAGGTTACCCTAAAACAGGGAAACTGTACATGAAATCCTACATTTAGAAAGGGGCTATTGCTTTAGAGATAACTTGGTTTACACTGCCCGTTTTGCTCGGCATTTTTGGCGCTGTACATACTAAGGGGAAAACCCCCGGTCGCGCCCTGTTCCGAACATAGCAACCCGCATAAAGACCGCCTTCCGATGCTATTTGCCCTGCCCGCCATGCTGCGCCGCACCTTCGCCCTCCTGTGCCTGTTGATCGTCGCTATCCCGGCGTGGGCCACGCCCACCTCGCCATTGCGCTTCAAGCGGCTCGGCTCGCTCGACTCCGACGAATTGTCGATCCTGGCCCTGATGCAGGACCGCCAGGGCTTTATCTGGATCGGCACCCACAGCGGCGGCTTGTACCGTTACAACGGCTATCACGCGGTCAAGTACACCAGCAACCTGGCCGACCCGACCAGCCTGCCGCACGACCGCGTCTCGACCTTGTACGAAGACAAGCACGGCGTCATCTGGGCGGGCACCCAGAACGGCCTGGCCCGCTACAACCCGAAGACCAACGATTTCACCCGCTACGCGCCGCCACCGGGACCGTCGGCCCAGCGCATCGTCAAGTCCATCATCAGCGACGGCAAGGACGGCCTGTGGCTGGCCACCTGGGGCGGCCTGCAGCACTTCGATCCGGCCAAGGCCGCGTTCACGCTGTACCTGCACGACCCGAAGGTGCCGGCCAGCCTGGCCAGCAACGACATCAACGCGATCGCCATGGACGAGCGCGGCGGCCTGTGGGCCGCCACCTGGCCGGGCGGGCTCGATTACCTGGCGGCCGGCGCCAGCACCTTCGAGCACCGCCGCCTCGACAGCGATGCGCAGCCCGACCCGAAGCTGAACATCGTGCGCTCGCTGTTCTACGGCCGCGACCGCACCCTGTGGATCGGCACCGAGACCGGCGTGGTCACCTGGAATGCCGCCAACGAGTGGGACACGCGCAAGCGCATCGAGTCGCCCGCCACCCGCATCAACTACCTGTATGGCGACCGCAGCGACACGGTGTGGGCCGGCACGCTGGCCTCCGGCCTGCTGCGCTGGGACAAGGGCAGCCCCAAGGCGATTCATTACGTGCACCGCGCCAACGATTCGAACAGCCTGCCGTCCGATTACATCCGCGCCGTCATGCATGACCGCAGCGGCATGCTGTGGATCGGCTCGTTCACCGACGGCATCAGCCTGGTCAACCTGAACAGCCAGGGCTTCCAGCGCTTCATTCCTTTCGACGTGGAAGCGCACAACCTGCGTCCCGACAATTCGCTGAAGGACATCGAAGGCGCCGCCGACGGCAAGCTCTGGCTGAGCGGCAATTCCGGCGTGTCGCTGTTCGACCCGGCCAGCGGCGACGTCATCAAGACCTACCGCGCCGACGCCAGCAAGCCGGGCACGCTGTCGAACGATATCGTGTACAGCCTGTACCAGCAGCCGGGCGGCCCGCTGTGGGTCGGCACCTCTGCCGGCCTGAACCGGCTCGACGCCCCGGACAAGCCATTTCAGCTAATCAGCTTCGGCAACGTGGGCGCCGATTTCATCAACACCATCGCGCCCGGCGCCGGCAATACCCTGTGGATCGGCACCGGCAGCCAGGTGATCCGCTATGACAGCGCGGCCGGCACCTGGACCAATTACTTCAGCAGCCCCGACAAGCCGGACAGCCGCAGCGTCAACAGCACCACCGTGATCCTCGAAGACAAGTTTGGGCGCGTATGGATGGGTTCGGAATGGAGCGGCGGCGGGCTCGACGTCCTCGACACCGCGAGCGGCAAATTCCGCCACCTGCGCCACGACGCCAAGGACCCGCTCTCGCTGGCCGACGACAATGTCTCTTCGCTGTACCAGGATCCGCAGGGGCGCCAGTGGGTCGGCACCGCCAAGGGCGTGAACCAGATCATTACCGGCGCCGATGGCGGCATCACCTTCCGCGCCTTTAACGGCAAGGATAGCGTGGGCGCGCTCAAGATCCTGGCCATACGCAGCGACAAGGCCGGCCAGTTATGGATGAGCACCTCGGGCGGGCTGCTGCGCATGGATCCGGTCACCGGCATGGCGGCGCGCTTCACCACCGCCGACGGCATCTCGGAAGGATTTTCGGCCGGCACCGCCCACGCGGGCGACGACGGCAAGCTGTACTTCGGCGGCGTCAAGGGCATGACCGGCGTCACCCCGGACCTGGTGCGCAGCGCGTCCGTGGCGCCGCAAGTGGCCTTCACCGATATCGGCGTGTTCAACCATTCGCTCAAGAACGGCAAGCGCGAGCCGGGCATCAAGCTCGACGGCGGCGTGACGGCGCCCTCCATGCTCACCCTGTCGGTGCAGGAATCGGTGTTCACGATCGAATTCGCCGCGCTGCATTACACCGATCCGAGCCGCAACACTTACGCCTACCGCCTGGCCGGCTTCGACCGCGACTGGGTCTACACCGACGCCACGCGGCGCAGCGCGACCTATACCAACCTCGATCCGGGCACCTACACTTTCTGGGTCAAGGCAGCCAACAACCAGGGCTTGTGGAACGACCAGGCGACCAGCCTGATCATCGACATCCTGCCGCCCTGGTACAAGACCTGGTGGTTCCGCCTGCTGGTGGTGCTGCTGTGTCTGAGCCTGCTGACCAGCGCCTACCGCGCCCGCGTCCAGCAGCTGACCCGGCGCCAGATCCAGCTCGAAGCGATGGTGGCCGCGCGTACCCACGAACTGGAAGACAGCAACGCCAAGCTGGCCGCGCTGTCGTCCACGGACGGGCTGACCGGCATCAACAACCGGCGCGGCTTTGACGCCGCGCTCGAGAGCGAATGGCGGCGCGCCGCGCGCAACGGCTACCCGCTGGCGCTGGCGATGCTCGACGTCGATCACTTCAAGGCCTACAACGACCACTACGGACACCAGGCCGGCGACCAGTGCCTGCGCACCGTGGCCGACCTGATCGCCGCGCACGGCAGGCGCACCAGCGACCTGGTGGCGCGCTATGGCGGCGAAGAGTTCGCGCTGCTGGCGCCGGCCACCGATGCGCAGCATGCGATGGCGATCGCGCGCGGCATCTGCGACGAGCTGGCGCGCCTGGCGCTGCCGCATGCCAAGTCGCCGCATGGCGTGGTGACCATCAGCATCGGGGTGGCCACGGCCATGCCGGATGAAGCATACAGCTGGACCACCCTGATTGAAAAATCGGACCGCGCCCTGTACCAGGCCAAGCAGGATGGGCGCAATTGCGCGCATCTGGCCGACGAATAACCACCATAACCTGAATCGAGAACCGCCTATGTCGTCCAGCCCTTACATCGCGCCCAACGCGGATTTGAAGAATGCCCCCCTGGCGCCGCCGAGCAGCCCGGTCAAGGCGGTACTGTGCGGAGCCGCCGTCGATATCGGCGGTTCGCTTGTGGTCGGAATGGTGGTGGGCATCGTGTACGGCATCATGCTGGTCGGGCAGGGTTTGAGCGCAGAGCAGGCCATGACCTCGCTCAAGGACACTGCCGAGGGCTCCTGGTTTTGGATAACCTGCATGGCATTCGGTGTGGGGACTTCCGTCCTGGGCGGCTTCGTGTGCGCACGCATGTCTCGCCGCAGCGACTACCGCCTTGGCTTTATTTTGGCTGCCATTTCGGTCACGTTCGGACTGGTGTTTGGCAGCTCCGCGCATTCGCTGGCCATTACCGCCGGCATGGCTGCGCTGACCGCTGGTGCAGTCTTGCTCGGCACCAGGCTGGGCAAAGCACGGTTGGCGGCAAGCTAACGCTTCCAGCCCTGCTTCAGCGCGGCCAGCTCGGCGTTCGCGTCGAGCGCCTGGCCGACGATGCGCTCATCAATCGCTTCAAGCACCGCCGCCGGCAAGGCGCTGCCGGCCTGGCGGTACTCGGCGCTGGACCCCATGGCGCCATTGGTCAGCACCGGAATACGCCACTCCGAGCCGCTGCGGCAGGCCAGACCCGCCGTCGACGGCAGCATGAAGCTGCGGCAGTAAGTACCTTCCTTCGACACGAAGCTGATCCCCACCTTGACGCCGGGGTCGGCAGCCGCGCCACTGGCCAGCTGCTCGGACAAGGCCTGCGCCAGACGGCCCTGCGCCGTGAGAACGCCGGCGTTATTGTCAAAGCCGGCCATTTGGCCCTCGCCGTTAAAACTTTTCATGCCGAAGCTGCCCGCCAGAACGCCCACCACCAGGGTCGCGGCCAGCGCGCCCCATTCCGGCCACGACCAGCCCTGCTTTTCCACTTGCGGCGGCGGTGGCGGCGGTGTGCGCAACTGGCGCACGCTGTCGAGATGCACCACCTTGCCCGAGCGCGCGGCCGCGTGCAGGCGCTGCGGCACCTCCTCGTCGAGCGTGGAGGCAAATGCGTTGAACACGTTCGAGCGCAGCGCCTTGTGCTTGCGGACCTTCTCGGCCAAGGCCGGGTCCTGGCGCACGGCCTGTTCGACCACGCGCCGGGTGGCCTCGTCGAGTTCGCCGTCGGCGTAGGCCATCAGGGTTTCATCGGAAATGCTCATGCTACGGTCCTCGCTTGATCTGACAACAATCCCTGCAGCGCTTCGCGCGCCCGCGCCAGGCGGCTGGTCAGGGTACCCATGGGAATTTCAAGCACGTCGGCAGCCTCTTTGTAAGGCATGCCGTCGACCAGCACCAGGGCGATCACGATGCGATGGTCGTCCGACAGCATGCTGATGGCTTTCTGGATTGCCATGCGCTGCTGCTGCGCCTCGGCGGCGTTGTCGCCCACGTGCTCGCCCGCTTCTTCTGGCGCGAACAGCTGGTCGCGCCGGATCCGGCTGCGTACTTCGTCGATCCATGCATTTTTCATGATGCGAAATATCCAGCTATCGAGACGCGTTCCTGCTTCCCATTGTTCACTTCGGCTTAACGCGCGCACCAGCGCCACCTGCACCAGGTCGTCCCCATCTTCCCGGTTATAGGTGATGGAGCGGGCAAACCTGCGCAGTCGCGGCAACAATGCGGCAATGTCGGAATGGATGGTCGCGGCGTTAAAAGTCATAGATAGCAGGTAAACGTCGGACGGAGGGATTTTAATCCCTGTCCCGTTCGTTATATTCATCATGGTTACCAATCTCTATACTATCATCAGCCCAATGAAGCCAATAAGCCCAATCCGTGCGCACCGGCTGATGTCGGCAGTGTTAGCACTTACACTCATCACAAGCGTTGGCACAGCTCACGCCCAGTTGCGCCTTCCCACAATCAATTTACCGGTTCCGCAGCCGATGGGCGCGCTTGGCGGCGATCCGGGCAGCCGCCTGGGATCGCTGCGCGAGCTGCCCATCGTGCGCGACGTGCGGCTCGAACTGGTCGGCCAGTTGCTGCGCCGGCACCGCGACGTGCTCGAGGCCGATCCGCGCGGCGCACCCGCGGTACGGCGTGAAATTCTTGCCTGGTCGCCCAGCCCGGTCGGACTGGCGGCGGCCACTGCCGCAGGTCTGAGCGTGCTGCGCGAGACGCGCCTGGAAGGCCTCGACGAGGTCATGCTGGTGCTGCGCGTGCCCCCGCATGCCGACACGGCCGCCCTGCTCGAGCAGCTGCGCGCGCTCGATCCGGATGGCACGTATGACTTCAACCATATCTATACCGGCAGTGGCGCTGCCGGTGCGGCGAGCGATGCGCCGGCGCGGCAAAGCCGGTTGCAGCGCAAGCTCAGCGTCGGCCTGGTCGATAGCGGTGTCGATGCCGGCCACGAGGTGTTCCGCGACACCAACATCCGGCGCTGGGGTTGTGCCGACAAAGTCCATCCCGACCTTCATGGAACGGCCGTGGCGGCATTGATGGTCGGCCAGTCGAACGAATTTCGCGGGGTAACTCCGCGTGCGAGCCTGTTTGCGGCCGATATCTATTGCGACAGCGGCACGGGCGGCTCGGCCGAACGGATTGCAGGCGCGCTGGCCTGGCTGGCGCGCGAAAAGGTGGCCGTCATCAACCTGAGCGTGGTCGGCCCGCCCAACGCGACCCTGGAACGGGTGGTGGGGGCGATGGTCCGGCGCGGCCACCTGCTGGTTGCGGCGGTCGGCAATGACGGCCCCGCAGCGCCGCCCTTGTACCCGGCCAGCTATCCCGGCGTGGTCGGCGTGAGCGCGGTCGACAAGCGCGGCCGCGTGCTGCCTGAAGCGGCGCGCGGCCCACAGGTCATGTTCGCCGCACCCGGAAACAATATGGTCAGCGCAGCCGTCGGCGCGCCCGCCTTTCGCCAGGTGCGCGGCACCTCGTTCGCCGCGCCCATCGTCGCTGCCATGCTGGCCGCCGACCTGGCTCAGCCTGACAAGGCGGGAGCCGCGGCGGCGCTCGCCGCACTGGCCAAACAGGCGACCCGCAGCGAGGCTGGCACGGTCAGCAACGACACCGGGCTCGGCATTGTTGGCCAGGACTTCCGGACCGATCCCGCTCGCCTGAAATAATTATTTTTAATTATTTTTGGATTGGATGGAATAAACCGGCGAGCTCAGGCGTTCTACTTGTATCGGATGCAGACAGGCTGCACCACTTCAAGGAGAACAGCATGAAAACCAAACAAATCGTCAAGCACATCACCATCATCTTCGCACTCGGCGTCGCGGCATCGGCCCAGGCCCAACTGCTCGGCGGCGCCGTCGGCGGCATGATCGGCGGCGGCGGCGGCGGCAGCATCGGCGGCATGAGCGGCATGGGTGCCATGGGCGGGCGTGGTTCCCTGATCAACGACGTGCGTTCCACTGGCCGCGTGGTCGAGCGTGCGCCGCAGCGCCGGTCGGCAGAGGTTGGCGGCAACGGCAACGCCAACGGGAACGGTTCCGGCAGCCTTGCGAGCAACGTCGCGCCCTCCCCGTCGACGGGCGGCCTGGGCATCACCAAATCAATCACCGGGTCGGCCGATGGCCAGGCCAGTGGTAACGGAGCAGGCAGCCTGGGCGTGACGAAAGCGATCGCAGGCTCGGCAAACAGCGGCGCTGGAACGGCGGACGGCCAGGCAAGCGCGGACAATTCCGGCTCGGCCTCGGGCAGCATGGGTGGCAGTATGAACACGAATGCTGTGGGCAACGCCCGCAGTGCCGTGGGCAGCACGGTTGATGGCGCACGCGCGGCCGGACAACCTGTCGCCGATGGCGCCCGCACCCAGGCGGCCAACACCCGCAGCTATGCGCAGTCGAGCGCGGCCAATGCGCGCAGTACGGCGCAAGGCAGCAAGCGCGCTGCGGTGGGCGGTGCGCGCCAGGCAGGCGACGCCGTCCGGTCGATCGAGGTGGATAAATCGGTTGGCGTCGAGGCGAACGGTTCGGCCAGCGGCAGCAGCGGCACCAAGGGCTCGACCGGACAATAAGTTTGAATTGAAATTTGGCGGGAAGTTTTTCGCGCGGTGCCGACTCTCCCGTCTGCATCGCGCTTTTTTTTACGAGGGCAGCTGCTCCACGCAATTGTTACGCGGCGTAGCATTTTCATGAAAAAGGTCGGCAAGGTATTCACCGATTTCCTCGCTCGCCACATCGCCTGGCACGATGAAATCCGCCGGCCTGCGCTTACCCTCGGTGCCCAGGTAAAACGCCTGCCATACGCCAGCCACACCGGCTACTGCAATCAGGGTGCCAAACACGTTGAAACGGTATTCCTGCATTACCGGCTCGCTTTCTATTGATCGGAACGGTCAGTCATGCTCTAACGGATGGATGAGTCGAGTTCATCGAGACAGAAGCGGGCCGATTCACCTTTAATCGCGCCCGCCTTCAAGAGCAACACGTACACTGCCGACGCGAACAGGACATAGCCATAGCCGACAATCAAGCTATAGAAGCGCAAGAACGGCAGCAACAGGGCCGTGCGAAGATAATTCAGTCTGGTCACATGCAGCTCTGGCAAGCGCGAAAATTCATGGCTTGGCAACCTTTAGCCAAAGGTATTTATGCCGCCAGATCGTGATATACAGTATCGCAAGAAAGGGATTGCCGTTAGCACCGCAATCAATGACGGCCACGCCGCCATCTGCGACGCTTATCTCCACCGCATTGGACCAGCACCAGTCGATTTTCAGTTGGACTATATGCACGCCGGGTGTTAGCGCGATCCGCGCTTCGGTATCATTCGCGATAGTCCCGGCCTCGGTACCATCGATCAGAATCGCATAATTGCGTGCGACGTCCTGGAAGGCACTCCGTCGGCGAACAAGTAACTCGGTCATTCCTTAGCCCAATTTTTTTCGATTGGGTAGTATGGCGCGTAAATTGAGCGCTGTATATCAATGATGCGATGGGCGCGCTCAGGAAGTGATCAGGCCATGCTCATCGAGCACGTCGTGCATCAGCTCCAGACGGATCACCGGGTTGTCCAGCATGAGCATGCTGTGCTTTTGATGATTGGGCAAAGGCAGCAGATCGCACCAGCGGTTGGCGACCCAGCCGCAGTCGTCCAGCCTGAACGGGGGCAGCACCGGCCAGCGCTGCTCGGGCACCTCGTGCAGCGACCCGAGCACCTTGTCGAGCGCGTCGGCGGCGCCTTGCAGTTCGGAGGGGATGGGAATGGCGCGGTCGTCGTCCACCAGTTCGGTTTCGGCCATCCACAGGCCGTTGGTGCGACGCTCGCTTGTGAGAATCTTGAACCTCGCGCCGCCGCGGCAAATGACATGGAGCAGGCCCGGTGCGGACGCCGCCGTCTCTTGCACCGAAGCGAGCGTGCCCGATTGCAGGAAGCGCTCTTGTCCTTCGGGGGTGCGGACCTCGCCGCCCTGCGTGAGCAAGACCACGCCGAACGGCATGCCGTCGGAAATGCAACGGCTGATCATGTCGAGGTAGCGCACTTCAAAGATCTGGAGCGGCAGCACGCCGTCCGGAAACAGGACCGTTCCAAGCGGGAACAGAGGGAATGTCAGCGTCGCCATGCCCCATGATGACAGAATCCCCGCTCCGATACGAGCACGATTCTCACATGCCAAGTTCGACCAGGATCGCTTCCTTGAGCTGCTGCAGTTCGGGACTCGACAACTTGCGCGGATGCGCCTGCCCGACTTCGAACGTGGCCTGTATCGTGGTCGGGCGCGGCGACAGCACCATGACGCGGTCGGCCAGGTAAATCGCCTCTTCCACATCGTGCGTAATGAGCAGCACCGTGTGGCGCTCCTCGGCCAGGATGCGCAGCAACTCGGTGCGCATGCGCAGGTTCATCAAGGCGTCGAGCGCGGAAAACGGTTCATCCATGTACAGGATTTCGGGCTTGACCACCAGCGCGCGCGCCAGCTCCACGCGCTTGAGCATACCGCCGGACAATTCGCGCGGATAGCTGCTCTCGAACCCTTTCAGGCCGACCATGGCCGCATAGTGATCGGCCAGCGCTGCCTTGTCGCCGTGCCCATTGCCGTTCAGGCCGAACATCAGGTTTTCCTGCACCGTGAGCCACGGGAACACCGAACCATGCTGCGAGATCACGATGCCCTTCGGACTTGGACGATGGGCGCGCACGCCGTCGATCAGGACTTCACCCTCGTCCGGCTGCTCGAAGCCGGAAATGATTTTCATCAGCGTCGATTTGCCGCAGCCGGAAGGCCCCACAATGGCGACGAATTCGCCGTCGGCGATCGACAGACCCACCCCGCCCACCACGGGAAGCGATGCCGCGCCGCTGCCGAAGTGCTTCTTGATTTTGTTGACGACAATCTTACCGTCCATAACGCCACCTTACCGATTTGAGTCCTTCGAGCAGGCGCATCAGGCCGTCGAGCATGAGACCAATTAATCCAATAATGATCATTGCCGCCACCACCAGGTCGTAGCGGTTGCCGGCATTGCGCGAATCGATGATCAGGTAGCCGAGGCCGGAGCGCAGCGCGATCATTTCCGCCGCCACCACCACCAGCCAGGCCACGCCCAGGCCGATGCGCATGCCGACCACAATCTCGGGCAGGACGGCGGGAACGATGACGCGGCGGAACAAGGTGGCGCGCGAAACGCCGAAGTTTTCGGCTGCATGCAGGTAGCGCCGCTCGATGGTGTGCACGCCCGACGCGGTCTGCACGATCATCGGAAACACGGCGGCGATAAAAATCAGGAAGATCGGCGAGACTTCATTCATGCCGAACCACAGTATGGCCAGCGGAATCCAGGCGATCGGCGAAATCGGCCGCATGATCTGGAACAGCGGATTGAGCGTGCGGTACACGGCGTCGACCCGTCCCATCCACAGACCGGTAGGTATGGCCACCAGCACCGCGATCAGGAAACCGGTACCAACCCGGAACAGCGAGGCGCCGATATGCTCCCACAAGGTGCCGTCTGCGGCCAGTTCCAGGGTGCCGGTGACTACTTGCAGCGGCGTCGGGAAAAACAGGCTTTCGGTCTGCAGCACGATCACCCACCACAGGGCGATTAGCAGTGCCATCAGCACCATCGACGGAAGTGCGTTCTTTAGTCTTTGCATGTGGTCCTAGTAGGTACGATAGGCATGAAGAAATTCGCGCCATCGCCAGCGTACGCGCGCCAGGCCGGGATTGGGCATGGGCTCCACGATCACCGTCATCTGGCCGCTGGCGTGCGCGCTGCAGGCGAACTGGTTTTCCGACACGCTTTCAAACGGCAGGCGAAATTCCTGTCCCGGCATGATCAGCACCGGCCCGAAAATCTGCGGCACGGTGTCGCGGTTGCGCAGCAGCAGGACGTCGCGCAGGCCCAGGGTCAGGCGCACCGTGGATGGCAGGATCTCGATCTTGTCGCCCGCCATGCGGCGCGCCCAGGTGCCCTTGGGAATTTCAAATAGCTTGTCGCGGCTGCTGGTGTGGATAGGCGCGAGCGCGGCCCAGACCAGCGTGCCAAGGCCGAGGGCAAGCATCAGGGAGAGCAGCCAGTGGCGGCGCAAGCGGTCCATCAAGGCTTGAGCAGCAGCTGCAGGTCGTGCACGTAGTCGTCGGCCCCGCGCCCGAAAGGCATCATCGCGCGCTGCATGCCCTGGCGGTCGATGAAGTACAGGTAGGACGAGTGGTGCATCGTGTAGTCGGTCTTGCTGCCATCGACCATGCGCTTGGTCGCGGTGATGCCGTACGATTTGAGCAGCGCCTCGATCTGCTGGCGGGTGCCGGTCACGCCGATGAAGCCTGGGTCGAACGGTGCCAGGTAGGTGCGCAGCCGCGCGGCGTTGTCGCGCGCCGGGTCGACCGTAATGAACACGACCTGCACGTCGGCGGCGGCGGCCCCAAGCTTCTGGCGCGCCTGGGTCAGCGTGGCCAGCGACACCGGGCATACGTCGGCGCAATGGGTGTAGCCGAATTCGAGCACGACCACCTTGCCGCGGTAGCGGCTCAGCTTGAATTCGCCACCGTTTGACGCAGGCAGCACGATCTCGGGTGCGGCGCGCGGCGGATCGAACACACCGGCCTTGAAGGCGGAAGGCGCGGCGCCGGCGGCGGGGGCAAGCAGGAGCAGCGCAAACAACAGAGACAGAAGACGCGTCATGGGCAACCCGGTTACAGCGCGATCGAAACCGGCTTGATGTTCTTGACGAAGCTCTCGTCGACATAGGATTCGTAGGCGACCGGGCGCTTGAGCGTGCCGGCCTCGATCGACAGCTTCATCAACTCGTCGAATTCGGCGCGGATCATGCGCAGGTCGCCGTAGGTGACGCGGTCGGCCGGGTTTTCCATGACAAACTTGAGGATGTTCGGATCCTGGTTGAAGAACTTGCGCCCCGATGCCACCGCGACCGCCTTGCTGCGGTTCGCGGGCGCGGCGTCGAGCCAGGTTCCGGCGGCCTGCACGTGATTGACCAGTTCCTGCACCAGCGGGCGATTGTCGCGGATCAGTTCTTCGCGCACCGTCAGCACGCAGCAGATGTAGTTGCGCCAATGTTCGCGCGTCATCGACAGCGGACGCGCATAGCCGGCGCGCTGGGCGGCCGCGCCAAACGGCTCGCCCGTGCAATAGGCGTCGACTGCTTTCGCGTACAGCGCGGCCGGCATGTCGGGCGGCGGCATCTCGACGATCTGCACGTCCTTCGGACTCATGCCTTCGCGTGCGAGCATCTTGCGCAGGAAGAGGAAATCGACGGCGAAGCGGCTCGGGATGGCAATCCGCTTGCCCTTGAGGTCCTTGAAACTCTTGTTGGCCGAATCGGTGCGTACCATGATGACGGCGCCGGAACGGTGGCCAAGCGAGACGATCTTGAGCGGGATGCGCTTGTCGCTCAGGTCCATCACCAGCGGCGCCAGCATGTAGGCGGCCTGGATGCTGCCTGTCATCAAGGATTCCTTGATTTCGGGCCAGCCGCTGTACTTGCTGTATTCGAAGCCTTGCTGGGTATTGCCGGCGCGCGCGTTGCTGCCGGCCTTGGCGGCGCAAGCGACCGGCAAGGTCAAATTGCAGGTGACCGGCAGGCCTCCCACGATCAGCGGCCCGTTCGCCCCGAACGCCAGCGACGGCAGCGCCAAGGGCAAGGCCCCGGCCAGCGCACCCTTGAGTACCTGGCGGCGGCGCAGCAGATTGGCGGGGGCGGTCAGGTCGATTGTCATGGCGTTGTGATGTGTCGTGGACGGCAAAAAACTTCCCGACAATTGTACACCGTAGCGCTTCCAATGTAGTAAATCTACAACGCGTCAGCGATAGTGGGACAGGATGGCGTCGACGCTGCCGTCGTCGATGAGGCTGTTGATAGCCTTGTTGACTTCGCCGAAGTACGGATCGGCACGCCTGGAGAATGCGCATTGGGCCGTGAACGAGGCGTACACCAGGTCGGCGCGCAGCTTGATGCCCTTGTCGAGCTTGCGATGGTAGGCCAGGGTCGACTGGGCCAGCACCGTGTAATCCACCGTGCCTTGCATTATTTTGCGCAGGTTCTCTTCCATGGTCAGCGAGTCGTGGCGCTGGAAGCGCAGGCCCAGCACCTGCTCCACGCGCGGGTAACGGTAGGTCTTGACGGTGCCTACCGGACGGTCGCGCAGGTCGAGCAGCGAACGCACGACGGGGGCGCTGGGCAGGGAGGCCACCAGTTCGGCATCCGGGATCAGCGGGCGGCTCCAGTTGAAGCTGCCGTCGATCCAGAACGGCCGCACGTAGCAGATGCCATCGGCCTTTCCGTGCGCGAGGGTGGCGGAGACTTGATCGGCTGCTACACTGATAAAGGCGGCACTGCGGCCCATACGGCGCGCAATGGCCTCGCCCAGATCCTTGAGGATGCCGCCGGTGAGCTTGTCGTTGTCGAACTGCGCCATGGGCATCGCATGATTGAGGGGGGCGATCATCAACAGCTCGCCGGTCGCCTGTGCGCTGAGCGACGGCAACAAAAATACGAAGGCCCAAAGAGTGCGCTTCAAGGTGTCTCCCAGCTGATCTGGATGTATGCTTGTCAATACGTCCCCACAAGGGAAATGGTAACACTGCCAAAACCACACAGGGGCAGGAAATTGGACGTGCGTACAAACAAATGCCTTACAATATGCTTACCCTGAATTAACATTCATTGCAAATGAGATATTTTCTGAAAATTGTCGTGCCAGCCGTGCCACCGTACAACCATGATGCCTATGGCTTTGCGGATACGCTGCTGCGTGAATCGAAAGGATTGCTGCCCGCGCCGCGGCTGATCCAGTTTCACGACGCAATTACGGAACGTTTCCCATGTGCATCCAGTGGTTTTTATGACAACGATGAAGACGGCGCTGCCTGTCCGTGGGGCGATGCGCCGCTGATGGATTGCTTCACGGGCGACATCGGCGTTATCAGCATCGTGGCACGCAACGTCGAAGTGATCCCTTTCCTGCTGCGCCGGGCCGGCGCGCTGGCGCTGACCGTGATCGACGAACAGGCGTCCAAGGTGCATCGGCCAGCGACCTTCAGCGTCACCATTGGCAATATCCAAAAGAACGTGGACCACGACGCCATGGTCGCCAAACTGGTGCCCTTGCTCAAGCGTGAGCCGGGAGAAGTACAGGAGCTGCTGGCCACGCCGCGCGCCGTGCTCAAGCGCCGGCTCGACCATGTGACTGCCCAGCGCTTCGCCCGCACGCTGGACTTGATTGGCTGCGACTGCACAGTGGAAAAAGAATTGCCCGAACTGGGCGTGACCCTGCCGATCAGCGGGCCGTTCGCCGTGGCGCCGCCGCCGGTGACGGCCTGGGCCGAGAACGAAGAGTTCGACACCTCCGAGCCTGAAGAAAAGCGCGTGTCGTGGCCGGCGTCGTGGTTCCTGCGGGTATGGGATAAAGTCGCCAACCGGCGCCAATATTAAGATTGCATGAACGACGGCCTCTTTCGAGGCCGTTTTCAATGTGGGCGGTGGCGCGAACGGTGCGCCACGCGCATACTCATGGGGCCAGCACAAACGTCACGTGGAGTCCCAATGAGCATTGCCCGCCCGCCAGGACCGCACAGCCCTTACTTTGGACTGGGCTTGCTGCGCCAGATGCAGCGCGACTACCTTGGCTTCTGGCACAAGGCCCAGCAGGCACACGGCGACACGGTGTACATCCTGGTGGCGGGCCGCGACACCTACAGCTTCATGCATCCGGACCAGATACGCGAAGTGCTGGTCGACAAAGCCAGTTCCTTCATCCGCTACCAGCGCCACATGCGCGTGCTGAGCGAGCTACATGGGCAGAGCGTGCTCATTACCGAAGGCGACACCTGGCGCAAGCAGCGCCGCACCTTGCAGCCTGGCTTTAGCCCGAAGCGCTACGACGGCTACGCGCGCCAGATGGGTGAATCGGCCAGCCGGGTGCTCGACCAGTTGCCTTGCTCGGCCAACGAAGCAATTGACTTCGAACACGCGATGAACATGCTGGCCATGGACGTGATCCTGAGCACCATGTTCAGCGCCGCCCCGCCGTCCGATACGGCCGACATCGAGAAAGCAGTGAGCCTGCTGAGCCGCACGGCTTACGAAGAAATGTTCTACCCCGCGTCCCTGCCCGACTGGCTGCCGCTGCCGTCCAAGCGGGCCAAGCGCAAGGCGATGAAGCTGCTCGACGACTTGATCTGGTCGCATATCAAGGCGCGCAGGAACAGCGGGCAGGTGCATGACGACCTGCTCGGCATGCTGCTCACGGCCACCGACAGCGAAGGCGACGCCAGCCTGCTATCGGACCAGCAGGTGCGCGACCAGTTGATGACAGCCTTCCTGGCCGGCCACGAAACAACGGCGTCCGGACTGACCTGGGCGGGCTGGGTGCTCGCCTCGCATCCCGACATTGCGCAGCGTGCGGCGCACGAGGTCGACCAGGTACTGCAAGGGCGCACGCCTGGCTTTGCCGATCTCGCCCAACTGCCGTTCGTGGGTCAAGTGATCAAGGAAACCTTGCGCCTGTATTCGCCCGCCACCGGGGTCTTCATGCGCCGCGCGGTAGAAGACGTGCAGATCGGAGAATGGATGGTGCCGAGCGGGGCGCTGGTGTCGATCCTGTCCACGATTCCACAACGCGATGCGCGCTGGTTTCCCGACCCCGACCGCTTCGACCCGGAACGCTTTGCGCCTGAAGCGAGCAAGCGCATTCCGCGCGGCGCCTACTTCCCGTTCGGCACTGGTCCCCGAGTTTGCATCGGCAACAGCTTTGCGACGATGGAGATGACCATGATCCTGGCGATGCTGCTGCAGCGCCGTGTGCTGCGGCCTGCTCCCGGCCAGCGGCAGCCCGGCATGCGCATGCAGGTGACGATGCGGCCCGAAGGCGGCATGCGGTTAATTCTGGACAAGCGGGAGGCGCTGGCGGTGGGGATCCCGCCAGCGCAGAGTGCGCCGGCCGGCTGTCCCTTCCACGCCTAGTTTTGCACCTTGAGCTGATTGAACGAGAATCCGATTTGTTCCAGCGCCTGGACCGCCCTGTCCAGGCTCGAAAATATGTGGGGCTCGAGGTCTTTCACTTCGAGCAGGGTGCCCGCATCACCCTTGCTGCCGATCAGGCGCACGGTCCAATCGGAACGGCTCATGGGCACGCGCACAAACAACGCTCCTGTCAAACGGCCTGCGGCGAAATCGCGCCTGGCTTGTTCCATTGTGCGATTGCACTCAATCATTTGCTCTCCACGCGCTTCAGGTTGATGACCGGATGGTCGGGGTCTTGCAGGTTCAGGGCGAAATCGTAGGCGCCGGCTTGTTCGACCTTGAAGCTCAGCTTGCTCCCTTGCCACTGCATGGCGTGGTCCGCGCCGAACGGCAGCACGATATTTTTCTGGAGCGCGCCGACATTCACTTCACGTCCCGCTGACTCGATATTGAATTGCCAGCTTCCCGGCTTGAGCTGCATTTCGGCGCTGTAGATCCCCTTCTCGTTCGCAATCAGCTTGCTTCCTGCGCCCCACTTGTTCATTGAGGTATTGACGAAGAGCGGCCACTGCGCCAGGAATTGCTGTTTGCGTTCCGCTGTGGCGCTGCCCCAAAATTCGAACTCGATCAAGGCATCGTCGGGCAGGGATTTATCCTGGATCGGGGCGGCAAACGAGGCGCGGTGCGACGGGAGGACTTTGCGCTGCCCGCCAAACGACACAGTAGTGTTGATCGACCAGTCGGGCAGCTGCGTCCCGATGCTGGCGCGCGGCGCGGAACACCAGTCAGTGGTCCGGAACGCGGCATTTCCAAGCGCGCGCTGCGCGAAGCTAAGTTCTTTCCTGGCGATCGCCATGATCACTTTGCACTCCAGGCGAATATCGCCCAGGCGCCGTGCATTCGGCGGTATGCCGGGCGTACGCACTTCAAGCCAAAAATGCACCTGTGATTTTTTGAGGTTGACCAGCACATCGGCGTCGTCATCGTAGGCCTCTTTGCTGCGCGGCAGAATGAACGTGCCATTCGCTTCAATGGGAACAGGAATGGAGATCTCGTTGCCGGCAAGGCGCAGACGCACCCCATCCCAGTTTGGCTTTTTCCCTGGCTCGTCACCGTGCTTGATCAAGTTGAATTTCAGGTTGGCATTTGGCGCGAGCTGGCGATACTCATCGAACGCATCCAGGCCTGCGGACATGGCAACTTCGGCGATCTTTTCGTCGCCCTCGGCTGGCTCGGCAGCGTGGGCGCATGCACTGAAAATCAAGATGCAGGAAGCGACAGTGCTGATTAATTTCATGGGCTTTTCAGGTCGTGAAGACGCCATTGCGCCGATGATCGCACTTTAGCAAGTGAGTGTGCCGGTACTGCGGCCATTGCGACCAACTGCCTGAAGCGCGGTTCAGGGTGCAGAAAAGGCGACATCAGTGCGCCTCACGTGGACGACCGGACGATCCGGATCCTGCACGTTCAGCGAGAGCTCATACAAGCCGGCCTGCTCGATATTCAAGGTCAGGTTCTTCCAGTGCCACTGCACGGCGTGGTCGACGCCTGGAACGACGGGTGTATCGGCATGGCTGGTGCCCAGACTGATCTCGCCACCTTTTGAGTCAAGGTGAAATTCCCACTTGCCAGGCTTGAGGGGAATCTCGGTGCTGTATCGGGAATTCTCTTTCAAGCGCAGAGGAAAGGCGCTACCCCATTTATTTGCGGAGGTTTTCAGGTTGACGGGCCACTGAGAAAAGAACTGTTTTTTACGCTCGACGCTCGCGGCCGACCAGAATTCAAATTCGATCAGTGCATCGTCGGGAATGGATCTGTCCTGGATGGGCGGCACAACCTGATAGGCCGACGCTGGCACTGCCAACCGTTTTCCATCATGGAAAATCGTGGCGCTGACGACTTTGTCCGGCAAGGAGAAGCCGAACTTGCCGGCGCCCCTTGAACACCAGTCGCCTCCCATCATGAAGGTGTTGATCGCCATGCGTTGGGCGAAGTTGAGCTCCTTCTTGCCGATGCCGACAATCACCTGGCACTCGAGCCGGTAATCACCAAGGCGCCTGGCATTGGCGGGGATGCCGGGTGTGCGCACATCGGGCGAAAAGCGGATCAGCAATTTCTTCTGGTTGAGAACCAGATCGGCATCGTCGTCGAAGGCCTGCTGGTTGCGCGGAAGGATGAAAGTGCCATCGTGCGCGATGGGGATCTGGATCGATGTGTCATTACCGGCAAGGCGCATGGTGACGTCGTCCCAGTGGCCGTTGAACTCATTCGCTTCTCCGCGCTTGCTCAGCCTGAACTGCAGCTTTGCCGCAGGCGCGAGCCGGCGATACTCGTCGAATGCGTCCAGGCCAGCCGACATAATGCGGTAGGGTTTCAGCTCGGCGCCCTTGATGCCGTTGACTGCCACCTCGGCGATTTTTTCCTCGGCATCCTTTGAAGCCACCGGGTCGGCGGCCGAGCACACCGAAGCCAGTCCAAGCGTTAGCACCGCGCACGTCGACATGGCGA
The DNA here is from genome assembly GCA_040388275.1 of Pseudomonadota bacterium. Lineage (GTDB taxonomy): Bacteria > Pseudomonadota > Gammaproteobacteria > Burkholderiales > Burkholderiaceae_D > Telluria_A. Next base: position 36,444 of record JAZKCA010000098.1, read on the forward strand.
ACAAGTTCATTTTAGGAAGCCATCGGAGACGGCAATGGTTAGCCGCCTTGTAATGCATAAGCCATATATGTCACGGAGAATGGCAAATGAGGAAAGCGTTTTGTTTCGCCTTCTTCGAAGCCCAGATCGCTATACCAGCGCTGAAGACCTGTATGCTCTCCAATAACCCCGATACTGATGGATTCAACTGACCGCGCACGCGCGTGCTCGATGATGTGCTGAACCAGACGCGCACCAGCGCCTTGTTTCCGGTGCGCCGGCAGAACAGAGAGGCGGTTCAGGTATGCGCGTCCTGGACGCGGGCCTTCGTACGCCACGCAAGCAATGGGCTTGGATTTCTCTTCCAGGATGAAGTACGTTTCTCCACGCGCGAAATCAGCCTGAACCCAGTGCTCGGTACAAAAGGAAGGGTGCTTTGGGCAGTTCTCATTGTTCAGATTGAACTGGACAGCGACGTCCTTGTTCGACTCGCTGACAATCATTGCGATCGTTTGTAGGTCTGCGGTTGAGGCTTCTCGGATTTGCATGCTGTGGCGGGGTCAGGAAAAAAGGCGGCTAACGTGAAGTGGATACCATTCCACGTCATCCGACAATGATTATGACGCGTAAACACCACCCTATCAATGCACGCCTTTTTTCTCTGCCCATAACAGAAGTTGCACAGCTCTTCATTTAGTTTTCAAATCACCAATTTCTCTTGCTAAAAAATAATTTACTGTGTACAGTAAATACGCTTTTCGCCCCAACAATGCGCGAAGCGCTGGCGCGGATCTATCCACGCCCTCCGAGAACCTTGCCGCCCTACACCCGCTGCTCGTTACCATCATCCTGGCCTGTCCATCCAACATGGCCCTGGATCACTTCATGCAGCGGAGACAACGTCGTGATACAACACCCCTTCGATGCGGGCACCTTGCCGCTGTGCCTCCCAGCTCGCCTGCCCGTTACTCTCGGAACTGGCGTCACTCGCGAGCGCGGCCAACTTGCCTGCCTGCGCGAGCGCGCCAAGCTGACGCTGCGCGCACGCTGGCAGAACGGGCTGACCCGGCGCTGGCTGGGCGTGCTCAACTCAAGCCCCTTCCTCGGCCAGATGGCCCATAGCGCCCCGCAACTGGTGCACAAGGTCTACCGCCCCTACCTGACCAACACGCTGTGCGCGGAGCGGCGCCTGCGCGCGCTCGAGCAGCATTACAGCTTCGTGATCTCGCGTGGCCTGGAACAGCTCTCGCTGCAGGCGGCGCGCGCGCCACTCGAGCTGTGTGCCTTCGAAGGCAAATGCAGCACCGTCTATACGGTCTGCCTGCGCGCGGTGGCGCCCATGGAACGCGAAGGCGAACTGGTGCTGCAGCTGCGTCAGGGCGCCGTGGTGCTGTACTCGGTCGCCTTTTCCTTCTTTGGCGAAGTGGGCGAGCACGCAGTCAACATCGGCTGCCTGCAAGGTGGCCGCGGCCCGGAAGCGAACGAGCTGATGCGCGCGAGCACGCGCGCCCTGCATGGCATGCGCCCGAAAAACCTGCTGGTCGGCCTGGTGCGCCAGATCGGCCACGACCTTGGGTGCTCCCATGTCCACATGGTGGGCAACCACAACCTGGTGGTCCACAGCGCGCTGCGCCAAGGCAAGGTCAGCGCCAACTACGACCAGTCATGGCTCGAGCTGGGCGCTGCCGCGCGGGCAGACGGCGACTTCGAGCTGGACTGCCGTCCGCTGGCCGATCCCGCATTTGAAAAGGTGGAAGCCAAGCGCCGCTCGGAGGCCCGCAAGCGCCACGCGCTGTGCGTGCAGGTGTACGCGGCCGTGAGCCAGCGCTTGCGCGGGGCGGAGCCGGCCCAGGGATAGTGCCGCGCATGTGTCTTTGACCGATCCAGATGGACGAAGAAATTTTGGTAGGCGAGGGTTGTGGTTTGCATATAACTTGAGGGTCAACACGGACGCTTAGTGTCTGCCATTTCTACGATCACGCGCCCGTTACTGGTAAGCTGACGTTTTTCCGGCAAGCCCAGCTCTCCCAGTCCCGATTGAAATTACTATGTCGTGATGCGAAACACTGGTTTTGGTATTAGCCCAAATATGTCCAGAGTTGAGCATCGTGGGTTTTGCTGTAAAACTTTTCAGTCCTGAGACATCACACAACAAAGGCACACTCCAAGTTTCACCTTCAAATACTGGCTTGCCAAGACCGACGCCGCCGACCGACTGCATGAACTCCCATGTTCTTGCAGTGCCTGGCAACGCGGCATTGGCAAGTATCGGGACGAAAAAAGCTGCAAAGAAAGGAAATCGCTTCATGGGTTATCGCTCCGCCATGCACGGGTAGGCGCAGGTGTCCGTCTGTTCACCGTGCTTCAAACCGTTGCTATCTCATCAAGTAGTTCGGGATGACGATCAACCAGCTTTAGCAGTATCGCGGCCTGAGCATTCCGTTTGGACCGTCCCTGCTCCCAATTCGCTATGGACTTTGCCTCGGTCCTGAACCGGCGTGCAAAAACCGGCTGAGAGACATTGAATTTGCTCCGCACCCGAACGACTTCAGCCGCCGTCATTTCTACGGGCGGCTGGTAGTCAATGGTCTGCTTTCGCAGCGTGACCTTACCGGGGCGCTTCTCCGCTAACCGTTCATGAGGATGATTTCCTCGCCCCCGACCATGAAAGGGGAGGA
>JAZKCA010000099.1:0-54399 GCA_040388275.1 Pseudomonadota bacterium
CTTTTGCGCAAAAGTGGACTTGGCGTCCCCGTCTGACCCCGGTTTTTGTACGTTTACCTGTACCAAGGTACCAGTTACAGGCGCGGCGCAGCAGCCTACAGTACGTCTATCGGAACTGTTGCTGCGAAAAAATACCAATGAAACCCTCCAGCCCTGTCATTGCCCTGGTCGAAAACGACCTCCCCACCAACCGCGCCTTTGCGCGGCTGCTGCGGGCCCACGGCTTTACCGTCGAAACCTTCGTCTCGGCCGAACTGCTGATCGCCAGCGGCGTGCTGTCACTGGCCGACTGCATGCTGCTCGATATCGACCTGGACGGCATGTCGGGCCTGGACTTGCAGCAGCTCTTGCAGGAGCAGGGCGTGACAGTGCCCGTCATTTTCGTCACCGGCCGCGACGACGCCGCTGCGCGCAGCAAGGCCTACGAATTCGGTTGCAGCGGCTTCCTCGGCAAGCCGGTCAAGTCCCACATCTTAGTTGAAGCAATCGCAATGGCAATCGCAGGATCCACCAGAACTCCCCATTAATCATTACATATCAGTCGGTTCCACCCAGGAGAACATCATGTTAAAGAATATTGCAATCAAATCGCGGCTGGTCGCCATCATCGGATTCTTGCTGCTGTGCTGCGTGGCAATCGGCGCCGGCGGCATGATGGGACTGAGCTCGGTCAACGCCTCGCTCAAGACCGTGTATGAAGACCGCCTGGTGGCCGTGGGTCAGCTCGACCGCGTGGTGCGCATGGCCAATCGCCACCAGCTGATGCTGGCCAAGGCGCTGACCGGCGACCCGGCCAAGATACCCGACGAAATGACCAAGATCGACAAAGACATCGCCGAAGGCGACAAGGTGTGGGCCGAATACAGCGCCACTTACATGACGCCGGCGGAAAAAGCCCTGGCGGCCGACCTGGACGTCAAGCGCAACGCCTTCATCGCCGACGGCGTGCGCCCGGCCGTGGCCGCCCTGCGCGCCAGCGACCTGCCAGGCGCCACCAAGCTGGTGCACGGTGCGATCGACAAGCTGTATGCGCAAGCACGGGTCCCCTTGAGCGGCCTCATCGAACTGCAGCTGAACGTGGGCAAGGCCGAGTACCTCAGTTCGCAACAACACTTCGAAGAGTTCCGCATCCTGTCCTTGAGCGCCATCGCCCTGGCCATTGTGCTCGGCATTGCGGTCGGCACCTGGCTGATCCGCTCGATCACGATTCCGCTCAAGGTGGCCATCACCGCCGCCGGCCAGATCGCCGCCGGCAACCTGGTGCAGGACATCCATGTCGACTCGACCAATGAACTGGGTCGCCTGCTCGAAGCCCTCAAGGAGATGAGCACGGCGCTGACGCAGACCGTCGGCGAAGTGCGCAGCAGCAGCGACACCATCGCCATCGCCTCGAGCGAAATCGCGGCCGGCAACCTGGACCTGTCGTCGCGTACCGAACAGCAGGCCGCCAGCCTGGAAGAGACCGCGTCCTCGATGGAGGAGTTGACCTCGACCGTCAAGCAGAACGCCGACAATGCCCGCAGCGCCAATGCGCTGGTGACGACCGCTTCCGGCCACGCCGAAGCGGGCGGCGCCGCGGTAGGCAAGGTGGTCGAGACCATGGGCTTGATCAAGGAAAGCTCGCGCAAGATCAGCGAAATCATCGGCGTCATCGACGGTATCGCCTTCCAGACCAATATCCTGGCGCTGAACGCCGCCGTTGAAGCGGCCCGTGCCGGCGAACAGGGCCGCGGCTTTGCGGTCGTTGCCACCGAGGTGCGCAGTCTGGCCCAGCGCTCGGCCAACGCCGCCAAGGAAATCAAGCAGCTGATTAACGACTCGGTCGACAAGGTCGATCTGGGCGGCCAGCTGGTCAATGACGCCGGCGCCACCATCCAGAAGGTGATGGTCTCGGTGCGCCAGGTGTCGGACATCATGAGCGAGATTGCCGCCGCCAGCGAAGAGCAAAGCGCCGGCATCGAGCAGATCAACCAGGCCGTGGTGCAGATGGATGAAGTGACCCAGCAGAACGCGGCGCTGGTCGAGGAATCCGCCGCGGCGGCGGCCAGCTTGCAGGAACAGGCAGCCACCTTGGCGGCGACCGTCAGCATCTTCGTGTTGCCGGGCTCGAGCCAGCAGCAGGCGCAGCAGCCGCGCGCGGCCCAGGCCGAGCGTAGCAATACGGTCGCGCTGCGCGCCAAGCCGCAGCGCAGCGCCCCGGCCCAGCGCCCGGCGCGCCTGGCCGTCGCCAACGGTGGCGACTGGGAAAGCTTCTGATCGACCCGCTCCGGTTCAACCAGCATGGCGCCGTTCGAGGCGCCGCAACGAAAGGCAGACATGCAAGCCAATAACGATAGCGCCCCGGTCCTGCGCGGCACGCTCGAGTTCCTCAGTTTCCGGCTCGGCAACGAAGAGTACGGCGTCGACATCCAGAAAGTGCAGGAACTGCGAGGCTACACCCCTGTGACGGCGCTGGCCAATGCGCCTGCGGCGATCAAGGGCGTGGTCAACCTGCGCGGCCTGATCGTGCCAATCATCGACCTGCGCATCAAGTTCAATCTGGGCGAGCCGGTGTATGACCGGTTCACCGTGGTCATCATCCTCGTCGTGAAAGGGACCCAGGTCGGGGTCGTGGTCGACAGCGTGTCGGACGTGATCACCTTGACCGCAGGCCAGGTCAAGCCGGTGCCCGAGATGGGCGCGGCCGTGAACGCCGACTACATGGTCGGCGTGGGCGCGCTGGACGAACGGATGATCATCCTGGTCGACATCGACAAGCTGCTCGCCGCCGACGATCTGGCACAGTTAGAACCACTTGCGGCGTGAACATCCCTGCGGCATTCCCGGTCCCCAAGCCATGGACCATGGGCGGCAGCGCGGCGCGTCCCCGCCTCAAGTATGACCGCAGCCTGATCTGCATGGGCATCGTCATGCTGATCGTGATGATCGTCGTGACTTCGGTGCTGACCCTGATTTACCTGCGGACCCAGGCCGAAGCCCGGGTTGCGCTGACCACCCAGAACCTGGCCAAGTCGCTGGTGCTCACCTTCGACGGCATCCTCGACGCGGTCGATGTCGCGCTGCAGGCGTCGAGCGATGAAATCGCCCGCCAGAACGGCGCCGCACGCCCCGACGGGGAAGAAATCGACCGCTTCCTGGCCCGCCAGCAGCAGCGCCTGGCCGGCGCCCCAGCGCTGCGCGGCGCCGACGCCAGCGGCGCCATGGTGTATGGCGTGGCGCCCGACGCGCCAGCCGTCAACGTGGCCGACCGCCCTTACTTCAGCGCGCTGCGCGACGCGCCGCCTGTCGGCTTGTACGTCAGCCCGCCCACCATCAGCAGGACCTCCCACAAATGGGTCTGGTCGTTCGCGCGCCGCATCGACAACAGCGACGCCTCGTTCGGCGGGGTGATGCTCGGTGTGCTCGACGTCGAACAGATCGAGCGCATCATGGCCAAGATCAATCTTGATTCCGGCGGCAGCATCGTGCTGCGCAGCGCCGGCTTCGAGGCAATCGCCGGACGCATGGGCACGCGCGCCGCGTTTCCGCTGCGGGTGGGCGACACCGCCTTGTCGCCCGAGCTGCGCGCTGCCCTGCGCAACGATGCGCGGCGCGGCACCTATGCCACCGCGCGCTCGGTGCTGTCGGATGCGGCGCACACGTTTTCCTATGAGCGCAGCAGCAAATACGGTTTTTATGTCTGGGTCGGCGAGGCCAATGCCATTGCCATGGTTGAATGGCAGCGCCAGGTCTGGGTCATCACCGGCCTGACGCTGGCCTTCGCGCTGCTGGCGTTCAGCTTCCTGTTGCTGATGGGGCGGGCATGGCGGCGCCAGGCGCGCGACCTGGACGCCATCGAACAAAGCCAGTTGTCGCTGCGCGAGGCGCAGGAAATCGCCGATATCGGCAGCCTGACCTACTCGTTCCACAACGGCAGCTGGAAAAGCTCCGACATTTTCGACGCCATCGTCGGCATCGGCGAGGGCTATCCGCGCGACCTGAAACACCTGTTGCGCTTCATCGGCCGCAAGGAACGAATCGCCGTGCAGCGCTATGTGAAGTCGGCCGTGATGATCGAACAGCCCTTCGACAGCGAACAGATGCTGGTGCGCCGCAGCGACGGCAAGCGGCGCTGGGTGCATGCGCGCGGCAAGGTCTGCATCGACGCCGAGCAGGTGCAGACCCTGGTGTGCACGATTCAGGACATCACCGAACGCAAGAAGTCCGAAGACGAGATCCGGCGTCTGGCCTATTACGACGGCCTGACCGAGCTGCCCAACCGGCGCCTGCTGCGCGACCGGGTGTGCGCGGTGATGGCGTCGAGCAGGGCGTACGCCAGGCATGGCGCGGTGCTGCTGATCGACCTGGACGACTTCAAGACCCTGAACGACACCAAGGGGCATGACAAGGGCGACCTGCTGCTCAAGGCAGTCGGACGGCGCCTGCTCGACTGCATGCGCGAGACCGATACCGTGGCGCGCCTGGGCGGCGACGAATTCGTGGTGCTGGTCGGCGACCTGCCGGGCGACCCGGGCGAGGCGCGCCGGCATGCCGCAGCCGTGGGCGAAAAGCTGCGCGCGGCGCTGTCGCGTCCCTTCGACCTGGACGGCTATCAGTATGCAGGCACCCCGAGCGTGGGGATCAGCCTGTTCTCGGGCGAGGAGCTCTCGCTCGACGAACTGGCCAAGCGCGCCGACACCGCCATGTACCAGGCCAAGGCGGCCGGGCGCAATACGGTGCGCTTCTTCGACCCCGACATGCAGGCCGCCGCGGCGGCCCGGGTGGCCCTCGAGACCGACCTGCGCCAGGCGATCGCCGAACAACAGTTTCAGCTGCACTACCAGGTACAGATTGACGCCGCCGGCCGGCCCACGGGGGCCGAAGTGCTGCTGCGCTGGGTGCATCCGGTGCGCGGCATGGTCTCGCCGGCGCAGTTCATCCCGCTGGCCGAGGCCAGCGGCCTGATCCTGCCGCTCGGCCAATGGGTGCTGGAAACGGCCTGCGCGCAGTTGGCCGCCTGGGCCGGCGATCCGTTCGCGGGCAATCTGAGCCTGGCGGTCAACGTCAGCGCCTGCCAGTTCGACCAGCCCGAGTTCATTGACCTGGTGCTGGCCGCGCTCGACCGTAGCGGCGCCAACCCGCATTTGCTCAAGCTGGAACTGACCGAGGGCTCGCTGCTGGAAAACACCGACGCCATGATCGCCACCATGAGCGCCCTGAAGCGCGCCGGGGTCGGCTTTTCGCTGGACGATTTCGGCACCGGCTATTCGTCGCTATCGTATTTGAAGCGCCTGCCGCTCGACCAGCTCAAGATCGACCAGTCCTTCGTGCGCGACCTGCTCACCGACGCCAACGATGTGGCGATCGTGCGCACCATCGTCGCGCTCGGGCAAAGCCTGGGCATGGACGTGATCGCCGAAGGGGTCGAGACCGACGCCCAGCGCGCCTGCCTCGAGGCGGCCGGATGCCACGCCTTCCAGGGCTATCTGTTTGGCCGGCCCTTGCCGCTGGCGTGCTTCGAGCAGTCGCTGCGCGGCCCCGCTTAACCAATATTGTATTAATTTAGGATAGATATGACGATCGACGAGCCGACACTGATGACGGTGCTGGGACTTGCATCGCTGATTGCCAGCGCGATGTTCTTCTCCCTTTCCGCCTTCGCCAGGCAGATCCCGGGGATGCGCTACTGGGCCCTGGGCTGCCTCCTGGTAGGCCTGGCCACGCTGATCGACGGTCCGCGCCTGGTCTCGGACTGGCGCCTCGCTTCGCTGCTTTTCAATATCCCTTACAGCGTTGGCCAGGTCTTCATTCTGGCTGGCAGCATGCAGTTCTGCGGGCGCGCCGACGCCGGCAAGACCCTGTGGATCATGTCCGGCCTGGCCGCCTTGCTGACCATGTCGTTCACCATCCTGCTGCCCGACAGCGGCTGGCGCATCGGTTCCCTGTCCGTACACCAGGCCATCGTCAATGGCTGGACCGCGTTCGTCCTGTGGAACTACCCCGACGCGGGGGCGCGCCGAGCCTTCCATATCGCCAGCATCACGGCGCTGTTCCAGGCCACCGCCGCGCTGGCCCAGGGCATCCTGATCGTCAGCAGCAGCGTGGCCATCACTTACGCGGCCCCGCAACTGCCGCTGGCAAACATCATCAGCTGGGCTGGCGCCATGGTCAGTATTTTGCTCGGCAACTGGATCCTGTTCCTGCTCGTCATGCTGCGCCTGGTGGCCGACCTGAAAGTGGCCGCCGAACGCGATGCGCTGACCGGTTTGCTGAACCGGCGCGGCCTGCGCCAGCGCATCGATTCGATCCTGCGGCGCGCCAACGGCGGCGCCAGTTCGATGGCGGTGCTGATCCTCGATATCGATTTTTTCAAGGCCATCAATGACCGCCACGGCCATGAAGTGGGCGACCGGGTGCTGGTGGCCATGGGACGGGTCCTGCTGGCCATGAAGGCGCCGAACGCGACCCCGTGCCGCTGGGGCGGCGAAGAGTTCTGCATCGTCGTCGAAGGCCCAACCCGGGCCTCGGTGCTGGCCATGGCCGAGCAGGTGCGGGCGCGCTTCCAGACCGATTCGGGCAACCTGCCCGAGCTGGCCGCCGGCAGCACCGTCAGCATCGGCATCGCGATCCGGCAGCTCGACGAACGCTTCGAAATGTCGGCCCTGATCTGCGCCGCCGACGCCCAGCTGTACCGCGCCAAGGAAAGCGGACGCGATCGAATCGCGATGGCCGACTAGCTGCCAATTGAGTTTCACAAGATTGTCGTTTATGATCAAAGGGTAAGCCAGCCAGCACGGTTGGTCCAGGACCACGAAAGCGACTTTTATGCCGCATGACCCGCCGGACCCGTTCGATCAACACGGCGATATCCTGGTGGTCGAAGATACGCCCGCCTCGCTGCGCCTGCTGACCTCCCTGCTGAGCAAGGCCGGCTACCGGGTGCGCGAAGCGCCCGACGGCGAACTGGCCCTGTGGAGTGCGCGCGCGCAGCCGCCCGAACTGATCCTGCTCGACGTGCGCATGCCCGGCATGGACGGCTACGAAGTGTGCCGCCAGCTCCAGCAAAGCGCCCAGCTGCGCGAGGTGCCGGTGATCTTTCTGTCGGCTTTCGGCGACACCGACGACAAATTGCGCGGCTTCGAAGCGGGCGGGGTCGACTTCATCTCCAAGCCCTACGATTTCCTGGAAGTGCAGGCGCGCGTGGCGTCCCACCTGAAGCTGGCGCGCCTGCAGAAACTGCTGGCCTACCAGAACGACAACCTGCAGCAGCTGGTCGAGGCCAAGGCCCAGGAACTGGCGCGCTCGCAGCTGGCGCTCGACGCCGAACGTCAGCAGCGCGACATGGCCGAGCGCGAATCGCAGCGCCGCCTCGCTGAAATCGCCCACATGAACCGGAATGCCAGCGCCACCGTGTATTGCGCGGCCCTGGTGCACGAACTGAACCAGCCGCTGGCGGCGATCCTGGCGAATGCCGAAGCGGCTGAACTGTTTGTTAACATGAATCCGCCACCAATGGTCGATATCGCGGAGATCCTGGGCGACATCCGGCGCGATGATTTGCGCGCCAGCGAGCTGATCCAGCGGATGCGCGCCATGTTGAGGAAGTCCGAGGCGGCCGCGGTCGCGCTCGACCTGAATCTGCTGATCGGCAGCACCATCGCGCTGCTGGCGTCCGAAGCGCGCATGCGCAAGATCGCGCTGCTTCCGGCCCTGCCGGCCGCGTCGCTGCAGGTGGCGGCCGACCCGGTCCAGCTGCAGCAGGTGCTGGTCAACCTGATACTCAACAGTATGGATGCGATGCACGGCATCGAGGGGCGCCGTGTGGTGGAAATTAGCGCCGCTATCGTCGACCGGGAGCATGCGCAGGTCCAGGTGTGCGACCACGGCTGCGGCTTTGCCGGCAACCTGGAACGCGTGTTCGACTCCTTCTTCAGCACCAAGCAGCAGGGCATGGGGCTGGGCCTGTCGATCTCGCACGCGATCATCGCCGCCCACGGCGGGCGCGCCTGGGCCCAGGACAATCCGGAAGGCGGCGCGACGGTCAGTTTCCGCCTGCCGCTGCTGGTGAGCTGAGTGGCGTTCCTGCGACAGCTGCTCATGGCGGCGCTGCTGCTGGGCGCCAGTGGCGCGGGCGCCGCGCCGGTCGCGCCCAACATCGCGCAGCCACAGCTCGAGGGCAAGCGCATCTTGCTGCTGTCGCCTTACGGCTACGGCAGGCCCGGCCTGGACAGCTTCGTGCGCAGCTATGTCGACCGGCTGCGCGCCGGCGGCATGCGTTCCGAAGACATCCTGGTCGAGCACCTGAACCTGAACCGGGCGGCCGGACCCGCGTATCCCGCGCGCCTGCGCGAACTGCTGCTGGCACAGTACGGCGGCAAGCCGGTCGACCTGATCCTGGCCCTCCAGCAGCCTTCGCTCGACTTCGTTCTCGGCGAGCTCAAGGAACTGGCGCCGGACGCCCCCATTCTCAGCGTGAACGCGGCGCTGCCGCCGGGGGGCAGCCTGGGGCGCCATGCGCTGCTGGTCCCGCCCATGGTGCTCCCGGTGCGCGAGACGCTGGAGCAGGCGCTGCGCCTGTTTCCCAGCACCGAAAGGGTGATCATGGTGGTCGGCGCGGCGCCCAGCGACCAGCAGGACAAGCGCCAGCTTGAAGCGGCCGTGGCCGCGATGGGCCTGCGCCAGCAAGTGGAGTATACCGACGCCCTGCCGCTGGCCGGCATGCTGGCGCGGGTGGCGGCAGCGCCGCCCGACAGCATCGTGCTGCTGGCGCAGGTCAATCGCGACCGCAACGGCGCGGCCACCAGCTACGGCGAATTCGCGTTGCGGGCGTCGCGCGCGTCACGCGCGCCCGCCTTTTCGCTGTTCAGCACAAAAATTGGCGAAGGACCGGTCGGCGGCGCCGTGCTGCACGTCGAGCGCATCGCCGACACCCTGGCCGACACTTCGCTCGACCTGGTGGCGGGACGGCGCAAGCTGGCGCCCGGCACGCACAGCCTGGCGATCGGGCCGACCAGCATGTACGACTGGCAGCAGCTGGCGCGCTGGGGCGCCGACTGGCGCCGGCTGCCGGCCGACACCCTGTTTGTCAACCGCCCGCCGTCGCCATGGGAACAGCACCGGGCGCTGCTCTTGAGCGGCCTGGGCGTGATCGGCCTGCTCAGCATCGTGGCCGCCTACCTGCTGGTGCAGCGGCGCCGCCTGGGCGTGGCGGAGGCGCGCTACCGGGTGCTGGTCGAACACGCCCCCGAGGCGATCGTCGTGTACGACGCCGACAGCGGGCGCTTCGTCGACGCCAACAGCAAGGCCGAGCTGCTGTTCGCGGCGACCCGCGAGCAATTGCTGCAAAGCGGGCCGCAGCGCTTCTATGTCGGCGAGCAGCCCGACGGCTTGCCGGCGCCGACCACCATCGGCAGCAACACCGAGCGCAGCCTGGCGGGCGAACAGATGGTGTTCGAGCGCGCCGTGCGCGCCCTCGACGGGCGCTGCTTTCCCTGCGAAGTGAGCCTGGTGGCGCTGCCGTCGTCGTCCGGGCGCCTGCTGCGCGGCGGTTTTCTCGACATCAGCGAGAGAAAGCGTGTCGAGCTCGAACTGGCGCGCCACCGCGAGCACCTGGAAGAGGAAGTGGCCGAGCGCACCGCGGCCTTGTCGCGCGTGCTCGCGCAGGCGGAAAACGCCAACCGCGCCAAGAGCGTCTTCCTGGCCAATATGAGCCACGAATTGCGCACGCCGCTCAATTCCATCATCGGCTTTTCCCAAATCATGTCCGAGTCGACCAGCATGTTCGACGAAGAAAAGCACAACCTGGCCATCATCAATCGCTCCGGCCACCATTTGCTCTCGCTGATCAACGACATCCTGGAGCTGTCGAAAATCGAAGCCGGCCAGGTCAGGCTGCTGCCGGTATCGACCGTGCTGGGCGAAATGCTGACCGAAGTGCGCGAGATGGTGTGCCTGGCCGCGCAGCACAAGGGCTTGCGCCTGCAGGTGGACTGCCCGCTGCTGCCGCCGCCGGTGCTGATCGACGGTGGCAAGCTGCGCCAGGTACTGATCAATTTGCTCAACAATGCAGTCAAGTTTACCGACCACGGCGTCGTCACGCTCTCGCTCTTTGTCAAGCCCGGGGCGGGCGAGGACTTGTTGCTGGAGTTTTCCGTGCGCGACACCGGTATCGGCATCGCCGAAAGCGAGCAGGAAAAGATTTTCGAGCCTTTCATCCAGGCCGATGGTCCGAAAAGCCAGGCCGGCACCGGTCTCGGACTGTCGATTTCGCGCCAGTTCGTGCAATTGCTGGGCGGCGAACTGCAGCTGCGTTCGCGCCCGGGCGAGGGCGCCCAATTTTACTTCGCACTGCCGGTGTGCATCGATCCGGCCGCCAGCGCCTTGCCGTCCCAGGCAGCCGATGCCGGCGCGTTTTCCGCGCCATGCACGGAGCCGGTGGCGCGCGCCGACGCGCTGTCCTGGAGCGCGCTGCGGGTCATCGCACCGGCCGAGCGCCTGGCCTTGCGCGGCGCGCTGCAGGAACTCGATATCCGGCGCGTGGAAACGCTGCTGGCGGCCTTGCATGGCCAGCACGATGCGCTGGCAGCGGCCATCGGCGCCATGCTGGCGCGGCACCAGTACCGGGAGCTGTGCGAGATGCTCGATGTGGCCATGGCCGCGGAGGAGAAATAATGGAAGCGAGCGACCACCTCGGGGAAGTGCTGATCGTCGAGGACACGCCGTCCTCGCTCAAGCTGCTGTCGGACCTGCTCGAGCAGGCCGGCTATGCGGTGCGCCAGGCGCCGGACGGTGAACTGGCGCTGTGGAGCGCGCAATCGCGCCCGCCCGAGCTGGTCTTGCTCGATGTGCGCATGCCCGGCATCGACGGCCTGGAAGTGTGCCGTCGCCTCAAGCAGTCGGAACGCCTGCGCGACATCCCGGTGATCTTCCTGTCGGCCCAGTCCGATACCGACGACAAGCTGCGCGGCTTCCGGGCCGGCGCGATCGACTTCATTGGCAAGCCCTACCAGGCCGAGGAGGTGCTGGCCCGCACCGCCGCGCATATCGCGCTGGCCCGTACCCGGCGTGCGCTGGCGGCGGCGAACGCCTCGCTGAGCGCGGCCAATGCCGAGCTGCACGCAACGCGCGAGGAATTGCGGCGCGCCGAAAGGCTGGCGGCGCTGGGCGCCATGGTGGCCGGGGTCGCGCATGAACTCAATACCCCGATCGGCAACTGCGTGCTGGCCGCCAGCACGCTCGAACAGCGCACCGACGCGTTTGCGCTGGCAGCAGCAGGCGCGCTGCGCCGCACGGAACTGAACCTGTTCGTGGCCGACGCGCAGCAGGCCAGTGCGCTGCTGCTGCATAACCTGGCCGCTTCGGCGCGCCTGATCGACAGCTTCAAGCAAGTCGCGGCCGACCAGTCAGGCTCGGTGCGGCGCCGCTTCGACCTGGCCGAGCTGCTGGCGCAAGTGGGCGGCGGCATGAGCCCACGCCTGCGCGCCGCCGGCGTGACGCTCGAGATCGCGGCCGCCGCCGGCATTGCGCTCGATTCGTATCCCGAGGCGCTGGCGCAGGTACTCGGCCAGCTGCTGTTCAATGCGCTGATCCATGGTTTTGCTCAGCGCAGCGACGGGGCGATCAGGATCGAGACAGCCCGCCACGACCAGCACCTGACCCTGGTCCTGAGCGACAACGGCGCCGGCATCGCCAGCACCGATCTGAACCGCGTGTTCGAACCCTTCTTCACCACCCGGCTGGGACAGGGCAGCAACGGCCTGGGGCTGCACATCGTGCACAACCTGGTCACCAATGTGCTGGGCGGCTCGATCGCCGTGGAAAGCGGCGCCGGCGAAACCCGCTTCATCCTGCAGTTCCCCTGTGTTGCACCGGCCCTGGCCACGCATCACCCAACGCCGGTCCCGCCAATCACCGATCCCATGCCCTGATGAAGATGCTGCGCTCCCTGAACCTGTCTTACCGCCTGTTCTTCCTGATTGCGATCTTTGCGCTCGGCTTCGTGGTGTACGGCGTGTCGTCGTTCCGCACCCTCGACCAGATCAAGGTCAACGGTCCGCTGTATAACGACATCGTCGCTTCCAAGGACCTGATCGCCGACGCCTTGCCGCCGCCGCTGTACATCATCGAGTCTTACCTGGTATGCCTGCAAATGGCGGCGCCAGGCACCGATGGACAGCGCCTGGCGACACTGCAGATGCGGCTTGGGAAGCTGCGCGAGGAACACGTCGCGCGCCAGCGGCATTGGCAGGCGCAGCGGCTCGAACCGGAGCTGGCCAGGATGGTCGGTGCACTGGCCGCGCCGGCCGAGACCTTTTACCAGATCGCGTTCGCGCGCCTGCTCCCGGCCTTGCAGGGCGCCGACCAGGGCGCCAGGGAACAGGCGCTGGCCGCCATGGCGCAGGCCTATGAACAGCACCGGCAGGCGGTCGATGCGCTGGTGGCGCGCGCCGCCGCGCGCGCTGCCGCAGCCGAAACCGCGGCCGAGACGCACATCGCCAGCGAGACCGGCACGCTGCGCCTGATCCTGCTGGCGGCGCTGGGGACCGCGCTGGTCACGGCAGTGCTGATCCGGCGCAGCATCACGCTGCCGCTGACCGAGGCGCTGCAACTGGCGCAGCGCGTGGCCTCCGGCGACATGCGCCCGCACGTACATGCGCATTGTCGCGACGAGCCGGGTCTCTTGCTCGACGCGCTAGACGAAATGAGCGCCAGCCTCTCCGCCATGCTGGCCGACCGCAGCGCCGCGGAAGTGTCGCTGCGGCGCGCCAAGGAGCTCACGGAAAGGCTGATCGAAAGCGCCAGCGTGGCCATCGTCGGGCTCGACCGGGCAGGGCGGGTACGCATTTTCAACCAGGCCGCCAGCCTGGCGACCGGCTACCCGGCCCAGGACGTGCTGGGAAAGGTGTGGCGCGCTCTGGCGCAACTGGGCGAGCAGCACGGCCAGCGCTGGCCGGCGCTTGATGGCTGGGATGCGGTGCGCGCCAGCGACGAATACATGCTGACCACCGCCGGCGGCACGCAACGCTGCATCGCCTGGCAGAACACGGTGCTGGGCGACGAAGGCGGCGAGGTGGCGCTGATGGCCTTCGGGATCGACGTCACGGAGCAGCGCGCGGCCCTCGCGGCCACCGTCAAAGCGCAGGAGCTGGCCGAGGCGGCCACCCGCAGCAAGAGCGAATTCCTGGCCAATATGAGCCACGAAATCCGTACCCCGATGAATGCGGTGATCGGCATGACCCGGCTGGCCCTGAACACCGAGCTCGATGCGCGCCAGCGCAACTACCTGGAAAAGGTCGACCGCGCCGCCCATGGCCTGCTCGGCATCATCAATGACATCCTCGATTTTTCCAAGATCGAGGCAGGCAAGCTGCGCTTCGAGCAGCGCCGCATGGTGCTGCGTCATACGCTTGACCACCTGGCCGGGATGACCGTGTTCCGGGCCCAGGAAAAGGGCCTGGAACTGCTGTTCGATATCGCCCCCGACGTCCCGCTCGAACTGATGGGCGACCCGATGCGCCTGGGCCAGGTGCTGCTGAACCTGGTCAACAACGCCATCAAGTTCACCGAGCAGGGCGAAATCATCGTCGCCATCCGCATGCTCGCGACCGAGGAGCAGCAGGTGCGCCTGCAGTTCGAAGTGCGCGACACCGGCATCGGGATCCCGGCCGATCAGGCCGCGCGCCTGTTCGACTCGTTCGCGCAGGCCGACGCCTCGACCACCCGTACCCACGGTGGCACCGGCCTGGGACTGGCCATTTCGCGCAAGCTGGTCGGCATGATGGACGGCCGGCTATGGCTCGAAAGCGAACTTGGCAAAGGCAGCCGCTTCCTGTTCACAGCCAGGTTCGGGCGCCAGGACTGGGCCGGCACTCCGGGCGTGAGCGCGGCAAAGCTGGCCGACCTGCGGGTGCTGGTGGTGGACGACAACGCCGCCGCGCGCGAGATCATGCAGAGCATCCTGGAATCGATGCAGATGCGCGCCGTGGCCGCGCTGTCGGCAGCGAACGCCATCGCCGAGCTGGAACAGGCCGAACGGATGGGCGACCCGTACCAGCTGGTGTTGATGGACTGGGTGATGCCGTCGATGGACGGGCTGGCGGCGATCCGCGCGATCCGCGCCAATCCGGCCATTTCGCACACGCTGGCCATCGTCATGGTGACCGCCTACAGCCGCGACGACCTGCTGGCGCAGGCGGGCGACCTGGAACGCCTGGGCGTGCTGGACAAACCGGTCACGCCGTCGAGTGTGCTCGACGCGATCGTCGAAGGCTTGCGCGACGGCGCACTGGCCTCGGCCCCGCGCCCGCTGCCCCGGCGCCGCCTGGCCGCAGCCCTGCAGACCTTGCGCGGCGCTGCGGTGCTGCTGGTCGAAGACAATGAGGTGAACCAGGAGCTGGCGGTCGACATCCTGGCGGGCCTCGGCATGCGGGTGAGCGTGGCCGGCAACGGGCGGGCAGCGCTGGAGCGGATGGCGGTCGAACACTTCGACGTGGTGCTGATGGATTGCCAGATGCCGGTCATGGACGGTTACGAAGCGACCCGCTTGATCCGCGCACAGGCGCGTTTTGCGCACCTGCCGATCCTGGCGATGACGGCCAACGCCATGAGCGGCGACCGCGAACGCTGCCTGGAGGCGGGCATGAACGAGCACATTTCGAAGCCGATCGACCAGGATGCGCTGGCGCTGACGCTGGCGCACTGGCTGCTGCCGTCGGAGACGCCGGGCGACGGCGGCGCCGCGCCGCAGTATGGACTGCTGCGCGCGGCCGGCGTCGACGTCGATTTCGGGCTGGGGCGGCTGCACGGGAATGACATCGCTTACCGCAAGCTGATGCAGCAGGTGCAGGCCATGCAGGCCCGCTTCGGCCAGCAGGTGCGCGATGCGCTCGAGCGCGGCGAGGCCGAGCGGGCCCGGCGCCTGGTGCACAACCTGCGGGGCATCGCCGCCAATCTGGGGGCAGGCGAACTGGCCAGCGCCGCCGCCCAGCTGGAGCAGGCGATTGGCGCCGGAACGCAGGCCGAGGAGCACCTGGCGCTGCTGGAAGCGCCGTTTGCGGCAGTGCTGGCGGCGGTCGATGCGCAGCTCGAAGTGCAGGGCTGAGATCAGCGGTTGATTGCCGGACCGAACTGATGCACACTTGGCCTTGCCACGTCATCGTATCGGAATCAGCATGGTCACCAGGTTTGCGCCGCACGGCGAATTTACCATCCGGATCGAGGGGCGGATCCTCATTTCCGACGTGGTCGGCCCGTGGAACAGGGAGCTGGTCATCAATTGGGGCAAGCAGGCGCTCAAACACGCCAAGCCGCTCGGCGCCAGCGGGCCTTATGTCGGCATGTCCATCGTGCACGGATCGCTGCTGTGCCCACCTGACGCCTTCGCGGCGCTGCGCGTGTCCCTCACCTACGGCAATACGCATCTCGGCTGCATCGGCAACGTGTTGGTGGCCGACGCCAAGGTGGAAGGGCGCTCGCTGCTGCTGCCCATGTATGAGCAGCTGTACGACGACAGCACCCCCCATTTCATTTGCCTCGATATCGACAGCGCGCGCGACTGGGCGCTGGCGCGGCTGGCTGAAAAGGGCTATTAAATTTGCGTGGGCTAGCCCGGTTTGTGCTACTTTCCTGCCATGACACGACACCAGCTTTTCAAGATTCTCCACCGTCCATCGCCCGGCACCCGCTTCGCCGGACCGGTCAGCTATGTACTGAGCACGCTGATCATCATCAACTGCCTGGCCGTCTCGCTCGAAACGGTCAAGGCGCTGTATGAACCGTACCAGATGCTGTTCCTGGCCATTGAAGTGGTCTCGGCCGCGGTGTTCCTGGTCGAATACCTGTGCCGCCTGTGGGTGTGCGTGGAGCAGCCCCAGTTCGCCGCGCCGCTCCTTGGCCGCCTGCGCTACGCGCTGCAGCCGCTGACACTGCTGGACCTGGTGGTGCTGCTGACCTTTTTCGCGCCGGTCGACATGCGCTTCCTGCGGGTTTTCCGCCTGACGCGCCTGTTGCGGGTCCTCCACCTGGACGTGTTCAACCAGTCGATGCATGCGATTATCGATGCGGTGGCGCGGCGCCGCCACTTGCTGGTGGTGTCGGTCGTGTTCATGCTGACGGCCGTGTACTGCACCGCAGCGCTGATTTACGTGGTCGAACATGGGGCCCAGCCGGAAAAGTTCACCAGCATCCCCGAAACGGCCTGGTGGGCGGTGGTGACCCTGACCACGATCGGCTACGGCGACATCGCGCCCATCACGCCGCTCGGGAAAGCCCTGACCAGCGTCATCGTGCTGTTCGGGATCGGCGTGTTTGCCTTGCCCACGGCGATCCTGACGGCCGCCATCCTGGACGCCGGGGCGCGCGAAAAGCCGGTGTGCCCGCACTGCCAGAATATGCTGGAACCTTGAGCTTCGGGCTGCGCGCCTGACGCTTGAATAAAAACGGCCCCTCGCGGGGCCGTCTGGTTTAGTCGAAGTTCACTTCCTTGCGGTTGTCCTTGGCGACCCGGTCGATCATCTTGTTGTACGGGTCGACGCCGACATCGAAAGGCTTTTCCTTGACCGTGATGGTCACTACCGGGTCGGCGCCCGACAGCAGACGCTTGTCGATGTGCAGCACGCGCTCGTCTTTTTCCTTGGCGCCGTCGGCGCGCGCAAACACGCCGATTTCCACCGGTTCGTCGTACACGCGGGCCGTCTCCTTGCCCTTGCCGTCCGCTTCCAGTTTCGCCAGGTGCAGCTTGATCGTCACGTCCCACTGGCCGTCCGGGCGCTTGACAGCCTTGGCCTCGGTCACGCGGTTGTCGTAGAAAACGATTTTCTCGAACATGTCGGTGATCAAGGCATGCTTGTCCGCCGGCGCCTCGGCGCGGATGTACTGCAGCAACTCGGCCGAGGTGGTATACGGCGCTTCCTGGAAGCCTTTGTCTTGCAGGAAGCGCTTGAGGGCGCGGTTCAGGGCGGCCTCGCCGATTTCATCGCGCAGGCGGTAGAAGATCAGGCTGCCCTTGCGGTAGTGGACATACTGTTGGTTCTCCACCCGGTACAGGGGCTGTTCTTCGATCAGTTCACCGCCGCGGTCGCGCAGGTAGCGGTCCAGTTCATAGCGCAGGAAGCGGCGCAGCTTGTCGCGGCCGTATTCCTTCTCCATCACCATCAGCGCCGAATATTCGGCCAGCGACTCGACCAGCATGGTCGAGCCCTGCACATTGGCGCCTGCGACCTGGTGGCCCCACCACTGGTGCGCCATCTCGTGCGCCGTGACGAAGAACACGTAGTCGATATCATCCTTGTCGCGCAGGTCGGCGATGAAGCCGATACCTTCCGAGTAGGGAATAGTATTGGCGAACGATTGTGCAAAGCTGGCGTAGTTGGGAAACTCCAGGATGCGCACCTGCTTGTGCTGGTAGGGCGTGAACTGGGTGGTGTAGTAGTCGAGCGACTTCTGGGTCGAGCTGATCATCCGGTCGACGTTGTAGGCGTGCTTCTTGTCGTAATAGATTTCGATCGGCACCCCCTTCCAGTCCGCCTTTTTGACTTCATAGCGGGCCGACTGGTAGGCGAAGAAATTCAAGATCTTCTGATCCATCTTGTAGTGGAAGTAGCGGCGACCGTCCTTTACCCAGCTGTTTTTCAGGTAGCCGGGCGCCATGGCGATCTGGTCGGCGGTGGTCGAGACGGTGGTCTCGAAATTGACCCAGTCCGCCTCGCCGCCAAATACCGTGTTGGCGCGCGCCGCCGTGTCTTCCAGCTTGGCCATGCGGACCGGTTCGCCCAGGCCGCGCTTGCGACGCTCGTTGCGGTCGGTCAGTTCGGCGCCGTTCTGGTAGCCGAAATGCGGGAACAGTTCGCCGTTGTTGAAGAAGGTGCCGTTCAGGTTGATCGAATCGGCCTTGCCGCTGTTGGAAAAGCCGGGGCGCCGGACGTCGACCGTAAATGCCAGGTTCAGGCGTTCGCCCGGCGCCAGCGGCGTGGCCAGTTTCAGGATGCTGAAGCCGACCTCCTTGTCGTTCAGGACCACCTGGTGCGCGGGCATGTTCGGCCACGTGAACACGGCGCGATCGTCGACCTGGATGCGCAGCGTGTCGAGCGGCTTGTCGGTCTTGTTCTGCAGGATGTAGCTGCCCTTGATGGCCACGCGCCGCTGTTCCGGGTAGATGTCGACCGCTGCTTCGATGTCGGTGATTTTCGGCTGCGGCAGGTCCTTGTACTTGCGGTACAGCTTTTCGTAGCGCGCCTGCTTGTCCATGCGGACATCGGCGGCTTCGTAATGGTTCAGGGTGTTGGTGTTGTGGAAAATCCAGACGCCGGTGGCCCCGAAAGCCAGCGCGCAGCCAGCCAGCGCCAGTCCCCGGCCGCCAGCGAGGCGCTGGCGGGCCAACGCGATGCGGGCGCGCCGTTCGACCGACAGGCCGCGTACCCAGAAGGCCTGGGCCAGGATCATCAAGCCCAGTGTGAACATGCTCCAGTACAGTGCAAACCAGGACCAGCCCGGGAGGAAGTGACCGTAGCCGTTCATATCGGAATACTGCGCCGCCGGCAGGCCGCCAAAGTTGTACAGGTTGTGGTCGAAGCGCAGCATGCCCATGCTCACTTGCGAGATCATCAGCACGATCATCAGGGCGTAGCCGATGAACTTGTTGTTGGTGAAAACTTGCAAGGCGATGGCGAACATGCCCATCAGTGCGAACGGCACCGCGCCGCGCAGCACGCCGCCGACGTAGAGCGCAGGTTCGACCGGCGCGCCGCCCTTGATCAGCTGGAGCACGATCGCCGTGAGCGCGCCCGCCACCAGGAAGCCGAGGATCACGCCCACCAGGGCCAGGCTCTTGGCCAGCAGGGGCGCCCAGTTCGGCACCGGCATGGCGTCGTGCACGTCGGCGATCTTGGCCTGGCGTTCCTTGAAGATCAGTTCTCCCGCATAGAAGGTCAGGATAATGACCAGCATGAAATTGAAGCTGTCGCTCATCAGGCTGAGCATCAGGTAGGTCACCGGATAGACCGGCGTGCCGTACATCTGCGCCATCGCGAACGAGCCGCCGACCAGGTTCATGACCGCAAACAGCAGCATGACCAGGAAGGGCACGCTCTTGAACACGGCAAGCGCGTCGAAGGTGAAGATGTGGAAGCACTGCTGCCATCCGGTGGCGGCGCCGATGCGCGGTTCGATGCGGGGCAGGACCAGCGCGCCAGCTGCGGGGGCGGTCGCTGGCGCGAGCGTGGCCTTGCCGAACAGGCGCTTGCCGGTGCCGGCGCGCTGCGGCTTGAATAGCACCAGCGTGGCGCTGAACAAGGCGACGGCCACGCCTGTCCACAGCACGCGGTTGGCCAGCAGGTAGCCGGTCAGCGGCGGCAGGCCGGCGTTCGATTCGGCGGCCGAAAAATAGCGGGTCATCCGTCCCAGCGCGCGCACGCCGAACGGGTCGAGCAGTACCGCCACCCAGTCATTGTTTACGTCGCGCGTGAACACGCCGGCGACGATCCACAGCACGAAAAAGCCGATCACGCCGACGTACACCATCATCATCGAGCGGGTGGTGGCGGCCAGCAGCATCAGCAGCGCGCCGATGAACAGCAGGTTGGGCAGGACAATGACGGCCATGCTCCACAGGTAGGCGTAGCCAGGGAAGGGCCCGACTTTTTGCGTGTCCACCCAGGGCATCAGCGGGCCGAGCATCATGCCGGCGGCAACCAGGCCGAAGATGAACAGGCAGGCCACCAGGCCGGCGCCGAAACGCCCGACCAGGTAGTCGCGCTTGCGCATCGGGGTGGCGAACAGCATGTCGGACATGCCGATCTCGCTGTCGCGCAGCACGGCGCCGGCGATGAAAATGGTCACGATGAACATGGACAGCAGGCTGAAGGAGCCGAGCAGCTTGGCAATGACCACTGGCGCGTTGCGGTTGATATTGCCGATCGCGCCGCCGACCTGGACTGCATCGCTGGTGGTGGCGCCAAAGGCGAGCAGCGCCATCAGCAGCGCGCATACCCATAGCAGAGGCTGGCGCAGCTGGTAGTCGAGGTCAAACTTGAAAAATTCTCTCCACATGGTGCGCTCCTTAAGCCGCGGCGGCGACGGGGGACGGGCTGCCCGTGCGGGCGGCATTACGCAGCTGCAGGAAGTAGACGTCTTCCAGATCCGGCGGCACCAGGACGAAGCCGCTGTCGGGCTGGGATTCGGCGTACACATTGATTTGCGGCTTGCCCGCGACCAGTCGGGTGGCCAGCACCGTGAAGCGCTGCTGGTAGTCGGCCAGCGTTTCCGGGGTGACGCTGCGGCGCCAGACCCGGTTCTGCAGCGTTTCGATGGCCGCCTGCGGGTCGCCCTGGATCAGGACCTGGCCCTTGACGATCATGGCCATGCGCGGGCACAGGTCGGTGACGTCTTCCACGATGTGGGTCGACAGGATGACCACCACCTGCTCGCCGATCTTGGCCAGCAGGTTCAGGAAGCGGTTGCGTTCATCGGGGTCGAGGCCGGCGGTCGGCTCGTCGACGATCACCAGCTTTGGCGCGCCCAGCAGCGCCTGGGCGATGCCGAAGCGCTGGCGCATGCCGCCCGAGAAGGTGCCCAGCGCGCGCTTGCGCGAGTCCCACAGGTTGGTCTGGTTCAGCAAGCCTTCGACGGCTTCCTTGCGCTCGGCCTTGCCGGTCAGGCCCTTGAGGACGGCGAAGTGGTTCAGCAGTTTTTCGGCGCTGACCTTGGGGTAGACCCCGAAATCCTGGGGCAGGTAGCCGAGCTGGCGCCGCAGCGCCTCCTTGTTGGCGCCCACGTCCAGGCCGTTGAAATGGATGGTCCCGCTATCGGCCTCCTGCAAGGTGGCGATGGTGCGCATCAGCGAGGATTTGCCGGCGCCGTTGGGGCCGAGCAAACCGAACATGCCGTTCGGGATTTCCAGGCTGACGTTGTTGATCGCCTTGACGCCGTTGGCGTAGGTCTTGTTCAGGTTTTTGATCGATAGCATGGCGCGCATTCTCCGGTTCCAGTGGTTATTCTTTTGTGCCGCACGCCGATACTAGGGCAGAGTGACACTGTGGCGCAAGAATAGCGTTGCTGGAATGGAAATGATGCGTTTTTATGACGGATTGCAGGATTCGGGGAATGAACGACGAAAACTAGGCGGTATTGGCGTCCGGAAGCACTTTGAGCATATCCTGGAGCAAGTCTTGGGTCGAGACAATGCCTTTCAGGCGTCCGCATTCGGTCACCGAGATGGTTTCGATCTTGTTTTCGGCCATCAGCTTGGCGACGTCCTCCACGCTGTCGGCAGGGCTGACCTCGAAACTCTTGATGCGCGCGATTTCCCAGGCCTGCACCGCCTTGGCATTCTTGCCCTCGATATGGAACTGCGCCAGTTCAGGCGGACCGATCATGCCGATAATGGCGCCGTTTGAGCCGACCACGGGCGCCGAGGAGAGCCCCTGTTCGGCCAGGATTTCCTCGACCCGTTCGATCGAGTCTTCCGCGTGGACAGTCCACAGGGTCAGGTCCATGACTTCTGAAATGGGGCGGCTGACGCGGGCGGCCAGTTCGTCGGCCAGCGGCGCGGCGGGTTCAGGCGTGATTTCCTGAGGCAAGAGCGTGAGCGCCTCGCCGGCACTGGGAATGGCAATGTCGAAACTGGGCAAGGTGGTGTTGCTCATGGCGCTCTCCTGATGTATGCGCCAGAATATGCCGGATGGGGCGGCATCACCGTTCGCTAGCGTACGCAGCGCCGACGCGATCGCCGGCGCCGCCGTTCGCTAGCGCACCTCGTCGAAGCGATAGGCGTGCTGGGCGTCGTTCAAGGTCAAGATGCGCTTGCCTTCCGCGCTGCCAACGATCAATTCCAGACCGGCCACCTCGGGCGAGGTGGACACCAGGGTCAGGGTGCCGGAATCGCTCTTGCGCGTGCCAAGCATGCTGCGCCATTCGCCGGCGTCGAGCACCAGCTCCTTGCCTTCGGTGCGAATCCACAAGTCGCCCAGTTCGGCATTGCGATAATGCTTGGCCAGGGTGCCGGCGATGGCCCGGTCGGCCGGCATGACGATGGTCTTGGCCTGCGCGGTGACGCTTTCGGCGCTCCTGGCCGCCGCGCTCTTGACGTCGTCGGCCGCTTCGGGTTTGCCGTCGTACATCACTTCAAGCAGGCGCCGCAGGAAAGGCTTGAGCAGCAGCTGACCGTCCTCGGCGTTGGTCAGGATGACCGCGCCGACGCCGGTGTCAGGCATCAGGTAGAAATTGCTCTTGAAGCCGAACATGCTGCCGCCGTGCAGCACCACGTCGATCCCGGCCATGCGTTCGTTGGACAGGCCCATGCCGTAGGTCTTGTCCTTGCCGGAGGCGACCTGCGGGGAGCGCCGCAGCAGCAGGTTCTCGCGCGAGACCAGCTGCTTGCCGCCGGGAAGCAGGCCGCCGCTCGCTTCGAGCTGCACGTAGCGGATGAAATCGTGGGCCGAAGTCCAGACGCCGCCGGCCGGACGGTGCGGGTGGACCGCCTTGTTCAAGTCGTTCGACAGGATGTGCACCTGGTTGTCATACCCGATGCCGTGCGGGCTGGCATGGTTAGAGCGCAGCGCGCGGCCCATGTCGAATGTGGTCGATTTCATGCCAAGCGGATTGAAGATGCGTTCCTGCATGGCCTTGTCGTAGGCCTTGCCCAACTCCATTTTCGGATAAATCAGGTGGGCGCCCACGTAGCCGGCGGCCGACGCCATCAGGTTGTTGTATTGGTATAGCTCGCCGAAGCCGCTGGTCGGGCTGTTTTTGGCCAGCAAGGCCATCGAACCGAGGGCGTCGACGTTGCGGTACTCGAAGAGCCACTCCATGTCCTGGCGCGGCAGGCCGGTGCAGGCGCACACCAGGTGCTTGACCAGGACTTGCGAGGTGACCGCCGCGCTGCCGAGCTTGAACGGCGGATACAGCTGGCTGACCGGCTGGTCCCAGCGCAGCTTGCCCTGGTCGGCCAGGGTCGCCAGCAGCAGGGTGCTCATGCCCTTGGTGTTGGAGGCGGCCATGAACAGGGTATTTGCATCGACCGGCGCCGGCTTGCCCAGTTCACGCACGCCGACCCCGCCTTCGTAGACGATCTTGCCGTTTTCCAGCAGCGCGAAGCCGACCCCGGGCACGCCTGCATCCTTCATCGCCTGTTCCAGGAAGGCGCGCAGCTGCGCCACGCGGGCCGCGTCCAGCGGGTGCGGCTTGCGTCCGGCGAAGGACTCGGGGGTGTAATCGGCCGGGACCACGCTGGCGCGCATCTGGCTGATGGCCGCGCTGCGCTTGCCGGCGGTGCCGTCGGCCGCATCGAGGATTACCACGGTCCAGACGGCGCCGCGGCGCAAGGCCACTGCCTCGACGGTGGTGGCCTGATCGGCCGGGATGATGTATTCGGCGACAACCCGCTCGTCCCAGCCGGTGCGCGCCGGGGCGGCGGCGATGGTTTGCGGCTTCAGGGTGGAGAATTTTCCGCCCACGCGTGCCCATGCGGCTTGAATGGCGGCGGCGCCGTCGGCTGCGGCAAGGTCGACGATGGCCAGGCGGGCGTTCTTTTCGGGAGCATCGAACAGCATCATATTGCCGTCGCGCCGCACGCTCCAATCCTTCACGCCGGTCACCCGGGTGCCGGCCGCGCTGGCCAGGGGCTGGTCGGTGGCGAGTTGGCCGGCGAAGGTGCTGCTCGGCGCCGGAACGGCGGCTACACAATACAGCGGCAGAACGGCGGCGGCCGCCGCGCAGATGACCTGGTATGAACGCATGCAGCACCCCTTTTGGAAGATAAACAAAAAACAATAAATGGTGGACGATGCTGACACGAAACATTCACTTATGTCAACGTGGAATGCGACGGGGGGCAGATATTTCGCCGGAGCCCGCCAGAGGGGCAGGCGCGGCCCAGGTTCAGGCCCGATGTCCGGACACGCTATTTGTTGACCACCAGCGAGAAGCGGCGCCCGCGCGTCGGCGGCACCGTCCCTTCGGCCCGCACCCGGTTGCGCCCGCTCGATTTGGCCAGGTACAGGGCGCGGTCGGCCGCGTCCACCAGGTCTTGCGCCAGCATCCCGGCGGTTGGGATCAAGGCGTGCACGCCGCAGCTGACCGTCACGCTGTGCGGAAAGCCCTCGATGTGGGTCAGTTGCTGCGATGCGACCGTCTTGCGGATCGATTCGGCTACCGCGATGGCGCCGCGCAAACCGGTGTTTGGCAGCAGGATCGCGAATTCTTCGCCGCCCATGCGCGCGGCCAGGTCTTCGCTGCGGCGGCGCCCGCCGTTGACGCAGTTGGCGATGAACTTCAGGCATTCGTCGCCGGCCGGGTGGCCGTGCTGGTCGTTGTATTTCTTGAAGTAGTCCACGTCCAGGATGACCATGGCCAGCGTGGTGCCCTCGTGGATGGCGCGGTTGAATTCGCGCACCAGGCGCGTGTCGAGCTGGCGCCGGTTGGCGATCCCGGTCAGCGCATCTTTCAGGGCCTGGTGCCTGAGCGAGCGGCTTTTCTTGACCAGCAGCTTTTGCAGGATCCTGCGTTCCTTTTCCAGGCGGTCGCGCAGCGCAATCTGGCCATACAGGCGGATTCCCATCCATAGCTGCAACAGCAGCAGCAGCGCCGCCCCCGCGGTCGACAAATAGGCGCTTTCCCACCAGCCGGCCAGCACGTCGTCCACCGAGCGCCTGACGGTCACCCGCAGGGGATAGCCGTACAGGCGCTGGTAGGCCGACAACGGTCCGCCCGACGCCATGCTGCTGCTGGCCACATCGGGACGGGCCATCAGCAAGGCGCCGCTGTCGAAGGTATAGGCGATCGATCCGTGCGGGCCGATGTTGAACTCCGTGCTGAATGCCTGCAGCTGCGCCAATCGCAGGCTGACCAGCACCATGCCGCCGTAGCTGCCGTCGGGCATGGTCAGGCGCCGGGTGATGGGAAGCAGCCACTGCTTTCCGGCCGCGTCGCGCAGCGGCTTGCCGATGAACAGGGCGCTGCCAGGGTTGCTGCGATGGTATTCGGTGTGCAGCGGCAGCGCTGCGGGCGAGCCGGCCGCGTTCGAGCCCAGCGCCAGCACCCCGGCGTCATCGTAGAGCGACATGCCTGAGAGCATAGGATGGCGTCGCAGGCGCTGCGCCACGTAGTGCGGCAGGCGCTCGGCGTCGTCGCCGTCGCTGGTCTCGACCCGGTCGGCCACATCGGCGAGCAAGGCGTCGGCCGCGTCCAGGGTGGTGCTCAGATGGTCGGCCAGGGTGCGCGTCATGCCAACGGTGGCCGTGTGCGCCGCCGCCAGTTGCTCTTCGCGCGCCTTGAATACGCTCCAGCCCTGCATGCCGGCCAGGGACAGGCATACCAGCGAGAAAAAGGCGATCGCGACCAGCGTCACGGGGCGCTTTTGATGATCCAGCTGCGACAGCGATGCGAGTATCTGGTCTGGCTTCATTCACCGCTTTATTGGGGAAGTCGGAGGTCGACGGTATTGGGTATCTTATCTGAAACTTTGCATTTCTGCCCTTGCCACCTTCAAGGGCCGCGGTCGAGTGAATATTTCTTCAGGATCTGGTCGTAGCTGCCGTCCTCGATCATGTCTTTCATCGCCTTCTGAAACAGTGCGGCGTCGGCCTCGCTGAAGTCGAGCGAGCCGCCCAGCCAGGTGGTGGTCGTGCGCAGCGGTTCGCTCATGCGGTAGGCGCTCGCTGCGCTGCCCTGGTGCGCTTTGAGAAAGATGTTGCGTTCGCCGCAGACGGCGTCGACGATGCCGCGCCGCAGGAAGCGCAGGCTCTCGTCGACCGAGGAAGCCTCGACGATGTGCCGGTAGCCGGCTTCGCGCAAGGTCTTGCCGATCAGCGAGCCGCGCAGGATGCCGATACGGCGTTCCTTGCCCAGGGCTGGCTGGCGCACGTCGAATTTGCCGCCTTTCAGGCTCAGGAACAGGAAGTGCTCGTGGTACAGGCGCGCCAGCCAGCGGTACTGGTACTCCCGTTCGGGCGAGCGGGTCAGGGGAAAGATGGCGCTGCGGGTCTGGCTGGTGGAGAGGTGGATGGCGCGCTGCCACGGAACGAATTCGATCTTCGCCGGCAGGCCGGTTCGGTGCAGCATCTCGGTCACCAGTTCGTACAGGGCGCCCGGCGGGCCGTTCGCCGTTTCCATCGAATACGGCGGCAGGTGGCTGGTGGCCACGCGGATGGGGTCGGGCGCGGCGCCCATAGCCGCCGGGGTGGCCAGTGCCGCGCACAGCCAGAATGCCATGCGCATCCAGGTCGCCATAATGATCCCACGCCAGTTAGTGATGCTCGATTGTAACTATGTCTTGCAATCGGGGGCGCGCCGCTGGAGAATTGCCCATCAACCACAGAAGGAAGACCATGGACCAGCAATTCGACGACGGCCTGCAGATCCGCAAACAAGTCATGGGCGACGAGTTCGTCGACGCCGCTTTTGCGCAGGCCGACGCGTTCACCTTGCCCCTGCAGGAATTTATCACCCGCAATGCCTGGGGCACGGTCTGGTGCCGCGAGGGACTGGACCTGAAAAGCCGCAGCTTCGTCACGCTGGCGATCCTGACGGCGCTGGGGCGTACCCAGGAAATCAAGGGCCACGTACGGGGCGCGCTCAACAACGGCGCCACGGTCGAGGAAATCCGCGAAGTGCTGCTGCACGCGAGCACCTATTGCGGCGTACCGCTGGCGGTCGATGCTTTCCGTGCCGCCCACGAGGTGGTGCGCGATCTGTCGCCCGCAGCCTAGGCTTGGCATGACGCTGCGCGCCAGCCTTGGGGTGCTTGTACTGGCAGCCAGCCTGCTGTCCGGCTGCGCAGCATTACCCGCGCTGGAGGGCAGGGTGGCGTCGAGCGCGCTGGCCGACACTGGTGCCACCCGGATCGGCAAGGCGGTGGTGCCGCTGGCCGCCGCGCATCCGGGCTTGTCGGGGGTGCATGTATTGCTTGAAGGGCGGGATGCCTTTGCCGCGCGCATGATGATGGCCGACGCCGCCGAGCGCAGCCTGGACGTGCAGTATTACATCTGGCGCAATGACAGCACCGGGATGCTGCTGATGAATGCCTTGCGCGCTGCGGCCGCGCGCGGCGTGCGCGTGCGCCTGCTGCTGGACGATAACAATACGGCAGGCCTGGACGGCGCGCTGGCCTTGCTGGCGAAGCAGCCGAATGTCCAGGTGCGCCTGTTCAATCCCTTCGCCGCACGCGGCGCGCGCCTGCTGGGCATGCTGGGCGACTTCAAGCGCTTGAACCGGCGCATGCACAACAAGTCGTTCACGGTTGACGGCCAGGCCACCATCGTGGGCGGGCGCAATGTCGGCGACGAGTATTTCGATGCCGCCGGGGACGTGCTGTTTTCCGACCTCGACATCATGGCGGTGGGGGCGGTCGTGGGGGAGGTCGAGCGCGACTTCGACCGTTATTGGAACAGCCGCTCGGCCTATCCTTTGCTGTCGCTGGTGGGAGCGCCAGCCGCGCCCGCTGCCGCCGAACTGCAGGAGCAGGCCGATACGCTGACACGGGCGCCGGCCGCGCTGGCCTATCTGGAGGCGATCCGCACCTCGCCATTTGTGGCGCAACTGACGCAGCAGGTCTTGCCGCTGGAATGGGCGCCGGTGCGCCTCGTGAGCGACGATCCGGACAAGGTGCTGGGCCTGGCGTCGCCGGAGTCGGACCTGGCCATGCGCCTGCCCGCCTTGCTGGGCGCGCCGACGCGCCAGGTGGACCTGGTGTCGCCGTACTTCGTGCCGGGGCCGGTCTGGAATGCGCGGCTCGGCATTTTGGCCGGCAGCGGGGTCAAGGTGCGCGTGCTCACCAATTCGCTCGAGGCGACCGATGTGATCGCGGTGCATGCCGGCTACGCGAAGTGGCGCGTGCCGTTGCTGCGCGCCGGTGTCACGCTGATGGAACTGAAGCGCAGCTGGCCGCGCGAGAAGGACCCGAAACGCAAGGGCATGCCGGGCAGTTCCGCGTCGAGCCTGCATGCGAAGACGTTTGCCGTGGACCTGGAGCGGGTGTTCGTCGGCTCCTTCAACCTCGATCCCCGCTCGGCTTCGCTGAATACCGAGATGGGCTTCGTGATCGACAGCAAGGTGCTGGCGCAGCGCATGTCGGACGTGCTCGATACCAGGGTCCCGGAGCGGTCTTACGAGGTGCGGCTGTCGCCCGAGGACAAGCTGTACTGGGTCGAGCGCGGCCCGAACGGCAGCGTGCGCCACGATACGGAACCGGGCGCCGGGGTCTGGCAGCGCGCGGTGGTGGAATTCATGTCGCTGCTGCCGATCGACTGGATGCTGTAGCCTCAGTGCAGCGTGGTTGAGTGCGCCATCGTCGCAGGCCGCGTCGAGGGGGCGCCCGGCACCAGCGCAGCTTCGATACGGGCCACCGCGTCCAGTACGCGCGCCGGGTCGGCGTAATGCGGCATGTGGCCGGCGCCCGTCTCGACGATCAACTCGCTGTGTTCGATTTCCTGGTGCAGGCGCAGCGCATTGTGCTCGCTGTCGACGATCCTGTCGCCATTGCCGGCAATGACCGCCAGCGGCATGGTCAGCTCGCCGTAGCGCTGCGACAGGCGCCTGGCGGCCGGGATCATCATGGCCGTTTCGGCGGCGCTGGCGCCCAGTTGGGAGGGGCGCAGCGACATCCATTTGGGTAGCTGGCCAAAGCGCTCGGGCACTGGCGCCGGCGCGAACATGCGCCTGACCAGCAGCGGCCACATCATGCGCCCCAGCAGCGGCGCCAGCGTGTAGCGCAGCAGGTGGCCGAGCCCGGGAATGGCCGGCGCCGCCATCAGCGGCACATCGGGACGCAGGCTCGGATAGTAATAGCCCGACACCAGCGTAACGCCGCGCACATACCTGGGAAAGTCGAGCGCCATGGCCAGCGCCACCAGCGTGCCCCACGAATGCCCGAGAACGATGGGCCGCTCGACCCCGATCTGGTGCAGCGCCTTGTACAGCAGGCGGGCCTGGGCTTCGGGCGTCCAGCTGGTGTGGCCCGGCCGTTCGCTATACCCGAATCCCGGGCGGTCGAAGGCGATCACGCGGTGGTGTTTGGTAGCGTTGTCGATTAGCCCGCTGAGCTCGAAATCGGTGGCGAACAGGCCATTGCCATGCAATAGCACCAGCGGCTGGCCTTCGCCAAGGTCGCGGTAATGCAGGCGCACGCCGTCGACGTCGACAAACTTGCCCTGCGGAGGATTCTGGCTTTCTGCCCTGCGTTGTCTTGCCTGTACATAAAGTAGCGATGCTGCAAGTGCGGCGGCGACCAGGCCGGCCGTTTGCAGGCCCGTGGGCGCGCGCGAGGAGTGGGTGGGAATGACGGAGTGCATTACAGTTTCCTTTCGCTCTCAGGTTGGTCTTGCCCTACTGTGTCGCAGGCAGCGATGGGCCGTCTGTGCGCCACTCCACTGTGACGCGCGCGCCACGCTTTGTGCGGAGATTGACACCTGTTCATGCGGAAAGGATACTTGTCGGAAACAAGGATGCGCTGTCCTAAGGTTTTCATGAAAAAATTTGTACTCCTGATAACGATCGGAATGGTGCTGTCGGGCCCGGCGGGCGCGGCGGCGGCCGACGTTGCCGTGGTCCTGGAGGAGCAAAGGCAGCACGGTTTCAGTTCGCCAGCGGAAGCCATCAAGCAGTTGACCGATGCCGGCGCCGACCTGGCGGGGGCCCCGCAGGACTTGCGCATGCGCTACCACGCGACCCTGGCGGCGCTGTATATCGGCGCCGAACAGCCGGCGCAACTGAAGCAGGAACTGGCGCAGCTCGAGCGCATGGCCGCCGCCGAAAAATGCCTGCCATGCGCGCACTACAAGCTGGTGCGCGAAGCACAGCTGGCCAACCGCATGCAGGATGTGGCCGCCGCGCGTGCCTTGCTGCTCAAGCTGGAGCCGCTCTCGGTGGCCGAGCCGAACCTGCGCCAGGCAATCCACTACATGCGCGGCATGTCCTACGAATCGATGGGCAACCACGCGCGCGCCATTGAGGAAACGCTGCAGGCGACCCAGCTGGCCATTTCCGCACGCAACCCGGCCGAGCAGGTCCGCGCGCTCAATTTGATGATGCTGTCGAACATAGGCCGGCGCGACCTGCCGCGCGCCGAAGCGCTGGCCAAGGAAGCCTACGCGCTGGCCGAGCGGATCGGCTTCGTCTACATGATGGCCTACATCCGCGGCAACATGGGATGGATCTATTCGCTCACGGGCGAACATGAAAAGCAGCTGGCGGCGCTGACCGAAGCGCTCAATATCACCCGCGCGCATCCGGGCATGAGCGATTCCGAGCTGATCAACCTGGTCAACCTGGCTGAATATCATGTGGGCCGCAAGTCGTACAAGGTGGCCGCCGAACTGGCTTCGCAAGCGGTGGCGCTGGCAGATAAACAGAAAAAGCCGACCGCAAAGGGCGTGGTCCTGATGTCGCTGGGCCAGGCGCAGGCGGGGTTGGGCGAGCCGGACAAGGGAATAGCGACCATGCAGCAGTCGATCGCGCTGCTTGCCGCCGCCGGTGCCAAAAGCTATCAGATCGACGCGACCGAGGCGCTGGTGCGCGTGTATGAAAGCGCCGGCAGGCATCGCGAGGCGCTGGCGACGCTGCACCGGTTCATTGAACTGAAACAGGAGTCCACGCTGCGCGAGCGCGAAAAAGCGATCTCGGAGTCGCAGGAGAAGTTTTCGGCGCAGCGCAAGGACCATGAGATTGTGCGCCTGTCGCTCGAAAACGCCAAGCGCGAAGCTGAGGTGACCGCGCGCGGCTGGCAGCAGGGGCTCTGGGCGACGGCGGCTCTGGCGCTGGCGCTGGGCGGCGCGCTGCTGATCCAGCTCGTTTCGCGCACTCGGGCACGTAACCGCCTGCTCGAAGACAGCAATGCGGAGCTGAGCGACCAGTCGGTGCACGATCCGCTGACGGGCGTGTTCAACCGTCGCCATTGCGTGGCGCTGATGGAGCAGCAGGCCGCCTTGAATGCCAGCCGCTCGCGCGACCGCAGCTATGGCGCCTGCGTTGGCCTGATGCTGCTCGATGTCGACCATTTCAAGCTGATCAACGATACCTTTGGCCATTCCGCGGGTGACATCGTGCTGGTGGAGATCGCGCGCCGGCTGCAGGCGCTGGTGCGCCAGCACGACGTGGTGGTGCGCTGGGGCGGCGAAGAGTTCGTGCTGGTGCTGCCGGGTACGGCGGCCGAGGGCATGACCGTATTGGCCGAGCGGGCCTTGAAACTAATCGGCAGCGAACCGGTGATCGTGGAAGGCAAGCCGGTGGCGGTCACGGTGTCGCTTGGATGCGCCTCGTATCCGCTGCTGCCTGGCTTGCCGTGGCAGGATACGCTGAAGGTGGCCGACCTGGCCATGTACCTGGCCAAGCAGCGTGGCCGCAATCGCGCGGTGTGCCTGATGGACGTGGCCAGCGAGGCGCCGGCCGACCTGCTGCTGAACGACCTGGCGGCTGCCGAAGCGGCCGGCCATGTGAGCTTGCGCAGCATCGAGGGGCCGGTTGCACCGTATGTGTAGCGTCGAACAGACGGTTTTTTGTCCGCTTGCCATACTGGCCGCATTAGAAACCCGAATCTGGACCAACATGAAAAACCTCTGTACAAAAAGCCTGGTGATCGTTGTCGTTGCGGTAGCCGCCGTGCGCAGCTACCTGACGCTGGCAACCCAAACCCGCGTTCTACCCCGGAACCTGGCATGAGCACCTTCGACACCTGCGCCGCCGCGCGCCTTGAACGTGAAGTAGAACGCGAGCGCGAACAGCGCCACCGCAACGATGACGCCAGGTCGGGCGCCGACGGCGGCGACGAATTGCGCCTCAAGGATGCGCGCGAGAGCGCGCTTACAAGCCGCGCTCGAGCAGCATCAGGCGCTGCCTGAAGGCCGGCTTCAAGCGATAGAGCTGGGCCGGTCGATGCGCACCGGTCGACTCGAAACCGCCTTCGAGGGGATCGAGCATGTCCATTTCGCTGATCTTGCGGCGAAAGCTCACCTTATTGAGCGGCTCGCCCATCAGCACTTCATAGATACGCTGCAGTTGCGGCAGCGTGAATACGTCGCCGGCCAAAAAGCAGGGTAGCGACGAGTACTGGCTTTTGTTGCGCAGCCGCTCGACGGCCTTTTGCACGATTGTTCCGTGGTCGAAGGGCAGGTCCAGCGGACGGTCGACCGGCAGCAGCTGCACATTGGCGCTGGCTGCTTGCTCGATCACGGCGCAAGGCACAAGCGCGTAATGGGCGATCGACACCGACCAGCCGCGCGGGTCGCGGTTCGGACCAGAGAAAGTCGAGAGCTGCTCGAGGTAGGGCGGCACGATGCCGGTCTTGGCCGCAACCACCCGCATGGCGGCGGCGAACGCATTGGCGTCTTCGTCGGCATGGATATAGCCGCCGGGCAGGGCATGCTGGCCCGCATGCGGCTCGTGCTCGCGCTTCTGGACGGCCACCATCAAGGACTCATCCCGGATCGTGAGCAGGACTACATCCACGGTGCAGATGGGTTGAAGAATGTCG
This sequence comes from Pseudomonadota bacterium, assembly GCA_040388275.1. Taxonomy (GTDB): domain Bacteria; phylum Pseudomonadota; class Gammaproteobacteria; order Burkholderiales; family Burkholderiaceae_D; genus Telluria_A. The sequence continues at coordinate 32,435 of JAZKCA010000099.1, forward strand.
AGTTTCAAGTTGGACCTGTGCGATTATTTTTTCGAAGTATCGCATACTTAGTTGCAAAAGTAAATTAAGTAGACTATGCTTTGTGTATGGTTTTTAAAAGGACAAGACATGAAGCTGCACCTGCTGATCATCGATCCCCAGAATGATTTTTGCGATCTGCCGCCGGGGCAGGGAGGCACGCCAGCCCTGCCGGTGCCCGGAGCGCACGCGGACATGCAAAGGGTGGCCGGGATTATCAACCAGGGCGGCGCCGGCCTGTCGGGGATCAGCATCACGCTCGACTCGCATCACCGGCTCGACATTGCGCACCCTGCGTTCTGGATGACTGCTGCCGGCGGCGCGGTTGCCCCGTTCACGCCAATTACGGCGGACGATGTGGCCCAGGGGCGGTTTGCGCCGCGCGATGCCGCCGCCTTGCCGCGCGTGAGGGCCTATCTCGGGCAGCTCGAGGCCGCAGGGCGCTACACGCTGATGGTCTGGCCCACGCATTGCGAGATCGGCTCGTGGGGGAACAACGTGCACGCCGACGTGCGCGCCGCCTATAACCGTTGGGAAGAAAATACACAGCGCAGCGTGACCAAGATCATCAAGGGAACCAATCCATGGACCGAGCATTATTCGGCAATCGAGGCCGAGGTGCCCGACGCTGACGATCCCGATACCCAAATGAATACCGCGTTCATCGCCATGCTGGCGCAGGCGGACCGCGTGTATATTACCGGCGAGGCTGGCAGCCATTGCGTGAAGGCGACCACCGAACATATTGTGGCCAGCTGGGACCCGGCGCAGCTGTCAAAACTGGTGCTGGTGACCGATTGCATGAGCCCCGTCACCGGATTTGAAGCGCAATACGACGCCTTCGTGCGCGCCATGCAGGAGCGCGGCGTGCACATTGCGCAGGCCAGCGACGTCGCGGCAGAATTGATCGCCAATGCAGAACACTAATCACATGACCGATACCTCCCCAGTTGTACGCAGCCTGCTCGAAACCGACCTGTATAAATTTACGATGTGGCAGGCGATGTTGCACGGACATCCGGCGGCGCAGGCCGAGTATGCCTTCGTGTGCCGCAACCAGACGGCTTATCCGTTGGCGGAGTTGAAAGGCGATGTAGAGCGCGAACTTGATCGCTTGTGCAGCCTGTCATTTACGCTGGAGGAAATCGACTACTTGCGCTCGCTGCGCTTCATCAAGAGCGATTTCGCCGATTTCCTCACGGTGTTCCGCTTCCAGCGCCGGTTTGTGACTGTGGAGACCGACGGCGACACGCTGTCGATCCGGGCCGTGGGTCCCCAGGTGCACGTGATGGGTTTCGAGATTTACGTGCTCTACATCGTCAACGAGCTGTACTTCCGGCGCTTTGACCAGGCTGTCGCGCTGGCCGAAGGGCGCAAGCGACTAAGCGCCAAGATCGACCTGCTGCGCGATTTCTCGACCCAGCCTGGCTGCCTGCATCCCTTCGAGTTCTTCGACTTTGGCGTGCGCCGCCGTTTTTCCGGCGCCTGGCATGAAGAAGTCGTTGGCACCCTGGCGCGCCAGGTTCCTGCGCTGTTCAAGGGGACATCGAATGTGTACCTGGCGATGAAATACAAGCTGGTGCCGATCGGGACGATGGCGCACGAATACCTGCAAAGCTTCCAGTCGTTCGGGGTTCGCCTGCGCGACTTCCAGAAGGCGGCGCTGGAGGAATGGGTGCAGGAATACCGGGGCGACCTCGGTACTGCGCTGACCGACGTGGTTGGCATGGACGCCTTCCTGGAGGACTTCGACCTGTACTTCGCCAAACTGTTCGACGGCTTGCGCCATGATTCCGGCGACCCGGTGGTGTGGGGCGAGAAGGCCCTGGCCCATTACGCCAAATTACGGATCGACGCGCATACGCGGCGCCTGGTGTTTTCCGACGGGCTGGATTTGCAAACGGCGTTTTCGCTGTACCGGCATTTTGCGGACCGCACCATGACCGGCTTTGGCATCGGGACCAACCTGTCGAACGATATGGGTATCAAGCCGCTCAATATCGTGATGAAGCTCATGTCGTGCAATGGCCAGCCGGTGGCCAAGCTGTCCGATTCGGCCGGCAAGACACTTTGCAAGGACGAGACCTTCCTGGCCTACCTGCGCCAGGTTTTCAAGCACCCAAACATTGAAGGCGATAGCCAGGCATGAGCGAAACCATGGATATAGCAGTACTTATCGGTCGTTTTCAGCCGTTTCATTGCGGTCATGCCGACTTGCTGCGGATGGCGCTGGACAGCGCGCCGAAAGTGGTGGTCGTGCTGGGATCGTCGTTCCATGCGCGCAGCGCCAAGAACCCCTTCAGCTGGCAGGAACGCGCCGCGATGATAGGCGCGACCTTGAGCGAAGCGGAGCGCGAGCGGGTGGCGTTTGAGCCGATGCGCGATTATTACGACGACACGCAATGGGGCGAAGCGGTCTTGAAGGCGGTTGCGCAGCATGGCGACGCGGGGGCGCAGATAGCACTGGTCGGCTTCTTCAAGGACGCGTCAAGCTACTACCTGAATCATTTCCCCCAGTGGACGATGTTGGCGGCCGAGGCGGGCAATGCGAACGACGCGTCCGACATCCGCCGTATCTATTTTGAGGCCGAGGATATCGACGTGTCGATCAGCGTGCTCGATGAGGCCGTGCCGCCGGCGGTGCGCCAGTATCTGCGGGCCTGGGCCCATTTGCCGCATTATGCAGGACTGGTTGAAGAACACCGCTTCGTGAACAAGTACAAGGCGGCGTGGGCGAAGGCGCCGTATGCGCCGATCTTTTCGACCGTGGACGCGGTGGTCAGCTGCGCGGGGAAAGTGCTGCTGATCCGGCGCGGCGGTTTTCCAGGCAAGGGGCAGTGGGCGGTGCCGGGCGGGTTTGTCGAGCAGCGCGAACGGCTGCTGCAATCGGCGATTCGTGAACTGGGTGAAGAAACCAAGCTTGGTGTGCTCGATTCCACTTTGGAGGGCGCCCTGGTCGACGTCAGAGTATTCGACCATCCCGACCGCAGCCAGCGCGGACGCACCATCACGCACGCGCATTATTTCGCGCTCAGCTCGGACTCGCTGCCCAGCGTGGAAGCGGCTGACGATGCCGCGCATGTGGCGTGGGTGCCGATCGCGGAACTGGCGGGGATGGAAGAGCAGTTTTACGAAGACCATTATCATATCCTTGACTACTTCCTGCACTTGGGCGGGGTGGCGCAATGAGAGACTTCTCGCTCTGCGTCGAAGCGGAAGCCCGCCTGTGATAGGACCGCTCGAGATCAGCGCAAATGCGGCGACGGGCATCGCGATTTTTCTGGCCGGCCGCAATAACATTCATACGTGGTGGACGGGCATCCTTGGATGCAGCCTGTTTGGCGTTCTGTTCTATCAGACGAATTTGTATGCGGACGTGGCGTTGCAGGTGTTCTTTGTCATATCAAGCGCGATAGGATGGTGGCAATGGAACAAGGGAGCCCAGGGCGAGCCTTTGCCCATCACACATGCCAGTTTGAATACGATCCTTCTCCTGGTGCCGCTGGGCGCAGCGGCAACGGCAGGGTACGGGGCGCTGCTGCATTACTACACGAACGCCTATGCGCCTTTTCTCGATTCCACCGTGCTGGTGTTTAGCATCGTTGCGCAGTTCCTGATGATGAAGCGGCGAGTTGATAACTGGCCGTTCTGGATACTGGTGAACACGATTGCCGTGCCCCTGTACGCCAGCCGCGAGCTGTATCTGACGTCGTTCCTGTACGGCTGCTATTGGATCAATGCAGTGGTGTCGTGGATATGGTGGCGCCGCCTGGCGCGTGCATGAAGCGGTTTCGGCGCGGACTGGTGGTCGGAAAATTCTGTCCGCTGCACCTTGGGCATATGCGCACCATCGATGCAGCGCTGGCGGCATGCGACGAGGTGTTTGTCATCAGCTATTCCAAGCCTGAATTTACTGGCTGTGGTAAGGCCGTGCGCGAGGGCTGGCTGAAGGCTTTGTATCCGCAGGTGCGCAGCGTGGTGCTCGAGGACAGCGCCGAACTTCGTTTGCCTTATAACGATGCCGCCGACAGCATCCACCGGGAGTTTGTTGGATGGATCTGCCTGAACGTGCTGGGAACGGAAGTTGATGCCGTCTTCACGAGCGAAGCCTATGGGGACGGCTTTGCGCGGGCGTTGACGACCTATTTCGGTCACGTCGTCGAGCATGTCTGCGTGGACCTGGCGCGGGCGGGTGTACCGATTTCCGGCACGGTCATCCGGGCCGATCCTCATGCGTGCCGCGAGTTTCTGGATCCGCGTGTGTATGCCAGCTTCGTTAAACGTATCGGCATCATCGGCGGGGAGTCCAGTGGCAAGACGACGCTGGCGCAGGCGCTGGCGGCAAGCTTGCGCACGGTGTGGGTGCCCGAGTTTGGTCGTGAACTGTGGGTGGAAAAATCGGGTGAGCTGAGCTATGCGGATCTGGGCCACATCGCCGAGGTTCAGGTTGCGCGGGAAGAGCGCCTCGCGCAAAAGGCGAACCGCTGGCTGGCCTGCGACACGACGCCGCTGACGACCTTGTGCTACAGCGAAGCGATGTTTGGTGGTGCGCACCCGGTGCTGGCGTCGCTGGCCGAGCGCAGCTACGATGTTGTCTTTCTATGCGCCCCGGATTTTCCGTTCGTGCAGGATGGCACCAGACGTGATACGGAATTTCGGCAAAGGCAGTACGAATGGTATCGTATCGTCCTCGATGGAAAGCAGATCGCCTATACTACGCTCGCCGGTTCGCCCGAGCAGCGCGTGCAGCATGCACTCACCCTATTAAATTAGCAGAAGCAGACACAATATGACTATATTTGCCGTACCGGTTTTCGACGCCACCGTAATTTTCGAAGGTAACGAGCTGTTCAAAGGGCAGGGCTCGGCCACCATGTGGGCGGAGAAGCTCGCCGTGGAACTGAGCAGCCCGGTCACGGTGAAGAAGATCGGAACAGGATGGGTGCTGTGCGGGACCGCGGATGGTATTGATTGCAAGTGGGGGATTCACGGGCAGCGGCTGAAGCGCCTGGACTAATACCGATGAAAAAATTCCTAGCACCTCTACTCCTTATTCTGGCGGCGTCCTCAACAACGCAAGCGGCACCGCCGGTAGGAACTTTCGGCCATGAATTCACTTCGTCCAAGGACGAACCAGTGTGGTCTGTTGAGGCCAAGGGCGACAGCTATAAAGTCCTGACTCACGGTGAAGGAAAGAGAAAATCAGCGCACACGCTGACACCAGAGGAGCGAAAAGCGTTTTGGACAAAAATGGCGTGGGTAGCGGGTTCCCACCAGGATTCCGAATGTATTGGTGACTCGGCCGAACTAATTTGTTACGTGCCTACAAAGACCCGCCAATCCATACCTGATCTTCAAGGCTACGCTAGTGATTTTTTTCACTATGACAAGGTCGGTGGCATCATGGAGATTCGGAAAATTAGCGGTGCGAAAAGTCGCTAGGAACTGTGCCGCGGTCGCGAAGCGCGAACCGCTTGGTGTTAGTCAGGCAGGACGTCTCCGTCGCGCTTGAGAGGCGGATAAGTTCCTGTCAAGGGGAACGAGCGATTGCTTCTTATTCTTGATTCGCATCCCACTGCCAAATTGTCTGGCCGTACTTCGCGTCGAATTGTGGCGTGACTTCTCCATGTGCGAAATGGCGTCGCGAGTTCATCATTGATGGAGCGAAATAGTAGCCGTCGACGCCACACTTCTCGCCGCCAAACACTCGATGCCGGATCTCTTCGTCCGCACGAGAAATCGGCATGCTGGCGATTTCTTCAAATTCACCCTCAATTACTTCAAGCAAAAACCATTTTCCCGGCCGTTCGGCAAAGGCCACCTCTGCGATCGCGGAAGGAGCCAAATCTGGTCGAGGTTGTCTGTCAATAAGCAGCGAATCGTGAAAGAGGGCCTCATACTGCTTGGCGGTAGCAAAATCGAACATCTTGTTAAAGTTAAACCATAGTTCTTCGCGGCCCACGTAGTTCAAGGCGGCGAGGCCAATGTCATTGAATGTGTTCGCGTTTCTCAAAGTCGTGCCGTTGGCACCTGTCCAAACGAATTGCACGGCTGCATTCGGGTCGTCCTTTGAGATGTATATGCCGGTCTGTGGCGGAATAGATCCGGACTCGCCTACAACGTCCATACGAACCCGAAATTTTGGGATTTTCGAATGCTGTGCAGCAAACGCTGGATAGCAGTAGGCAAAATCATAGTCTGTCCATCGGTTGTCGTTGGACGCTGAAAGCGTATCGTCGAGGTTGCCTGCTTGAATACTAATAGTTTCCAAAGCGAGTTTGAAAAAGTGTTCCTCTTCCGGACTGGTCCATTCCAACGAGAATTGGTCAATCCCTCGCAGACATTCGTTCACAGCCGTTCGTTCAAATTTCCCCATTGCCCGAAATGCGATGTCTTTCCCTAGCGAAACCTGCAGATTTTTTAAGATCGGCCAAGCGTTGTTTCCCCAGTTTTTGGAGGTGTTTCGATTTCCCCATTTCGGATTGATCAGCACCGAATCTCGATCCTGCGTCTCGGCCAAGTCGATCAGTGGATCCACAATGCCGTTTATCAGATCGCTGACGAGCTTTTGAAGCCCCTTCAAATAATCTAACGACGTGAAATGCAGCAGCATGGCCGCCTGCTTTCGGTGCCATGAATCGAGGTTTGGAGATGTTTGAGTGGCCATAATATGAATTTATGGTTTTGAAAGTCACTGGCTACCAGTTCGAGCGGAAGCTCGTTCGTGTCGAATTGGACGTAGATCGAAGGATTGCCCGTGCAGTTGCCTTTAGCCTTGATCGTGAAGTAGCCGGTGTCGGGCCGCGCCGGCACCCGCGCCGGTACCTGTGAATCATGCTGGACGCCCCCGCTTGGCATGCCAAAGCTACGGGGAGAAAGCCGGCTGTGGGCGCGTTGCGCACACACAGCGCGGGTCAGTGGAAAGTCTCAACTTTGATTCGAATCCCATTGCCAAATTGTTGCACCATATCCGGTGTTGAAATCAGGCATGATTTCATCTTTCGCAAATTTCCGCCTTGAGTCTTTACGTGAAGGCGTAAAGTAGTACCCAGCTTCTCGACAAGAGTCTCCGGCTAACAATCGATGGGTTCCTTTGCCGATTAAGCTCGGAAGCGAGGATATTTCGATCCCTCCGGGTGTCCTCTCAACCAGATACCAAGTGCACGGCTCCTTGCGATATACGGGCTGTTCTCCATATTTTTGACCAGTTGAAGGGCTCAACAAGTCTTCCATTCTGACCAAAACAATTGCTTCCGGCGCCTGAGCGTATTTTTTGCTCAAGAATTGCGCGCAGCTATGCTCGACGTCTGGAACATATATGCCATCTTGACTGGTCTTTGCCCCGCTAATGACAGAAACATCAGATTCAATTCGATACGAGGTCCAAATTTTCGAAATTTGCAGGGTGTCAATCTCATCTGCATTCGCCCTCAAATCCACAGGATTCCAATATGCGCCTTCGGACGCGCAAATATTGCTTGCCATTGACACCGCTGTGCTTAATAAATCTCCGTAGGAATCTTGATCGGTGGGAGACATCCAATCCGCCCAAAAATCGGCTTGGCCTTTGAAATCGCTCAGTGGACCGTGCGCGAAGTGCAGCCCGCTTGCGTCACCATGCGAGAGCTTAATATATCCGCTGCAAAGTCCTTGGAAGGTTTCTCTAAAATTGGGCAGTACTCTTTCGCCCCAAACAATATCGGGTTGTTCAGGAAGTGCTCGTGAGCGATAATCCGCAGGCAAATTTTGCATGAAAGTTGTGAGGCACATTTCGAGATGCGATATCAATTTCCCCCATACGTCCCTGAGCTCGCCAAAATACTCTATTGACGTATAGTGTTCAAGTAGAAAAATTTCTTTTGGTTGAATTGTGTCTTTAATCATCATTTACTCTCGTACCAATTGTTTTTTTGCACCGGGACGCCGACCAGACTTGTGCTGCCCCCCATGTCGCTGTATCCCCAATTTGTAGATTGCCGTTTTCCAATCAGGCTCTTTTCCAAATCTGCAGGATTGATAACGATCTGTCGCGCGCCTCCTTCAAGAACGTAGTCAGTTCCTTTCATGGCTTGCGAGGCTGTTACACCCTCCCAAACGTGAAGGCCATTTCCAGGTGGAACAACATAAGTAACGAATTCTCCATTGCTGTTCCAATTGGCCCATACTGCAAATTTTCTACGCCAGTCATCTTTCGATTTCAACTTGTCGAATTCCAACTTGCTCATCCAACAAATGCTGTTGTCCGACGAGGCGGGATCAATTATGCGGTAAAGCGTTGTCCCTGGCGGGATTATGACTGGCTGAATGGTGTGAAAGGTAGTGTGCGCATTGTTCAAAGGGTGCCGCCCGCGTTTGGGATCTACTGCAGTACTTGTCCAACCTGGCGGCACTGCCGGCGGGCGACTGATTTGGCTATGGGTGAGGACGCCAGTTTTGTCGACCCATCCCGGCTTAGCCTTATTGAAAGCAGCTTCCTCCGCCGACAAGGTTAGTCTTGAGAATGCATGCGGATTTATAGAATTCAGGTGTGCCCTGTGCGCCATATCCGCCTCAATATCAAGGCGTCGCGCAATTTGGCTGAGTATGTCTTGAACAGGTTTGAGTGCTTTTCCTATCATTGCGTCTGCTTTTCGCCTCACTCCGTCCAACATGCGGAGACACTCTTCTGCCTTTCGTGCAACACCAGCGCTACCCCATTTCTTCACAATACCCAGCATGCTTTCTGCCGCGCCTTTTGCGGCATCGAACGCAGCGACTAATTCTTTGGTATTCAACTTGGATGAAATTATGCGAATTTCCTTCGAAAGACTCTTATATGGGTTATCGATCTTTAGAGCTTTCAAACTTCTGACAACCTCGGGACGCGCTAGAAATTTATTTAGCTGCGTGATCGAAATCTCGAGAAATTTTGCAATTTGGGGCGCTGCGCCGCTTACGTGTCCAGCTTTTCTCATCGACGCAAATACAATCTTTCCACATCCTTTAAAAAGAGAGCCCAGCGAGGGGAACAAACCAATTAACGTCAGGACGATCGCTATCCAATGCCAGGAATTTCCCGGTTCGCCATTGATTTTCTTACAGTTGGCCACGACATCGCGGACGTCACAAATCTGGTCGACGAAAGGGATCATCGAAATAACAGTGCCAGTGACCACTTGGGCGGTGCTAGCGTTGTCGTTGAAGTCTCCTTGAAGTACTTCCCAGATCCATTCTGCGCAAGCGGTCAAGTCCTTCTTGGCACTCTTGATCCAATTGCCCGGGGCCGCGCTAAACCACGCCAAGGCATTTTCAAACTCATCATTCATATATTTCGAATCCTTCGGGGCCCGCTACGTTCTCAAGTCTTGAATTTTTCTTGCGCTTTCGCAACCATCTCTGCGAGAGGCTCCCATGGACTGTCTGGTAAGGACTTACGTTCTTCATATTCAGCAGAGATTGGCTTTTCCGGCACATTCTCGTGGCGCGCATTACCAGTCTTGTCCAGTTTTCCGCTTATGATCGCACCGCCTTCAAACTTTATTTTGTAGCCGATGTTCGCCATGGGTTCACCATCGGCATCGCGGTAATTTAGCGCAATAAAGTTCTTGATTTCGCTTACGCTATCAGGTAGGGGACTAAACGATCCGGGCTGGTTGGCACCTGAATCAAACAAGTGCTGGCCGCCCTTAACGGTAAAATTGCCGGGACAGGCAAAAGTGATGTTGCCGCCCTCAAGTGTTATCGACGACTGCCCGGCCTGCAGGACAATCTTTTCCTTGGCATTAATCTGGATCGTGTCATTGACAGAAATAACCGTGATCGCCTTGTCGGCCATGATCTCGAGCTGGTCGGTATGTGCCTGAAGCGACACCGGCCCGTTGCCGGCAATCGCCTGGATCCCGCCGGAGTGGGTAAAGAAGTTGACCGCATTGGCCGCGACCGACGACACCGTATGCGCCGCGGCCAGGTGCAGGTCCGACTGCGTGGACCATTGCAGGTGCTGGCCAGCGTAGATGACTGTCGATGCCGGCGTGGCCCAGTTAATGTTCGCTGGCGCTTCCATCAGCACGATCGGCGCACCGAATTTTTCCACCGGCTGCTCTGCATCCAGATCGCGCGCGCCGCTCTTTGCCTTGACCGCTTCCTGTCCGTTGACCGGGCCCGCATGCTTGCCCTTGGCTTTCGGGTCGATCAGGTCGATGAAATCTGCCTGCGCCTTGGCCGCATCCTTGCTGAACAGCGCTTGTTGCTGCTCTGCCGATTCCGCCAGCCGTTCGCCGAGATCCTTTGCGCCCTTGAATAACGATACCGCTTCGGCCACGTCCAGCTGGGTCGATGCAACGCCGCTGCCTTGCTGCGAACGCGCCGTGGTCGACAACAGCACGCCTTCGCCGCCGCGCACCACGCCCCAGGCGTCGGTGCGCAATTCGAAACCGCTGCCGCGATAGCTGCCGCGATGCGCGGAGGAGGGCGCCTGCTCGATCAAATAGCCCAGATTGAGCTGCGTGGCGGCAGTGCTGGTGGCCAGGCGCGTGCGCACCTGTCCTGGCGTGTCGTCAAGCTGCCACTGGTTGAAGCCGCCGCCATCGAAATTATGGCTGTGAATCCCCGACAGCGTGCCCGCGTGGTTGACGCCCGAGTCCATGCCGGCCGCAAAAGGCGGCGCGTCCGATCCCGTATACAGCTGCGCCACTACCACCGGCCGGTCCATATCGCCTTCAATGAAGTCGACCAGCACCTCGGTGCCGATACGCGGCGTGAACTGCGATCCCCAGTTGGGGCCCGCCAGTGCCTCGGCCACGCGCACCCACGTGCCCGAGGTCTCGTTGCCCGGCGCATTGCCTTTGTCGTCGGTGTTGTGCGACATGCCGCCGGCGTTGACGCCCTGGCCGCGCTGCCATGCAAACTGAATTTTTACCTGATGATCGCGCATCGTCGTCGACACCGAATCGCCCAGGCCGACCACCAGGGCGGTCTGCGGTCCAAGTGCGGTACTGGCGTGCGGCGCGGCCATCAGGCGCGGCACAATCGCCACCACGTCGCGCACGCAGGCGAAGGTGTTGCGATAGGTGCCAGCTTCAATGCCCGTGCGTGCTGCGGTGGCGATCTGCGGCTGGAAGTTGTTGCGTGCCTCGTGGCTCACCGACAGCACGGTAAAGCTGCCGTCGCCGTCCGGATAGCGCTCGTGTTGGGTCAGCTGGAATGCGTGGCCCGCTGCCAGCCGTCGTACCGCGCCGGCGCCTTCAAATACCTTGTTGTCCATCTCCAGCGCCTGCAGCATCAGCTGGCTGTGCGGATCGGCCGCGCCGCTGTCGCTGGCAATGCGTTCACCGCTGCCGTCGTAAATGGCCAGCGGCGGCAATTCGCCCGCATCCAGGCTCGATTGTTGTTCGGCCGCAGGGGCCAGCAACTGCGCCGGGTCCCAGCTACTGATGCTGACCGCATTGGCCTGCACCTGGCGGCGCGCGCGGAATTCGTCAATCGCGTCGTCGGTGTCGGTGGCGCGCACGCCGTGAAAGCGCAGCGTATCGCCGCCCGGTGTGGCGGGCGCCTTGGCCTTGCTGTCGAAGATCACCAGCCGGTGCTTGGCTTGTCCATCGCCGCCGTCGTCGTCGCCTGCCTGGTCGTGTTCGAAGCGCCAGCTCAGACCTTCGGATGCCAGCAGGCGGGTAAAGAATTCAAGGTCGCTCTCGCGGTACTGCGTGCAGATCGCGCGCACAGCCATTTCCTGCGTTACGTCGATTTCAAAACGCAGCTGCGGATAATCGGCCATCAGTTCGGTCACGATATCAAGCGCGGTCTTGTCCTGGAAGATGTAGCTGTCGCGCCGCTTGTCGAGCAGGCTCAGGGCAGGTTCGAGGCGCAGGCGATAGCGCGCCACGCCGCCGTCGGCACCCATCCATGAAGCCTGCGTGCACACGCCATGCCAGGCGCGCTTGCTGCCGTCGGGCTGCAGCAGTTCGATGGTCAGTTCCTCGCCGATGAACATCGACAGGTCGAGATTGGTCGACACGCTGAGCGCGTCGACGTCAAACACGAACAATTCGTTGACCGCTTCGCGGCCGATGAACTGCTCGGGCATCAGCGATTCGGGCAGCGCGCGGTCTTGCGCGCTTGCCAGGGTGATCAGGCGTGCATGCTGGCTCAGACCCGTGCCGAACTGGCTCAGGGCAGCAATGGCGTCAACGGGATTCATCAGGGAAGCGTAATGGTCAGGTTGGCCGATTTCGGCGCCAGCTTGACCACGTCGTTGTACGCGTTCATGCGGTCGGCGCTGGTCTTGTTGAGCGAGGTGCGCAGGCCGATGTAGCCAAGCACGCAGATCAGGCCGAACACCGAGCACAGTACCCACAGCGGAAGGTCGCTGCGCAGCTTGTGGATGATGGCGTCGGGCCGGTCGGCGTGCGGTGCGAAGCCGCCGCGTTTGCCTTTCATGCTGGCGATTTCATCGCCCAGGCGCGCGGTCAGGTAGTTGAGCTTTTCGGTGCCTTCAATGATGTACTTGCCCTGGAAACCGAGCAGCAGGCACATATGGAAAACTTCAAGCGCCTGCAGGTGGGCGCTGCCGCGCGCGCGCAGCGCTTCGAGGCGGTTGTAGAAGTTCTCGCCGGCCAGCTGGTCGCCGAACAGCAGCAGTTGCAGCGGGCGGCGCGCCCAGTCTTCGCGGATCGAAAAGTTCGAGCGCAGGATGATCTCGTCGACCGCCGCGCAAAACGCGTACTTGGACGCGTCCACGTCGTCGGCCGAAGCGCCATGCTTCTTGGCGCCGCGTCCGAACTCGTCGAGGAACTGGGCCATGCGCTGTGCGAAGTCGGCGTTGTCCTGCGGGCCGTTGCCGTTCTTGAGCATGAACAGCGCATAGAAGCCGTCGTACATCAGGTCCAGCAAGGTTTGCGGTGCTGCGCTTTGAACCGGGGCTTGGGCGCCGGCGCCGATCAGGGAAGGTGCGGTCATCGTTGTCAGTCTAAAAATTCTTGGTTCAGGAAGTCACTGCGATCAGTTCGAGCGACAGCTCGTTCATGCCGGATGGGACGTAGATCGAAATCGATTGCGCCTGCAGCATGCGGTCGTACATCTGGCCTTTGGCCTCGATCGTGAAGTAGCAGGTGTCGGGCCGTACCGGCACTGCGGCCGGTACCTGCGGCGCGTGCTGGAGGCGCACGCCGGGCATCGCCGACAGTACGAATTTTTCCACATCGTCGGGCGCGCCGATCTTGAATCGCAGCGGCACCACGTCCACCAGTTCGGCCGCCGGCATGGCGGCCGAGACGGCCACGTAGAAGGTCGTCTTGTCGTCGATCTTACCCGAGTCGAGCATGCCGATGTAGTAGGAAGGCCTGACTTGCGTCAAGGCAATTGCAAAGTATTTGGACGATATTACGGTGTCCAGCAGCTCACGGATGATCATGTGCAGCTTGGCGAAGCACGGACCCGGATCGCTGTGCAGATAAGGCGGCAGGTCGGCCAGGGTCCAGCTTTTCGAGAACGTCATGAGGCCTCCGGCCACGCCCAGCAGCTGCTCGTACAGGCGCTCTGGATGCAGCGCCGGATGGTGGAAGTAGTGGGTCAGCGCCGCGTACGCGGAGCTGGCCGTATGCAGCAGCCAGAACGAGGACATGTCGCCGGAGCGGAACTCGATCACGTTCTTGCTCGGCTCGCGGTGGTGGCCGTACAGCGCGCTGACCTTGGCCTGCAGCGCATCGATCAGGCGGCGCAGTTGCAGGAACAGGATGGGCGCGCCGCGGATCGACATGGTCGGTGGCACGAAGGCCGGATCGAGCTCGAAGCCGCCGGTGGCTACGCGGCGCAGACGCAGCAAAGGGAAGTGCGTGTACGAATCGCGCGGTTCGAATTCGGAAACCAGGCGCACGGTCTTTTTCAGGAATGCCAGCTGCGCTTGCGCGGCCTGCGTGTACAGGTCGGGCGTGTCGTGGTTGGCCTGCACGAAGCGGGCCGCATTCATGGCCTGGCCGGCCGGTCCGAAATTGCCGCCGAACGGTTTGAACGCGGGCAGGGCGGCGTAGTAGGTCACCGTTTGCTGCGACTGCAAAAGAGCGCTCAGGTCGACCGGATCGGGCAGCTCGTCGGCGCCGGGCGCGTCGAACAGTTCGCCGTCCTGGAAGCGCAGCGACAGTTCGAGAATGCGCAGCGAATGGTTGGCCAGCGCGTCGCGATCGACCTGGACCTGGTTGACCCCCCAGGCGTAGGGATGCATCGCCTTGACGCTCTCGTTCAGCCGGTGTTCGTGGTACTGGTCTTGCTGCTGGAAATGCTGCGGGCGGAGGAACAAGCCCTCGCCCCAAAGTACCTTGCTCGTCATGTCAGTCGCTTCTCTGTAATGGTCGTATTAGCAATTGTGCCGAACGTTAATTACTGAAACAATAACATTTCCACGAGAATTTAGCACTCATTCAATTTCAATCGTGCGAGTTGCACAAAGTGAATTTCTGTGATGTTCGATTGAAATATCATTAATTTTGATTTTGTGATAACGTGTTGCCTGAATAAATATTTCAAATAAGACATTGTTTTTCCCGCCACTGTTTCTGAGGACCGTATGACCACTATGCCCAACCTGCTTCGCACGCTCGCCATTGCCGCCTTCGCCGCCACCCTGTCCGCCTGTAGCTCCACGCCGGTCGCGCTTCCAAAACCAACGCTGCAGGACATGCTGTCCCAGGCGAACCAGGCAGTTGCGACCGGACAGAAGGAGAAAGCTGTCACATTATGGCAACAGACCGCGACCGCCTATCCGGCCGACAAGACGCCATGGGTGAATATTGCCCAAACCCGCTACGAGTCCGGCCAGTACGGCGAAGCCATCGTCAGCGCCCAGGAAATCCTGGTGCGCGACCCGAGCAATACGCTGGCCAACAGCATCATCGCCACCAGCGGCCTGCGCCTGTCGACCCGCGCGCTGGGCGACCTGAGCCGGCAAAACAACTTGACCGGTAACGTCAAGACCGAGTCGCAGGAACTGGCCAAGCTGCTGCGCGAGAGCCTGGGCGAGAACACGCTGTTCGCCGTGTCGACGCAAAAATCCGCCCCGCCCGAGGTCGAAAAGAAGTATGTGCAGAAGAAAAAGATCAAGGTGTCGAGCGACACCGACTCCAAGGCTGATCCATTTAGCGCCCTGAAGTAATTCCGATTTCCCGCTTCCATCCAACCAGAGGAAAAATCATGTCCAAAGCTGAAAGTGTTCAAAAACGCCTGCAAAAAGTTCGCCCGCCACGCGTGCAGATGACCTACGACGTCGAGATCGGCGACGCCATCTCGAGCAAGGAACTGCCCTTCGTGATGGGCGTCGTCGGCGATTTTGGCGGCAACTCCGAAGTCGAACAAAAGCGCCTGAAGGACCGTTCTTTCGTCGGTATCGACCGCGACAATTTCGACGAAGTGATGAAGGGTGTTGAGCCGCGCGCCGCCTTCCAGGTGCCGAACACGCTGTCCGAAGACGGCGGCCGTTTCGCAGTCGACCTCAAATTCTCCTCGCTCGGCGATTTCCGTCCTGAAGCCGTGGTTGAACAGGTCGAGCCGCTGCGCAAGCTGCTCGAAGCGCGCACCAAGCTGGCCGACCTGCGCAACAAGCTCGCCGGTAACGACAAGCTCGAAGACATCCTCAACGATGTCCTCAACAGCACCGAAAAAATGGCGCAGCTCGGCCAAGCCAAGAAGGAAGACTAATCATGTCCGCACAACTGAACCAAGCCTCCGGCGCAACCCACACCGGTGAAATGGCGCTGCTCGACCAGATCGTCGAACAGAGCAAGGTCGCCAAATCGAGCGTGGAGCATGCGCGCGCCAAGGACCTGATTTCGGAACTGGTCAGCCAGGTCATGGACGGCACTGTCGTCGTTTCCGACAACCTGGCCGCCACCATCGACGCCCGCGTCGCTGAACTGGACCGCATGATTTCGGCCCAGCTCTCGGCCGTGATGCACGCGCCGGAATTCCAGAAGCTCGAAAGCAGCTGGACTGGCCTGAACTACCTGGTCAAGAACACCGCCACCAGCCAGAACCTGAAGATCAAGATGCTCAACGCGACCAAGAAGGAACTGGTCAAGGATTTCCAGAGCGCGCTTGAATTCGATCAGAGCACGATGTTCAAGAAGGTCTACGAAGAAGAATTCGGCACCTTCGGCGGCGCCCCGTTCGGCGCATTGCTGGGCGACTTCGAAATCACCCGCCAGCCGGAAGACATGTACTTCATCGAGCAGATGTCGCACATCGCCGCCGCCGCGCACGCGCCGTTCATTTCGGCCGCGTCGCCTGAGCTGTTCGGTCTCGAGACCTACAGCGACCTGGGCAAACCGCGCGACCTGTCGAAGGTATTCGACACCGTGGAATACGCCAAGTGGAAGTCGTTCCGCGAATCGGAAGACTCGCGCTACGTCGGCCTGACCCTGCCGCGTTTCCTGGGGCGCCTGCCGTTCAATCCGGCCGATGGCGCCACCACCGAAGGCTTCAATTACGTCGAGGACGTGGACGGCACTGATCACCAGAAATACCTGTGGTGTAACGCCGCCTACGCCTTCGGCACCAAGCTGACCGGCGCCTTCGAGGACTTCGGCTGGTGCGCAGCGATCCGCGGCGTGGAAGGCGGCGGCCTGGTTGAAGACCTGCCGACCCACACCTTCAAGACCGACGAAGGCGAAGTCGCGCTCAAGTGCCCGACCGAGATCGCCATTACCGATCGCCGCGAAAAAGAACTGTCGGACCTCGGCTTCATTTCGCTGGTCCACTGCAAAAACACCGACTACGCCGCCTTCTTCGGCGCGCAATCGGCGCAAAAAGCCAAGAAGTACCAGTCCGATGCGGCCAACGCCAACGCGGTGCTGTCGGCCCAGCTGCAGTACATCTTCGCCGTCTCGCGCATTGCCCACTACATGAAGGCCATGATGCGCGACAAGATCGGCAGCTTTGCGGCCGCATCGAACGTCGAAGACTTCCTGAACCGCTGGCTGACCCAGTACGTCCTGCTCGACGATAACGCAAGCCAGGAACAGAAGGCCCAGTTCCCGCTGCGCGAAGCGTCGGTCCAGGTGTCGGAAGTACCAGGCCGTCCGGGCGTGTACCGCGCCGTGTCGTTCCTGCGTCCGCATTTCCAGTTAGACGAGCTTTCCGTTTCACTCCGACTGGTCGCGGAGCTCCCCGCATCGACCAAATCGTAACACCCACAAACCACTGAAAGGAACACAATGGCAATTGACGTCTACCTCCAAATCGACGGTATCAAAGGCGAATCGACCGACTCCGCGCACAAAGATTGGATCGAGTGCAAATCGGTTGAATGGCATGTTCTGCAGCCTAAGTCGGCGACCGCGTCGACCGGCGGCGGCCACACTGCCGAGCGCACCGAGCACAAAGATATCGTCATCGCCAAACTGGCCGACCTGGCAACCCCTCTGCTGCTGCAGAACTGCTCGTCCGGCAAGACCATCCCTAAGGCAAAGCTGGAATTCCTGCGCGCCGACGGCAAGGGCGAGCGTATCAAATACTTCGAAATCGAACTGGAAAATGTCCTCATCAGCAGCGTGGCACCGTCTGTTCATGCTGGCGATATCCTGAGCGAAAACCTGTCGCTGAAATATTCGAAAGTCAAGTGGAAGTACACGCAGCAGAAGGTTGGCGGCGGTTCGGGCGGTAACACGTCCGGCGGCTGGGACCTGGCAACGAACAAGACGGCTTAAGTAAAGCAGAAGGGGTACCGATGAAGGGTTTTACGCCTGGATTATTTGACCGGTTGCTCGATTATCCGGTCAGCGGTGCCACCAGCGCCACCGTGTCGCGCATGTCGGTCGAGGACTTGAAGGACTCGGTCGCACGCGACTTGGAGGCGCTGCTCAATACGCGCACGGTAATTCCGGAAGGAATACTGAAGCGGTACCCCGAATGCAGCCGCTCCATCATTACCTACGGCCTGAACGATTTTGCAGGCCGTTCACTGTCCAGTCCCGACGACCGTGCCTACATCTGCATGTGTCTCGAAAAGGCGATTGCCCGGCATGAGCCGCGGCTACGCAACGTCAAGGCTTCGCTGGAAATTCGCGAGGACTCGATCAACCGATTAAATTTTGCCATTACCGCACTGATGGTCGTCAGTTCATCGCAGGAGCCGGTCAATTTCGACGCGGTCCTGCAGCCATCGAGCTTGCATTACACGATAAGCAAGGCGCGCCGCCTGGCGTCTGCGGGAGCCTGAGTTGGAAGAGTTATTACCGTATTACGAAAGGGAGCTGGGATTTTTGCGCCGTTATTCGCGCGAATTCTCCGAACGCTATCCCAAGATTGCCGGCCGCCTGCTGATCGGCGGCGAAGTCTGCGAGGACCCGCACATCGAACGCATGATCGAGTCATTTGCGCTGCTCAATTCGCGCATCTCCAAGCGGCTCGACGACGACTACCCTGAATTTACCGAAGCGCTTTTTGAAGTGCTGTACCCGCATTACCTGCGCCCGTTCCCTTCGTGCTCGATCGCGCGCATGGATTTTGCCGGCGCGGCCGCCCAGCTGACCACGGCCAGCGTGATCCCGCGCGGCACCCAGCTGACCACGCGCCCGGTGCGCGGCGCTGCCTGCACCTTCCGCACCGCCTACCCGGTGACGGTGGCGCCGCTGGCGCTGTCGCATGCGTCGTTTGCGGCCATTATCGACACGCCCGAAGCGGTGCGCCCGCCCGTTGGCGCGACTTCGAGCGTGAGCTTGACCATTTCCAGCACCGCCGAGCAGGTCTCGGTGAGTCAGCTCAACCTGGACAAGCTGCGCGTGTTCATCGACGGCGAACCATCGTTTTGCGCCGCGCTGCGCGATGCGCTGTTCATGCGCACCGTGGCCGCTTACGTGGAAGCCGACGGCAGCGGGCGCTGGATCGCCCTGAACGCCATTCCCGTGAGCGCGGCCGGCTTTGACGAAGAAGAATCGCTGATCGACTTTTCGGCGCGTTCGCACACCGCCTACCGGCTGCTGACCGAATACTTCTGCTTCCCCGAAAAATTCAACTTCTTCGACATCGACCTGAAGGCGCTTGGCGCCGTGCTGCCATCGGGCGCCAGGTCGATCACCCTGCACCTTGCGCTGTCGGGCATGCGCACCGATTCCAATACGGCGCGCATGCTCGGCACCTTGTCGACCAATAACGTGCTGCTTGGCTGCACGCCGGTAGTGAACCTGTTCCGCCAGCGCGGCGAACCGATTCGCCTGACCCACAGCACGGCCAGCTACCCGGTCCTGGCCGACGCGCGGCGCGCCTTTGCGTTCGAGGTGCAGTCGATCGACTCGGTCAAGCTGGTGCGCCAGACGCCGCAGGGCGAATCGGTGGTCCAGTTCCGCCCGTTCTACTCGCTCAAGCACGGCCAGACGCCGGAAAAAAGCGGCCACTACTGGGTCATGCGGCGCAACGAAACCCTGGCCGAAAAGAGCCCGGGCTTCGAGACCCAGATCTCGATCGTCGACATCGACTTCGACCCGGCCGCGGTGGAAACCGACACCCTGAGCCTGGAACTGACCTGCTCGAACCGCGACCTGCCGGCCTCGCTGGCCTACGGCCTGCGCGGCGGCGACCTGTTTTTGGAGGGCGGTTCCAGCGTGCGCTCGATCACCTTCCTGCGCAAACCGACGGCCTCGAATCGCTTCGAGAGCGGGCGCGGCGCGCACTGGCGCCTGATTTCGCACCTGTCGCTGAACCATTTGTCGCTGTCGGACGGCGGGCTCGATGCCTTCCGCGAGATGCTGACCCTGTACGACCTGCCGCGTTCACCGTCGTCGCAGCGCCAGATCGGCGGCATTTCGGCGATCGCGCACAAGCCGGCCAACGCTTGGCTGCCCGGGAACCCGTTCGCCTGCCTGGTGCGCGGCGTGGAAGTGCGCCTGACCATCGACGAGGAAGCTTTCGTCGGTAGCGGCATCCACGCCTTCACGCACATCATCGAACGATTCCTCGGCCTGTATGTGCACGCCAACAGCTTCACCCAGCTGGTGATGGTATCGAATAAAACTGGAGAAGAGCTATTGAAATGCACGCCACGAAGCGGCGATTTGAGCCTGCTGTAATCGAACGGCTGTTCGCTGAACCGTACCGCTTCGAGTACTTCCAGGCGGTGCGTATGCTCGAACTGTGGCTCAAGCGCCACGGCACGGCCCAGCAAGGCATGGTCGCGAATTTTTTGCGCTTCCAGAACTCGACCTCGCTCAATTTCCCGGCCAGCCAGCTCGAATCGATGCAGACCGAGCCGCGCGACCTGCCGCGCGATTCGCGTGCGCTGGGCGCTGCGCTGCAGTCGCAGACGCTCAAATACATCCGCATCACGCCCGCCTTCATGGGGCTGCTGGGTGGTAACGGCGCGCTGCCGGCGCACTACACCGAGCGCATCGCCGCCCACGTGCTGTACGAAAAAGACGAAGGCCCGCGCGCCTTCCTCGACACGTTTTCGAACCGCTCCCTGGCGCTGTTCTACGAAGCCTGGCGCAAGTACCGGCTGGAGCTGAAGTACCAGGTGGACGGCAAGGACACGTTTTTGCCGCTGCTGCTGTCGCTCGGGGGACTGGGCAACGAGTCGCTGCGCAAGCGCCTGACCGATGAAGAGGGCGGCGGCGTGCTGGACGAGTCGATCGGCTACTTTGCCTCGGCCATGCGCCACCGGCCGGCGTCGGCGGTGCAGATCTCGCGCGTGCTGGCCGAGTATTTCGGACAGCCGATCAAGGCGATCCAGTTCATCGGCTGCTGGTACGACGTGCCGCCCACGCAGCAGACCATGCTGGGCGGCGCCAACGCGGTGCTGGGCGGCGGGGCGATGTCGGGTTCGCGCGTGTGGCAGCGCGACCTGCGCATGCGGCTGGAAATCGGTCCGCTCAGGCGCGACAGTTTTGACGCCTTTCTGCCTGGCGGCAAAGCGGCGCGCGCGCTCAAGAGCATGCTGACCATGTTTACCGGCGTATCGCTGGAGTACGAAGTGCAATTGGTGCTGGCCGCGGCCGATGTGCAGTCCGCATCGCTGTCGGACGAAGGCGGCGGCGCAAGGCTGGGATGGGATTGTTTCCTGATCAGCGAGCCGCAAACGCAGGACCGCAGAGACGTCCGCTATGAAATTCACGCGCTGTAATTGACTACAACAAGAGGAACCGCAATGAGCATCAACCTGAAAACCCTGATCGGCAAGCTGAACGAAACGAGCCGCACGGCCACCACGCGCGCCGCCAGCATCTGCGTATCGCTGGGCCAGTTCGAGGTGGACCTCGAACACCTGTTCCTGGCGCTGCTGGAGCAGCCGAAGAGTGATTTTGTGATCATCGCCCGCAACAGCGGCATCAGTGTGAGCATGCTGGAGGCGGACCTGCAGTCCGAAGTGCAGCGCCTGAAGGCGGGCAATTCGCGCACACCGGTGTTCTCGGCGCGCCTGCCTAAGCTGTTTGAAAACGCATGGCTGATCGCCTCGCTCGACATCCAGTCCGGCCGCCTTGCCGAAATCCGCAGCGGACACCTGCTGCAAGCCATGCTGACCGACCCGGAGCTGGCGCAGCTGGCGTATCGCGGTTCCAAGCTGTTCGACAAGTTCGATGTCGAACAGATCAAGCACAAGCTCGACAAGATCGCCGCCGGCTCGCAGGAAGCGGTAGTCGTCCCAGAGGGCGCCAAAACCGAAGAGGGCGCCGACCCGGTGGGCGAAATGACCGCGCAGGCCGGCTCCAAGACCCCGTCGCTGGACCAGTTCACCACCAACCTGACCCAGCGCGCACGCGACGGCAAGGTGGACCCGGTGATCGGCCGCGACACCGAAATCCGCCAGGCGATCGATATTCTGATGCGTCGCCGCCAGAACAATCCCATCCTGACCGGCGAAGCCGGCGTGGGCAAGACCGCCGTGGTCGAGGGCCTGGCGCTGCGCATCGCGCTTAACGATGTGCCTGATGTGCTCAAGGGCGTGGAGATCCACACGCTGGACATGGGCCTGCTGCAGGCCGGCGCCAGCGTCA
>JAZKCA010000100.1:0-25059 GCA_040388275.1 Pseudomonadota bacterium
TACAAGTGCCTGGACTGCCGCGAACCCTTCGATTATTTCAAGTGCCACTAAGGCCACCCATGAGCAAATTCTATCCACTGTCCGTCGCCAAGGTGAAGCACGAAACGCGCGACGCCATCGCCGTCACCTTCGACGTGCCGCCAGAACTGGCGCAAAGCTTTATTTACCAGCAAGGCCAGCACCTGACCCTGCGCACCCAGATCGACGAAGAGGACGTGCGCCGCTCCTACTCGATCTGTTCGGCGGTGCAGGACGGCACACTGCGCGTGGCGATCAAGCGCACGCAAGGCGGCCTGTTCTCGTGCTGGGCCAACGACAACCTGAAACCTGGCATGACGCTCGACGTGATGCCGCCGATGGGCCACTTCAACGTGCCGCTGGCCGCCGATAGCGCGCGCCGCTATGTCGCCTTCGCCGCCGGCAGCGGCATCACGCCGATCCTGTCGATCATCAAGACCACCTTGCTGGCGGAGCCGGACAGCACCTTCACGCTGTTCTACGGTAACCGCGCCTCGTCGTCGGTGATCTTCAAGGACGAACTGAGCGACCTGAAGGACATCTACATGCAGCGCCTGAACCTGGCGTACGTCATGAGCCGCGAGCAGCAGGACATTGAGCTCTTCAATGGCCGCATCACCAAGGAAAAGTGCGAGCAGTTCCTCAAACACTGGATCCGTGTCGAGGATATCGACGTCGCCTTCATCTGCGGTCCCGAGGACATGATGCACGGCGTCTCGGCGGCCCTGCAGGAAGCCGGTATGCCCAAGCAGAACATCAAGATCGAGCTGTTCGCCGCCAGCATCCCCAAGCACCAGCGCAAGCCGCGCGCCTTCGATGCGACGGTACGCCACGAGACCACCGTGACGGTCATCATGGACGGTAACCACACCAGCTTCACGATGGACAAGGACAAGGAATCCATTCTCGACGCCGGCCTGCGCGCCGGCATCGACATGCGCTATTCCTGCAAGGGCGGGGTCTGTTCCACCTGCCGCTGCAAACTCCTCGACGGCAAGGTCGACATGGACGCCAACTACGCGCTCGAAGATTACGAGATCGCGCGCGGCTTCGTGCTGAGCTGCCAAAGCTTCCCGGTCACCGACAAGGTGGTCATCGATTTCGACCAGGCGGAATAAATATGAGCTACGAAAACATCACTTTCAACATCGAGAGCGGCATCGCGGTACTGACTTTGAGCCGTCCCGATAAACTGAACAGCTTCACCCAGGCCATGCACCTCGAAGTGCGCGCCGCACTCGACGCCCTGAAGGCCGACAATAGCGTGCGCGTACTGCTGCTGACCGGCGCCGGGCGCGGCTTTTGCGCTGGCCAGGATTTGTCCGACCGTGCGGTCGAACCGGGCGCCGACGGTGTGGACCTGGGCCACTCGGTAGAAACCTATTACGCACCGCTGGTCATGGCGCTCAAGACGCTGCCGATGCCGGTCATTTGCGCCGTCAATGGCGTGGCAGCCGGCGCGGGCGCGAACCTGGCGCTGGCCTGCGACATCGTCCTGGCCGGCAAATCGGCCAGCTTCGTCGAAGTGTTCTGCAAGCTGGGCCTGATTCCCGACACGGGCGGCACCTGGCATTTGCCGCGCCTGGTGGGCCACGCGCGCGCCATGGGCATGGCCATGCTGGGCGAAAAAATCACGGCCGAAAAGGCCGAGCACTGGGGCTTGATCTGGAAATGCGTGCCCGATGAAACGCTGATGGCCGAGGCGATGGCCATGGCCACCCATTTTTCCACCGCGCCGACCAAGGGCCTGGCCTTCACCAAGCAAGCCTTCGCCGCCAGCTACGCCAACAGCCTGGAAGAACAGCTCAAGCTCGAAGGCCAGATGATGCGCGAACTTGGCGGCAGCTTGGATTACCGCGAGGGCGTATCCGCCTTCATGGCGAAGCGCAGCCCCAACTTCGGCGGAGAATAAGCATGGCGAGCGCACTGGAAAAAGGCAGCATCGTCGCCGTCATCGGCAGCGGTGCAATGGGTTCGGGCATCGCCCAGGTTGCGGCAGCGGCAGGCTACGAAGTGCGCCTGTTCGATACCCGTCCTGAAGCGGTCGCCAAGGCGATTGCCGACATCGGCAAGATGTACGCCAAGCTGGCCGAAAAGGGCCGCATGAGCGCCGACGAAGCCGCAGCCGCCGGCGCGCGCCTGCATCCGGTGGCCGAGCTGCGCGAGATGGCCGGCGCGGCCATCGTGATCGAAGCGATCGTCGAAAACCTGGACGTCAAGCGCATGCTGTTCGCCGACCTCGAAGGCGTGGTCGGCGACGACTGCATCCTGGCCACCAACACCTCGTCGATTTCGGTGACCGCCATCGCGGCCAAGCTGCGCCGGCCCGAACGCCTGGTCGGCATGCACTTCTTCAATCCCGTGCCGCTGATGGCGCTGGTCGAAGTGGTCGAAGGCCTGGCTACTTCGCAGCAGGTGGCCGACACGGTGTTCGCCACCGCCGCCGCCTGGGGCAAGAACCCGGTGCACGCCAAGTCCACGCCTGGCTTCATCGTCAACCGCGTGGCGCGCCCGTTCTACGCCGAAGGCCTGCGCCTGCTGTCCGAGCAGGCCGCCGACCCTGCCACGCTCGACGCCGTGATGCGCGACGCGGGGGGCTTTCGCATGGGGCCTTTCGAACTGATGGATCTGATCGGCCACGATATCAATTTCTCGGTCACGCAGTCGGTGTTCAACGCCTACTTCGGCGACCCGCGCTTCATGCCTTCCGTGCACCAGCAGGAAATGGTTAACGCCGGCTTTTTGGGCCGCAAGTCGGGCCGCGGCTTCTATCAATATGGCGACGACGCAGCCAAGCCCGCGCCGCATGCGGAACCGGCGCACGCGAAGCCGGAATCGGTCAGCATCAGCATGGAACCGGGCGTGACGAAAGCGGTCACCGAACCGATGGAGCAGCGCCTGAAAAGCGCCGGCTACACCGTCTCGCATCGCAAGCCGCTGCCCAATGCGCAGAGCGACGAGGCGCCAGGTTTCCACTGCAACGGCGCCGCCGTGTTCCTGACCGACGGGCGCAGCGCAACCGTGCGCGCGAACGACAACAAGCATCCCGACACGGTGCTGTATGACCTGACCCTGGACGCGTCCAGCGCCACCCGCATCGCACTGGCGCGCGCCGACCAGTGCAGCGACGCGGCCTACAACGCCGTGGTCGGCCTGTTCCAGGCGGCCGGCTTTGCCGTCACCCTGCTCGACGACGTGCCCGGCATGGCCGTGATGCGCACCGTGGCGATGCTGGCCAACGAGGCGGCCGACGCCGTCAACCAGGGCGTGTGCTCGGCCGAGGCGGTCGACATCGCCATGCAGAAGGGCGTCAACTATCCGCGCGGGCCGCTGGCCTGGGCCGACGCGGTCGGCGTCAGGCATGTGGTGGCCGTCCTGTCGAACCTGGCCGCGGCATACGGCGAGGACCGCTACCGCGTCTCGCCGCTGCTGCGCCGCAAACTGGCGAACGGAACGAAATTCCATGGATGACCTGCAGGCGCTGGCCGACCTGGCCGGCAAGACCATGTTCGAGCGCGATCCGGCCAGCCAGGCCCTCGGCATGCTGCTCGCCGAAATTCGTCCGGGCTACGCGCGCATGACGATGGCGGTGCGCCAGGACATGCTGAACGGCCACCAGATCTGCCATGGCGGCTACATTTTCATGCTGGCCGACAGTGCGTTCGCCTTCGCCTGCAATTCGCACAACCACAATACGGTGGGCGCCGCATGCACCATCGATTTCCTGGCGCCGGGACAGCTCGGCGACCTTTTGTCGGCGGAGGCCGTGGAGCAGGTCCTGTCTGGAAAAACCGGCGTCTACGACGTCAAAGTGAGCAACCAGGATGGCCGCACCGTGGCCCTCCTGCGCGGGAAATCACACCGTGTCGGCGGCCTGGTCGCCGAATAGCACTGAGGAGTTTCGCATGGTTCAACGCATACCCGCTCCGGGGGACCTGGAGCCGATCGAAACGGCCAGCCGCGACGAGCTGCAGGCCTTGCAGCTGCAGCGTCTCAAATGGTCGCTCAAGCACGCGTACGACAACGTCCCGCATTACAAGGCCGCTTTCATTGCTGCCGGCGTGCATCCTGAAGACCTGAAAACGCTGGCCGACCTGGCCCGGTTTCCGTTCACCGGCAAGAAGACCCTGCGCGACAACTACCCCTTCGGCCTGTTCGCCGTCCCGCGCGAAAAAGTCGTGCGCATCCACGCTTCGTCCGGCACCACCGGCAAGGCCACCGTGGTGGGCTACACGCGGAACGACATCGACACCTGGGCCAACGTGGTGGCGCGCTCGATTCGCGCCGCCGGCGGGCGCGCGGGCGACATGTGCCACATCTCCTACGGCTACGGCCTGTTCACGGGCGGGCTGGGCGCGCACTACGGCGCCGAACGCCTGGGCTGCACGGTCATTCCCATGTCCGGCGGGCAGACGGAAAAGCAGGTCCAGCTGATCTGCGACTTCAAGCCCGACATCATCATGGTCACGCCGTCGTACATGCTCAACATCATCGAGGAGTTCACGCGCCAGGGACTCGACGCGGCCAAGTCCTCGCTCAAGGTCGGCATCTTCGGCGCCGAGCCGTGGACCGACGGCATGCGCGCGGAGATCGAAGCGCGCGCAGGGATCGACGCGGTCGACATCTACGGCCTGTCCGAAGTGATGGGGCCTGGCGTGGCCAGCGAGTGCATCGAAAGCAAGGATGGTCCGGTGGTATGGGAAGACCATTTCTACCCGGAGATCATCGACCCCGTGACCGGCGAAGTGCTGCCCGAAGGCGCCGAAGGCGAACTGGTATTCACCTCGCTGACCAAGGAAGCGCTGCCGATCATCCGCTACCGCACGCGCGACCTGACCCGATTGCTGCCGCCGACCTCCCGCGCCATGCGCCGCATGGGCAAGATCAACGGGCGCTCCGACGACATGCTGATCATCCGCGGCGTGAATGTCTTCCCGAGCCAGATCGAAGAACTGATCCTGCAGATGCCGAGGCTGGCGCCACACTACCAGCTGGTGGTGACGCGCGACGGCCATCTCGACAAGCTCGCCGTCATGGGCGAACTGCGCGATGCAAACACGACGCTGGGCGACGTGGCGATCCTGTCGAGCGAACTTGAACACAATATCAAGACCTATGTGGGCGTTACCACCAAGGTCACGCTGGTGCAGCCGGAAGGCATCGAACGCACGCTGACCGGCAAGGCCAAGCGCGTGATCGACCAGCGTCCAAAACCCTGAAAGAGAAAAAAATGACAAAACCAACCGACGCTTTTATCTGCGACGCCATCCGCACTCCTTTTGGCCGTTACGGCGGCTCGCTCGCGGGTGTGCGCGCCGACGACCTGGCAGCGCTGCCGATCGCCGCCCTGATCGCTCGCAACCCGCATGTTGACTGGACCGCAGTGGACGACCTGTACTTCGGCTGCGCCAACCAGGCCGGCGAGGACAACCGCAACATCGGCCGCATGGCCGCACTGCTGGCCGGCCTGCCACCTGAAGTGCCGGGCAATACCATCAACCGCCTGTGCGGCTCCAGCCTCGACGCGGTCGGCATCGGCGCGCGCGCCATCAAGGCCGGCGAAGCAAACCTGATCATCGCCGGCGGCGTGGAAAGCATGACGCGCGCACCCTTCGTCATGGGCAAGGCCGACAGCGCATTTTCGCGCGCCGCCAAGATCGAGGACACCACGCTCGGCTGGCGCTTCGTCAACCCGCTGATGAAGGCGAAATACGGCATCGACTCGATGCCGGAGACGGCCGAAAACGTCGCCAAGGAATTCGGCATCAGCCGCGCCGACCAGGATGCTTTCGCACTGCGCAGCCAGCAGCGCTGGGCCAGGGCCAACGCCGCAGGGGTGTTCAAGGAAGAAATCGTCGGCGTGACGATCCATCAAAAAAAGGGCGAGTCGCGCCTGTTCGATACCGATGAGCACGCGCGCCCCGACACCAGCATCGAGATGCTGGCCAAGCTGAAGGGCGTGGTCTCGCCCGACGGCACCGTCACGGCCGGCAATGCCTCGGGCCTGAACGACGGCGCCTGCGCGATCCTGATCGCATCAAGCGATGCGGCGGGGCGTTATGGCCTGACACCGCGCGCGCGCGTCGTGGGCATGGCTACCGCCGGCCTGGCGCCGCGTATCATGGGCTTCGGTCCCTCGCCGGCCACCAAAAAAGTACTGGCGATGACCGGGCTCACAATAGCCCAGATGGACGTGATCGAATTGAACGAAGCGTTCGCCGCGCAAGGCCTGGCGGTAACGCGCGACCTGGGCCTGGCCGACGATGCTGAGCATGTGAACCCGAACGGCGGCGCGATCGCGATCGGGCATCCATTGGGCGCGTCCGGCGCGCGCCTGGTGATGGCGGCGGTGAACCAGCTGCACCGCACCGGCGGGCGCTACGCCTTGTGCACGATGTGCATCGGCGTCGGACAGGGCATCGCATTGATCGTAGAGCGGGTATAAACACACATGGTCAAGGTATATGAAATCGACGGTGTACGGCCGGTGGTCCACCCCACCGCCTACATCCATCCGTCGGCTGTGCTGATCGGCGACGTCATCGTCGGTCCGCGCTGCTACGTCGGCCCGCTCGCGTCCCTGCGCGGCGACTTCGGCCGTTTGATCATGGAAGAAGGCGCCAACCTGCAGGACACCTGCGTCATGCACGGCTTCCCCGGCGAAGACACCATCGTCGGCGTCGACGGCCATATCGGCCACGGCGCGGTCCTGCACGGCTGCATCATCAAGCGCAACGCCATGGTCGGCATGAACGCAGTCGTCATGGACCGCGCCGTCGTCGGCGAGGAATCGATCGTCGCCGCGATGAGCTTCGTCAAGGCCGGCATGATCATCCCGCCGCGCAGCCTGGTGATGGGCATGCCCGCCCGCGTAGTCCGAGAACTGGCCGACAAGGACATCGCCTGGAAAAGTTTCGGCACCAAGCAGTACCACGACCTGGCGATCCGCTCGATGCAGACCATGCGCGAGGTGGACGCCCTCACCGAACCTGAAGCAGACCGCCGACGCATCGATTTCGGCCCCGACATGCACGCCCCAAAAGACTAAATCCGGAGAACACACTCATGCAAAACGTAGCAACCCTGCAAAGCCTGATCGGCGGCCGCTGGATCGGAGCCGAAGCATCCGTACCCCTTCACAGCGCCCTGAACAACACGCTGATCTATCACACCCACGCCGAAAAAATCGACTTCGACGAGGCCGTGACGTACGCCCGCAAGACCGGCGTGCCGGCCCTGATGGCGCTCGACTTCCAGCAGCGCGCCCTGCGCCTCAAAGCCCTGGCCGTGTACCTGATGGAGCGCAAGGAAGAGCTGTATGCGGTCTCGCACCTGACCGGCGCCACCCGCCCCGACAGCTGGGTCGACATCGAAGGCGGCATCGGCACCCTGTTTGCCTACGCCAGCATGGGCAGCCGCGAACTCCCGTCCAGCAACGTGCTGCACGAAGGTCCGGCGCTCGCGCTGGGCAAGAACGGCGGCTTTGCCGGCACCCACATCCTGGTGCCGCGTGGCGGCCTGGCGGTGCACATCAACGCCTTTAATTTCCCGATCTGGGGCCTGCTCGAAAAATTCGCGCCAAGCTTCCTGGCCGCCATGCCGTGCATCGGCAAGCCGGCCACCGCCACCAGCTACCTGACCGAAGCGGTGGTCCGCATGATCCATGAATCGGGCTTGCTGCCTGAAGGCGCGCTGCAACTGGTCATCGGCAGCACCGGCGACCTGCTCGATCGCCTGGGCGGCTTCGACGCGGTCACCTTCACCGGTTCGGCCGACACCGCCGCCAAGCTGCGCGTGAACAAGAACCTGATCGCCAACTCGGTGCCGTTCACCGCCGAAGCCGATTCGCTCAACTGCGCGATTCTCGGTCCCGATGTGACCCCGGACGATCCTGAGTTCGACCTGTTCATCAAGGAAGTGGCGCGCGAGATGACCGGCAAGGCTGGTCAGAAATGTACGGCGATTCGCCGCATCATCGTGCCGCAGCAGCAGGTTGAAGCGGTCGGCGAACGGCTGCGCCAGCGGTTGGCAAAAATCGTCGTGGGCGACCCGTCGATGGAAGGCGTGCGCATGGGCGCGCTGGCATCGATGGACCAGCAGCGTGATGTCGGCGAACGCGTCGAGATGCTCGCAAAAGGCAATGAGATCCTGTTCGGCGCAAGGGACGGTTTCGCACCGATTGGCGACGGCGTGGCCAATGGCGCCTTCTTCTCGCCGACCTTGCTGCTGTGCCGTAACGGCATGGGCAACGACGCCGTGCACGATGTCGAGGCATTCGGCCCGGTCAGCACGATGATGACGTATTCGGACCTGGATGAGGCGCTGGCGCTGGCCGCGCGCGGCAAGGGCAGCCTGGTCAGCACGCTGGTGACCAAAGACCCGATGATCGCAGCGAAAGCCGTGCCGACCATGGCCGCGTCGCACGGGCGCGTGCTGGTGCTCAATGCCGAGGCGTCGGTCGATTCGACCGGCCACGGTTCACCACTGCCGCAGTTGAAGCACGGCGGTCCGGGCCGCGCCGGCGGCGGCGAAGAGCTGGGCGGCATCCGGGCGGTGCGCCACTTCCTGCAGCGCGCAGCGCTCCAGGGTTCTCCAACGATGCTGGCCGCCGTCACGGGCGAATATGTGCGCGGCGCTGCGGTGCGCGAGAGCGAATTGCATCCGTTCCGCAAGTACTTCGAAGACCTGGAAATGGGCGACTCGCTGCTGACCCACCGTCGCACCGTGAGCGAGGCTGATATCGTGGCCTTCGGCGGCATTTCAGGCGACTTCTTTTACATGCACTTCGACGAGATCGCGGCCCGCGATTCGCAGTTCGGCAAGCGCATCGCGCACGGCTACTTCGTGCTGTCGGCGGCGGCAGGGCTGTTCGTGTCGCCGGCGCCGGGACCGGTACTGGCCAACTACGGGCTCGATAACCTGCGCTTCATTACGCCGGTGGCCATCGGCGACACGATCCGCGCGCGCCTGACCTGCAAGCGCAAGGTCGACCGCAACCGCACTGACGACAATGGCGTGGGGCAGGGCGTGGTGGCGTGGGATGTGCAGGTGACCAACCAGAACGAAGAGCTGGTTGCAAGCTACGACATTCTGACCCTGGTGATGAAGCGCTCGCTGCGGCTGGTGCCGAACTAAACCGTCGTTCTCGCGGAGGCGAGGGCGATGTACGTCAGAGCTGCTTTTTCGACCGCAGCAAGGCCTCGAACTCGGCTGCAGGCAGCGGTTTGCTGAACAGGAAACCTTGCATTTCGTCGCACTGCAAGGTGCGCATCACGGCCAGTTGCGCCTCGGTTTCAACGCCTTCGGCCACCACTTTCAAGCCCATGCTGTGGCCCATGGCGATGATGGCCGCTGCAATCGCCTCGTCCTCGGTATTGCTGTCCACCCCGGACACGAAGGAGCGGTCGATTTTCACGAAATCGAACGGGAAGCGCTTGAGCTGCGCCAGCGACGAGTAGCCGGTTCCGAAATCGTCCAGCGACAGCTGCACGCCCAGGGCCTTGAGCGAGCGCAGATTGCGCGCGGCTTCGTCGGGATTGTTCATCACCGCCGTCTCGGTCAGCTCGAACTCGATCATGTTCTGGCCCATCCGATGCGCGGCCATGGTGCTGGCAATGATGTTGACCAGCTCGGCCTGCACGCACTGCACGGCCGACAGGTTGATCGCCACCGGCACCACCGGTACGCCGTCATCGCGCCAGCGTTCCTGCTGTGCGCAGACCGCATCGATAACCCAGGCGCCGATGGGGCGGATCAACCCCGTCTCCTCGGCCAGCGCGATGAAGTCGATCGGGCCCACCACGCCGTGCTGCGGCCGGTTCCAGCGGATCAGCGCTTCGGCGCTGACGATCTTGCCGCTACTGAGGTTGACCCTGGCCTGGTAGTACATCTCGAATTGCTGCTCTTCGAGCGCCGTCTGCAAGGCATTTTCAAGCGCCATGCGGGCCGACAGCGCGGCATTCATGCGCGCAGCGTAATACAGGTAACGCTCGCCCGACTGCCTGGCGTTCTTCAGCGCCGCCTCGGCATGCTTGAACAGCGTTTCGGCGTCCGCGCCGTCGGCCGGGTACAGCGCCACGCCGGCGCGCGTCGAGATGCGCACTTCCTGGCCGTCGAGCAAAAAGGGTTGGTCGAGCGTGCTGAACACGATGCGCTGCAAGACCTCGGCGGCGTCTTCGCAGCGCGCCAGTTCGCCCAGGGTCAGGGCGAAGGTGTCGCCGCCGATGCGCGCCACGTTGAAGCCGTCCGGCAGGCCGTGCCCAAGCCGCTGGCCTATTTGCACCAGCAATGCGTCGCCGGTGTGGCGGCCCATGGCGTCGTTGAGCTGGGAAAACCGGTCCAGGTTGATCAGCGCCACGGCCACCAGCGAGGTGCCGCCGTGTTGCAGCAGTTGCCCCAGCCGGTCCTGGAACAGGCGCCGGTTCGGCAGCGCCGTCATGGCGTCGTAGTAGGCCAGGTAGCTGAGCTGCTCTTCGCGGTCGAAAAACAGCAGCGCGAAAGAGAGGTCGCCCGCCAGTTCGTTGAGTACCTTCAGTTCGTCGCCGTCGAACACGTCGGGCGTGGCCGACACCAGGGTGAGCACAGCGATCACGCGCGCGCCCACAATCAGCGGAAACGAGGCCGCGGCACGAAAGCCGCGCGACTCCAGGTGCTGGCGGAACGGCGCCATGGCCGGATCTGTTCCGACGTCGTTGCAAATGATGCTTTGGTGCTCGCACGCGGCACGGGCGGCAATCCATTGCGCGTCGAGCGATTCGGCATGCGAGGGCAGCACGCGCCCGGCGTGGGCATCGTTGTGCATGTGCAGTCCGTCCGCTTCGACCATGTCGATGCAGGCCGTGATGAAGCCGCCCTCCATGGTGGCCAGGCGGCAGGCTTCCTTGAACAGGGCGTCGCGGTCGCGGATCCGGACGATCGCCGAATTGATACCCGACAGGAGCGCATAGACCCGGTTCAGGCGCGCGATTTTGCGCTGCGACTGGACGCGGTCGGTCACATCGTGGGCCAGCACGAATTTGCAGGCGCGTCCGTCGTAGGCCAGCGGATGCGAAGTGATTTCGACGTCGATCAGGCTGCCGTCTTTTTTTCGATGGCGCCAGGTGCCGGACTTTTCGAGGGTGTCGCGCGGCGCGTTCTTGAGATTGGCGAGCAGCCGGGGCAGCTCTTCCGCGGGACGCAGGTCGGCAATGGTCAGCGCCAGGAATTCGGCTTCGCTGTACCCGTAATGCAGAATCGCCGCCGTATTGACGGCCATGAACGCGAGCGTCTCAAGGTCGTACACCCACATGGGAATGGGGTAGGCCTTGAATAACTCGTTAAACGACGTATCGTTCGTCTCTGCCATGAATACATGTCCCTGCGTTCCTGCTCAGTCGCAAGTTTAAACGAAGCCGAGGTTGCGCACGGATGAATTGTAGTTGCTCAGGTTGGGCAGAAGCGACAACAGCTCGCTGTCGCTCACGCCCAGCCAGGTGCCAAGCGTGGCGGCCAGCTGCTCGACCGAGGTGGTGGGCAGCAAGCGGCCCTGTCCCACGTCGTCGGGCCCGCCGTTGGCCACTACCGGCGCGGTGCCGTAGAACCGCTTGCCGTTGACCGCGCCGCCCAGCACGAAATGCATGCTGCCCCAGCCATGGTCGGAACCGTTGGCATTGCCGGTCAGGGTGCGCCCGAAATCGGAGGCGGTAAATGAAGTGACCTTGTCGGCGAGATTAAGTTCCGCAGTGGCCGCATAAAATGCGGCCATCGCGTCGCCTACCTTGCTCATCAAGACAGGATGGTCGGTCAGCATGCCGTCGTGGGTATCGAAACCGCCCAGCGAGACGAAAAACACCTGGCGCTTGGTGCCCAGCGTTGGCGCTGCCGAAATCATGCGCGCCACCAGCTTGAGCTGGTCTGCCAGGCTGTTGCCAGCGGGGAAAGTAGTGACCAGGGCCGGGGCCGTGGCCAGCGCCGCGGTCAGCACCTCGTTGGCGTCGATCGAGCGCTTGCTGACCCGGTTGTACTCGTTTTCCAGGATATTGGTGCGCGGCTCGGTGATCAGGGTACGCAGCGCGGCGGTGGCGGCGGAGGAACCGAACAGCGGGCTTTTCAGACCCGCCAGCGGGACCGAGCCGCTGGTCGACACCTGGTACTGCACCGCCGTATTCCCGGACAGGTAGACCGCATTGCCCGACACGTTCACGCAGGTGAAGGTGGCGTTCGTATTCGATGCCTGGAACAGGTCGCCCATGCGCCCGCCCCAGCCGGAGGTGGCCCCTTCCGGCGACGACGATTGCCAGACCGACTGCTGGTCGTTGTGCGAAAACAGCTTGGGCGGCAGCTTGACCGACTTGGCCGTGTATTGCGCCTTCGTGGTCGGCTGGACCAGGGTGCCGATGTTGAGCATGACCCCCAGCTTGCCGGCATTGAACAGCGGCAGCAGGGCGCCCAGTCCCGGCGCCAGCGCGTACTGGTGCGCCACGCCGGTCGAATCGAGCGGCGTCACGGTCGGCGTCAGCGCCGTCGCGTCCAGGCTGGTGCGGGCGTAGGCGAACGAAGGGCGCGCCAGCTGGTATTGCGCGTGGCTGCTGGTGTCGTACGGGACCAGGGTATTGGCGTAGTCGTTACCGCCATACAGGAACACGCACACGATGGCCTTGTAGTCGGTGGCGGCGGCGGCGCTGGCCTCGGCCATGGCGGCCAGGTTCAGCGCCCACGGCGCCGCGACGCCGGCGATCGACAGGGTTGATGCGCGTTTCAGAAAGGCGCGCCGCGATGCGGTCATTCCATCTTTATAGTTCACGGCCACTCCTATTTCTGCACAATGAATTCGGGCGCGGCCATGACCATGACCAAGGCCGCGTAGATGCGGTTCAGGCGCGCCGCGTCGGTACCGGCGGGCATGCTGTCGAGCGCGCCCTTGATCAGCGCCAGCGTGGGCGCCGACAACTGCCCGGCCGCCATCAGCAGGTTCACCTCGTCGAGCAGGGTGGCCGCGGTGTCGGCCATTGGCATCAGGGCCGTGTAGTCGGCCTTGACTTCGCCGCTGCCATTCTTGATCACCGACTGCATGTAATTGAGGTAGCCGACCACGGTCGATTCGTTCGTGATCTGGAATTCGGGCGCCACCATGCCGGCGCTGCCGATGGCGCTGTTGGGTGGCACATAGCCCGGCCTGAAAAAGTTGAAGACGCTCCCCGAACGCAAGGGGCTCTGGCCCAGCCGGCTGCCCGGATCGGATGTGTTCCCGATCGGCCAGGTGTCGGTCGGCGAGGTCACCTTGAAGGCGCGCGCCCACGCGGCAAAGCGCAGGATCGGTTCGCGCAGCTTGCCGAACTTGGAATTGGTAAGGCCGGCCGCCGCGCGCGCTTCGGTGTCGAGCAGGATGGCCGTGACGACCGCCTTCAGGTTGCCCTTGGCGCCGGCGCCGTCGTTGTTGAAGACGGTCGCCACGCGGGCCACGTAGGCGGCACTCGGATTGCTGCATACCAGGCGCTGGATCAACTGGCGGCTGATGAACGGGGCCACGTTGGCGTGCGCGTAGATCGCGTCAAGCGCCTGCGTCAGGCTGGTGATGCCGTCGACCCCGGCCGCGATCGTGGTGCCAAGGAAGGTCTTGGTGCCGCTCTCGTGGCGCGACGCAGTCTGCGTCATCGGACGCCCCTTGAAATCGGGCGTGGCGGTGGTGGTGCCGGTCAGGTCGTAATTCCAGCCGGTGAACACGCGTGCCAGGCCGGTGATGTCGTCCAGCGTGTAGGTCTCGGTCTGCAGGCCGGAGGTCAGTTTCGGCGTGCCGTCGAGGTTGAGCTGGATCAGGCCGATCGTAAACAGCTGCATGACTTCGCGCGCGTAGTTCTCGTCGGGCATGGCGCCGGTGGTGGCGTTGAACTTGACGTTGTTGCGGTAGGTGAGGAACTCGCCCATCGGCGCGCTCAGCGAGACCTGCTGCAGCAAGGTACGGTAATTGCCGAAGGCGTTCGCTTCGAGCAGGTCGGTGAAGGCCGCCGCCGAAAACGATTTCCAGCCGGAGCCGACGAAGCCGGCCACGGCGGCCACCACGATCTCCGACAGCGCCAGCGTCACGCGCTGGCGCAGCGTGTCGGGCGAGGACAACAGTTTTTTCCATTGGCAGGCGTCGGCGCCGCCTTCGCTGTTCTGGTAGATCGCTGCGCCAAAGCCGGCGCTGACCAGCCAGTTCCAGCGCGTGGTGCTTGCGGGCAGCGCGAATTGCTCGTCCAGCCAGCCGGCGTAGCCGAGCGTCTGGACCCTGGCGATTTGTTCACGAGTGCTGCCCATCGAGGCCTGAGCCAGAAAGCGCGAGGCTTCCACGGCGGTCGGCGGTGCGGGAGGCGGGGGCGGTACCACCGGCGGCGGCGTCACCGGACCCGGGGAGGCGCCGCCACCGCCGCCGCAAGCGGTCAGCAGTGTGGCGGCTAACAATGCCGCGGCAGGAACGGCGAGCTGGGGCGCGCCGGAGTCTTTGTTGTCACTGTTGTCATTACCAATATCGGCAATGCAATCGTCATGTAAATCTGGCATGGATACCGTCCCGATGAGTATAGCGAGCTCATCGATGGTAGATGATTATGGGAAACAAACCTACTTTCTATTTGTAAATATTTGTGAGGAGGGGAGGGCGGGACTTCTTGACGCAGTGGCAAGAACACGACTTTTTAACACGGAGGATAGGCTTCCCCTTCAAATAATGCGATGTAGTGCGGTTGGATGAAAACGCACTAGACTTAGCTCGCCATGGCGGACTTCAAACCGAGGTGACGAACAAATGGTGCGAAATCGCGATCGCTGTACAGCAAGGTCAAGCGGTCGTGAATACACCGGGTCGCAATGATGGTATCGATAGTTTTGCGAACCGTGACACCGGCCTTGCGCAACGCACGAAAGTTTCTGGCAGCCTGCAACGCGATGTCCCGGCCGCCCACTTCCACGATATGGAGCGAGAGGAGGAGTTTCCTGGCTGCGTTGAAATCCTTGTCTTGAACGAATCCTTGCAGAACTTCGGTCAGTACCAGATCGCCAATTGCAATTGGCTCCGAACCGAGCAAAGCATCCAGCGTGTCGGTCTGGGGTGTCGCAGTGCCGCGGAAGTAATCAATCCATACGCTCGAATCGACAAAAGTCATTTGTCGTCCCGTAGCGCATTCAAATCCCCCTGCCAGACAAATTTTCCCCGGGCCTGGCGAATTTTCTCTTGCTGTCCAAGGCGAACCAAAGTGCGCAGTCCGAGTTCCACTACCTCGCTTTTCGATTTCAGCCCGGTCAAGCGTAAGGTGTCTTCCAACAATTTATCGTCAATAATGATATTGGTTCGCATGATGTGCCTCGTCGCGAGTTGGTACCTAATATCATAGCGAAAAAACGAACGCGCCACGGTGTTCTTGTCTGCCGTGCGCTAACGATGTGCAGCAAGGTCTTTCACGTAAATCCCGTACTTGACCCCATGAATATCCGGCGCATCCGACCGCCGCACGAATCCCATGCGCTCGTACATCGGCAACGCCCTTTGCATCAATTCGCTGGTATGCAGCGCAAAGACGCCGGCGCCGTCGCGCAACGCACGCCGGATGCACTCCTGCGCAAGCGCGCGGCCGATACCCTGTCCCTGCGCCTCAGGCGCCCCCACCAGCATGCGCATGATTGGCCATTCAGGCTGAAACATCGCCTGCTTCGGCTTGCCCGGCCCGATGTACGCAACCGCGCCGATGATGCGCCCGTCCTGCTGCGCGACGATGATCTCGCCAGCGTCAGCCAGCGACGACATCGTTGCGATTCGGGCGCGGAAGACTGGCCAGTCGGTGTAGGCATTGCGGTAGGCTTCGAAGGCCGCCAATCCGAGTGCATTGACTTGCCCTGCATCGGCACCCGTAAATTCGCGCAGCGCGAACATGGCTGTCAGCGCTGCAGGCCGAACGGATCGTCGATCGTATGCGCCGGTTCGGTGAACCACTTCGGCCCGGATTCAGTCATGTAGAAATGGTCCTCGTGGCGCACCCCGAATTCGCCGGGAATGCAGATCATCGGCTCGTTCGAAAAACACATGCCCACGTCCAGCGGCGTGTTGTCGCTGCCGACCAGGTAAGGCCACTCGTGGATGTCCATGCCGATGCCGTGACCGGTGCGGTGCGGCAGGCCTGGCAGCTTGTAGCCCGGTCCGAAGCCGTTCGCCTCGAGCGAAGCGCGCGCCGCCGCATCCACGGCGCTGCAAGGCACGCCCAGCTGCGCCGCGTCGAAGGCGGCCTGCTGGGCCGTTTTCTCGGCGTTC
Source organism: Pseudomonadota bacterium (assembly GCA_040388275.1). Classification (GTDB taxonomy): domain Bacteria; phylum Pseudomonadota; class Gammaproteobacteria; order Burkholderiales; family Burkholderiaceae_D; genus Telluria_A. The sequence continues at coordinate 16,277 of JAZKCA010000100.1, forward strand.
CATACGAAGCGCTGGCGTTCGCTGATGTCGCCAAACACGTAGGTGCGGGTGATGTCGGAAATATAGCCCTTGAGCTGGCAGCCGGTGTCGATCAGCACCACGTCGCCCTGCCTGAGCGTTTGCACGTAGCTCACCCCGTGCGGATAGGCGGTCGCTTCGCCGAACAGCACGATGCAAAAATACGATCCCGGCGCGCCAACCTTGCGGTGCGCACGCGCGATGAAGTCGGCCACTTCCACTGTCGTGATGCCTTCGTGGAGGATGCTGGCGGCGGCCTTGTGCACTTCCAGCGTCATGTCCTTCACGCGCTGCATCAGTGCAATTTCAGCATGCGATTTGCGCGCGCGGCAGAAGGCGGTAACGGCTTTCGCGTTCTCGAGCGCATAGCCGGCGGCCAGCGGCGCGATGCCGTCGGCGATGAAAAAAGCGGCGCTCTCGCAGATGCCGATGCGCGGCGGCGCGGCGCTGTCGGGCGCGATGCCCATCCGCCCCAGCACGTCGATGAACAGCTGGTAGGGGCTTTCGTGCTCCTCCCAGCAGTTGACCGCGCCTTCGACCAGCATGAAGTCTTTGATCGTGCTTTCTTCAAATGCGGGCGCGATGTATTCGAGCGGACCACGGGCCGGCAGGATGGCGCCGACCATGCGTTCGCTCGCATACCATTTGGTGCCGGTGAAATAGCTCATGTTGGTGCCGGCGTTCAGATACACGGCGGCGATGCCTTGCTCCTGCATGAACTCCTGCGCGCGCGCGATGCGGGCCAGGTGTTCGATCCTGCTGATGGCGCCCATGTCGCCGCTCATGTCGGACAAGGCGGCCAGCGCCGCGTCCATGCTTGTTCCGCCGATCCCGATACCCGTCATGGTGTTCCCTCTTTGAATAATGCAAGCAGTATTGCACCCAGTCCTGTCCGATGTCTTGGCCCGTTTCGGCGCCGATGGGCGCCAATCATGCCAAGTATGCCCGGGATCAGGGTTTCGGCGGCGGTGCCTTTTCCGGTTCGCTGAAATTAAGTTCAGGCATGGCATCGGGTTGCGCATCCGGCGTGGCATCGGTCCCCGGTTGGTCGATGATCAACTGGGTCGGCTGGGCGCTGGCGGGTTTTCCGTGAGGGAGGAAGGCTGTCACCATGTGCGGGAAAGCCGCAACCAGCAGCACCATCACCAATTGCAGGCCGACCCAGGGCAGGGCGCCCCAATAGATATCCGAACTTTTCACTTCCTTGGGCGCCACGCCGCGCAGATAGAACAGCGCGAACCCGAACGGCGGGTGCATGAACGAGGTCTGCATGTTCACGCACAGCATTACCCCGAACCAGACCAGCGCGGCCGGGGCGGCCGTTTCCATGCTGCCCATCAGCGGTACCAGCTCCGGCGCCAGGATCTTTTGGGCCACCGGCGCCAGCATGGGCACGACGATGAAGGCGATTTCAAAGAAGTCGAGGAAGAACGCGAGGAAGAACACGAACAGGTTTACCACCAGCAGGAAGCCGATCCAGCCGCCGGGAATGCCGGTGAACAGGTGTTCGACCCAGCGCCCGCCGTCCACGCCCTGGAACACGACCGCGAAGCAGGTCGAGCCGATCAGGATGAACACCACCATCGCCGTCAGGCGCATGGTCGACTGGTAGCTTTGCACGATCAAGCCGCGCAGCACGGCAATGCGGCTGGCCCGTACCATCACCCAGACGATCGCCAGGTAAAGCACCGCGAGTGCGACATGCATGAAAGGCCTTGCCGCGGGTGCCAGCCCGGTCAATTTTTCAAAGTAAAAATAGCGGATCACGGCGGCCGCGATCATGGCCGCCAGGCCAAGCCGGAAAATGATCCGGTCGCGCGCGTTGAACTCGGGGTGGCGGATCGCCGCCAGGATCACCGCGCCCAGGGCGCCCATGGCCCCCGATTCGGTGGGGGTCGCAATGCCAAGCATCATGGTCCCCAGCACCATGAAAATCAGTACCGCCACCGGCACGATGCCGCGCAGGCATTGGCGCCACAAGGCAGCGCCCGACAGCGTCTGCGCGTCGCGCGGGGCCGCGGGCAGCCAGTCGGGGCGCATGCGCGAGAGGATGAAGGTGTACAGCGCAAACAGCAGGATCTGCACCACCGACGGCCCCCAGGCGCCCAGGTACATGGCGCCCACGTCCGCGCTCGCGGTCGGGGTTTTCAGCTGGTCGGCCAGCACCACCAGCACCAGCGACGGCGGCACGAGCTGGGTAATGGTCCCGGACGCGGCCAGCACGCCGGTGGCGTAGCGCATGTGGTAACCGTAGCGCATCATCACCGGCAGCGCGATCATGGTCATGGCGATGACCTGGGCGGCCACCGTGCCGGTAACGGCGCCAAGAATGAAGCCGACGATGATCACCGAGTAGCCCAGGCCGCCCCTGATGCGGCCGAACAGCTGGCCCATGGAGTCGAGCATGTCCTCGGCCAGGCGGCATTTTTCCAGCACCGCGCCCATGAAGGTAAAGAAGGGGATCGCCAGCAGCAGCTCGTTGGACAGCACGCTGCCAAAAATCCGCGCGGGCACCGCTTGCAGGAAGGGCACGCCGAAAAATCCCTGCGAGATCGCCACCGCACCGAAGAACAATCCAACCGCCAGCAGTGAAAAAGCGACCGGGAAGCCGACCAGCATGAACACCACCAGGCCGCCGAACATCAGCGGCGGCATCAACTCGACTGGGATCATTGAACCGGTCTTTCGTACTTGTGATCGAGGCGGACCTTGCCGGCCAGCGCGGCGGCCCGCTTGATGAGCTCCGACACGCCCTGCAGGGTCAGCAGCGCGAAACCGAGGGGGACGATGAACTTGATCGGATAGCGTGGCAGGCCGCCCGAGTTGGACGACTGTTCCAGCTGCGCCCATGACGGTAGAAACAGCGAGTGCCAGGCCAGCCACGCGAACAGCACGCAGGCGGGGAACAGGAACAGGACGATGCCGAATGCATCGATCCACAATTGCTTGCGTTCCGAGACGTGGCCGTAGATCAGGTCGACCCGCACATGCTCATTGCGCTCGAAAGTATGGCTGGCGCCGAGCATGACGGCCGCGCCAAACAAATACCACTGCAGTTCCAGCAGCCAGTTGGCGCTCCAGTCGAAGCCGTAGCGAACCATGGCGTTGCTGGCGCTGATGACGCATGCGGCCAGAATCATCAGGCTGGCCAGTTGCCCGCAGCGGTAGCTGAAGCGGTCCAGCCAGTGGGAAATGCTCAGTAATGCCTGCATGCGGTGGACTCAGTCTGCCAGTTGCGCCCTGACGCGGGCGATCGCGGCGCGCACCTGGCGCGGCGCGGTGCCGCCCACATGGTCGCGCGCGGCGACCGACCCTTCGAGCGTAAGCACGGCGAATACATCATCCTCGACCAGGGGCGAGAACCGGCGCAGCGTCTCGAGCGACATGTCGGACAGGTCGCATTTGGCGTCGTCGCAGGCGCGTACTGCGTGCGCGACCGCTTCATGGGCGTCGCGGAAGGGCAGGCCCTTCTTGACCAGGTAGTCGGCCAGGTCGGTCGCGGTGGCGTAGCCCTGCAGGGCGGCGGCGCGCATATTGTCTGGCTTGACGGTGATGCCGCGCGCCATGTCGGCGAAGATGCGCAGGGTGTCGGTGACGGTGTCGACGGTGTCGAACAGCGGCTCCTTGTCCTCCTGGTTGTCCTTGTTGTAGGCAAGCGGCTGGCCCTTCATCAGGGTGAGCAGGCCCATCAGGTGACCGTAGACGCGGCCGGTTTTGCCGCGCGCCAGTTCCGGCACGTCGGGGTTCTTCTTTTGCGGCATGATCGACGAACCGGTGCAGAAGCGGTCGGCGATGTCGATGAAGCCGACGCGCGGGCTCATCCAGATCACCAGTTCTTCCGACATGCGCGACACGTGCATCATGATCAGGGCGGCGGCGGCGCAGAACTCGATCGCGAAATCGCGGTCCGAGACGGCGTCGAGCGAATTGTGGCAGACATCGTCGAAACCCAGGCTGCGGGCCACGCGTTCGCGGTCGATCGGGAAGGTGGTGCCGGCCAGCGCGGCCGCGCCCAGCGGCAGGCGGTTGACGCGCTTGCGGGCGTCGGCCATGCGTTCGCAGTCGCGCCCGAACATTTCCACGTAGGCGAGCATGTGGTGGCCAAAGGTGATCGGCTGCGCTACTTGCATGTGGGTAAAGCCCGGCATGATGGTGTCGGCATGCTGCTCCGCAAGTTCAAGCAGGGAGCTGCGCAGGCCGTTCAGCAACATCGTGATGTCATCGATGGCGGCGCGCACATACAGGCGGATGTCGGTGGCGACCTGGTCGTTGCGCGAGCGGCCCGTGTGCAAGCGCTTGCCGGCGTCGCCCACCAGTTCGGTCAGGCGTTTTTCGATATTCAGGTGCACATCTTCCAGGTCGAGCAGCCATTCGAAGCTGCCGGCCTCGATTTCGCCCTTGATCTGGGCCATGCCGCGCGCGATTTCGCTGCGGTCGACGTCGCTGATAATCCCCTGCGCCTGCAGCATCTCGGCATGCGCCAGCGAGCCGGCGATATCGAACAGGGCCAGGCGTTTATCGAAGAACACGGAAGCGGTATACCGTTTGACGAGGTCGGAGACGGGTTCGGAAAAGCGCGCCGACCAGGCTTCGCCCTTCTTGGAGAGTTGTGCGGTCATGTTGGAAGTTCCTTAGATTTACCTGATTATAAACAAGGTAGCAAGTCGGCGTGCAAAACCCGGGGTCAATGCCTACATTACGACACGGGCTCAACCTCTTTGCGGTTGAGCCCGTGTCGTAATGTAGGCACTGACCCCGGGGTTGACTATTTTCGCCGGCAGTGCAGGGGAATTGGCCTGTTCAACGGTAGAATTGTTTTTTTTAGCCGGATCCACATCGCCATGGCCAGCCTGACATCCAGTTTCCAGATCAGCACCGACCGCTCGCAGCTCGACGTGCCCCTGATCTACCGCTTCCTCAGCGAGCAATCGACCTGGGCCGTGGGCATTTCGCGCGCCGTGGTCGACCGCGCCATCGAAAACTCGCTGTGCTTCGGCGGCTACGTCGACGGGCGCCAGGTGGCCTTCGCGCGTGTCGTCACCGACTACGCCACCTTCGGCAACCTGGTCGACGTGTTCGTGGTCCCCGAATTTCGCGGGCGCGGTTACGGCATCGAGATCATGAAGGCCGTCATGGCCCATCCCAGCCTGAAGGGCTTGCGCCGTTTCATGCTGGCCACCGGCGACGCCCACGGCCTGTACGCCAAGTTCGGCTTCACACCCCCGCTGCGGCCCGAATCGCTGATGGAACGCTACTTCCCGAACATGTACCTGAGCTGAGGTTGCGCAAAGCGGGTGGGATGGAAAGCGCTGACTCGCTTTTCCACTCTGCGTCCACATAAGCTGCTTACTGCCAGACCATCAGGCAAGGCGGGATCAACAGCAGCATGGCCAGCACAAAATACATCAGCTGCAGCGGGATCATCCACTTGGCCCAGGTGATCCAGGGAATCCGCGCCAGCGCCAGCACGCCAACCGTGATGCCCGAGGTGGGGATCATCGGCGTGGTGAATTCGCCGAACTGGTAGGCCAGGATCGCGGTCTGGCGCGTCACGCCCACCAGGTCGGCCAGCGGCGCCATGATCGGCATGGTCAGCGCGGCCTGGCCGGTGCCCGAGTGGATGAAGAAGTTGATCACCGACTGGATCAAGAACATTTTTTGCGCCGCGAAGATCGGGCTCGACGACTGCACCAGCGGCATCAGGGAATGGAGCATGGTGTCGATGATATGGGCGTCGCGCGCCAGGATCATGGTGCCGCGCGCCAGTGCAATCACCAGGCCGGTGGTGACCAGGTCCTTGGCGCCCTGGATGAAGGCGGCCACGAACTGGTCGGTGTCGAGCCGGCCGACGATGCCGACCACGATCGCCATCACCAGGAACAGCGCGGCAATTTCGTTGATGTACCACTCGTACTTGACCACGCCGACCACCATCGCCGCCATGAACGACAGGAAGATGCACAGCACCGCGCCGTGGGTGCGCGTCATGCCGGTGAAGTCGCCAAAGCCTGTCACGTTTTCCTTGCGCCGTTCGTTATCCATGGCGAAGGTGGGGCTTTTTTCCGGATGGCGCTTGATGCGCGCCGCGTACCACATCAAAAAGGCGATCGTGACCGCGGTGGCGATGAACCACACCAGCACCCGGTAGCCCATGCCCGAAAACACTTCGATGCCGGCGATACCCTGGGCCACGCCCACGTTGAAGGGGTTCAGGAAGGCGGCCGCAAAGCCGACCTGCGAGCCCACGAAGGGGATCGCCACCCCGGTGATCGAGTCGTAGCCCAGCGCCAGCGCGAGCGGCACGAAAATCAGGATGAACGGTATGGCTTCCTCGCTCATGCCGAAGGTGGCCCCGCCCAGCGAGAACATGGTGACAAACACCGGGATCATCATCGCGCGCACGAAAGGCGAACTGGTATGCGCTTTGGCCACGCTCTTGATCATCGAGTCGATCGCGTCGGTGCGCTGCAGTACCGCGAAGGCGCCGCCGACGATCAGCACGAAGCCGATGATCTGGGCTGCCTCGACGAAGCCCTTGATGGGCGCCATCATCAGCGCCACGAAGCCTTGCGGGTTGCTGGCCACGTAGTGGAAGGAGTCGGGGTTGATGCGCGGCTTGTCATCGACCATGATGGTGTCGTACTGCCCGCCCGGCACCAGCCAGGTCGAGATGGCGATCATCGCCAGGATCATGAACAGCAGGACGAAGGTATTCGGGAGGCGCAGTTTCATCATTGGCTCAGTAATTTGCCGGCGCGGAAAGCGACCGTTCCTGCGATTTTTCCGACTGCCATGCCGCGCAGCAGGTGACGGTGCGCGGTGCGGGCGAAAAACACGCCGTCGCGGGTGCACTTGAGGGTCGTGGTGGCGCCGCTGACCGGGTCGATCAGGTCGGCGATGGCGTCGCCGGCCTGCACCTTGTCACCCAGGTTCTTCAGGAACACCAGCACCCCGGCATGCGGCGCGGCGATCGGTTCGACCCCTTCGAGCGGGGTCGGCGCGCACAGTGGCGCCGGCATGCTGTCGGGCGTCATGTCGAGCACTCCGGCGTGGGCCAGGAAGTTGAGCAGGCCGCGCGCGTCGCGTTGGGCGTAGTCGTAACTGACGTCCATTTCGCCGCGCAGTTCCACAGTCGTCGACAGGCAGGCCGCCGGAATCGGGAAGGCCGGCCCGAAGTGGGCGGCCAGGTCCCACCACAGGCGGCTGCAGGCTTCGTCGAAGGGCTCCTCGCCGGCTTCGAGCGCCAGCAGCAGCGCGTGCGCGCCCAGGTAGGCCGCCAGCGGCGCGGCCGCGTCGGCCAGCGGGGTGCCGGCATAAATGTGCAGCACGGCCTCGTTATCGCAGTGCAGGTCGAGCACGATGTCGGCGTCGATCGCCATCCCGAGCAGGGTCTTTTTCAGCGCGTCGGCATCGGTGGCGGGCTGCCAGCTGGCCACCGAATCGCGCGCATGCTGGCGGATCAGGGCCACGTTGGCGTCGGCGTCGGCGCCCAGCTTGCCCTCCAGCGACAGCTTCAGGTCCTCGGCCACGTGCTTGTAGGCGCGATTGAAGTTGGTGCCGGTGGACAGGTCGAAGCGTCCGAACGGGGCGCCGTGGATGGCCTGCGACAGGCCGATCGGATTGGCCGCCGGGACCAGCACGATCTCGCCGCGGATCTTGCCGGCGGCGTCGAGCGCGGCAAATTCTTTGCGCAGGAACTGCGCGACCAGCATGCCCGGCACTTCATCGGCGTGCAGCGCGGCCTGGATATACACTTTTTTTCCGGACCCGGGGTTACCATAGTGGAAGCTGGCGAGCCGGCTGGCCATGCTGGCGTCCGGGTGAGAAACTGGATGAATGAGTGATTGCATGGTCGGCTTGTCAAGTTGCGGTTGGTCGGCAGTTTCGCACAACTCGGCGGCGTAATCACGCTTTTCAGGCGTATTATTTCCTGGCCGGTTATCATCCTGTTTGCGCTCCCAAGCGCGCTATCCAATTATTCGAATTAAGGAAGAAACACCGATGCTGAAAATGGCCCGCCGCTGCGCACATTTCGTCGTTATTGCGCTCTTGGCTGCTGGACCTTCCCATGCACAGGATGCCGTGCCGCCGCCGGTTGCGGCGGTACCGGAGATCAAAGCCCAGGCCGAACCCAAGCCGACGCCGCCGGCGGAGAGCGCCGCTCCCCAGAAAGTGGAGATCAAGGCGCCGCCCAAGGGCACCCTGGTCATCATCGGCGGCGGCCTGCGCGGCGAGAACGAACCCGTATGGGAACGCATCGTCGAGCTGGCCGGCGGCAAGGGCGCGCGCATCGCCGTCTTTGGTTCGGCTTCGGCCAGTCCCGAACGCGCGGCCCGGCTCGACGCCGCCCGCCTCAATTTTTACGGCGCCGACGCCTTCGTGGTGCCAATTGCCGTGCGCCTGCCCAATACCGACTACAAGGCCCTGGCCAACGACCCGGCGCTGGCGGCCCAGGTGCGCTCGGCCAACGGCGCCTACTTCGTCGGCGGCGACCAGGCCCGTATCACCGAGGCCTTGCGCAAGAGCGACGGCAGCAGCACCCTGATGCTCGACGCGCTGTGGGAAATGTACCGCGGCGGCGGCGTCATTGCCGGCACCAGTGCCGGCGCTGCCATCATGAGCAAGACCATGTTCCATAACGTCAGCTCGGTGCTCTCTACCCTCAAGCGCGGCGTGGCCGATGGCATGGAGATGGCGCCCGGGATCGGCTTCATCGGCGACGACGTGTTCGTCGACCAGCACCTGCTGGTGCGCGGGCGCTTCGC
>JAZKCA010000101.1:0-36620 GCA_040388275.1 Pseudomonadota bacterium
TCAAAAATCAACCCGCACGCCGCATAACCCATATCAAATTCAAAAGAGGCAAAATTTTCATATGCATACAATCTTGTTTGCTGCGTCAGGGCCGCGGCCGGGCCGATTGCCGCTGTCAACGGCGGCCAGCTGCCGAGGTTGTGACCGTCCGCTGTTGGCCGGTCCCTGCCGATTGTACTCGGCGGTTCCTGTGCGACCACGACCTGCCCCCCCCCCCCCTTCTTTCATGCAATCATTGATCGCATCATACGCCACGCAAGTGACGACGAAAATCACTGTGACACGGAGATGTCGCCATGGCTACATCCTATTGACACGGTCTTGGAGCCAAACGGGGATTGAGGCGCCAATCTTCTGTTCTGCCAAAACACCCCGATACGATCCGATTCAACCCGAGATGCGCCGATACCACCACGCCACGCTACGAATTTCATCCGAATGCGCCCGCAACCAAACCGAGGGCCTCCGATATCACCCCGAAGCTGAACGATTCGCGATTTTTCGGTCTAACTTTTATGCCTGCCGCAGCCATCGTAAAAAATCGTATTCGAGTCGGATCATCGCGTGGTCCAATCGAAGCAAATCGGATCGCGATCGTACGTAAGCGTTCCCGTATCGTGCAGGACCGGGTCAAATCGGGCCATATCGTGCCCTAAGGAGAAAACCATGCGTCGCCAGCACCCCGTCCACAAGAGCGACATTCCCGTTTCCATAGAGATATGGCAGCAGTTACTCGGTGCATCTATTGACACCGGCTACGAAAAGGAAGATTGGGAAATCGCTGCCGAAGCGATAAACGAATGGATGCGGCGGCATAAGCCCGACACGATCCCCATGGCGCCAACCAATGGCCATCAATGGAAAAGCGTGTTCCTGCCTGATGGCACGCTACTGCGTACCGTGTTCGGGGGAAAGAACTATCACTGCATGGTCGAGGGCGACCGGATCCTCTACGACGGACAGGCCGTTTCACCGAGCGGCTTTGTGAATGCCGTCGGTGGCATTCGGCGCAATGCCTGGCGATGCACCTGGATTCTTTTCCCCGATTCGAAGGACTGGAAGCTGGCCGACACCTTGCGCACACGCGAACGCGCGCGTCGTGAGCGCAAACCAGCGCGCGTCGTCCAGCAAAACCTGGCGACGCCGCCTGACGCCGCCCGTGTTCCTGCAAACGTCGCACCGGAAGGCACTGCAGCAAGTGCATCTCAATCCCATGTGCAGTACGCCAGCCACGACCGGGCTCCACGAACCGAATGGCATGCCGACGAAGGCAACCGGCGCCAGCGTGCCGGCATTCCGCTTTGGCCGCCCGGATTCCAATGCGCCACGGACCGACGCAACAAGGCAGATGGACAGCTCATGACATTGCTGCGCCAGGAACTGCTCCCACTGTTGTACCGAATATCTTCCTTCGACGGGGCTGCTCAGGCATAAACTTGCTGGATCTGCGGTGGTCACTAGCCGACGGGCGGGTCAGATTCCGGTCGCGTACAAGCCCTCGGTATGCGCCGACCACACGCTCCCCTTGCGCAGGAACGGCTCGGTCGTCATCAGCGAAAACTGCTTGCCGACCGCGTCCCAGCCGTAGCGATCCACTTCGACCCTGTCCGGTTCGACCCGCACCACGTTGAAGGAATTGACCTCGCCGCGCCCGCGCGTGGACGTGGCCGTGCCGGCCTGCACCAACAGCGCCGCATAATCGTCGATCCGGTGCCGCTCGGCGGTACTGCCCGCATGGCTGGTGTGCATATGCCCCGACAGCAAGAGGTCGACCCCGCAATCGGCGAACGCCTTCATCGCCATCGGCGCGCGGTCGACCAGGTCGCCGTCCTCGTTCACCGGCAGGTCGAAGGGATGGTGGGTGACGATGATGCGCGTGACCTGCGGCCCCAGGCCCGACAGCTGGGCCTTGATGGTGGCCACCTGCTCCTCGTTGACCCGGCCGTCCTTGAAGGTCAGCGAGCGCGCCGTATTCACCCCCAGCACCGCGATTTCCTCGTCCGTATACATCGGGTCGAGGTCGTCGGTGATGTAGCGCTTGTAGCGCGTGAGCGGCTGGAAGAAGCGCCGGAACACGTTGTACAGTGAAATGTCGTGGTTGCCCGGCACAATGATCTGCGGCCCCGGCAAGGTATCGAGCCAGGCGCGGGCCTGCTCGAACTCTTCGCTCTTGGCGCGCTGGGTCAGGTCGCCCGAGACCACCACCACGTCGGGCGCGATGCGGTGCACCAGCTCGCGCAGCGGATCGAGCAAGACTGGGTCGACCTTGCCAAAATGAAGGTCGGACAAATGAACCAGGGTACGCATCTTCTCTCTCCTCAAGTTGGCACGATGACGTTCAACGCCCCCGGCCGGATCCGGTAGCGCAGCGGGGTCGCCATGACGGTCACTTCGCCGTCGGTGGCCACCCGGATGCGCTTGTGGCGCGTTTCAATGTCCAGGCACTCGGCATCGAGCACGTCGAAATCGCGTTCCTGCGCCAGCCTGCCCCACAGCGCGCACCAGCCCAGCCGCAGCAGGCCGAGCCGGCCCGGACGCTGCGCCACGTACAGGCTCAGTTTGCCGGTGTCGAGCCTGGCGCGCGCGCCGATGCTAAAGCCCTGCATCGTGTATTCATTGTTGCCGATGAAAACGAAGGGCGTGCGGCGCGCATGGTCCTTGCCGTCGTCCAGGCGCAGCCGTACGCTCAGAAACGGATAGCGGCGCAGCGCCCCTATCGTGGCCCACAAGGCCGCCAGCCATTTGCCGCGCCCCAGCCGGCTTTGCTGCTTTTCGCGGTCGCGCACGATGTCAGGGTACAAGCCGAGGCTCGAATTGTTCAGGAAAATCTGGCCGTTGACCTCGCCCACGTCCACGTTCCGGCGCACCCCGTGGGCAACGGTGGCAATCGCCTCGTCCAGCGCCAGCGGCACCCCGATATCCTTGGCAAAATGGTTCAAGGTGCCCAGTGGAAGCACGCCGAACGCGACTCCGGTGCCCACCATGACCGAGGCCACCGCATTGATGGTGCCGTCGCCACCGCCGGCCACCACGATGGCGCGGCCGTCGTCCAAGGCTTGCCTGGCGGCGGCCGTCATCTCGGCCCCGCCATTGGCCAGTGTGACGCGGGCATCGAGCCCGTGCGCGCTGAATTTTTCGCGCAGCGCGATCGCCAGCTCGTCGTCGTGACCGCTGCCGGCCTTGCCGTTAATGATGACTGCAATGGTGCTCAGGTGGTTCTCCAATTTATTCAGTGACGCGCACGGCGCGCCGGCGCCGCAAGGTGGACATCGCGGTAATGCAAGTGGCAAGCCAGGCGCCGCTGACCGCCATCGCAGCGAGCACGTCGCTCAGGTAATGGACGCCCAGGTACACCCGGCTCAGCGCCACCAGCGCAACCATACCCAGCGCCGCGCCCACCTGCACCGCGCGCAGCGGCCACGGGCGCGTGGCGCACACCAGGTAGGCGGCAAAGACGCCATAGAACAGCACTGCGCCCGAGGTATGCCCGCTTGGAAAGCTGAAACTGTCCAAAGTAAGCAGGGGATTGCCGAAGCTGGGCCTGGCTCGCTGGAAGATGTACTTTAACAAAACATTCAGAAGCAAGCCGCCCGGTACAGCCAGGGCAAGGCTGGCCAGCCAGTAGCGCGCGCGCCGCACATGAAAATAAATGGCGAGCATGAAACTCATGGCGAGCACACCAGCCGGCGCATGCCAGTGCGTGACGAACAGCATGAATGGCGTCCAGCCGCTCGCAGCGTGTCCATGGAACCAGTCAGCAACCTGCTGGTCGATCAGCGTGATGTGTGAGCCGGCCACGACCTCGCTGGCAATCGCCCCGAACAGCCAGACGGCCAGACCGAGCAGCGCGACGCCGGCAGTCAGGTGCAGGCCAAATTGCGTATCGGGCGCGAAGCGCGCGGCAATGTGGCGATAGATGCGGGGGAACCGTTTCTTCATGGGAGGCGCAGTTGTCGAAAACGACATTGACGCATGAAGTGCGGCTTTTCGCCAGTGAAACCGGCGCCGGAGGAAATCAGGCCAGCGTGTTGACCAGCTCGAGCAGCGCAACGTGGTTGAGCGGCTTGTTCATGAATGCGGTCGCGCCCTGGCGCAAGGCCCACACGCGGTCCGAATCCATGTCCTTGCTGGTAAGCAGGATGACCGGAATATGCCAGGTCGTTTCGTCATTGGTAATGGCGCGCGTGGCCTGGAAACCGTTCAGGCCGGGCATGACGATGTCCATGATGATCAGGTCGGGCAGTTCGCTCTTGGCCTTGGCCACCGCTTCCTCGCCGTCGCAGGCCATGATCACGGTGTGCCCTTCCTTCGACAGCAGCGCCGCGACCAGCATGCGCTGTGACGCCGAATCGTCTACCACCAGAATTTTTTGATTGGCCATGACGTTTACTCAGTTTGCTAGTGTAGGGGGGGCCGAAGGCTCGTCCCCGGTTCTTTCTTCGGGCAAGTAGCGCCAGTAAAACGCGTGTACCTGCAAGCGGAACTCGGTTTGAAGTTCCCTGGTCACCATTTGCTCTGCAAGATACAGGGCCTTGAGATTCGTGGTCCGCCCCAGCGTGGCGTAGACCCGGATCGTCTTGGTCAGTGAGGAATTGTGCAATTCCATATCGGTGACCTCGATCTCCATGCCCTTGAGCTTCTTCTTGATGTATCTTGCCACATCTTTCCTGACGGTGTTAAACAGTTCAGGGCTGATCGGTTTGGGCTGCAACATTGTAGAGTCTCAAAAAATGGAAAATCCGGAGAGTAAATGCGGATGACCGCTCTTCTTCCAGTAGATATCAGTTGTTAACCTTCGTCAACCCGGCGTAGAGGCCGGGGCATGACAAAAATCAACTTCACGACCTCCTCGCCTTGCAAGGCCCGTCCCTGCCACTTATAAAGTTGCAGTACAGCATCATAACATCTGCAAAAACGCCACAAAATAAAAATTTACTGTTTATTCGTACAGTAACTGTGGATTCATACAGTAGTTGTGCTATTCTGGAATCTCTTGATCGACGCGAAACCATAAAAAAGGACAAGCCATGACTACCTTGAACAGCAACTTCGGCATGCAGTACGCACCTACCCCTTTCATGCTGCGCCTCGGCCGCCGCGAAGTGCTGGTCACGCGCGATTTCCGCAAGCGTTTCTACCCGGTCAACCCGATCATCGAATGCGATACCGGCGTCGAGCCTGGCCACGTGGAAGTGCTGCTGCTGCGCCGCTGGCTGCTGATTTTGTCGAAGGCGCACTAAAGAGCGCATATGCAAAACTGATTTAATTCGTGTCCTTTCCTTGGCTCGGGATTTATTCTAGTTCTACCCGAACTATCACCGAAAGAGACCACCATGCTGTTCAAAAAAATAAGCCTGTCCCTGATCACGCTTGCCCTGTTGTCGCAGTCCGCCGTTGCAGCCGATGTGACCTTGCTCAATGTGTCCTACGATCCGACGCGCGAACTGTACCAGGACTATAACGCGGCCTTCGCCAGGCACTGGAAGGCCAAGACCGGCGACACCGTCACCGTCAAGCAGTCGCACGGCGGCTCGGGCAAGCAGGCCCGCACCGTCATCGACGGCCTCGAGGCCGATGTCGTCACGCTGGCGCTGGCCTACGATATCGACGCCGTCGCCGAGCGCGGCCTGATCAAGCCTGACTGGCAAAAGCGCTTGCAGTACAACAGCTCGCCGTACACCTCGACCATCGTTTTCCTGGTCCGCAAGGGCAACCCGAAGGGCATCAAGGATTGGGGCGACCTGATCAAGCCGGGCGTGTCCGTGATCACGCCGAATCCGAAGACCTCGGGCGGCGCGCGCTGGAACTACCTGGCCGCGTATGGTTACGCGCTGAAAAAACCGGGTGGCACCGATGCGAGTGCGCGTGAATTCGTCGGCAAGCTGTTTAAAAACGTACCGGTGCTCGACTCCGGTGCCCGCGGCGCCACCACCACCTTCGTCGAACGCGGCATCGGCGACGTGCTGCTCGCATGGGAAAACGAAGCCCTGCTCGCCATTCGCGAACTGGGCCCGGGCAAGGTCGACATCGTCGCGCCGTCGGTCAGCATTCTGGCCGAGCCGCCGGTCGCCCTGGTTGACAAGGTCACCGACAAGCACGGCAACCGCAAAGTGGCCGAAGCCTACCTGCAGTATTTGTACAGCGAAGAAGGCCAGGAGATCGCGGCCAAGAACTACTACCGCCCTACCGACGAAAAAACGCTGAAGAAGTATGCGGTGCAGTATCCGAAAGTGAAACTGCTTTCGATTGCCGAGGTGTCCGGCGACTGGACAAAAACGCAGAAAGTTCACTTTGCAGATGGCGGGGTCTTCGACCAGATTTACCTGCCGGGCAAGAAGTAATTCCTCACTGCCGTAGCGCGGCGTAGAGTGCGAACTGTATGCCGGACATGACGGTAATAAGCGAAATGGCGAGGTTGATCATCCATGACTTCAGGCGCGCTTCCAGCTGCGCCATTTCGCCCCTGATCTTCTCAAGTTCAACGCGCAGCTGGGCGACGTCAGCCTTGAGTTCGGCAACGTCAGCTTTTAAGTCCGCAATATCTTCCTCGACGCGGCTCAGGCGGCAATCGAACCTCCGTGTATCTTCGACGGTTCCATAGGTCGATTTGATCACCGCGATCTCCGATTTGATCGCGCTGACTTCCCGCTCAAGTAGGTCGATTCGCTCGTCCATCTCTACAGCTTCTTCCCATCCCATCTCTGTGTCAAGCGCTGCACGGGACGCTCGATTGAGACGCCTCAGCACCGCGAATTCGCACATATCATCGGCTTTTTTACAGGCGCGGTATGATCGCTTTTCCGCAGCCGGATTCCGCACAACGTTGTCAATACGAGGAGACGCAACGATGCCACGCATGACCCAACATGATTTCGATCCTGAAGTGCTCAAGCTGTTCGACCAGTACGTCCATGGCGGCATCGACAGGCGCGGTTTCCTGTCGCAAGCGGGCCGCTATGCGGTCGGCGGCGCCACGGCGGCCAGCCTGCTCGCTGCGCTCTCGCCCAGCTTTGCCGCGCCCGTCGTTGCCGCGCTCGACCCGCGCATCAAGGCCAGCCATGTCGAGTATCCGTCGCCCGAAGGTTATGGCACCTTGCGCGGCTACCTGGTCCAGCCGGCCACGGCCAAGGGCAAGCTGCCGGCGGTGCTGGTAGTGCACGAAAACCGTGGTCTCAATCCGCATATCGAAGACATCGCGCGGCGCCTGGCGCTCGATGGTTTTATCGCCTTCGCGCCCGATGCGCTGTTCCCGCTGGGCGGCTATCCCGGCGACGAGGAAAAGGCGCGCGCGCTGTTCGGCAAGCTCGACGCCGCGAAGACCCGCGCCGATTTCGTGGCCGCCGCCGCAGTGCTCAAGAACATCCCTGGCGGTAATGGCAAGCTTGGTGTCGTCGGCTTTTGCTGGGGCGGCGCGATCGCCAATTACCTGCCTACCGTGGTCAAGGGAATAGACGCGTCGGTGCCATTTTACGGTGCGGCGCCGCCTGCGGCCGAGGTAGGCAAGATCAAGAAGCCATTGCTGATTCACGACGCCGAGAAGGATGAACGCATCATGGCCGGCTGGCCCGCGTACGAGGCGGCGCTCAAGGCCAGCAAGGTCGATTACCAGCACTTCGTCTATCCGGGCGCGCAGCATGGCTTCAACAATGACACCACGCCGCGTTACGACCAGGCCGCGGCCAAGCTGGCCTGGCAGCGGACGGTCGAATTTTTCAGGAAGCACCTGAGCTAGCCACTACATGGCGCTTGCGCCAAGGCGGCGCTCGGCGAGCACCTAAGCTAGCCACCACATCGTGCTTGCGCAGGCGAGCACCCATGACCCACACCGTCAGGCGGGCGGCTTCGTGTGCAGAAACGCCAAGTCTTCCTCGTCGAGCAGCTCGGCCGGTATCGTTTCAATATGGTCGACATCGATGTCGGCGCCGTCGCGCACCACGGTGTCGCGCCCGGCCGCGGCGCGCTCACCCGTGCCGCCTGAATCGCTGTCGCTATCGAGATCGGCGTCGCCCACGTCGGGGCCGGCGCCATGGGCCGCTTCAAGATCGGAGGTGGTGCCCGAGCCAAGGTCGAGGATGCCCTCGCCCTGCAAGCCGGCCGAACCGATCAGGTCGCTGCCGCTGTCGGATGTATCGCTGGGACCGAGCGCGCCGGTGCCGTGGCCGGTGCCGAGCGTGCGGTCGGGGGGATCCGGGAAATTGTCGGGATCAAGGGTGCTGTTGCCTGCCATGCTAGCCTCCGGATAGTGAATGAATCAAGATCCGACAGGCTAGCAATTTTTCAGGCGTCGCGGCGCACGGCCTCCCACGGCCGCCACTGCATGCGCTCGGTAATATCCATGCCCACCCCGCGGTAACCGGTGAAGCGGCTGGCATTGTCGAACATCGGCTCGCCGCTCACCTGCAGGTACTGGATGTCGCCATTGGCGCGCGTGCGGGTGTACAGGAAATCGAGGAACGGCCGGCGGCTGGCGATGTTGGCGTCGAGCTGGGCGCGCTCGTCGGCGTTCCAGCCGCCGTCCGCGCCTTCGCTCGAACCGATGCCCAGCATTTCGGCCACCGGGCCGGAAAAGCGCGTCAT
This sequence comes from Pseudomonadota bacterium, assembly GCA_040388275.1. GTDB lineage: Bacteria > Pseudomonadota > Gammaproteobacteria > Burkholderiales > Burkholderiaceae_D > Telluria_A. The sequence goes on from JAZKCA010000101.1 coordinate 8,578, forward strand.
ATTGCCTTCCGCATCCTGCTCCCAGTACCAGTCCGAGGACAACTCGGTAAAGCGCTGGAAGCGCGCCTCGCTGGCGCGCAGCTCGGCGGTGCGCTCCAGCACGGTCTGCTCGAGCTGGCGGTTGTAATTGGCCAGGCGGCGATACAGCAGGCGCACTTCCAGCATATTGTGGATCCGCGTTTGCACTTCCACGATGTCGAAAGGCTTGCTGACGAAGTCCTTGGCGCCTGCTTTGAGCGCCTGCAGCTTGTGCCCCGGCTGGGCCGTGATCACCAGCACCGGCAGGTAGCCGCCCGGCTCGACCACCTTGAGCGCTTCAAGCACCTCGAAACCGTCCATGACCGGCATCTGCAAGTCGAGCAGGATCAGGTCGTAACGGTGTTCCTGGTGCAGGCCCAGCACTTCGGTCGGCAGCTGGGTCGTTGTGATGTTGGTGTAGCCGCCATTACGCAGCATCTGCTCGAGCAGCATCACATTGGCTTCCTGGTCGTCGACGATCAGGATGCTGGCATTGAGGATTTCGGAAGCTTCTAACATAAAATCTTTCGGTGATAATTTTTACAGGCCAGATTCGGCGATCGTACCCAGGCCATTCTTTTCTATTGCGTGTTCCAGGGCCACATCCAGCGCTTCCATGAACTCGCGCACACGGATCGGCTTGGTCAGATAGCGGAAGAAGCCCGCCTCCAGGCCCTTTTCTATGTCGCGCGGCATGGCGTTGGCCGACAGCGCCAGCACCGGTATATGTTTAGTGGCCGGATCATCCTTGAGCAGGTGCAGCGCGTCGTAGCCGCTGATGCCCGGCAAATTGATATCCATCAGGATCAGGTCCGGCAGATAGGCGCGCGCCAGCTCCATGCCCAGGTGGCCGTCGACGGCGGTCAGCAGGCGCATGTCGCCGCGCCGCGCGATCAACTGCTCGACCAGCGCCAGGTTGGCCGGATTGTCTTCCACATACAGCAAGGTAGGCTGATGGACGCGGTCGCGCATGGCGGCACTGCGGCGCTCCAGCGCCAGCTCGTCGATATTTTCGAGCAGCAGCGAAGGCGGCTCCGAGGCGGCGAATTCAACCCAGAACTCCGAGCCGACGCCGATGGCGCTCTCGACACCGATAATCCCGCCCATCAGTTCCACCAGCTGCTTGGTGACCACCAAGCCGATGCCGGTGCCCTCTTCCGACTGGTTCTCCTGCCCGAGGCGGTTGAACGGCTGGAACAGATGCGCCACCTGCTCGGGAGCGAGGCCGATGCCGGTATCCTTGACGCTGATGCGCACCCGGTCCTTGCCGCTGACGAGACACTGGACGATGACGGCGCCGCCGGCGGCGTTGTACTTGATCGCGTTCGACAGCAGGTTGATCATCACCTGCTTGACGCGGGTACGGTCGGCGTGCACGTAGAACAGCTTCTTGTCGAACTTGGGGAAGTCGAGCAGGATGCCGCGCTTGACCGCCTGCGGACCGACCATGTCGTGGCAATCCTGCAGCACCTCGGTGAGCGACATCGATTCCTGCGACATGGTGACCTTGCCCGATTCGATCATGGCCAGGTCGAGGATTTCATTAATCAGGCGCAGCAGATACCAGCCGCCCTTGAGGATCTGGTCGATCGAGCGCTGCTGGTGCGGCGGCGGCGGCGGCACTTCGGACGCCATCAACTGGGCGAAGCCGAGCACCGCATTCAGTGGGGTGCGCAGTTCGTGGCTCATCGACGACAGGAATTCGGACTTGGCGCGGTTGGCCTTTTCGGCGGCGGCGCGCGCCTTTTCCAGCTCGTCGTTGGTGTCCTGCAGCGCCGTCTCGGCCTGCTTGCGCTCGGTCACGTCGCGCGCGGCGGCGAACACGCCCTGCAGCTTGCGGTCGCGGTCGTGGAAGGTCGTGGCGTTGTACGAGACCACGGTCTGACGGCCATCGCGCGCCAGCGCGGTCAGCTCGTAATTGGTGACCTTGCCTTCGCGCAGGACGCGGGCAATCGCTTCTTCGGCCCGCTCGGGCTCGGTAAAGTAATTCTTGAACGGCGCGCCGATCAGTTCATCGCGGGTGCAGCCGGTCAGCTGCTCCATCTGCGAGTTGACGTCGCTGATGATGCCGCGCGGGTCGGCCGCAATGAGCGCGTCGACGTTCGATTCGATCAGCGAGCGGGTGTAGAACTGCTGGTCGCGCAGGCGCTGATCAAGCAGGTTCTGTTCTTCCTCGACCTGCTTGCGGGCGGTGTTGTCGGTGCCGATCAGCAGGTAGCCGATCACCTTGCCGACCGCGTCGCGCAGCGCCGTGACCGACACCAGCGCCGGGATCCGGCTGCCGTCCTTGCGGATATAGGTGATCTCGTAGATGTCTTCCATGCCGCGCATGGCCTTGAACACCATCGCTTCGAAACCGGGGCGTATCGATTCGCCCATTTCGCTCGAGAGCAGGCTGGCGCGGGCGACCAGTTCCTGGCGATCCGAGATATTGGCCGGGGTCAGCTTGTCGACCACTTCGGCCGCCGTGTAGCCGAGCATGCGTTCGGCGCCCACGTTGAAAATCTGGATCACGCCCTGCGAATCGGTGGCGATACTGGAGAAGTTGGCGCTGTTGAAAATCGCGTCCTGCAACGCGCCGGCCTTGAGCATCGGTCCTTCGTGCAGCGCCCGTTCGATCTCATTGCGCGCGCTGATCGCCGCCTGCACCTTGAAAAACAACAGCGCCAGGAAGATCGACAGCAAAATGATGGACGCCTTGATCAGGTTGACAGCGCCTTCGGATTCGACCGCGTAACTGAGCGCAATGCCGCCAACCAGCAGCAGGATCGTCAGCGTGGCGGCAAAGCCGATCAGGATCAGTCGTTCGACCGAGTAGTGGACTTTCGGGGTCGTCATTTTGGGATGTTCTCCTGGCGCTGGCGCACGTCCGACAGCAGGCGCGCGAATTCCTTCTTCACCACGGCGTAGCATTCGCACACGTCGGCCTCCAGGCCTTTGCGGTCGAGTACCGTGATGTGGCCGCGCCGGTAGCTGATGTAGCCATACCCTTGCAGGCGGCCGGCCGCTTCGGTCACGCCCTCGCGCCGCACGCCAAGCATGTTGGCGATCAATTCCTGGGTCATGGTGAGGTCGTTGCGCGGCAAGCGGTCCAGCGTCAGCAGCAGCCAGCGGCACAATTGCTGCTCCACCGAGTGGTGGCGGTTGCAGACCGCCGTTTGCGCCATCTGGGTCAGCAAGGCCTGGGTGTAGCGCAGCAGCAGACGCATGACCGGCCCGCCGCGGTTGAATTCGTCGACCAGCACATGGGCCGGCATGCGGTAGCCGTGGCCGCCGGTCTGCACGATGGCGCGGCTGGGGGTAGTGTTGCCGCCCATAAACAGCGAAACCCCGAGGATGCCCTCGTTGCCGACGCCCGCAATCTCGGACGAGCCGCCGTTTTCCAGCAGGTAATGAAGGGAAATGATGGAAGTCGTGGGGAAGTAGGCGTGCGTCAACTTTCCGCCGGACTCATACAGGACGTCACCGAGCGGCATGGGAACCAGCTCCAGGTGGGGCGAGAGGCGCTCGAAGTCTGCGTCAAGCAAGGCGGCGAGCAGGTGGTTCTGGTTTGGATCGTTTTGGCTGGACATATGTAAGGCTACCTCTGCTTCCAGCGGCACTAGGGTTGGTAGGTGGACAGGGTAACACGGGGGATTACGTTCCAATAAGGAATGTATTTCATTTGGCGTCAGATCGTATGTGCGGTACCGTACGTACCACTCGGTGAATTTTCACCTATATTGAATATTGCCGGTCGCCACCTACAAAAGGGGAAGAATGAAGCATATGTTCCACAGGGTTCGTCTGTCGGTGACGGTCTCGGCGGCGTTGACGCTGCTGCTCGGCCTGCTTTTGACTGCCCTGCTGTTCGCCTCGGTCCGGCAAGTCGAGACCCAGACTGCGAAGATCCGCTTCCATGAGGCGGCCGTCCAGCGCATCCATGCGGTGTCCTGGGGCTTGAACGACGCGGTCGAGCAAGTCCTGGTGGTCAACCAGCTGTTCCGCACCGTGGGCGCCGTCGGCAAGGAGCAATTCAACTCGTTTACAGCGCCGCTGCTGGCCCGCTATCCGGAAATCCAGGCGCTGAGCTACTCGCGCCTGCTGATGGACGGCGACCGCGCCCGCTACGAGGCCGAGATGCGCAAGCGTCATCCCGACTACATGATCACCGAGTGGGTCAACAACGTGCAGCGCAAGGCGGCGCTGCGCGACAGCTACAACGTGGTCGAGTACATCCAGCCCCTGCGCGGCAACGAGGCCGCCTTCGGACTGGACACCTCGCGCACCGACGACCAGGTCGAAGCGCGCCTGCGCTCGCGCAAGAGCGGGCTGCCGGCCGCCACGGGATTGCTGTCCCTGGTCCAGTACCAGGGCTTCCACACTGGTTTCCTGGTACTGGCGCCGGTCTATATGCGCGGCGCCCCGGTCGACACCGAAGCGCAGCGCCTGCGCGCCGTGGTGGGCGAAACCGAAGTCGTGTTCCGGGTCGACCACCTGTGCCATACCCTGCTGCGCAAAAATAACCTGCTCAACACGCCCGGCATGTCGGTCAGCATCTACGCGGCCGGTTCGGCGCTGGAGTCGCAGCTGGCCTTTCGCAACGGCGCCCGGGTCGACGCCGCCAAGCCGGTCTCGCTGCTGCCGGCCTGGCTGCTGTTCGACCAGGCCGACCCGGAAACGGCCACCTTCGACGTGGCCGGCACGCCCTGGCATATGGCGGTGGCGCAGGCGCCGGTGCCCTTCACGACCACCCACAGCGGCTCGCTGTTCGCCCTGCTCGGCGGGCTGCTATCGAGCCTGCTGGCGACGGCGGCCGTGTACACCCTGGTCTCGCGCAAGGCGGTGATCGAGCGCGTCACCGGCGAACGCACCTCGGCCCTGCGCAGCGACAACGCGCGCCTGTCCGAAGACCTGGCGCTGCGCATGCGCACCGAAAAGTCGCTGCGCCTGCGCGAAAAAGTCATTGAAGTGTCGTCCAACGCGATCATCATCTGCAGCGCCGAAGCGCCCGACTACGCGATCGAGTACGTCAACCCGGCCTTCGAATCGATCACCGGCTACAGCGCCGGGGAAGTGGTGGGCAAGAGCCTGCGCAGCCTGCAGGGCGCGAGCCAGGACCACCAGAACCTGGAAGAAATCAGCGCCGCGCTGCGCGAACAGCGCGAAGGCCACGCGGTGCTGCGCAACTACCGCAAGGACGGCACCGGCTACTGGAACGACCTGTTCATTTCGCCGGTGCGCGACGAGACCGGCGCCATCGTCAATTTCGTGGTGGCCCAGTACGACATCAGCGCCGTCATGCGCTACGAAGCCGAGCTCGAATTCCAGGCCCGCCACGACGCCCTCACCGGCCTGGCCAACCGCAACTTGCTGCATGAACGGCTCGAGCGCGCCATCTCGAACGCGCGCCATGGCAGCACCGAATTGTGGGTGGTGTTCGTCGACCTGGACCGCTTCAAGTTCGTCAACGACACCCTCGGCCACGAGGCCGGCGACACTCTGCTCAAAACCCTGGCCGAGCGCCTCAAGCTTGCCGTGCGCGAAGCCGACACGGTGGCGCGCATGGGCGGCGACGAATTCGTGCTGGTCCTGCCCGAGGGCAGCAGCCGCGAGGCGGGCATGAAAGTCATCTCCGACATCATGGCCGCCATCGCCACGCCGCTGCTGATCCAGTCGCACGAATTCTTCCTGACCTGCAGCGTCGGCATTGCCGCCTATCCGAGCGACGGCGGCACTGCTGAAGTGCTGACCAAGCACGCCGACATCGCCATGTACCGGGCCAAGGAAATGGGGCGCAATACCTACCAGTTCTATACCTCGGCCATGAGCGAGCGCACGCTGGAACGGCTGGAAATCGAGGCCGACCTGCGCCACGCGCTCGAACGCGGCCAATTCAGCCTGCACTACCAGCCGCAGATCGAACTGGCCGGCGGCGCCATCACCGGCATGGAAGTGCTGCTGCGCTGGCAGCATCCGGTGCACGGCCTGATCGCCCCGTCGCGCTTCATTTCGCTGGCCGAGGAAATGGGTTTGATCGTTCCGATCGGCGCCTGGGTGCTGCGCGCGGCATGCGAACAGACGCGCGCCTGGCAGTTGGCCGGTCTGGGCGAGCTGCGGGTGGCGGTCAACCTGTCGCCGCGCCAGTTCACCCAGAAAGGCCTGGCCCAGTCGATCGCCGCGATCCTGTTCGACACCGGCCTTGACGCGCGCCACCTGGAACTGGAACTGACCGAGAGCATGGTCATGACCGACGTCGACCACGCGATCACCATCCTGCGCGACCTGAAACGCCTGGGCGTGCAGATCGCCATCGACGACTTTGGCACCGGCTATTCGAGCCTGTCCTACCTGCGCCGCTTCCCGATCGACGTGCTCAAGATCGACCAGTCCTTCGTGCGCGACATTACCCTGGTCGAGGACGACGCGGCCATCGTGCGCACGATTATCTCGCTGGCGCACAGCCTGCGCTTGAAAGTGGTGGCCGAGGGGGTCGAGACGAGCGAACAGCTGCATTACCTGCGCGAACACGGCTGCGACCATGTGCAGGGCTATCTGTTCGGCCGCCCGGTAACGGCAGCCGAATTCGAAACCCTGATCAGGAATGGACTGCGCAGCCTAGAAGGAGTGGCGCATGCCTAGGTTGAGGGCCGAAAAGCCCTTGGACGCGAGGATGGGCGTACCCGCCATGTAGCCGGGGCCGCTGCGCGGCTGGATCAGCGAATAGGCGGCGTAAACATCGGTGCGGCGGGAAATGGTGTACGTGCCGCCGAACGCGAACTGGTCGGAATCGCGGTTGGCCAGGTCGCGGTCGTTCTTGCGGATGAAGGAAGCGAGCAAGGTGGTGCGGCCCATGGGCACGGCCACGCCGACGAGCACGTCGCGGCTGTCGGTGGACGGCATGGAGGCCATGGCGGCGCCATACGGATTGTCGGGATTCCACAGCGGCGAACTGCCCCAGCCGCGGTTGGCGCTGTAGGCGGCATAGGCCTTGACCAGGCCCAGGTCGAGATTAGCGGCAACGATGGTGTTCTTGGCGTCGATCCGGTTTCCCAGGGACATCGCCGGCGCGACCTTGGCCACGTTCTTGTTCTGATGCGCAATGCGGTAGGTCACCGGCCCGCCGCGTACGGCGACCGACATGCCCCAGGCGCGATGGGCGCGCGCGTCACGCTCCCTGCCGGTGACGTTGAACGCACGCGCATCGGCCATGTCTTCCAGCCCCATGCGCTTGCCGGGATAGCCGAAGGCGCTGGTGGCGGAATCGCTCATGCCCGGTTCGAGCAAGGTACTGGCGTCGACCAGGCCGACGCCGTGCCTGGGAACCAGGGTAGGAGCGCCAACGCGATAAAAATTATCGGTCTGGGCGTGTGCACCACTGGCGCAAGCGCCAAGGGCAAGGACGGCCAAACAGGACAGCTTCATGACAGACTCCAGCAAAAAGGGATTGGTTACACCCGTTATCCTCTTTTTTCAGATTATGCTCCGTCCGCTACCCCACATAAAGCTAAATCAATGCTGGCCCACCTTGTCCAATAACTCCCCGATAACGTTGACAACGGCCTGCGGCTGCTCTTCATGGATGACGTGGTGCGCGCCCGGCACGATGCGATGGCTGCCGCGCGAGGACAGCGCCGCTATTTCCTTGTGGATTGCCTTGTTCTCCGCTTCGGTCGCCTTGCTCAGTGCGCTTTCGGGCTTGCCCGGGGTGGCGTACTGGCTCAGGCCGCGCGAGAGCACGATGACGGGCAAGTCGCCGAACGGGGCGCGGGCGGCGCGCAGTTCGGCATTGCCGACATTGAAACCCACATTTTCCGAATGCTGGGCCCGCCAGTAGGAAGCCGAGCGATGGACCGCCAGCTGGGCTGCGCCCAGTACCCGGCCACGGTTGGGCGGAATGGTGCCGATGCAGGTGTTCCACATCTCGCTGCCGGGGTCGAATCCTTTTTCCGATTGCGCCACGCAGGCGTTGTCGCGTTCGCCGAGCTGGTCGTAAATGCCCTGCAACTTGCCGCCTGAGACCTTGTTCAGGCGGATGGTTTCATCTTCGTGCTGCGGCTCGACCAGCACCAGGCCCTTGACCTCGGCCGGGTAGCGATAGGCGTACAGCTGGACGTTGCCGCCACCGTAGGAATTGCCGACCATCAGGTATGGCGGCGCGATGCCGGCCGCGCCCAGCAGCTTGTGCAGGTCGTCGACCGCGTTGCCGGAAGTGCCGGGGCGCGGGGATGGATCGCTGAAGCCGAGGCCGGCGCGGTCGTAGACGCAGGCGCGGGTGCGTTTGGCGACCTGGGGCTGGACTTCGAACCAGCTCCAGCCGGCGCTGCCCGACGGGGCATCGAACACGACCGTGACCGGACCGGTGCCGCTGCAATACAGGTTCAGGCGGCGTCCGCCGATATCGACCAGTTGCTGGGGACGGGAAAAGGCTTGCCGGGTGTCTTGCTCGGCGAATGAAGGGGTGGACAGGGCCAGCAGCGACAGGGGGAGAATGAAACGGAACATGAAAGCCTTTACACAAGTGAAGGCGCCGATGTGCCTCGGCGCCTGGACTTGCATAATAAGCTAGATTGCGGCGGGGAATGAACCCCATGGTCGTTCTTATTTCCCGTCAGCAGCCATCATCTTGTTCTGCGCATCGAGCCAGACCTTCAGCGGCGCAAAATACTCCAGCAGCGCACCGCCGTCGATCTTGTCTTCGCCGCTCATGGCTTTGAGCGCTTCCTGCCATGGCTTGCTGGCGCCCATTTCGAGCATGGCCTGCAGCTTCTCGCCCGCCTTTTTGTTGCCATACACCGAGCAGCGGTTCAGCGGGCCCACGTAGCCGGCTTCGCGGCACAGCGCGCGGTGGAACTGGAACTGCAGCATGGTGGCCAGGAAGTAGCGCGCATACGGCGTGTCGGCCGCCACGTGGTACTTGGCGCCGGCATCGAAGCCATCGGCCGAGATAGCCCCTGGACGCGCGACGCCCTGGTATTTCTCGCGCAGTTCCCACCAAGCCTTGTCGAAGTCGGCCGGCTTGGTCTTGCCCGAATACACGTCCCAGCGCCACTTGTCGACCAGGTAGGCGAACGGCATGAAGGCCACCTTGGCCAGCGCGCGTTCCATCAGCGGGGCGATATCGTCGGCGCTGTCGGGCACGCTGTCGCGCAGGCCCACCTTCTTCAGATAATCGGGCGTGATCGACAGCGCCACGGTGTCGCCGATGGCTTCGTGGAAGCCGTCATTGGCGCCGGTCTGGAACAGGTGCGGCTGCTTGCGGTAGGCCAGGAAGTAATACACGTGGCCAAGCTCGTGGTGAATGGTCGTGAAATCTTCCGCGGTCGGCGTGATGCACATCTTGATGCGCACATCATCCTTGCCGTCCATAGGCCAGGCCGAGGCGTGGCACACAACGTCGCGGTCGCGCGGCTTGGTCAGCAGCGAGCGCGACCAGAACGAGGTCGGCAAGGTTTCCATGCCCAGCGAGGTATAGAAGCGCTCGGCGTACCTGGTCATGTCCGGCGCGCTGGTGTTTTTTGCCACCAGCGCGGCGCCCAGGTCGTAGCCATCCTTGTTGCCGGCCGGTTTCAGCATCGGATACAGATTGCTCCAGCTCTGGCTCCACATATTGCCGAACAAATGGGCCGGGATCGGGCCGGTGGCCGGCACCAGTTCGTTGCCGTACTGCTTGCGCAGCTTGTGGCGGGTGTAGGTATGCAACGCATCGTAGAGCGGCTTGACCTGCTGCCACATGCGTTCCATTTCGGCGGCGAAGGCCTCGGGCGGCATGTCGTAGCCCGAGCGCCACATCGCGCCGGTATCGGCGAAGCCCATCTCGCGCGCGCCCTTGTTCGACAGCGCCGTGTATTCGGCGTACTTGCCCTTGTACTGGGGCGACTGGCTGTGCCAGCCGAGCCAGATTTCCTTCAGGCGGGCCGGATCGTGGCTGGTGGCCAGGATTTTTTCCATGTCGCCCAGCGCCAGGCAAGGGGGGGTCAGGCCATTGACGGTGGCCGGGCAGTATTTGCCCTTGCCATAGGCGCCTGTCATGCCGGCGGCCAGGCGGGTGTAGGCTTCACGGTCGCCGGCGTCCGACAGCATCAGCGTCAGCTGCAGCAGCTTGAGCTTGCGGGCGCTCGCCTCGGGCAGCTTGAGTCCCTTGAAGCGGCGCGCCTTCAGGGCCAGTTCGCCGGCTGCGGTCAGGCGCAGCTCGCCGGTCTGAGCGGTGATCATTTCGGTATCGTCGGTGATGAAGTTCTGGCCTACCCATTCGGCGCGCGCGCTGTTGAGGTCGAGCTTCTTGAGCTGGGCCTCGGCGTCGAGCACAAAGCGTTCGGCTTCGGCGACGGTCGGCGGGGGCGTTTTTTTGGCCGGTGCGGCCAGCGCCGCCCCGGTCAGGCCCAGGCCGGCGACCAGCGCCGCGGCGACCTTCATTTGGGATACCAGATTCTTCATTTCCAAGATGCTCTCCATGATTTTGTTATATTTGGTGCGCATGCGCCGCACGACCGCTATTAAACCATGGAAGCAAGCCCGGGGTCAGTGCCGCACTGACCCCGGGGTTGCCGTTTAGGTGAAATAAGGCCAGAAGGTGAGCGCGCCCACCAGCAGGGCGGCGACGGCGGCGATCAGCACGCCCCCGGCCGAGATGTCCTTGGCGTGCTTGACCGATTCCGAGTAGCCCGGCGAGACCACGTCGCACACGTATTCGACGGCCGTGTTGAGCGTCTCGGCCACCCACACCATGGCCATGGCCACGATCAGCCAGCGCCAGTCGCTCGCGCTGACGTTGCAATACAGCGCCAGCCCGATCACCAGCAAGGTGGCCACCGCATGCAGCCAGGCGTTGTGCTGGGTGGTGAGCATGAAGCGCACGCCCTGCAGCGCGTAGGCAAAACTCTTGAGCCGCGCCGCCATCGTGAAGCGCTGCGGCACCGTGTACTTTTCCACTTCTTTCATCTTCTTCCTTTCCACGCTTGCTTATTTTACGTGAACGCGGCGCGGGCGTTCTGTAGGCAAACTTATCACGCAGTGTGGCAAGCGCAGCCACAGACTTTGCTGCACTGCGTGTTCCCGTTGACGCCGGCCCCGCTGCACTCGATACTCTAAGTATTGCTTGATTTCAAGTGTATCTTAACGAGGAACACCTTCTTGCCCCTGATTTCTTTCATCCGCGGCTTGCTATGTAGTGCCCTGCTCCTGTTGGCCGTGCCGTCCGCGCACGGCGCCGACATGCCGGGCGCCTATCGTTTCCGCAGCTACGGCCCGGACCAGGGCTTGCGCAACCAGGCCGTGACCGGGCTGGCGCAGGATGACGAGGGCTTCATGTTCGTCGCCACCGAGGACGGCCTGTTCCGCTATGACGGCAACCGCTTCGAGCGCTTCGGCACGGCCGATGGCTTGCGCAGCGACAGCATCCTGGGCCTGTACCGGGAGCCGCGCGGGCGCTTGTGGGTGATGAACGCCAAGGGCGGCATCGCATGGGCCGGCAACCATCCCGACCCCTCGGTCAAGGATCCCATCCTGCCGACCCGGCGCATCGAATCGATGGCCGCCGCCCTGTCCGGTTACCTGGTGGTGGCCACCACCGAAGGTATCTACGAAGGTCCGCCCGAAAAACTGGTGCCGGTCGCAGGTTTACCCAGGATCGAGACCGGCGCGGTCTGGATTTCCACTGACGGCAAGGAAGTGCTGGCGACCGCCCAGGGCAAGCTGTTCCAGCGCCTCGCGAGCGGCCCCTGGAAGGAAAGGTTGCTGCCGGCCGGCGCCAAGAATGAACTGATCCACACGATCATCAAGGATGGCGCGGGCCGCATCTGGATTCGCGGGCGCCGCGTGCTGCTGCGCCTGCCCTCCTTCGACGGCGCGCTGGAGGACCTGAGCGACAAGCTGCCCGGCGCCTCGGTGCAAAAGGGCCAGTTGGTGATCGACCCGCTGGGCAAGGTCTGGGCCCCCACCAACCTGGGTCTGGTGCGCTTCGACGGCGCCAGCTCCTGGGTCATGTCGGAACACCAGGGTTTGCCCACACAATGGGCCAACTCCATGCTGTTCGACAAGGAGGGCAACCTGTGGATTGCGTCCGAGGGCGTGCACCGCCTGCAGGGACGGCTGCAGTGGACCGCCCATACCCAGGCGCAGAAGCTGCCGTCCGATACGGTATGGAATGTGTTTCGCACCCGCGACGGCGTGCTGTGGGCCGGCACCAACCGCGGCATGGCGCACTCGACCGAAAAAGCCTGGGTGCTGCTGCCCGGCACCGAAGAGCGCTCGCTGTACGCCTTTGCCGAAGATGCCGAGGGCAATTTCTGGGCCGGCGGAAACAACGCCAAGCAAGCCAAGAACGCCCTGCTGATGCGCAGCGCCGGCAGCAGCGCCTTTGTCCAGGTCCCGCTCGACCACCTGGAAGGCCCGAGCACGGTCAACACCATGGCCTTCGCCCTGGATGGCGCGCTGTACATCGGCACCCAGGCCCACGGCTTGCACCGCGTCGCGCGCGAGGGCGCCGGCTATCGCGGCAAGCCGGTGGCTTTGCCCAAGGGCGAGGCCAAGGAACAGATCAACCATGTGCTGCGCGACGCCAAAGGAAGACTATGGGTCGCCGGCATGGGGGGCCTGGCGTATTTCGACGGCGCGCTCTGGCGCCGCTTCGGCATCGCCGACGGCTTGCGCGAACTGCAGGTCGAGACGCTGGCCATCGACCCGGCCGGCCAGTTGTTGGTAAGCTACTGGAACACCCACGGCCTGACCCGTTTCAAGGTCAACGACACGGGGCTGGCCGGCGCCACCCAGATCACCGAGCCGGCCGCGCTCATCGACGACAATATCTATTCGCTGGGCTACGATGTACATGGCGCCTTGTGGCTGGGCACCGCGCAAGGGGTCAAGCGCTGGAAGGACGGCCGCCTCGACCAGTACGGGCGCGGCGAAGGCTTGCCCAGCGAAGACGCGGCGGCGATTGCCTTCTGGGCCGATCCGAATGGCGACGTCTGGATCGGCATGGCGACCGGCCTGGCCCATTACCACGCGGCCGCCGAACTGCCTCCCCCGCTGCCGCCGGCCACCCGGGTGCTGCGGGTACAGGATGGCGCCGCGAACATCCTGACGGCGCCGGTGCCCGAAGTGGCATGGAACAAGCGCACGCTGACGTTCCGTTTTGCGGTGCTCGGCTATACCAACGAAAACAAGATCCGGGCGCAGGTGCGGCTGGTCGGCTTCGAGGACACCTGGCGCGACACCGACATCCGCGAGGCGCGCTACACCGGCCTGCCGCCCGGCCGCTACCGCTTCGAAGCGCGCGCCGCCCTGGGCCTGGACCAGTTCGGCGCGGCCAGCACGCGCGACGTGGTGATTCTGGCGCCGTGGTGGCTGACCGGCTGGTCGCTCATGCTGTACCTGCTGGTGCTGGGCGTGGGCATCTTCCTGTTCCTGCGCTGGCGCCTGGGCCGCCTGCACCGGCGCAATGTCGAGCTCGAAACCCTGGTACGCGCCCGCACCGAAGCGCTGGAACAGGCCAACGGCGCGCTGCACGAGTCGAGCATGATCGATCCGCTGACGGGACTGAAGAACCGGCGTTTCCTCGGTTTGACCATGCCGGACGAACTGGCCCGCGTGAACCGTCAATTCAATTCGCGCTTCAGCGAACGGATGGGCGACAACAATACGTTGCTGTTTTTCATGGTCGACCTGGATCACTTCAAGGCCGTCAACGACACCTACGGCCACGCCGCCGGCGACCTGGTGCTGCAGCAGGCCAGCGCCGCGCTGCGCAAGGCTTGCCGCGACGCCGACTTCGTGGTGCGCTGGGGCGGCGAGGAATTCCTGATCGTGGCCCGCAATGCCGACCGCAGCTGCGCCAATATATTGGCCAACAACCTGCGCGACGCGGTGCGCGAGCTGCGCATCGACGTGGGCAATGGCGTGGTGCTGCAAAAGACCTGCTCGGTCGGATTTGCCGCCTTCCCGGTGATCGAAGCGGCCCCTGAGGCCCATCCGTGGGAAGACGTGGTGAAGATGGCCGACCAATGCCTGTACGCGGCCAAGCTGTCAGGCCGCGACGCCTGGGTGGGCCTGGCGCTGCCCCCTGGCGCCGCCGACCCCGGGCCGCGCCTGGCAAGCGAACTCGGTGCGCTGGTCAGCGAGGGCTTGGTCGAGGTGCACAGTTCATTGCCGGCGGGGACGCCGTACCGCTGGCAATAGCGGCTGGCCGGCACCCAACAGCGTGCGCACAACATCCATATCGACCTCGAACATCTCCGGCACGGTGCCGATCGCTGTCGCGCTGCAGCTCAGTTCCAGCGGCGCTCCCTCTTTCAGCCCCAGCGTGACCAGCCCCTTGCCGTGGCATGCAGCCAGCAGCGCCTCGATTCCGGCGTCGCCTGCGAACAACGGCTGTCCCTGCACAGTCACGATGACCATCCCTTCGCGCAGCACTTTGCACGCCTTGACCTGACCGATCCGCGCCGCGCCCGGATCCTGGTGGATGCTCACCGAACCTCCGCAATCGATACCCATCAGACGGGCCATCAACTTGCGCATGACCGGTTCGACCATGGCCGGCGCGACGCCGCTGGCCGGCTTCAGAAAGCCGCCACTGGTGGCATAGGCCGACAGGACGGCCGCAACCGGCTCCTTGCCGGCGATCCGGTTTAACCATCGTGCGCGGCACCCGGTCTTGCCGCCGCATTCGAGGGCGGCGGCGAAATCGGTCACTTCGCCTTTGCGGCCGGCCAGATAATAATCGCGCATCAGCGTCGCCGCCGGCGTCGCTGTCGAACGGCTTGCCAGCCCAAGCGCATGAAAGGTCAGTCCGCAGTGGTATGGCACTTTGCCCCAGCCGCGGTCCTTGTTCTCGGACCAGCTCAAGTTGTCCATCGCGAGCACGCACTTGTTGACAGCACCCTCAAGTATCAGCTTGAGCGCGCCGCGGTCAGCCCACTTCAAGCGCTCCAGCGCCATCAAGTGGAGCAGTTCGGCGCCCCCTTCGGCCAACATGTTTTGCTCACCGCTCCAGGCATCGCGCCACACCAGCGGCTGAAAGAAGTGCGCTACTTCATGCGCAATGAAAGCACGCATGGTCAATTCCATTTCCGGC
Source organism: Pseudomonadota bacterium (assembly GCA_040388275.1). GTDB lineage: Bacteria > Pseudomonadota > Gammaproteobacteria > Burkholderiales > Burkholderiaceae_D > Telluria_A. Next base: position 23,648 of record JAZKCA010000101.1, read on the forward strand.
GCTATGGTCGCAGGAACCATCAAGCGCAGCGTGGTCCCATTGCCCGCATCGCCCCGCCAGCCCTGATGGGGCGATGGCGTGACCACCACAAAACCGTACGCTGCGTGCAGGCCTGGCACGATCTCCGGATACTGCGCAAACGCCCTCCTGATCGCATCGGCGACGAATTCGGCCGTGGCGGCCGGCAGGCGCGGGTCGATGTAGCTGCGGGATGACGATATTGGCCTGTTCAAGAACACCACCGGCATGTAGGTGGCGTTGTCGCGGTATGGAGAGAGCGCGGCGTTTTCCGAAAATTGTTCGCCATTCAAGACCACCGTGCCACCGGGCGCGACAATCTTCCAGCTGACCGGCCCGCAACTGCCATCGACCGCGAACGCGCCGGTATGCGAATACACGGCGCCGCCCATTGGAAACGCCCACGGATAGACGCGGTCATAGCCCCGGGTCGTCGCCGGCACCGAAAATGCGAGCGCCTTGCAGGCGGCAGCGGTACGGCGCACTGCGTGGCCGTCCACAGCACCGCAGGCGTCGCTCGCTTTCCAGTCGCTGCGTATCCCCGCCGCGGCCTCGTCGCGGATGCCCTTGTTAATGAAAGGGAGCACCTGGCAATTGTCGGGCAGTTCGTACCTGATGTTCAATGTGTCGGGGCCGGCCAGCGACACGGTCGCGGTGACACCGCTCTCGGCTGCGCTCGCCAGGGTGGCCAGGGACAGCAACAGCACAACGAACAGCTTGGGCATGGGGCACTTTTCAAGGGGAAGCGGGTTGCCATCCTAACATTGCGCCCGCCTTACACGTCCAGTTCGATCCAGGTCGGCGCATGGTCGCTCGGTTTCTCGCGTCCGCGCACGTCGCGGTCGACGTTGGCCGCCGTCAGCTTTCCGGCCAGTGCGGGGCTCAGCAGCAGGTGGTCAATCCGCAAACCGGCGTCGCGTCCGTAGGCGTTGCGAAAGTAATCCCAGAAGGTATAGATCGTCTCGCCCGGATGCATGGTGCGCAGCGAATCGGTCCAGCCTTGCGCCAGCAGCCGGTGGAAGGCGTCGCGCGTTTCGGGCCGGAACAGCGCGTCGTTGACCCAGCGCTCCGGCTTGTACACGTCGAGCTCCGTGGGCATGACGTTGAAGTCCCCGGCCAGTACCACCGGCGCGCCGGTGGCCATCAAGTCGCCCGCATGCGCGATCAGCCGTTCGAACCATTTCAGCTTGTAGTCGAACTTGGGGCCGGGTGCCGGGTTGCCATTCGGCAGGTACAGGCAGGCGACCAGGATGCCGTCGATCGCCGCTTCGATATAGCGGCTTTGCTCATCCTCGGAATCGCCGGCCAGAGCGCGCCGCACCTCCTGCGGCGCCACGCCGCGCGCCAGGATGGCCACCCCGTTCCAGCTTTTCTGCCCATGCCAGATGGCCTGGTAGCCGGCATCCCGGATCGCCGCCTCGGGAAATTTTTCCTGCGGCGCCTTCAGTTCTTGCAGACATGCCACGTCGGGCTGGGTTTCTTCGAGCCACTGCAGCAAGGCGGGCAAGCGGCTGGTGATGCCGTTGACGTTGAAGGTGGCAATGCGCATGGCGGCTCCGCGATGAGTGAATAAACATGCCTATTTTGAACGTAGAAACGCTAGTCGCGCCGCACGAATGCCATCGGAAATTGTGGAAACTTCCCAACACGAAAGTCACAAAGTGTATGCACAAGCGGGTTTATTGGTACATATAAACTTTTGCCACTGACAGGAAATTCCAAATATCGATAGTAAATGAATCAATATTTCATCGTCATCTTACTGTCAATACGATGCTTCTTGGAATTAAATTTGGCGGGCAGAGCAAGCACGCAATTCGCCTGATTTCACGCAAACAGCGTCGCTTTTTTATACATACATAACATTATTTGCATGCTAATGTTTTCAGTTCGGAACCGGAACGCCGAGACCCTTCCGCCTTGCAATGTTCCCGACAGAAGTGAACCTATTGGAAGCTAAATGACATCTCCCAACACCCTGCGATTGTTGATCGCAGCTGTATTTTCCAGCGGCGCATTCGCGCAAACCGTCCCTCCCGCAGCACCTGCCATGGCAGCGATCGAGATCGGCAGCGTCGACACCGTGATCAAGGGATTCGCAGCCCAGCGCGCGAATGGCCGTTCCATGGTCGCCCACTCGCTCAAGGGCGCGACCGTCGCCGCGAAGATCCGCGACTACTTCGAAAAAGATGGCGCCGTGTCGATTACCGGTACCGCCATCGATACCAACAACTCGCTGTTCGTCCTCAAGGGGAACAAGAAAAAAGTCTACGGCTACCTGCTCAAATACGACACCAAAAAAGCCTACGAATACACGACCGACGCCGCCGGCAAAGTATGGATCACGGAAGTCGACATCAAGAAAATCGTTCCCGACCTGGACCCTGATTTTCGTGACACCCGCACCGCCCAAATGATTCAAGCGGCAGCCGCCGCGGCACCGGTCTACAGCCCGATGGCATTGCGCCAGGCGCGCCATATCGGCCCGTACCAGAATGAAGACCTGCTGACGCTCCAGAGCAAGCCAGGCAGCCCTTATGTGTTCTACCTGAACCTGGCGGCCGTGATGAGCGGTTCCACGCCGCTCAACGGCGTGACCAAGGAAAACATGTACCGCGCCTGGCAATCGATCGCCGACCAGTATTCGATGCTGAACCTGAACGTGACGACCAACCTGGCCGTCTACAACGCGGCGCGCACGGCCAACCAGCTGCGTACCGGGGTGATCAATTTCGTCAACGCGGACGGCCGCTCGAACGCCCCGCTGCGCTCCTTCGGCACCACGGCCGCCGGCACCTTGTACCGCAACCCGTCGGCCGGCTTCGACTACGGCTACGGCATCGGCATGACCGGCGCCCACGAAGTCGGGCACCAGATGGGCATGAACCATGACCGCGGCGGCACAGGCGGCGAATACTTCGAAGGCATCGCTGCCTACCAGTGGGGCCCGATCATGGGCAATTACTGGATGGGCGGCAGCTGGGCCAATCAGCTGTTCACCTGGAGCAAAGGCGAGTACACGACGGCCAGCAACTTCGAGGACGACCTGAAGATCATGAGCGTGGACGAGCAAGTGCCGTACATGCCCGACGATAACGCCGTGTCGAAAGCGCTGGTGTTCGGCGCCGGCGGCGCCATCGACGCGACCAGCAACTTCGGCCAGATCGAACGCACCGGCGACACCGACACCTTCACCTTCACCACCAGCGGCGTGACGACTTTGAACCTGCGCGTCGATCCGCTCGAATACCTGCGCATGCTTGACGTGGAGGCCACCGTCTACAACGCCGCCGGCGCGGCGGTCGCGCACAGCAATCTGGCAGTGCATCGCTCGGCGCAGTTCACCAACGTGTCGCTGCCGGCCGGATCGTACCGCCTGGTGGTGCGCGGCGGCGCCGAAGGCACGCCCGCCAATGGGTTTTCGAACTACTCGTCGCTCGGTTTCTATGGCATGAAGGGCACGCTCGTCGGTGCAGTCGGCCCTACCTATCCGGTGCTCTCGAATGGCGTGGCGCTGGGCGGCCAGGGTGCGGCGACCGGCACCTGGAAGTACTACACGATCGACGTCCCGGCCGGCAAAACGTCGGCGACATTCACGCTGAACGGCGCCAACGGCGATGCGGACATGTTTGTCAAGCTTGGGGCGACGCCAACGACGGGTAGCTACAACTGCAAGTCGGACGGGCCTAGCAGCGTGGAGAGCTGCACGCTGAATGCGCCTGCGGCAGGCAAGTACTACGTCGGCATCTATTCGTATGCCACGTATTCGAGTCTGAGCGTGAAGGCAAGCTACGCGCCTTAAGGAAAGCTATGAAGTGGGGAGGCGTCTCATGGCCTCCCCACGTTTTCTACGGATTATTCCACGGGTTAATGACATCCAAACCAAAGTCGGAAAAATCCCGCACATTGCGTGTTACAAGGCTCAGGCCATGGTGGGCGGCCGTTGCGGCAATCAAGCTGTCAATTGCGGGGACCGAGCGACCCGTTGCCGCAACCATACGGCCCCAATGATCAGCCACAGGATGGTCGACCGCAAGAATGCGGCCGGTGAAAAAGGCAGGCAACTCAGTCTCCAGCCAGTCGATCAAAACTGCACGCCGATTCGCGTCACTCAGGCATTCGACCCCTTTACGAATTTCGCCAAGTGTTAGCACGCTCAGATACAGACTGGAGGCCGGTCGCTGGGCCATCCACGTGACAACACCATCGTTGGGACACTTGCGCCTCAACTCGGAAAGAATATTTGTGTCGAGCAGATAACTCACAAGCTTACCTCGCGTGCAGGACTAGGGTCGCGTTCAAATTCGACCTCATCCAAACCGTGCAGCGGCGACGCTTGCATGAATTTCACGAGCGACTGTTTACTACCAGACAATCTCTCGAAGGCGGATCGGGACAACACTACCGCTACCGACTTTCCATGCACGGTGATGGCTTGCGGCCCTTCGCTCTCGGCCCGCTTAACGAGTTCTGACAGTCGGGCTTTCGCCTCTTGCATTTGCCACGAGTTCATGCCGCCCCCGATTCTGACCAACCTAGTCAGAATTTACCACATTAGCGCGCGACTGCCAACGGCGGTTGCACCCGAAGCGCCTACTTGTATTTTTGCATCCATATGCGTGCGTCTGCCTCTGCGACCGAGCGCTGCATCGTGCTCAAGCCGCGGGCGGCGCCCTCGGCATTCTTGAGCGACGTTTCGTCGCCGCCCGCGCTGGCGATGAACCACCAAAAATAAGCCTGTTGCTTGTCAACCGGGACCCCGCGCCCGGTGGCATACATGAAGCCCAGGTTGCTCTGCGCCCGGAACACGCGCTGTTCCGCGGCCTTGCGGTACCAGCGCACCGCTTGCACGCCATCGGCCTCCATGCCGATGCCGTTCTCATGGATGACGCCCACCTGGAGTTGGGCCCGCGCATGCCCCTGCTCGGCCGCCTTGCGGTACCAGGAAAGCGCCAGTCCATCGTCCCTGGGCATGCCGTCGCCATTGGCGTAGCGTGCAGCGAGCTGGAACTGGGCGTCGACGTGCCCCTGCTCGGCTCGCGTCACGTCAAGTTCAGGGGTTTGCGCCCAAGCCGCCGGTGCGGCGCACAGGAACAAGAGTGCGAGTATCAAGGTGCTTTTAATTTTGCTTCTCCAAAGGCGCTGCGATAGAAAGGTTCCTTGCCCGGTACAGCATACAGAAAAATCTTCTTGTGCTCACGCGACAGTTCCACCAGCTTGCCGACGATCTGCTTGCCTTGTCGTCCAGCGGCGCAACCCTTCAAAACGATTCTGCGAATGCCTTGAGTTTTCCCAGCGCCGTATCCCACTCCCGCCCAATGACTTCGAGCGTGCGGCGCGCTTCGTCGATCTGTCCGGGCTCGAGCTGCCAGTGGCGCTCGCGGCCAATTTTCACATCGCGCACGACGCCGGCGCTGGTCAGCACCTGCAGGTGCTTGGTCACGCCCTGGCGGCTGATGTCGGTGCTGGCGGTCAGTTGCGCGATCGAGAAGGCGCCGCCGGCGCACAGCACCTCCACCAGCTTCAGGCGCGTGGGGTCGCCCAGCGCCGCGAAGATACTCGCCAGCGCCTGGCTCGATGCGACGATCGCGGGCAAGCCTGCCTCCTTGCCGCTACTGGCTGACATAACGCACGATGTTGCGCATCTGCCCTTCCCAGCCGCCGCTGTTCATGCGGAACGCTTCCTGGCGGCGATGCCGGGGCACCTTGTCGAAGCCCGATTCGACCACCGTGAGCAGCGTGCCTTCCGGCGCGTCGGCCAGCGTGAAAGTCACCAGGGTCGGCTCTTCCTTCGAGTAATGAACGGCGCGGTCTATTGGGCAACCAAACGATTGCAATCATCATTAAAGATTGACAAATAGACAATGGCATGTAGACTGCACTATCCAATCAAGGGCTCCCACTATGACCAGCATTCCCCGGAATATGTTTTGAAAAAACTCCTCGACACCGAAGTAAAAAAAAAGGCCTCGACCTGGCCGCCTCGCATGGCCCTTTGCGCTGCGGCACCGGCGTTGTCAGCGGCATGCTGGCCCTGTTCCTGGCCAATTTCTGCCTGCTCGGCGTGTTGATGTTCCAGTTCCCCACTTACCTGACGACACCCAAGGTGCGCGATTTTGTCAGCTTCGATGCGCACAGGATCGTGATGATCGTCGCCATCGTCCTGTGCGCCGGCATCGCCATCTACAACCTCATTTTCAACCGCGTTCGCCGGCTGTCGGGATGGGCGCTGTTCTGGTTATCGGTGGCCTTGATGATTTCCGTGGCGGGCGCCGCGCTCACAGGCCGTGGATGGCTGACGACTGGCGAGATCGGCAAGCACGTCCCCTATCTTGGCGTGGACTGGCTGATTCTCGACCTGCTGGCGACGGCGCTGGTGTTTACGACGATTGAAAAAATCAGGCCGCTCAAACCCGATCTGCCGATCTTCCGCAAGCACTGGCAAACCGATTTTGCCTATTTCGTCAGCGGCCACCTGCTGATCGGGCTGACGCTCTTTATCGTCTACGCAGTGCTCTACGGCCTGACCACCACGGCCACAACGATGGCCCCGGCCGAACAGGATGCGGTGCGCAGATGGATACACCAGCTGCCCTTCGGATGGTCGCTGTTGCTGCTGATGCTGATCACCGATTTCCTGCGCTACTGGCTGCACCGCTTCTATCATGAGACGGCCATCGGATGGCGCCTGCATTCGATCCACCACAGCGCCATCGACATGGACTGGATTTCCGGCACCCGCACCCATGGCATCGAAACCGTGCTCTCGACCATCGTGATCCTGACGCCGGCCTTCCTGCTGGGGTTCCCGCAAAGCGTGATCAACCTGTACATCCTGATTGCCGGCGCCCAGGCCGTGTTCAACCATACCAACGTCTCGGCCGGGCTGGGACCGCTGCGCTACCTGGTGGTCACGCCCAACTTCCACCACTGGCACCACAGCCAGGACGAGGAAGGACTGGACCGCTGCTACGCGGCCCATTTCCCGCTGTGGGATTACCTGTTCGGCACAGCCGTCAAGCGCGACAAGAACAAGACCTGGCCCAGGGCGTACGGCGTGCTGGGCGATTACGTGCCGCAGGGTTTCCTCGCGCAGCAGCTGTTCCCGTTCACCTGGTCCGGGAAATGGATCGACGAGGATGGAAAAGAGCGCAAGGAAAATAAGTAGGCCCGGCTAACCCCGCTTTCGGTCGAGCGCCGTTTCACTGTTACTTCAATCGCATTCACCAAGGATCACCCATGATGGACCTGAAACCCCTGGCCCGCGCTGCCGCCGGCCTTGTATTGATCGGCGTGCTGGCTGCCTGCAGCAAAAGCGAGATGTCACGCTCGCGGGCGCCGTTGGCCGAACCTGTCGAAGCCAAGATTATCGAGGAAGTAAAGCAGGCGGCGCCCGCAGCACCGGCGCCCGCTGCCGCCGACAGCACCGTCACCAGCGCGACCCCCACGCAGCAAATGGGTTCGAGCGCGGCCACCTACACCGACAGCGAGCGCAAATTCATCCGAACTGCGCACGCCCGTTTTCGCGTCAAGGATGTCTACGTTTCGGCGCTGGGCATCGAAGACATCGTCGCCAGCCATGGCGGCTTCGTGGTCAAGAACGACATCAGCGCCGAGAGCATTAGCGAGCAGCTGCATCCCATCGGCGACGGCAAGCTGATGGAACTGAATGAATATGCCGTGAACGGCCATTTGATCGTGCGGGTACCGAGCGCGAAAACCCAGGAATTTTTGCGCGCCATCGTTGGCCACGTCGTCTTTCTCGACGAGCGCAACTTCGCCGCGCGTGACGCCCAGTTCGACCTGTTGCGCCAGCAGCTCGGTGCGATGCGCAGCCAGGAAACCCAGACCGACCTGGGCCAGGCAGTCAAGGATGGCGGCAAACTGGTTCAAAAGACCGATGCGATCAGCGCCCGCAACCAGGTCAAGGCAGAGCGCGACGCGGCCCTGATCGCGAAGAAGGAGTTCGAGGACCAGGTCGCTTTCAGCACCATCGACTTAAAGCTGTATCAGCCGTCCAAAGTGCTGCAAAGCGAGCGCGTGGACGTCGACAGCGTATACCGGCAGGCGCGTCCGGGCTTCTTCAGCCGCGCCGGCGAACAAATGCGCGGCGGCTGGGAAGGCTTGCAGAACTTCGTGCTCGTCCTGTTCCTGACCTGGCCCCTGGTGCTGGCAGTTGGCGTCATCGCCGCGATCGTGTGGCGCGTACGGCGGCAGCGCCGCAATAAGCCGGTCTAGCGGCGTTTCAGGACTGCGGTAAAGCGCGGCCTGGCGTCGCGCTCGAGGTGGCATTGGCCATGCAGCCATACAGCGTCACCGCGTCAACGCGGCCCCCGCTCGTCAATACGACACCACGCCCATGCTGCACTGCACGACCGATCGGCTTATCCAGAATGCAAGGTCAGTGTTAGTATTCCTTACCGCAACACTTCTGGAGGGAACTGCCTAGATGCCGGCCGCAACTGATTACTCGCCGCGTGAACGCAGCAACGGCGCGCGCGCCCTGCTCGTCCTGCTTGGCGACTATCCCATCCAGCGGCGCGCCATCAAACGGCTTTACCTGCTCACGCACGCGTACGTCCTCATCTGGCTGCTGCTGGGCGTGTCAATCTGGACTGGCTACTCCCCGGTCAACGTCTGGTTCGTTGTCATTTACGGCGTGATCGGGCAGGCTGCGTTCTACGCCATTTTGCGCAGCGGCTTTTCCCTCGCGCTGAAAGATCCGCTACTCTGCTTTCCGCAAGCCTTGTTCGGTTCCGGCGCGGTGGTATTGGGTTACGCGCTGATTCCCTTCGGCCAGGGCGCGGCCTTGCAAACCCTGTTCGTGATCCTGGTGTTCGATTTGCACCGGCTCAGTTCACGCCAGCTTGCCTTTGTGGCCAGCATGACCGTGGCGATGCTCGCTGCGCTGGTCATGACCCGGTGGCACCTCAATCCTGCGGGGACCGACCTGCGGCAAGAGGCGCTCAATCTCAGCATGGCGGTGCTGGTGGTGCCGCTGCTGGCAATTGTCAGCGGCAAGGTCAAGCAGGTCCATGTCAGGCAAATGGCGCAAAAGGCCAAACTCGACCAGGTGTTAGCCGAACTGAAGACCCTGTCGAAGCGCGACGCGATGACCGGCGCATTCAACCGCCGCCACATGCTCGAACTGCTGGACGACGAGGTCAAGCGCCAGCGCCGCAACCAGGCGCCATTTAGCGTGGCGATGCTGGACATCGACCATTTCAAGCGCGTCAACGACACCCATGGCCACGCCGTGGGCGACCAGGTACTCACGCAGCTCGCGTCCATGGCCGGTTCGCTGTTGCGCCCCACCGACTCCCTGGCGCGCTGGGGCGGCGAAGAATTCCTGGTCCTGATGCCGGTCACGCCGGTGGCCGAAGCCGCTGCGCTCATCGGCGAACTGCGCAGCCAGATCGAACAGCACGACTGGTCGCAGTATGCGCACGGCTTGCAGATCACGTTTTCCAGCGGGGTGGCCGAACACGCGCTGACGGCGGGCGTGGAACAGACCATCGCCCTGGCTGACGGCGCCCTGTACCTGGCCAAGGAAATGGGGCGCAACCGTGTTGAACCAGCCTGAGATGCTCGAGACGGAGGACCAGGAAGCGGCGCCTGTGCGAGGCCAGGGATGGTATGCGCGCATCAGCGACCTGGTTGTCGGCACCCATCCTTCGCTGCGTTCGCGGGTGTCGTACGGCCTGCACCCTATCCTTATCTATATCGCCTGGTGCGCGATCCATGTGTATAGCGCGCGGGTCGGCTATATGTCGGAGGGCGCGGCGACCTTCATGATCGTTCACAACATGATCGGAATGATCGCGTTCTACCCATTGGTACGCAGCGGCTACTCGGCCCGCTTCCAGGACTCGGGCCTGATCCAGCCGCAAATCATGTGGGCGGCCAGTTCCACCATTATTTGTTACGCGCTCAATGCGCCGCTGCGCGCGGCCCTGATGCAGATGCTGTGTTTTATTCACCTGTTTGGGCTGTTCACGCTCAGGCCACGCGAGTTGAAGGTGATTGCCGTGGCCACCATCAGCATGCTGCTCATCATGCTGGCGGTCATGACGGCGCTCGACCAGGCGCATTTCAACACGCGCCAGGAACTGTTCAAGGTGGCCTTCGCGGTGCTGATCATCGGCCTGCTGACGCGCATGTCGATCCTGCATGCGCGTGCGCGCGGCAGGATCAGCGAGCAAAAGAAGGAACTGGCGGACGCGGTGGCGCAGGTGGCCGAACTGGTCACGCGCGACGCCCTGACCGGTCTGTTCAACCGTATGCACATGCAAGAACTCCTGACCCAGGAAGTCGCGCGGCAGGCGCGCACGGGCAAACCGTTTTGCATCGCCTTGATCGACCTCGATCATTTCAAGCAGATCAACGACCAGCACGGCCACAATGTGGGCGATGACGTCCTGCGCAGCTTCGCGCGCGAGGCCGAACAGTCCTTGCGCGAAACGGACACGATCGGGCGCTGGGGTGGCGAGGAATTCCTGGTGCTGATGCGCGAGACGCCGCTGGCGGACGACGCAAAGCTGGCCATCGACCGGGTACGCACGCGCACGGCGGCATGCATACCGTCGGCGGCGGCGCCGTCCCTGCGCTTCTCCTTTTCCGCGGGCGTTTGCAAGCACGGCGACGGCGACGCGTTCGAGCGCACCACCGAATGCGCCGACGCCGCCTTGTACGCCGCAAAACACGCCGGCCGCAGCCGCACCATGATTCGCCGGTAACCCGGGGTCAGTGCCGTAATGGCGGCACTGACCCCGGGTCTATCGCATATGAGGCAGCCACATGCCCATGCTGGCAACCACGATTCCGACGCTCATCGCCACCGTCAGCGCAACGATCCCGGCACTGGTCGCGAGCCGCCACGCCGGACTTGCGCCCTCCTTCGCCATGAAGTACAGCTCCAGCACCGCCAGCGGCAGCAGGTATTGCAGGAACGCAATCGCATCGAGCGCCGGCCCGCGAAAGGTCTCTGGATTGAATCCGGCCGGCCCGCCGTTGACGGCAATCCAGAACATCAGCATGACCCGAAAGAACCAGCTTCCGCTGACCAGAAGGAAAAGCCGCATGGCCCAGCGCCGGTGCTGCGCCAGCCGCCGCGCCAGCACATGGCGCAGGGCAAGCAGCGCGGCCAGCAGGATCAAGACCGCATTGATGCTGATGGCAATGTGCTGCGTAAAGCTGCCAGCGCCGTTCCGGCTCCAGATGACGTAGAGACCGGTAACGGCGGCCACGACGACGGTGGCAAAGTAGACCCGGCCATTCCAGCGATGGCATACGGGGAAGCTCGCCCTGACCTTTGGAATCAGCTGCAAGGGTCCGCCCAGGGTCACGATCGCGGCAATGAGCACATGCACGATGAGCGCCGTGTTCCCCATCGTGTCGCCAGCGACATGAAAGGTGGGCAAGACCTTCTTCCACGCCGCCAGGTCGCCGCGCACCGCGGCCCCGGCGTAGAAAGAAAGGATGTAGGCGGCGAAGACCATCTGTCCGCCGACGGCGATGGCAAACCAGAAGGTCGCGGCGGCCGACAGCGCCTTGCGTGAAAAGGCGGCCATGGCGGCCCCATCCTGCGCCCCGCTGCCCGCCGTAGGTTCAATGCTCGCGTATGTCATTTCGGTCCTCAACGATGTGAAAACCGTAATGTAGCGACCCGCTCAGGCCATTGACAGCGGCATCCGGCGAACGACGCGGACAGCGTCATGAATGGCGGAAAACGCACTTGAACTACATCTGGCGAAACAGGTGCAAATAGGCTCGGCTGACTTTGAGCACCTCGCTGCGCTGCTTGAGATGGATGTCGGCCGTTTCATTCAAGCCGCGCGTCACGTGGCTGATGGCGTACAGGTTCACCACCGCCGAGCGGTGCACCTGCGAGAACTGCTCGGGATCGAGCTGGGGCACGAGTTCCTTGAGCGGCATGCGGATCAGCGCCTCGGCCAGCTTGCCGTCGCCGTCGTGCCATGCCACCAGCGTGTAGCGCTCGTCCGAGCGCAGGAAATCGATCTGGTCGACCGGAATCATGTGCAGGGATTGGCCTACGTTGGCGCGGATCCAGCGCAAATAAGTGCCAGCCGGCCCGGCGTTCAGGCGGGCCGACAGCTGCAGCAGCAGATCTTCGGTATTCAATGCCGGCTCCGCACTCTGGAGGCGATGGCGCAGCCGCTCCACGGTTTCGCCCAGGCGGGTCGCCTCAACCGGCTTGACCAGGTAGTCGAGCGCCCCTTCGGCGAAAGCGCGCACCGCGTACTGGTCGAACGCGGTGACGAACACCAGGTGCGCCCGCCGGCCGATTGCGTGCGCGGCGTCCATGCCCGACATGCCCGGCATGTGGACGTCGAGGAAGCAGACATCGGGCTGCGATGCCTCGAACATGGCCAGCGCCTCGCGCCCGTTGCGCGCCAGGGCAAGCACGTCGAGCTCAGGCCAGGCTTGCGCGAGCAGGCGCACCAGGGTCTCGCGCAGCAGCGGTTCGTCGTCGGCGATCAGGGCTGTGGGGCGGCGCTTCATGGCTCGCCCCCCTGCGCGGGGAACAGCAGCTCGACGCGCACGCCGTGCGGTTCGACTTCGCTCAGGTTCAGCTCGGTATCGCTGCCGAAGCACAGTTGCAGGCGCTCGCGCAAGGCCGACAGGCCGGTTCCGAGGCCGCTCCCGGTCTGCTTCAAGCCCACTCCGGTGTCGCTGACCACCACCCGGCAACGGCCATCGAGGCGCCGCACCTCGATGTCGATGCGCCCGCCATCTTCGCTCGGATCGATGCCATGCCGGACCGCGTTCTCCACCAGCGTGAGCAGCGCCAGTGGCGGGCAGCGCAGCGGCAGCACGTCGTCGTCGGCGTGGACCGAAAACTGCAGCCGGTCGGGCATGCGCAAGTGCATCAGCTCGAGGTACTAACCTTCTAGGAAGTAAAGTTAGATGGCAGCATACTGGCACTCGGGTTGCC
>JAZKCA010000102.1:0-41003 GCA_040388275.1 Pseudomonadota bacterium
ATTGTGCCGACCCCGGCGCAGCCCGGATATAACGCCGCTGGCTTACCGCTTACGCCTGTGGCAGCCTTCGGAGCAGGTGACATTCTCATATCCGAAGCGAATACGGAGCAAGTGAAAATCGAATTGAGCGGCAGCGCGCTTGAGGCCCGCTGCGCGGCAAAGAATGGCGACGTATTTTCTCCAGCACTTCACATTGGCAAAGTAACGGAGCGGCTCTACCTTCAGCCACTCGATTCGATCGTGAGCGATGACGCCAACTACCTGAAGGCAGCCCGCATGGGTGGGGGAATTTATATGCATCTCCCCTATTTTGTTACGGCTGGCCCGTGCAAGGACATCGACTTTGAAGTAAAGGCGCGCCACATCCTGTGGGATGGAAAATGGTACCAGGACGCGCTTAAAATTCCCGCTCTATCGATGCGGCAAAAGTCGGTCTTTTTTACGAATGAAGCTGCGCTGAAAACTAACGGTCCTCGCTATGTTGACGCCAGCATCGCACCAGGTACGCTGGCAGGACTGGAGTCTTCCTTTTCGCGGATTAACCAGTTTTACGAAGAAACGCTTGAGGCGCGGCCCTTGAATGGCGTCGGCGTGGTGGTGGCCCTGGTGCACAACAAGGGAAATTATTCCGGCTTTGGTGGGGACTCCCTCAACATTATTAGGATGAGCTATGACAATCCGAGCCCGAAAGACCTGTCAACCCTGGAACAGGTTTTTCCTGCGACGTTTGCGCATGAACTGGCGCACAAACTGCAAAGCGCACGGCTTTTTACCAATCCGCTCGGGCGCCAGATTGTCGAAGGCAGCGCCGACTTCTTCAAGATTCTGGTTTTACGAAACAGCGGCCTGATTACTGAAAGCGAAGCAAAGCAGCGCGTTCTGAAGGCTGCCGCCGACTGTGCCGCCTTGTCGGACTCGCGCTCCCTTCGTGAAAAAATCAGCGCGCGCGCAGTGAACTACCGCGAACCCTATGACTGCGGCATGGTTTACTATTTTGTTTCGTATTATTCGTCCGGACTTTCAGGGCGGACGTATGTTGAAACCCTGCGCCGCGCCTTCAGCGGCGAAACCAATTACGCGGGCCAGACAGACACGCTGTGCATGCTGTTTGAGCCAAGTTGCACTAACGAAAGGCTCAACGGCGTCATTGGAAACAAGGTCCAATATTCACAGCAAGTCGACTGGCTCGCCGGCCAGTTGGCCGCGCATCCCTTGCCAACACTCGAGCCACGCAAGTAATAATCCAATTGGGGCGTGGCTTCAGGGCTTGCGCATCGCCAGCAAGTAGCCCACGCCCATGAACCGATTCAACCGGAAACGCTGGGTCAGGGGGTTGTAAGCCAGGCCGCGCTGGTCGCACAATACCAGGCCGGCCTCGTTTGCCAGCGCCACCAATTCGGCTGGCTTGATGAAGCGATGATACTGGTGCGTGCCACGCGGCAGTATCCGGAGCACATATTCCACGCCCACGATGGCCATCAGGTAGCTCAGGGGATTGCGGTTGATGGTCGAAAAGAAGACCCAGCCGCCTGGCTTGACCATGGCCGCGCAGGCGGCAATCACGGCTGCCGGTTGCGGCACGTGTTCCAGCATTTCCATGCAAGTGACGACATCGTAATTGCCCGCATGTCCGGCGGCCCAGTCCTCGGCGCTGCTGCTGGCGTAGCTGACGTCCACGTCCTGGCCGTGCGCATGCTGGCGCGCGATCTGCAGCGGCTTGTCGGCCAGGTCGATTCCGGTGACTGCGGCCCCACGCTGCGCCATGGCTTCGGCCAGGATGCCGCCACCACAACCAACGTCGAGCACCGCCTTGTGTTCCAGCCCACACAGCGTGTCTATCCATGCCAGCCGGTGCGGATTGATACGGTGCAGGGGCTTGAATTCGGAATGCTCATCCCACCAGCGCGCGGCCAGCGCATTGAAGCGGGCCAGTTCCGCCGGGTCGGCATTCGGGGGCGATGCTGTTGAGCTAGTGTCCATTTTCTTCTCCAGTCAGTAAAGCGATTACCAATGCCAGCGCCTGCGGTTCCAGCGATACAGCTGGCGGGCGATCGTGTTGTACAAGAGCCCGGTCAGCCAGGCGAAAGGCCGCATCAGCCAGGCCAGCCAGCGCTGGCCCCGCGTTTGTGACCACAGCAAGGTGAAGCCGGGAGCGCCAACATGCAGTTGTCCGGCCGGGTCGCGCACGTGCAAGCGTTCGCGCATCAGCTCGAGGTCGATGCCCATTTCGGCCGCCAGTTCCGGCCGTCCATGCACGTCGACCCACTCCACCGCGCTGTCCTGCATCCGGGCACGCTGGTAGCAGATGCCCGCGTCGCACACCGGGCAGGCGCTGTTGTAGTAGACGGTTGTCGTGGGTAGCGGCGGGGTGGTTGAAGTGTCCATGTGCACATTATGCGCCTCATTTAGCTAAATAGCTAATTAACTAATCAAGACAGTGTGATGTATGATGTGCTCCATGGACCAAATCTTCGCAGCCCTCGCTTCTACCCCGCGCCGGAAAATCCTGGCCTATCTGTCCGAGACTGAATTGTCGGCGGGCGAGATTGCTTCGCGTTTCGACATGACCAAGCCGTCCTTGTCCAAGCACCTGAAAATCCTGGAGTCGGCCGGACTGATTGCCAGCGACAAGCGCGGCCAGTTCGTGTTCTACCGGCTGCAGGGCGATAACCTTGCCAACACGCTTGCCTCGTTCATGCAGGCGGTGTGTCCGGTGTCGCAAGGATTGAAGAAGGAAAGCCGGGCCCTGGCGGCCAAGAAGAAAGCCACGCCGTAAGAGAGACAGCTCAGGCGGGCGTGAATGTCATCGTCCAGTTGGTTTCCCAGCTTTGCCCACCATCGCTGGAAAACGCCTGTTCCCAGCGCGGACTGGCCCCCGCGGTCCAGGTAAAGCGCACCTTGATCGCCTTGCCATCGAGTACGTCGTCGGCGAAAAACAGGCCGATGTTATCCGTGAATTTCCCGACCACGGGCGTATCGAGCCGCGTTGGATTGCGCCCGTCCAGCCACCAGATCGACCACGTTTGGCTGGCCGAACAATACGAGCGCATGGCCGCCGCCCGCAAAGCCCCTTCCGGGAACTGCAGCACATTGTCTTCCACGTTACCGAAGCCGCCCAGGATGTGGATCGTGGACGAGTGCCCGTCGAACCTGGTCCACTCCGTGCAGCCGGGCATTGAGGCGATGGTGTTCGACGCGCCAGTCGCCGATGATGAAATCGAAGTCCTTTGGCGCCGATGGGTCTGCTTGCTGGGTCATCTTATTTTGTCCCTCCGCCGCACGCGACACTGCGCCCGTCGATGGATCTGGCGCAGAAGCGCGCCTCGTCTCCGCAAGCGACGCCCTTGCCGTCGAGCGACTGCTTGCAGATCGACGCCTTGCCACCGCAGGCGACTGCGCTGCCGTCGGTGGACTGGGCGCAAAATGCGGCCTCTCCGCCGCACGCGACAGCCTTGCCGTCGGACGACTTGTCGCAAAACGGCGCCTTGCCGCCGCACGCGACGGCTTTCCCATCCGGGGACTTTGCGCAAAAAGGCGCCAGGCCGCCGCAGGCGACAGCATGGCCGTCGGCCGAGGTCTCGCAAAATGGCGCTGCGCCCCCGCAGGCTACAGCGTTTCCGGCTTCGGATTTCTGGCAAAACGCCGCCGCATGGACCGCCGCGGCGACAGGCATGTCCGCCGGCACCTGGGCACACCCGGCCAGCAAGACAGGCACGCACAACAGGAATGTTCGAAGCAGTTTGATCAGGGGCATTAGGGCCTTTGAGCTTGGTTGGGATTAATCTGTGCCGTGCTTTGTGGATAGCATTTTCGCGTATTGCAGGCGCAGCAGCAAGAAGCCCCAGGCCAGCCCCGCAAGCATCACCAGCAAACCCACCCCGAAACACAGCCGTGCCAGGGCGAGCGTATGGTCGAGCAGGTCCAACATCGTCAGCAGGTTGCCCCAGTCATGCCCTTCGTCGTCTCCGCCGCCGACCAGGGGAACGACGCGGTAGACGGCGTCGGCGACGTAGGGCGACAGGTCGACCAGGCTCTGGCCGGCCCACCACAGCATCACCGAGGCACCGAAGGTGTCGCGCTGCTTGAAAAGGAAAACGGCCAGCAGTCCCAGCGGCATGAGCACCTGGAACAGGCTGCCGCCAAGGATGTGCAAGAAGCGCCCGAAAAACATGAACAGCACGTGGCCGAATTCGTGGAAAGGCAAGATGATCGCGTGCAGGAAAGAGCCGTTGATCAATTCCCAGTCGATCCCGTTCTTGGCGAACCACCCTGTCCACAGCACAAACGCGCACCAGGCGATGGCGCGCGACCAGAAGGCAACCTCGTCAACCTTGGATGGCGACGCCAGCAGCCGCGCTGTCCAGTGCCCCACGGGCGTTGCCGCCAGCACGATAGCGGGCTCTGGCGTAGGCTGGCTCTGCCGGTCCAGGAATTTTTGATACGCGATCCCGCATGCCGGACAAACCCCTTCGTGAATATGGGTATCGGTGGGCAAGCGTTGATAGGCGCACTTGGGGCAGGTCGTGATGAGCATGCAGGACAGGCTATCTGCTTGTTGGCAGCAGCGCAACTAATTCCATGTGCGCCTACGCACAGACGGGCCCAGCGTGCCGGCGCATGCTTGCCCGTGTAGAAACGAACAAGCTGGAAGGTTCCATCATGGACGTCCCCCTGGTATCCCCGCCCTCAGCGGGTGCGGCAAGCATTACTCCCCTGACCTCTGCCACGGCGCTGGCCATCGAACAGGCGCAGAACGCCGCCCTGCTCGCTGCGTCACAGACGACGGTCGACATCTCGCCGCTGGCGCGCTTTCTGTCGGCCACCGCGCTGTTCCAGAAAAGAACCCTTGAGTTGCAGATTGCCGCCGGCAGTCCGATAACGGCGCAGGATCAGGTCGCCGGTTTTGATGCGATCGTCTTGTCGGCACAGGCGCTGGCGGTCGCTTTCAACGAGCTGCCAGGCGGCGACACCGGCCTGCCGTCGGGTACCTTCAGCGGGCAGTCATTCGCGGCCCTATTCGCGCGCCAGTTCGGCGCCGAAACCGTGCCGGCAGGCGAGGGCGGCGACGCGGCCCGGGCCAGCCTGGCGGCCATCGGGCTGACCTTTGTGCCGGGCGCCACACCCGAAGCGGGCGAAGAACTGCAGGTTGACCTGCCCGCGCTGCAAGCCGCATTCGAGAGCGATCCCGTCGGCACCACCACCGTACTGAGCAACACTGCGAACAGCTTCAGCGAGCTCGCCGGCATCCCGCCCGAGGCCGAAGCGAACGCCCAGGCGCTGCCGTCGATCGCGCCTGCCGAACAAGAATTGACGGCGCTGCCGAGCCCCGAGGATGCCTTCCTCCGCGCACTGTTGAGCGAAAACGCGACAGTGATTGCCGCGCCAGCCGATGAGACCGAGGCCCTTGCCCCGCCTCTGGCGGCTCCTACCGATGCAGTGGAACTGCAGGCCCTGGTCGATACGGCCCCTGTTGCGCCGCCATCAAATCCGCTGACGATCGATCAAGACGTCGAGGCGGAAGTCACCCAGGCCCTGGCCGAGCAGGCCGCACTGGCCGCCAGCGCGCCATCTGCCGTGGACGAAGAGATTGCCCCGCCGCTTGCAGCCCAGGCGCGCGAACTCACGCCAGCCCAAACAATCACCCCGCCCGCCGCGCCACAGGTCAATTCAGTGACTGTCGAGCAGGAAGCCGAAGCGGCAGCTGACAAGGCGCTCGCCGCACTTGCCACACGCAACGCAGCGGCAGCTTCCGAAGAGCGAACCGAACGTCTTGCCGTTGAAGTGCGTAACGCACTGTCAGCCGCTGACGAGGCACGTGAACTGGACAAGGACAACCTGGAGCGGGCGCAAATAAACGCGCAGGAACAGCGGCGCCAGCAACAAGCCGTTCCGCCCGAGAAACCTGCGCTCGCCACCCCGGTGGCCTTGCCGGCAACAGTGACAACGGTCGAACCAGTGCGGCGCATACCGCCCGCCGAAGAGCCGGTCGTCGTGGCCAGGCCATTGCCGGTTCCGGCACCGCTGGACAGGCTGGCGCCAGCCGCACGCGACCCGGCCGTCGCCGCGGCGATTGCAGCATACAGCCTGAACACAGGCGCCTTTTCCGCCCTCAACGTCAGGCCCGAGATCGCCGCGCCGCGCGTGAAAATCGTACCGGCGGTATCGACCGTGGCCAAAGTTGCGGCCATTGACACCGACAGCGCCACCAAGGGCGGCGCCAAGGAATTCAGATAGGCGCCGACTGGCGCGCGTAGTCCCGCGCGAAATCGTCCACCTGGATCAGGGCATCGGCCAGTCGGGCAAAGTCCGACAAGGTATTCTGTTCCAGGCGATTGATCGACCCGCTCGCCACGGCCGCATCAACCCACTCGCGCATGGCGGGCAGGTGCTGCGGCATGCGTTTGAAGGCGCCATTCGCAGCGGCGCCCTTCAAGCGCTTTTCGATGGCTTCGACCGCTGGCAGCAAGTCCATTGCCATCTCAGCACAAGCGACCGCGTCGCTCGTCTCGGGCGCCACGAAGCTGTCGGCCAGCAGCCGTTCGCGGTCGGCGCCCACGGTTTGCATCGCCCGCGCCACGGCGCTGCCCAGCGCGTCGGACGGCGCCCGATGCGGCAGCCCGCAAGGGAATAACAGAGCCCGCAGCAGCAGCGCCAGCGGTCGATTGGGGAAGTTCCCGAGTACGCCGTCGAGCGCATCCTGCGCCTGCAACAACGCGTCCTGCAGCGCCCAATGCACATACGGCAGGTCGGCGGGCGGCCGGCCTTCATCCTCAAAGCGCTTCAGCACCGACGATGCAAGGTACATCTGCGAAAGCACGTCGCCCAGTCGCGCCGACAAGCTCTCGCGCCGCTTGAGCGTGCCGCCCAGCACGAACATCGACAGGTCCGTCATGACGGCGAACGCGGTGGACAGGCGCGTCACGGCGCGGTAGTAGCGTGCCAACTCCGTTGCGCTGCCCTTTGGCACTGCCGTCAGGCGCGCGCCGCCGAGGCCAAACCACAGCGCGCGCGCCAGGTTGCCAAGCACGAAACCAAGGTGGCCCACGAAGGCCTTGTCGAAATCGCGCACTGCCGTGGCCCGGTCAGCTTCCTTGACGGCAGCCATTTCCTTGAGCACATAGGGATGCGCGCGGATCGCGCCCTGGCCGAAGATGATCAGGCTGCGGGTGAGGATGTTGGCGCCCTCGACCGTGATTCCGATCGGAATTTGCTGGTAGGCGCTGCCCAGGAAATTGCTTGGACCCATGCAAATGCCCTTGCCCCCGAGGATGTCCATGGCGTCATTGACGAGCCTGCGACCGCGCTCGGTCACATGGTATTTGACGATGGCGGAAATGACGGCCGGCTTTTCGCCCAGGTCGACCGCCCGCGCCGACAGCGTGCGCGCGGCGTCCATCAGGTACAGGTTGGCGCCCATGCGCGCGAGCGCCTCCTGCACGCCTTCGAACTTGCCAATCGGCATATTGAACTGGCGCCGCACGGCGGCATACGCGGTGGTGCCGCGCACCGCCGTCTTGGCCATGCCCACGCTGGAAGACGGCAGCGAGATCGCTCGTCCGGCGGCCAGGCATTCCATCAGCATGCGCCAGCCCTTGCCCACTTGTGGCGCGCCGCCGATGACCCAGTCGATTGGAATGAACACGTCCTTGCCCGAGGTCGGGCCGTTCTGGAAAGCGGCGTTCAGGGGACGATGACGGCGGCCGATTTCCACGCCGGCATGGGTGGTGGGAATCAGTGCGCAGGTGATGCCGGGTGCGTCGTCCGACGACAGCAAATGCTCCGGGTCGCGCGTCTGGAACGCCAGGCCGAGCAGGGTAGCAACCGGCGCCAGCGTGATATAGCGCTTGGTCCAGCTGACCCGCATGCCCAACGTTTCGCGGCCTTCGTGCGTGCCCATGCAGACCACGCCGATATCCGGGATGGCCGCGGCATCGGAACCGGCGTACGGGCTGGTGAGCGCAAAGCAGGGGATTTCGAGGCCTTTTGCCAGGCGTGGCAGGTAATACGCCTTTTGGGCGTCGGTGCCGTAATGCAGCAAGAGCTCGGCGGGGCCCAGCGAATTGGGCACCATCACGCTCACCGACAGGGCTGAACTGCGGGCCGAGAGCTTCATCACTACCTGCGAGTGCATATAGGCCGAAAATTCCTTGCCGCCGTATTGCTTCGGGATGATCATGCCCAGGAAACCCTGTTCCTTCATATAGGCCCAGGCTTGCTGCGGCAAGTCCTGGGTGAGCTGCGTGTCCCAGTCGTTGACCAGTTCGCACAGGCGGCTGGTCTCATGGTCGAGGAAGTGGCGCTCTTCGGCGCTCAGCTGCGGTTTGCCATAGGCCAGCAATCGCGGCCAGTTGGGAGTGCCGGAAAACAAATCCGCGTCCCACCAGGTAGTGCCCGCTTCCAGGGCTACCCGTTCGGTGTCCGACATGCCCGGCAAGATGCGCTTGAACAGGTCGAGCACGCGCGGCGTGATCAGGGCCCGGCGCACGCCGCCCACGGCGAAGGGGGCGACGAGAATAGCCACCACGACCAAAGTGATCAGCAGTTGCATGACGATCTCCTGTCCAAGACGCACAAAAGCCCGGCTAGCCGGGCTCCTGTTTGTTCGCCATCAGAGGACTGCTGCCTGCTGCACGGTTTGTCGACGTCGGCGCCGCGCCAGAATGCCGCGGTGGCAACATTCAGATAGAAGCGGCGGGCTGCGGCCGACATCGCGGTCATGATGTCGGGGCCGGCTGCCAGTTCGATGGCGTGCGAAGCGACGCTGGCCACTGCAGCAGGGCGGGCGCACTGGGCGATCGCCAGCAAGAGGCGCTGCGAAGCCTGGCGTACGCGTGGCATCTGCAGAAAGCTTTCCAGCTTGCGGTTCACGACCGGAACGATCATTCCGAGTACGGCCATCAGTGTTATACAAAGTTGTTGCATGCGATATCTCCTGTCCAATACATCCAGAATATATCGCCTGGAAAATCATTTCCGTGCGGTATCGCGCATACGATTTTTCAGCGAGGGATTGAGCGGCGGGAAGGGGGTGTCGGGGGCCGGTGATACCCGGCTGGGCGTCGAGAGGAAGCCTCGCCCATTTTTTAGAACATTATTCTACGCCTAACTTTCTACCTGTCTAGCCACAGATAACAACACTTTTAAATTTATTCCTTCTGCATATCTTTTCCGCAAAATTAGGCATAAATTGACATTCCTCAACACCATCATTTCTTTTGCGCTAAGCGAATTACATCTATCGGATGTAGGCACCAGCACCACCAAACGATTGATGCATTTTTGCCAGCATTATTAATTTAATATGACTGGGAAGCCGAAAATGACAAGAACAAAGGCAAGTTACCTCCTCGCGCTGCTCGGTTGCAGCGCCATGCTGGCCTCCACTCCGGCGCTTGCGCAAGCGGCGCCCGAGCTCAGTGTCCAGGTGAACGAATTCCGTTTTACTGGCAATAGCGCCTTGAGCAGCGCCGAACTCGCTGCCGTGCTGCGGCAATTCCAGGGCCGCTCGCTGACTCTCGAACAGCTCAACCGCGCAGCCGAAGAGGTGCAAGCCTTGTACCGTCACCGTGGCTATTTCCTGGCGCGCGCCTACCTTCCGGCGCAAGGCACCAAGGATGGCGTGGTCGAAATCGCCGTCCTCGAGGGCCGGATCGACAAGGTCACCGTGGTGGTGGAACCGGGTGCGCCGATCAGTGCGGCCAGCGCCCAGGCCATCGCCAACGCCCACCTGCACGGCGGCCAGCTGATCAACGACCGCAACATCGAAAAACCCTTGCTGCTGCTGCGCGACGTGCCGCGCGTGTCCGCCAAGTCCGTCGTCGGGCCAGGCAGTACGCTCGGCACCGCGAATGTGGAAGTGGCCGTTGGCACCGACCCCGACCCACGGGTCGTCAGCGGCCGGGTCGAGCTCGACAACTACGGGACCGAAGTCACCGGCCGCACGCGCCTGACCGGCGAAGTCAACCTCAACAATCCGTTTGGCATCGGCGACCAGCTGTCGCTGCGTGCCTTTATCGCCAACGAACATGGCAACGCCTTCGGCCGCGCCAGCTATACGCTGCCAGTGGGGCCTTACGGCACCCGGGTCGGCGCCAGCCTGGCGCGCCTGAATTACCAGCTTGGGGGCGACTTCGCCGCCCTGCAACCGACCGGCGTGGCCAATGTCGCCTCGCTCAATGCGAGCCATCCGCTGGTGCGCAGCAAGAACGCCAATCTGCTGGCGCAGCTCGTGATCGAACGGAAAAAACTCGAAGACGAAATTGCCTTGCTCAATACGGTCGAAACCTCGTCGCTACGCGCCACGACTTTCTCGCTCAATGGCGACTGGCGCGACAGCGCCGTCAGCGCCAACCAGTTCAGCCTGGGCATAGGACGCGGCAAACTGAGCTACGACGACCCGCTGCGCCAGATTCTCGACGAGTCGCCCGTGGTGGGCCTGCATACGGCCGGCACCTACACCAAGGTCAGCCTGACGGCGCGCCGGGTGCACCAGATTGGCGAGCGCCTGCAGGCGGTGATGAGCCTGGCGGCACAGGGAGCCAGCAAGAACCTGCCCGGCGCCGAAAAATTCGCCATTGGCGGACCGACCAGCGTGCGCGCCTTCCCGCTCGGCGAAGTGATCGGCGACCAGGGCTATTCCCTGACCATGGAAATGCAGTACACCTTCGGCGGCATGCAGATGGGCGCTTGCAGCGTGGCCGGCACCGGCTTCTACGATTTCGGCCGCGCCAAGATGAACCACAACAATCCGCCGGTCTTCTTTGGCTACGATACGCGCGCCATCAGCGGGGTCGGGGTCGGCCTGAATGTCGACTGCCCGCGCGGGCTGACGGTCAGGTTCTCGGTGGCCGCGCCCACCAGCGGCAAGCAGCCGGGCAGCGATAGCGCGCGCGCCTGGCTCATGGCCGGCTATGGCTTCTGATTGACCATCTAAAAAAGTGCCCTCGCAGGGCCTGGCCGAACGGCCGTCCTGCCGCGTCTCGTCAATTGTGTCTGCTCCTGAAGGAATGACCATGTTCAACGCCGCCAATACCAGCCAGCCAGCCGCCCGCTTCACCCGCTTCGTGCGCACCTCGCTCAAGCCGGTCATCTTCAAACTGTCACGCAAGCTGAGCGTGACCTACTGGCCGCAGCGCCGGCGCACCATCAGCCTGGTGCTGCTTGCCATGCTCAGTCCCTTCGTGCCCACTTTCGTCCAGGCCGCGCCCACCGGGGCCGAAGTGGTGGCCGGGGTAGCCAAGGTCACCAAGGCCAGCGCGACGAGCACCCTGATCAACCAGAGCACGCAGTCGGCCATCATCAACTGGCAAAGCTTCTCGATCGGCGCCAACGAAATGGTCCGCTTCATGCAGCCCAATTCGACCTCGGTGGCCCTGAACCGGGTCATCGGCGCCGATCCCTCGCGCATCTACGGCTCGCTGCAGGCGAATGGCCACGTGTTCCTGGTCAATAACGCCGGCGTGTATTTCGCACCCGGCGCCAGCGTCGACGTGGGCGGCCTGGTGGCGTCCAGCATGGACATCAGCAATGCCAATTTTTCGGCCGGCAGGTATACCTTTACCGCCGGCGCCCATGCCGGCAGCGTGGTCAATGAAGGCCAGCTGCGCGGCACTTACGTGGTGCTCAGCGCGCCGCAGGTGAGCAACGCGGGCAGCATCGTCACCCCGGGCGGCAGCACGGCGCTGGCCGCCGGCGGACGGGTCCGCATGGACCTGGCCGGCAATGAGCTGGTCAGCCTGAACGTGGACGGGGCCGTCGCCGACGCCGCCGTGCGCAATTCCGGCAACATCAGTGCCGATGGCGGCAGGGTGTTCATGACGGCGCGTTCGGCCAACGCCGTGCTCGATACGGTCATCAATACCAGCGGCGTGGTGCGCGCCAATTCTCTGCAAAACCGCAACGGCGAAATCGTCATCGACGGCGGTCCGGCCGGCGTGACGGCGGTCAGCGGCACCCTGGCCGCGTCCGGCGGCGATACCGGCGGCACGGTCAAGGTGCTTGGCGACAAGGTCGCCTTGAACAGCGGCGCCCGCATCGACGTGTCCGGCGCCAGCGGCGGCGGCCAGGTTATGGTCGGCGGCAACTTCCACGGGGCCGGCGCCGAGCGCAACGCCAGCATCACCTATGTCGACAAGAACGCCCGCATCGATGCCGACGCCACCGTCAAGGGCGATGGCGGCAAGGTCGCGGTCTGGGCCAACGAGCACACCACCTACGCCGGCAGCATTTCGGCCAAGGCGGGCGCACAGGGCGGCGATGGCGGCTTTGTGGAAACCTCGGGCAAGCAGACCCTGGCGTTCAAGGGCGCGGTCGACACCAGCGCCGCCAAGGGCAGGACCGGCACCTTGCTGCTCGATCCGAACGACATCACGATTACCGCCGCGGCCGGCAATCTGGCCGACAACGGCGCCGGCACCTTCATCTCGGCCTCCAACAGCTCCTCGACCGTGGCGGCGGCCGACATCATCACCGCGCTGGCCACCAACAATGTGCGGATCGATACCACCTCGGCGGGCACGGGCAACGGCAACATCACGGTGGCTTCGGCCCTGAACTACAACCGGACCAACAGCCTGACCCTGGCGGCCGAGGGCGCCATTTCGGTCAACGCCGGCATCACCAATGCCGGCACCGGCGCGCTGAACCTGTACGGCAATGGCAATATCGGCATCAACGCGCCGATCTCGCTCGCCGGCGGGGCCCTGCATATCGCCGGTTTTGCCGGCGGCGCCAGCCGTGCCAATACCGTGCTCAATGCCGACGACATCACGACGGCCGGCGGCAACGTCACCATGCAGTCGAACAGCGTGATGCAGACCGGGAACATCAACAGCGGCGCCGGCCTGATCAATTTGTCGGCCAACAACGACGTGACCATCAACGGCGCGCTGGTGACCACCAACGCCGGCACCAGCGCGGTCGTGATCAAGGCCGGCGCCAACCAGGCCGCCGGCACCAGCTTTGGCGGCAACGTCACGGTCTCCGGCGGCAGCATCAGCATGGGCGCCGGCGGGCGCGCCACCCTGTATGGCGGATCGATCGCCGGCAGCACCGGGGTGACCGCCTTCCTCGGCTCGAACAGCGGGCGCTTCCGCTACAACAGCGATGCGGCGACCAGCAATTTCACGGCCGCCCTCGGTACCGGCATGTACGCCGTGTACCGCGAAGCGCCGGTGCTGGCGCTCAGTGGCACCATGAGCATGGTGTATGGCAGCGCCGACCCGACCGTGGCCGCAGCCACCGGCCTGGTCAACGGCGATACGCTGGCCCAGGCCTTGTCGACCCAGGCCACGCTGGGACTGACCGCCGCGCCCACCTCCACCGCGGGCCTGCGCGTGGCCGGCGCGACGGCGACCACCGTCAGCGGCGCCGTCGGCCAGCTTGGCTACACGGTGACCCAGACCGCCGGCACCCTGACGGTCACGCCGAAATCGGTGAACATGTCCGGCCTGACGGTACCGGCCAGCAAAGTGTACGACGGCACCGCGGCGGCGGTCGTTGGCGGCGCCGGCGTGCTGACGGCCGAGAACGTGGGCACCGGCACCACTGCCGACGGCAAGTCCTATACCGGCGACCTGGTTTCGATCGCCGGTGCGGCTACCGGCACCTACAACAACGCCCACGTGGCCGGCGCCACCACCGTCACCTTTGGCAACCAGGCCCTGGCCGGCGCCGATGCGGCCAACTACACGCTCGTGGTGCAGGCGCCTGCCGCCGCCACGATCACGCCGGCGACCTTGACCACGACGCTGACCAACGCCGGCATTACCAAGACCTACGATGGCACCACCGCCGCGCCCGCGGGCTTCACGCCAACCTTGAACGTCACCGGTTTCATCGCCGGCGATACTGCAGCGGCAATCAGCAACACCGGCTCGGCGTACAACAATGCCCACGTCGTCGGCGCCACGCAGGTCACCGTCAGTGGCCTGGCAATTACCGGTATCACCGGAAGCAACGCTTCGGTTGCGGGCGATTACGCGCTCGATGCGGGCAGCAAGAGTGCCGCCGCAGCGATCACCGCCAAGTTGCTGACATCGACGCTGACCAACACCGGCGTGACCAAGGTCTACGACGGCACGACGGCTTCCGGAATCACGCCGACCTTCAGCTTTGCCGGCCTGGTCGCGGGTGACACGAATGCGGTGCTGACCAACAGCGGCATCGCGTATGACAACGCGCACGTGGTCGGCGCTACCCAGGTCACCGTCAGCGGCCTCGCCATCGGCAGCGTCACCGGCAGCAACGCCTCGGTTGGCACCGACTATGCGCTCGACGCGGCCAGCAAGAACGTCGCCGCGGCCATTACCGCAAGAACGCTCACGTCGACCCTGACCAATGCGGGCGTGACCAAGGTCTACGACGGCACCACTGCGGCGCCGGGCGGCTTTGCACCGACCTTCAGCTTCGCCAACTTCGCTACCGGCGACACTGCCGCAACGCTGTCGAACACCGGCTCGGCCTATAACAACGCGCACGTGGTCGGCGCCACCCAGGTCACCACCGGCGGCCTGGCCCTTACCGGCATCACCGGCAGCAATGCCTCGGTCACGACCGACTATGCGCTCGACGCCACCAGCAAGAGCGTGGCAGCCACCATTACTCCGGCGATGCTGACCTCGACACTGACCAATGCCGGTGTCACCAAGGTCTACGACGGCACCACCGCTGCACCGGCCGGGTTCACGCCCACCTACAACGTCACCGGCTTTGTGGCCGGCGACACGGCCGCCACGCTGACCAACACCGGTTCGGCATACAACAATGCGCACGTGGTCGGCGCCACCCAGGTGACCGTCAGCGGCCTCGCCGTCGGCGCCATCACCGGCAGCAACGCGTCGGTCGGCACCGACTATGTTCTTGACGCGGCCAGCAAGAATGTCGCGGCGGCGATCACGGCCAGGACAATTACCTCCACCCTGACCAATGCCGGTGTGACCAAGGTCTACGACGGCACCACCGCCTCGGGAATTACCCCGACCTTCAGCTTTGCCAACCTGGCCACCGGCGACACGACGGCCACGCTGAGCAATACCGGCGTCGCCTATGACAATGCCCACGTGGTCGGCGCGACCCAGGTCACGGCCAGCGGCCTGGCCATTACCGGCATCACGGGCAGCAATGCCTCGGTCGCCAGCGACTATGCGCTCGACGCCAACTTCAAGAGCGTGGCTGCCAGCATCACCCCGGCCACACTGACCTCCACCCTGACCAATGCCGGCGTGACCAAGGTGTACGACGGCACGACCGCCGCGCCGGCCGGCTTTACGCCGACCTACAACGTCACCGGCTTCGTCGCAGGCGACACGGCAGCGACGATCAGCAACACCGGCTCGGCGTACAACAATGCGCACGTGGTGGGCGCCACCCAGGTCACCACCAGCGGCCTGGCGCTGACCGGCATCACGGGCAGCAATGCCTCGGTCAGCAGCGACTACGTGCTCGACGCAACGAGCAAGAGCGTGGCCGCGAACATCACCGCCGCCTTGCTCACCTCGACCCTGACCAATGCCGGCGTGACCAAGGTGTATGACGGCACGACAAGCTCATCAATTACGCCGACTTACAGCTTCGCGGGGCTGGTCGCAGGCGACACCAATGCCGTGCTGACCAACACCGGCATTGCGTACAACAACGCCCACGTGGTTGGCGCTACCCAGGTCACGGTCAGCGGCCTGGCCATCGGCAGCATCACCGGCAGCAACGCATCGGTGGCGAGCGACTACGCGCTTGACGCGGCCAGCAAGAACGTCGCCGCATCGATCACCGCCAGGACGATTACCTCGACCCTGACGAATGCCGGCGTGACCAAGGTGTACGACGGCACCACGGCGGCGCCGGCCGGTTTTGCGCCGACCTTCAGCTTCGCCAACTTCGCCACCGGCGACACCGCCGCCACGCTGTCGAACACCGGCACGGCCTATAACAATGCGCACGTGGTCGGCGCCACCCAGGTCACCACCGGCGGGCTGGCCATTACCGGCATCACGGGCAGCAATGCCTCGGTCACGACCGACTATGCGCTCGACGCGGCCAGCAAGAGCGTGGCAGCGACCATTACCCCGGCCACGCTGACCTCGACCCTGACGAATGCCGGCGTGACCAAGGTGTATGACGGCACCACCGCCGCACCGGCCGGCTTTACGCCGACCTACAACGTGACCGGCTTCGTCGTCGGCGACACGGCGGCGACGATCAGCAACACCGGCTCGGCGTATAACAATGCGCACGTGGTCGGCGCCACCCAGGTGACCACCAGTGGCCTGGCGCTGACCGGCATCACGGGCAGCAATGCCTCGGTCAGCAGCGACTACGTGCTCGACGCAACGAGCAAGAGCGTGGCCGCGAACATCACCGCCGCCTTGCTCACCTCGACCCTGACCAATGCCGGCGTGACCAAGGTGTATGACGGCACGACAAGCTCATCAATTACGCCGACTTACAGCTTCGCGGGGCTGGTCGCAGGCGACACCAATGCCGTGCTGACCAACACCGGCATTGCGTACAACAACGCCCACGTGGTTGGCGCTACCCAGGTCACGGTCAGCGGCCTGGCCATCGGCAGCATCACCGGCAGCAACGCATCGGTGGCGAGCGACTACGCGCTTGACGCGGCCAGCAAGAACGTCGCCGCATCGATCACCGCCAGGACGATTACCTCGACCCTGACGAATGCCGGCGTGACCAAGGTGTACGACGGCACCACGGCGGCGCCGGCCGGTTTTGCGCCGACCTTCAGCTTCGCCAACTTCGCCACCGGCGACACCGCCGCCACGCTGTCGAACACCGGCACGGCCTATAACAATGCGCACGTGGTCGGCGCCACCCAGGTCACCACCAGCGGCCTGGCCATCACCGGCATCACCGGCAGCAATGCTTCAGTCACGACCGACTATGCGCTCGACGCGGCCAGCAAGAGCGTGGCGGCCACCATCACCCCGGCCATGCTGACGTCGACCCTGACCAATGTGGGCGTGACCAAGTCGTATGACGGCACGCTTGCCGCGCCGGCAGGATTTACGCCGACCTACAACGTGACTGGCTTCGTGGCGGGCGACACTGCAGCCACGCTGACCAATACCAGCGCCCTGTACAACAACGCGCACGTGGTCGGCGCCACCATGGTCACCGTGGGCGGCCTGGCGGTCGGCACGGTCACCGGCAGCAATGCGTCGGTGGCGAGCGACTATGTACTGGATGCCTCAAGCAAGAACGTGGCGGCGAACATCACCGCCGCCCTGCTGACGTCGACCTTGTCGAATACGGGCGTCACCAAGACCTACGACGGCACCACCGCCGCACCAGCCGGCTTCACGCCGACGTTCACCTTCACCGGCCTGGCCAGCGGCGACACCACGGCGAGCCTGACTAACACCGGCTCCGCGTATAACAACGCACACGTGGTGGGCGCTACCCAGGTGACCGTCAGCGGCCTGGCCATCGGCAGCATCACCGGCAGCAATGCCTCGGTGGCCAGCGACTATGTGCTCGACGCAAACAGCAAGAACGTCGCCGCCAGCATCACCGCGCGCACGCTGACGTCGACCCTGACAAATGCTGGCGTCACCAAGGTCTACGACGGCACTACCGCCGCGCCGGCCGGCTTCGTCCCAAGTTACAACGTGACCGGTTTCGCCACAGGCGACACTGCAGCTACGATCAGCAACACCGGCTCGGCGTATAACAGCGCCCACGTGGTCGGCGCCACCCAGGTCACCACCAGCGGCCTCGCCCTCACCGGGATCACCGGCAGCAATGCGTCGGTCGCCAGCGACTATGCGCTGGACGCCACCAGCAAGAACGTGGCAGCCACGATTACCCCGGCCATGCTGACCTCGACCCTGACCAATGTGGGCGTAACCAAGTCCTACGACGGCACGCTCGCCGCGCCGGCGGGCTTTATCCCGACCTACAACGTGACCGGCTTCGTGGCGGGCGACACTGCGGCCACGCTGACCAATACCAGCGCCTTGTACAACAACGCGCACGTGGTCGGCGCCACCATGGTCACCGTCGGCGGCCTGGCGGTCGGCACGGTCACCGGCAGCAATGCGTCGGTGGCGAGCGACTATGTGCTCGACGCCGCGAGCAAGAACGTGGCGGCAAGTATCACCGCCAAGCTGCTGACGTCGACCTTGTCGAACACGGGTGTGACCAAAACCTACGACGCGACGACCGCAGCGCCAGCCGGATTTACGCCGACCTTTACCTTCACTGGCCTGGCTAGCGGCGATACCAACGCCACGCTGACCAATACGGGTTCGGCCTACAACAGCGCACACGTGCTGGCGGCCAACCAGGTGACGGTCAGCGGGCTGGCGATTGCGGGTGTCACCGGCAGCAACGCGTCGGTGGCGAGCGACTACGCGCTCGACGCGACAAGCAAGAACGTCGCAGCGACGATCACGCCTGCCACCTTGACCTCGACCCTGACCAATGTGGGCGTCACCAAGACCTACGACGGCACCACCGCGGCCCCGGCCGGCTTTGCGCCGACCTACAGTGTGACCGGCTTCGTGGCAGGCGACACGGCCGCAACGCTGACCAACACCGGCTCGGCCTACAACACTGCGCACGTATCGAGCGCCAACCGGGTGACGGTGAGCGGCCTGGCCATCAGCGGCATCACCGGCGGCAACGCATCGCTGGCCAGCGACTACGCGCTCGACGCCACCAGCAAGAACGTGGCCGCAACGATCACGGCCAAGCTGCTGACATCCACGCTGACCAATACCGGCGTGACCAAGGTCTACGACGGCACGCTGGCAGCGCCGGCCACTTTCACGCCAACCTACAGCTTCGTCGGCCTTGTAGCCGGCGACACGACAGCCGCGCTGACCAACGCCAGCAAGGTGTATAACAACGCACACGTGGTGGGCGCAACCCAGGTCACGGTGGGCGGGCTGGCCATCGGATCTGTCACTGGCAGCAATGCATCGGAGGCCGCCGACTACGTCCTCGACGCCACCAGCAAGACCGTGGCGGCAAGCATCACCGCGCGGACGGTGACGCCGACGATATCGAACACCGGCGTGACCAAGGTCTACGACGGCACCACGGCGGCGCCGGCGGGCTTCGTGCCAAGCTATACCTTTGCCAACCTGGCCGCCGGGGACACATCGGCAACGCTCAGCAACACTGGCGCTGCCTACAACAGCTTCCACGTGGCCAGCGCCAACAAGGTCACGGTGAGTGGGCTGGCCATTACCGGCATCACGGGCAGCAACGCGTCGGTCGTGAGCGACTATGCGCTCGACGCCACCAGCAAGGATGTCACGGCCGCCATCACCACCCGGACGCTCACTTCGACCCTGACCAACACCGGCGTGACCAAGACCTATGACGGCACCACGGCGGCGCCGGCCGGCTTTGTACCGGCCTACACGGTCACAGGCTTCCTGGCAGGCGACACTGCAGCCACTCTGACCAACACCAGCGCACTGTATGACAGCGCCCACGTGGCGTCGGCAACCAGGGTGACGGTCGGCGGCCTGGCGGTTGGCAGCATCACCGGCGCCAATGGCTCGCTGGCCAGCGACTATGGGCTCGACGCTTCCAGCAAGTTCGTGGCGGCCACGATCACGCCGGCTACGCTGACGCCGACCTTGACCAACACGCATGTCGTCAAATACTACGACACGACCACCGCGGCGCCGTTCGGATTTACACCGACCTACAGCTTCACTGGCCTGGTTGCCGGCGACACGAGCGCCACGCTGACCAACACCAGCGCGCTGTACAACAGCCCGACACCGGCAGGCGCCACCCATGTCACGGTTGGCGGCCTGGCGATTGCCAGCATCGCCGGATCGCGCGCATCGCTGCCATCGGACTACCTGCTCGACGCCACCAGCAAGAATGTGTCAGCGAGCATCCTGCCGACGCCGGTCAATGGCGGCGGACTGGCGTTCTGGTCGGGATATCCGAACTTCTCGGGATTCGATTGCTGGCTGGGCGCACCGTCGAAGCGCGCGGCACCGGCCGTATGCGGCGGCCGCGCCTCGCATCCTGACGGTGTGGCGATCGAGAGAAGGAACCCGGCTGGCGCCAACGAGGTGCTGGAACTGCCGGGCGGTTCGCGCTAGTCGAGCAGGCGGGCCAGGTACAGTTTGTCGTGCAGTACACCGTCGACAAGCATTGCGCTTGGCTCGCGCCCGAACACGGCAAAGCCGAGCGACTCGTACAAGGCGAGCGCCGGGGCTTTGCCCGCCGTGACGTCCAGGTTAATCTGGCGCAGCCCCTGCATGGATGACGCGCAGGCCAGCGCCTGCTCGAGCAGCTGCCTGCCCACGCCCTTGCCGCGATGGGAAGGAGCGACATACATTGCACGGATGAAGGCCTTGTGCCGCAGCTTGGGCGCGGTCTCGCGCCCGACCCCAACCATGCCGACCAGGACGGCGCCATCGAAGGCGCCGAACATATGGCGGCCCGAATCGGGCGCGAAGCGCGCTTCGATCGTGGCCAGGGGCGTGCCGCATTCCTCCTCGTAGCTGGAGCTGAAGGCGGACGGGCACTCGGTCAGCGCCGCCAGGCGCAGGGCCTGGAACGCGGCGGCGCCGGACGGAACAAGGCGGCGGACGATGATCGCCATGGGCTAGAACTTCGACGCCAGGCTCACGCCGATGCTGCGCGGCGTTAGGCGATAACCCTGGACGATCGACGCCACCTGCGGATGCTGGATCACGGTATCGTTGTCGAATACATTCTTGACGAACACGCTCAGCTTGTACTGGTCGAACGACACGCCGGCGCTGAAGTCCGCCGTGTGATACGCGGGCCGTTGGTAGTCGGTCTGCTCGGGATTGAGCGAGCCCTTGCTCGCGCCTACCCACTGCACACCGCCCATCACGAAAGCGCTCTTGTCGCCGAAGACGGCAAAGTTGTATTGCGCGTTGATGGCGGCATTATATTTCGGCACGCCCTGGATCTGCGCGCCCGCAACGGCGCCGACGATGCCGTTTTCGAGGCCTTTGTCGTTCGACAGTTCCGCCTTCACGTAGCCGGCCGACGCGCCCAGGGTCAGGCCCGGGAAGGGCTTGGCCTTGATGTCGAACTCGAGCCCCTTGCTGACGGCGTCGCCGGCGTTGGCGTTGTAGGTGTATGCGCAGGTCGGCAGGTACACGCCCTGCTGGATGTTCTTCCACTTGACGTAAAAGACGGCGGCATTGATCGAAACGCGGTTGTTCAGCAGGCGCGACTTGCTGCCAGCCTCATAGCTCCACAAGCTGTCGGGCGAGTAGGTGGCCGGGGCGTTTTCGATACCGTTTTCTTCCAGGTCCGGGCCGCAGGTGGTCGGCGGCACGTACACATTCGAGCCGCCAAGGCGGAAACCCTTGGACAGGCTGGCATACAAGGTGTTGGCCGGATTGACTTCCCACGTGACCGCGTACTTCGGCGTGAAGGCCTTGGACGACAGGCTGGTGCTGCTGTTATTGCCCGCGCCGGCCAGGTACAGGCCGTTGCGCTGGTCCAGCGTGGAGGCGCCCCGCAGGTAGCGCGCGCCAACCGTCGCATGCAGCGCCGGCGTGAAGTAGTAATTGGCTTCGCCGAAGATCGAACTTTGCTTTTCCCGGTAGTGGAAGGCGCCGGAGAACGAGTTATCGTTGGGGAAAGCACCGGGAAAGGAACCCGGCAGAATGTCCGGGTCTTCGCTGCTCAAACCGAACTGCGCGAAGGTGGCGTTGACGCCGAAGATGGGATCGTTCTCGACGATGTTGGTGCGCTGGTTGGAGAAGTAGACCCCGCCCAGCCAGGTCCAGGGCGAGCGCGCCGCATCGTAAGGCTTGGACGCGAGCCTGAATTCCTGCGACACCTGCCGCACCTGGTTGTTCAGGTAGACGGCCGACGGCAGGGCGGCAACCGCATCGATCAGCGCGGGCGGCGCGCTGCCGCCATCGTCGGTGGACGTCATGAAGGTCGACAGCGAATAACTGTTGTAGGCCGATCCGTTCTGGGTACGGTCGAACTTGCGTTCAAAATAGCTGGAGCTGGAGGTCAGGTCGGCCTTGCCCAGGTCCCAGTTCACTGCCACGTTGGGCGTGAGCAGGATGTCTTTGGACGGCTCGCGCACCTGCTTTTGCGCCTGGTAGTTTGGCAGCTCCAGGTTGAACGCCGAGATATCCTTCGCGTCCACCTTCTGGTAGTACAGCGAGGGCGTGATGGTCAGCGTGCGGATCGGGCGCCACTTCAGGGCCAGGCGCATTTCCTGGTCGTTGACCTTGTTGATATTGGTGGCCAGGAGATTGCCGTTGCCGTCGACCTGGTTGATGAAGCCGCCCGCGCGCTGGGCCTGCACGCCGATGCGCAGCGCCAGTTCATCGGCAATCAGGGGAATATTGCCGACCACATTGGCCGAGTAGCTCGCGCTGCCGCCCTTGGTGGTGGCCGCTTCCATGTAGGTGCTGAACTCGCGTTCCTTCAGGTCCGGCTCATTCGGCACGAACTTGATGGTGCCGCCCATCGAACTGGCGCCGTACAGCGTGGCCTGCGGGCCGCGCAGCACTTCGACGCGGTCGATGTCGAAGAACTTTGGCTCGACCGTACCCATCGTGTAGACGTTGCCGACGGTGATGGACACATCGCCAAGGTAGATGCCGACGGTGGCCGCGCCGGCGGCCGAGCTGATGCCGCGCACTTCGATATTCGAGGTGCCGGGACCGGCGCCGCCGTTGCCGCTGGCGGCCGTAAAGGAAATGTTCGGCACCACGCGGGTGAGGTCGGTGAAGTCGTTCACGTGCTGGGCCTGCAAAGAAGCGCCGCTGACCGCCGAAATGCTCATCGCCACCTTGTTCGGGTCTTCCTTGCGCTTTTGCGCGGTGACCGTCACCACCTCGATCTGGTCCGATTGCGCGGCCGGCCTGGCCTTCGCCGCAGTATCTCCCTCGGCAACCACCTGGGCGAACGCGGCAGTGGAAAAGACTGCGGTTGCTGCTGCAATGGAATAGACGAGTGCTGCTGGTGGGCGAAGTTTCATGCCTGGGGGTTCCTTGGTCGGTGGCGGGCCTGTGGCCCTGAATTAACGAAATCGAGTGACTATTTTACCATGTTGGTTTTTTGATAAAGCGAGAATATTGCTCATGCGCATTGCATGAAGGCAGTACAGGCGGCCTTTTCTACCGCTGGAACATGTCATACTGACATTCATGCCGCTTCGGCCCCGACGCGCTCCAGCCTGGATTTCATATGCGCCGTGTCGTACTGGTCTCACTCCTGATTGGCGTTTCGATTGTTGGACTGGCCTTGGTCGCCAAGCGGGACAGGCCAATCAAGGACCTCGTGGCCGCGCTGCCGGGGAAAGCGAGCGCCTACACGGTGGAAAAGCGCGTGGACCAGTACGGGAAGGCCGTCGCCCTGCGCATGGCGCCAGCGTTTGCGGCGGCTGGCGTTGTGTATCCCCCGCACGAAATCGCTTACGTCACGTTCAAGGATCAGCGCCTGCTACAGGTGTATGCCAGGAATTCAAACACCGCGCCGTGGCGCCATGTGACCCAATACCAGGTGCTGGCCGCGAGCGGCAAACCGGGACCGAAGCTCAAGGAGGGCGACAGCCAGGTGCCGGAGGGGATCTACGAGGCCGAATCGCTCAATCCAAACAGCCGCTTTCACCTGTCGATCCGGCTGAACTATCCGAATATTTTCGACCGGCGCATGGCGAAGGGCGACGAGCGCACCAGGCTCGGTGGCGACATCATGATCCACGGTAACCAGGTGTCGATCGGCTGTCTGGCGATGGGCGACCAGGCAGCAGAGGACCTGTTCATCATGGCCGCGCAAGTGGGAAAGGAGCACACCCGCATCGTTGTCAGCCCGACCGATTTCCGTGCTGGCAATCCTGCGCCAACACGTCAGGTACCGGCCTGGACGGCCGAACTGTACGATGCCTTGCGCCTTGAACTGAAGCAATACCCGCGACAATTCAAACAAGCGACGTAGCATCCATCTTGAGCATGTCGGCCCGCTGACTTTATGGCAAAATTGATAATCTGAGCCGCGCTCACCACCTAATCTTGCATCGGTCCCACTATGCGTCTTCGCCGTCCCTACGCTGCGCAGCAGCTATGCATCCTGGCATTTTCCCTAACGATGATGGGGGCCTGCACGACCCTGCCGCTGACGGTAGACAGCAAAGCCACCGCGCCGCTGCTCGACGGATTCGGCGAAAGCACCCTGGTCCCTTCGCAAGCGAATGCCCCCGCGCGCCGCCTGTTCGCGCAAGGCATGGAGCAAGCCTACGCGTTCAACCGGCCCGAAGCCATGCGCGCTTTCAAGGCTGCGCTGGCGCAGGATCCGGAATGCGGACTGTGCGCATGGGGCGTGGCCCTGCAGATGGGTCCGAACATCAACAATTCGCGACGCGGCGACCTGCGCGAGGCGGTCCAGTACGTCGACTACGCCGTCAAGCACAGCAAGGGCGCTTCGCCGCGCGACCTGGCCCTGATCCAATCGCTCGCGCTGCGCTATGGCCACAGTGCCGGGAACACCATTGCACCTCCGCCTTCGGAAGTCTGCCGCACCGGCACCGATGCGACCGAACCGGCCGATCCGCTCGACATTTCCTATGCCAACCACATGCAGCTGCTGGCGGCACGCTTCCCGGCGGACCCCGATGTGCTCATCATGTACGCCGAAGCCGAGCTGGTCGCCATCAAGGGAGACCGCTGGGACCGGTTTACCGGCAAGCCCGCGGGCCGCCTTGGCGAAGTCGCCACCCTGCTTGAGGCGAGCCTGGCCAAACACAGCAACCATGTCGGCCTGAACCATTACCTGATTCACGCGGTCGATGCCGTGCCGGTTGCCGCGCGCGCAGAGGGCGCTGCCGACCGCCTGGGCAAACTGGCACCGAAATCGCCACACTTGCTGCATATGCCAGCGCACACCTACGCACACCTGGGACGTTACGCCGACGCCACGCGCGTCAACCAGCTGGCCCTGGCTGCGGACGAGGAAATGATGCGCGAGTTGAAGAAGCAGAATTTCAAAGACACCTTCGACTGGCGTGGCCACAATTCACATTTCCAGTGGTACGCCGCATTGATGGAAGGGCGCGGCGAACTGGCCCTGGAAACCGCACGTGGCGCGGCCGGCCGGAACAAGGGCGACAGCGAGTACAGCGAATACGTGCGCAGCCTCCCCATGCTGACCTTGCTTCACATGCAGCGCTGGGATGACGTGGTCAAAGAACCGCTGCCGACTGGCGACAAGGGGATTGCGACCGTCCTGGGTGAAATGGCACGTGGCATTGCCATGGCGCGCAGCGGCCAGGGTGACAACGCCAAGGCCGCACTTGAGAAGCTCAAGCCGAAGGCCAAGCTGCTCCTGGCAAAATATAGCGCGAACGATTTCATGGGAAAGATGATCAAGAGCCTGGTCGTCAGCGCGCAGGCGCAGCTCGGCGCCGAAATCGCCTTCGCCGAAAAGCGCACCGATGCGGCGCTGAAGCTGCAGGAACAGGCGGCGGACGCCGGCACGTATGCCGACTTGCGCGAACCGCCCATGCTGGCCGGTGGACCGAACCATCGCCTGGGCGGCATGCAATTACGCGCGAAGCAGTTTGCCGCGGCGGAAAAGAGTTTCCGCAACGACCTGGCCCTGCATCCGAAAAATGGCTGGGCCTTGCAGGGCCTGGAAAAAGCGCTTGCGGCGCAGGGCAAAGCGGCCGAGGCGCAATCGGCCGGGCGCGACCTTGCCGTCAGTTGGGCTTTGGCAGAGAGCCAGGCGCGCGTGGCGCAGTAAAAAGCGTCACTGCCGCTTCAACTCAAAGCTGGTACCAAGGTGAAGTTCGACGTTTCGTACGACATCTCGCAGCAGCACTTCGATCCCCCAGGTTCCCGGTGGATCTTCAGGGTCGCCCGAGAAGCGAATGACGGGCGCAGCCAAGCGCATAGAGTAAGGACTTCCTTCGATACTTCCCGCATAACAGCTCGCGTCCTTTTGTTCATGCGCGACCTTTCCGCCAGGTGCAATGACTCGAAAGTCGCACCGCACATTGGCCTTGCCTTGCGGGTCAAGCTTCGCGTTAACAAAGAAGGTGAGTATGTGGATCCGCTTGCCGTAAGGGATGGTCTCTGCCCTTGTGAAATTCGGCTTTGTTTCGGGAGGCGTATCCCATTTCTCCTTCCAGTCATCATCCGTCGTCGCCAGCACCAATCCTGCAAAGTCATCCTTGGCCTTCATCGATACCATCTCGGGAATGGGCTTGCCGTCGATGTCGCGCCATACCGTCGCGCCCGGACCAGGCGGCTTGCGCTTGAACGTCCACTGGCCGCCCTGCGAGCGCGTAAATTCATATTTCTCGGGCATCGCCTTCGCAAGAATTGCCGATAACCAGAGTTTTTCCGGCTGGGTCAATCCATCGGCAAAGTAGATTTGCTCAAGGATTTCGCCAACCCGGCGATGCTGCTTGGCATTGGACTCCAGCGACCACATCACCGTCTTGAACACGATTCCCAGCATTGCGTCGGCGCGGTCTTTCTCCGTCTTTTCAGACTTTGCGTATCCATCGACGGCGCCTGTGTACTTTTCGTATTTTAGAGCAACAACAATGCGCCTGATTGGCGCTGCCTCGCCAGTGGCAAAGAAGTCAGCCCATAGCATATCCAGCACGGTGGGATTGTTTGGTTCAAGTGTCCTGATGTCTACCTTCCCCCGGAATTTCTCCGCATCTGGCTGGACGTCCAGATATGCCTGCACTTCTTTCGTTCCAGACAAGCTCGCTGCCAACAGCAGCGCCCGGCGGTCGCCGCCCTTCAGGTCGCTTAATTGGCTTAGCCAGGCATTGACCTTCGTTGGATTGGCTGCCATGACTTTTCCCAGGAATACGGAAGTCAGATCAGTCGTCTTCGGATTGGCGAGGTTCCCCGCTTTGCTCATTGCCTGAACTTCAGCAACAAAGCGTTCAGGCGTAGGTTTTTCGTAGTAGTGGCTGAACCAGTCCGCGGCAAAAGCGCTTTGGGCTGTTGCGAGGAGAATGACTGCGAGGAAGGAAAAGAGGCGCATGAATTCCAATCAAAAAATTAACGTGTCAACGCCATTGCTGCGGTGGCGGTCAAAGCAAACAACGGTATGTTGGACAGGACATAAATCCCGAACCTGACTTCGATCTTGTTGACGAGCGTCTGAACCAGGCTGTGCGCGATGCGTATCGCAACGTAGGCCCAGGCCAGCGCCAGGTTGGTGCCGTTGCCTTCGCCGATGAGCGCGAGCGACAGGGCCAGCGCATAGAATATCGTCGGCTGCTCCATCAGGTGGTTATAGTTATCGGCCTTCCAGCGCACGCGTGGCGGCAGCCTCGACATCTGTTCGCCGCTTGGCAGGCTGGAATCGAGCTTCATTTTTGAGCTGAGGATGGCGGGGATGCGGGTCGCATACATCCATACCCACATCACCATCGACCACGCGACCAATGCAACTACCGGACCTACGATTTCACGACCTTCGACCATGTCATTTCTCCTGGTTTTTGTGACTATACGTACCGGCAACACCGGCAGTTAGAGAGGCCACTTCTGCGTTCAACGCAGGCTATAGCGGGTCATCTTGTTCAACAGCCCGACGCGCGAGATGCCCAGTTGTTTGGCAGCGTGCGTGTGGTTGTGGCCGGTTTCTTCCAGCGCCGCCGCGATCAGGCGCTTTTCCAGTGCCGCCACCTGGGCGTCAAGCGATCCGTCCGATGCCGCGGCGGATTGCGCGGTCGATTCGCCGCAGGCCAGCGCCAGGTCGTCCACGGTGATGCAAGGCTCGGCGCCGGCTAGCGCCGCCGCCGTCTGCATCGAGTGCTGCAGTTCCCGCACGTTGCCGGGCCAGCTGCGCGACACGACCCATTCCAGCGCAGCGGGAGCGAGGCGCTTGGGCGGCGTCATGCGTGCGGCCAGCGCTTGCACGATCAGTCCGATGTCATCGAGGCGCTCGGCCAGCGCCGTGGTGCGCATCTGGATCCCCTTCAGGCGGTAGTAAAGATCATCGCGGAAAGTCTTGTCCTCGACCATGGCCGCAAGGTCGCGGTTGGTGGCGGCCACTACCCGTACGTCAACCTTGGTTTCGCTGCGCGCGCCCACCGGAAAAAAGCTGCCCGACTGCAGGAAGCGCAGCAGCTTGACCTGCATCGCCAGCGGCATGTCGCCGATCTCGTCGAGGAATAATGTGCCGCCGTCGGCCGCCGCGATCAGGCCTATGCGGTCGCGGTCGGCGCCCGTGAAACTGCCCTTGCAGTGGCCGAATAATTCGCTCTCGAACAGCTCCGGCGGAATCGCGCCGCAGTGCACCGCGACGAAGGCCTTGGCGCTGCGCTTGCCGTGCGCGTGCAGCGCGCGCGCCACCAGCTCCTTGCCGGTGCCGCTGGGGCCCGTGATCATCACCGGCACTTCGGTCGGCGCGATGCGGCGGATCAGCGAGCGCAGCTCGCGCAGGTCGGCGCTGTTGCCGATCAGGCCCATGGTGGCGTCGTCGGGCGCGGCGCGCTGGCGCCATTCGGCCAGCTCGCGTTCGAGGCGGCGTTTGCTCAGCGCGCGTTCAACGACCACTTTCAGCAAGTCCGGGTCCAGCGGCTTGGGCAGGAAATCCCAGGCGCCGGCGCCGATCGAACGCAGCGCCAGTTCGCGGTCGGCGTGGCCGGTCATCACCACCACCGGAGCCGGGGCCAGTCCGGGCAGCAGTGCCAGCCCTTCGTCGGGACGGAACGAGGGCGGCAAGGCCAGGTCCAGCAGCACCAGGTCGAATACATTGTCGGCGCACAGCGCGATGACTTGTTCGGCCGAGGCGGCCACCTTGACTTCGTAGCCCAGGCTGGCGAGCCAGTTGCCGCACAGGCGTTGAAAGGCGGGTTCGTCGTCGACGAGAAGAATGCGTTCGCTGCTCATGGTGTTCCCGGCAAAGTAAATTCGAAGCAGCAGTTCCAGCCTTCGCGCGCGGCCAGGCGTACGTAGCCGCCGTGCGCTTCCACCAGGCGGCGCACGATGGCCAGGCCCAGGCCGGTCCCCCCCGGGCGGTGGTGAATGGCTGGAACAGGTCGGCGGCCAGATCGGCCGGCACCCCGGGGCCGTTGTCGCATACGCGCAGCAGGATCATGCCGTCTGACTGGCGAACGGCGTCGACCTCGACGCGCGGATCGTCGCGCCCACGCAGCATGGCCATGGCGTTGCCGATCAGGTTGCCGAGAATTTGCTCGCCCCGCAGGGGATCGATCAGCGCGCACAGCTCGTCGTCGATGTTGACTACCACCGCCTGTAAGCCCGCAACACGGGCCACGAGTTCGGCCAGCGGCACCGGCTTGCAATGGAGCCGCACTTCGCCGGAATAACTGAGCAAGTCCTGGATCAGGTGGTCGGCCCGTTCGATCTGGGCCCGGATCTCGGCCCGGGTTTCGGGGGGCGAGCCAACGGCCGCCATGCTGATGATGTTGAGCGGATTGCGCAGCTCGTGCGCCACCGTCGCGGCCAGGCCGCCCAATTCCAGCAAGTGGGCCTTTTGCAGGCGCTCCTTTTCCTGGGCCGCGTAACGCAGCAATTGTTCGAGGCGGGCCGCGGCGGCGGCGAGCAGGGCGCCGAACACTTCGCCCACGCGCAGCACGCCCGGCGTGGCGCCGTCGAATCCGATCAAGTCGCTGCGCCAGCCGTCGCCGGGTGCCAGGTAGCAATGGATGCCGAGCATGTCCGCCGTTGCCGGCGAGGCGGGCACACCGAGAGCAACCACCAGCGGCTGGCGCAGATGCGCGCCCAGGGTGGCGGCGGCATTCTGTTCCAGTTCGCGCCAGCTGTCGGCCGCGCCCAGTTTGGCGCGCCAGTCGGCCAGCACGCCGGGGGCCAGGTGCGCGCCGGGAAAAATCAGGTTTTCCATGAAGCGGCGCGACGGCGCTTCAAGCACCAGCATGGCGACCAGCATGGCCGTGGCCAGCACCCACAACTGCCACAAGGGAATCGCTGCGAGCGAGGCGACGCCGGAGCGCGCCGCTATGCCGATCAGCAGCCCCGCCAGCACCACCGTGACGACGGTGGCGACCAGCCAGGCCAGCAGGCGGTTGGCCCACAGGTTCACCGCCATCAGGTCGTAGCGCAAGATGCCAAACACCAGCAGCACCGCGTAGCCAGGGAACAAGATCACGCTGTAGGGAAAGATGTCGATGCCAAACGAAGCGTTCAGGAACATCAGGGTCGACCCCGAACCCCACGCGCCGGCAAAGCATAGCGCCAGGATCTTGCCGCGTCGCTTGGGATCGGCGCCAGGCAATTCGGCCAGAACCAGGTAGTAGGCCCACAGGCTGACGCCGCCCACGAAGATCCCGGGTATCCAGCCCCACACCGGAAAGAAATAAAAGCGCTTGAATTGCAGCCATGGCGCCAGGGTGCCCATGTCGAATACCTGCAGGCACAGGACGGTCAGGATGCCCAGTACGTAGACGACAAGCAACTGGCGCGGCTTCTGGCGGTCGAGGAAGCGGAACACGAAATGCAGGAAGAACACCGCGTTGAGCGGGCCGCAATTGACCAGCATTTTGCCGAAGTGGGCAGTGGCGTCGTCGCCCAGGTGCATGCACAGCTGCCCCAGCCCCCAGGTGCCAACGCTCACGCAAAACAATGCCAGCGGCTTGATGCCGCTCTGATGCGGCCCCTTCGCCCACAGCCATCCCGCCAGCGCCATGCTTATCGCAACCTGGAAGGCGAGCGAAACGTAATAGAGGCCGTAGAAATCCATGGAGCAGGTGTAAGCGAACTTTATAGTTACAACATGCTAACTATATAGCAAGCTTACAGCGAACGGGGCAAGGGGAATAAATAACATTGGCAAAACAAGGACTTAGCAGACAACTGCCGGTGGCACAGCGCTTGCGTATAGATGAGTAAGAACAACTTACGCGCCAGACATCATGACCACCTTGCCTTTTGCCCATTCCCGGCTCACCCGCCGCAACGCCGACCTGCCCACGCTCGAGGTGCTTGACGCCGGCCTGCGCCACAGCAGCAGCCTGCAGCGGGCCGTGACGGCCTTGCTGCCGTTTGCCACGCTGGCGGTGTTTGCGCTGGCCTGCCACACCCGGTCCTACCTGCTGCTCCCGCTGATTGTTCTGGCCCATTTCGTGTTCACCGTCGCCTACCTGCACGACGTTGCGCACGGCTCGGCCGGACTGAACGCGCGCCAAACCCACTGGAGCTTGTTTGTCATCGGCGTGCTGATGCTGCAAAGCGGCCACGCCTTCCGCTATTCGCATCTGTTTCACCACACCCATTGCCTGGAAGACGAGGACATGGAAGGCGCGCCGGCCCATATGAGCTTGGGGAAAGTGCTGCTGACTGGCCCCGTGTATCTGCCAAGGCTGTGGATCAAGGCCTTGCGCGAAGCGGGGCCGCGCGAACGGCGCTGGATCGCAGCGGAGCTGGGCGCGGCGATGGCGCTGGCCGGCGGGGCCGCCTTGCTGGCCAACTGGAGCCTGGGTCCGCTGCTGTATTGCACGTTCGTGTATGTGGGCGGCTGGGGATATCCGCTGGCGACCGCCTACCTGCCGCACTACAAGCCCGGCACCGCACCGCTCGACCAGGCGCGCACTTTGCGCGGGACCATCGTGCCGGTCCTGTTCATGAATCTGACCTATCACCTTGAGCATCACCTGTATCCGCAAGTGCCCAGCATGAACCTGCGGCGCCTGGCATTGCGTCTCGATCCCTTGCTGGCCGCACGCGGGCGTGTGG
Source organism: Pseudomonadota bacterium (assembly GCA_040388275.1). GTDB lineage: Bacteria > Pseudomonadota > Gammaproteobacteria > Burkholderiales > Burkholderiaceae_D > Telluria_A. The sequence continues at coordinate 31,677 of JAZKCA010000102.1, forward strand.
TCCTGGGCGCGAGCCGTTTCTTCTAACCACTGGAGGCTGCGATGACATTCGAAGCATATGAAGCGTTACGGGAACATGGCTATGCGCTTGCGGGGGACCTTGGCGACTTGAAACGCCGGGCAAGGATGTATCAACAGATGTACCGCGACTCGGGAAAACGCAGCGTGTTTCCGCTGATTGCGGCGCACGGCGCCTTGTGGGCGTTGGCTTACTTCAAACAGGGCAGGCTGGGCGCGATGATCCTTTCCCTGCCCTATTTGCTGACACCCGCGCTGCGCAGGGAAAAGCTGGCCTCGGTGGCCGTGTTTGCGGACCGGTTCAGGGAGATCAACCGGCGCGTGTGCGCGGAGTCGTATGCCATTTATCACTACACCAAGCGGTATGGGGGCAGCGCGTCTATCAGGTCTGTGATCGGGGATGATTTTGCCGATACGCTGTGCGAATGCCATGCGTCAAACAAGGCGGACACCGACTATCCGCAAGCGCTGCGCGAAAAACTGTTTCTCGCTTTTTTCCACTGGGAACAAGCGCACATCGTGGGCCCGGCAGTGATCGAGGCATTCGACGATTTCGACTGGGACTTCGTCAAGTATCTGGCAAAGCGCACGCGCCTGGATTTCACCTATTTCGGCAAAGACTTCGGGGTGAAATTCACGAATTTTTCATCCGTGGAGGAGCGCATCAGCCGGGGCCTGCTGGTGTACCACCGCGCCGAAGAGGTAGGGCTGGACCATGCGGAAGACGCGCTCAGCTTCTACAAGCATCCCGATGACACTGAGCACGGATTCGGGAGAATGGGGCGAATTCAGCTATTGATCAATATGAAGTAAAATACAAGGTTATTAATATATTAATTGCGCGCAACCAATAGGAATCGCCCGTGTCAAACCTTGCACAATCCAGTTTGAACAGTCTCCTGGGCGCTTTTGTCAGGAAACGCGTCTCCTCCATTTGACCACGCCATTGGGCAGGCAAACTTTGCTGGCCGAATGCGTGCGGGGCGAGGAAGGCATCGACACGGGCTTTCGTTTTACTATCAGTTGCCTGTCGACCGACAGCAATGTTGCGCTCAAATCGTTACTCGGGCAGCCTGCGTTGTTGCAGCTCCTGACCGCCACCAGCCGCGAACAGATGCGGCCTTTCCATGGGCACATTACCGGCGCCGAAATGAGCGGATCGAACGGCGGCCTGGCGCGCTATCAGTTGACAGTGGAGCCGTGGACGGCGTTTCTCGGGCTGGGCCGCGACAGCCGCGTATTCCATGATATGTCGGTGTTCGACATCCTCGACGCCGTGTTTGGCGGATGGCAGGGAAAAGGCTGCCTGGTGCCCGAATGGCGCTTCGACATTGCCAAGCGCGACATTTACCCGATTCGGAGCCTGACGACCCAATACCAGGAAAGCGATTTCACCTTTGTCCAACGCTTGATGGCCGAAGAAGGGCTTTTCCACTATTTTGAACACAGTGGCGATCCCGACAGCCCCGCTCTGGGCAGCCACCTGATGGTGATTGCCGACCACAACGCCAGTTTCAAGCCGAACAGCCAGGCGACCATCGAATTTACGCAGGCGAGCGCGGTCATGAAACAGGACAGCCTGGACCGCTGGCGAACCGAGTTGCGCACGCAGGCCAGCGGCCTCGACATCGGCAGCTGGGATTATCGCACCCGGCATTCGCGTCCCGTTGGCAGTGTCGATCCAAACCCGGGCGCCGCGCCGCTGACGGTACGCGAGCCATTGGGCGGCTACGCATACGAAACGCGCGAGCAGGGCCAGCGCATGGCCGACAACCTGATGCAAGGATTGAAGGCGCGCAAGGAAGTGCATATCGCTGCAGGGACCGTACGTACCCTCGCGCCCGGCACGACCTTTAGCCTGCAAGGCCAGGCCCAGCTTGACGCCAGTACCGACGCCAACGCGCGCAATTTTGTCGTGGTGCGCGTGGTGCACCTGATGCACAACAATCTGAGCGCGGAGCTCAAGGCCGAAGTCGCCCACCAGCTCGCTCCTGGCAAACTTGCCGAACTGGTCGATACGGAACAATCGCAGAGCCTTCACGCGGTTGGCACCCAGATGGGCGAACGGCCGCTGTATCGGGTACGCATCGATGCGATTGCCAGCAGCTTGCCCTACCGCGGCAGCCGCGTGGATCAATTCGGCGCTTTGCTTTTTCCAAAGCCGACCGTGCAAGGCCAGCAGAGCGCGATTGTCGTGGGCCCTGCGGGCAGCGTGATCCATACCGACCGTGACCACCGGATCAAAGTCCAGTTCCACTGGCAGCGCGGGACACGCAGTCATAGCCGGCTCGAGCATCCGTCCGAGGGCCACACCGGTGCACCCGCCGACGACAGCGCGGGCACATGGGTGCGCGTGGCGACACCGATGGCGCCGGTTGCGGGCGCCAACTGGGGCAGCAACGCCTTGCCTCGGGTCGGCCAGGAAGTGCTGATTGACTTTATCGAAGGCGATATCGACCGCCCGGTAGTCATTGGCGCGTTGTACAACGGCCGCGGGCAACAAGACAATCAAGTGAATCAGATAAGCCAGGGCGGCGGCGCCAGCACCGGCAATGCACCGGCATGGTTCTCTGGCGAGGGCGGGGCGCACGCGCACCCCGCCGTACTTTCCGGGATCAAGACGCAGGCCATGAATGCCAGCCAGAGCGGAGGCGGCGCCTATAGCCAATTGGTCATGGATGACAGCCCGGCCCAATCGCGCATGTCGCTTCAACGGCACGCGGGAGCGCATCGGGGCACTGATGAATTGAACCTGGGCAGCCTGCGCCACCAGAGCGATAACCAGCGCCTTCAAGCGGCCGGATTTGGTGCTGAACTGAAGACAGAGCACCATGTCGCCATGCGCGCGGGGCAGGGCATGCTCCTCAGCACGCACGCGCGCGTGAACGCAAGCGGTGGCCAGCTCGACGCACGCGAAGCGAGCATGCAGACGCAGAGCGCACTCGACCTGCAAAAAGAGCTCTCCACTGTGGCGCAAAAACATACCGCCAAACTGCTCGATGAGCTTGGAAATGCCGAACCAGAGCCGGAAAAGCTCTCCGCCAGCCAGGGCCTTTCCGCCCACATTACTGCGCTCGACAATTCAACCCAGAGCATGGCTTCAAGTGGCGAGACGGGCGGAAATGGACAAGCGACCGCATTTTCCCAGCCAATCATCCAGTTGGCAAGCCCGAGCGGCATCGTGGCGGCCACGCCGGCCAGCGCCGTTGTTGTTGCCGGCTTGACCACCAGTATCAGCGCTGGGCAAGACATTAATCTGGCCGCGCAAGGCAATTCCTACCTGCTGGTCTCGCATGGCATCAGCCTGTTCACTTACGGAAAGGCCAGCGCCAAGGAAAAGCCGAATCAAGAGCTGGGCATCATGCTGCACGCAGCCTCAGGAAAAGTGAGTTCTCAAAGCCAGGACGGCGAAACCCGGATCACGGCCGACAAGGCCATTACGGTCGCAAGCGTCACGAAAGCTGTGACCGTCGGGGCCCACAAGCATCTCTTGTTCACAGCACAGGGCGCGATGTTGAAGCTGGAGGGGGGCAACATCATGCTGCACGGACCAGGAAAAATTGAATTCAAGGCGAGCCTGAAGGAACTTGCAGGTCCGAAAGACAGCCGTGCAAGCATGGCCTTGCCCAAGGGCGAGCTGAAAAGCTGCCCGACGAAGGGATAGTCATGGGCCTTGAACTGCACGTATTGCGCCAACAGCTCTTGCATGAAATACAGCTTGCACGGGAAGCCGACGCCGGCATGCACCTTTATTTGCTGTACACGCCCGAGTTGCACGATCCGCTCGGCCTGGTCGGCGATACACTGCGGGCATCGGCTGTCATTCGACCTGGAGCAGCTTTGAAGGTAGTTGCGGCGCAGCCGGACAGGTCGCCGCGCTTGCTCACACTGGACTGCCGTCGGGTCGCGTCCTATCTGCTGGAAAACGATCCAGCACTCGACGACCCCGCCTTTGAAGCGAGCATCACCCAGTGCCACGACGAAATTTGCGGGGCACAGACGCGCGACAAGCTTGTGCTTAACGATGAAGGCGAGCTGTCCGAATTCAGTGTCGCCGGTTGGCTCGTCAGTAGCGAGGACGCAGCCGCCCTCGCGGCGCGTTTGAAGGGTTTTTCATTTCAGAACCGCGGTTGGGTATCCTGGACCCATCCCGCCTTTGTTCACGCCTTGTGGCCGACAATGAGCGCGTCGCAGCGCGCTGCCATGCTCGGCGGCGCAACGTGGCTTGCATTGAGCCTGGACGGCCAACTTTGCCGGTACGCCGCTGGGGCCGGGCACTCCAGACCGGATTCGCCTGCCGTGGCGGTGGACACTGCACTCGATGCGCGCCAGGCACGCATGGTGCGCAACGTGAAGCTGGTCAGGGAGCTGCTGCCGGGCTGGAAAGCCATATGCACAACGCAGGGCCGCCGGCTGCCGGCAAATGCCGAGCAGCTATTACACGCGCATGTGATCGGTGCGCAAGACCATGGGCTGGACAGCGATTCCGTGGCGATGTTCGTCATGACCATCGTCCAGTTGAATGATGGTGCGAGTGCCGATGCGGAATGGAAATCCATGATGCGCGCCGTCGCGGACCACGGCTACGCGTTGCGCGACCGCCTCGCCGACCTCTCGTACGACTTCTGGGATCGCTACGTTCCCGCTGACGTCCAATTTGATGAAAAAACGCCCGTCACGGGCATGCTCGACTAGCGCGAAAGAAAAACAATGGGCACTCCTGCCGCTTCAAAAAAAGATGCCGTCTTAAGCAACGCTACACAGGCTGCCGGAGGCAAGCCCGTTTGCGATCCGAACGCCCCCTGCCAAGCTTGCCAGCGTGCTGATTTGCAGTTGCTCGTCGTTGTACCTTCGGTTTTGGCAAACAAGCACAAAGACGACGTGGACCTGGCCAAACACGGCTTCTCGCCGGCCTTCGACGCCGAATTTGTCGGGATGGCTCGCAAAGGGACCGTCCCGGTTACGCGGATCATGAAGCAAGGTTTCGTCTACGTGTTTTACCTTGAGCGCAATCTTTGGGATGTCTGGCAAGTTGCCCCCAGTGGGCTCACCAGAAAAATCATGCATCAGGTCAATACCAAACAATATGCCACGCTCCAGCCAGGGTTCAGCGGCGTTCAGGATGCCAAATCGTGCTCGCGTGGCGCCGCGAACGTCCCCGCTCAACTAATTAGCATCGCAGGGGCCCAATCGGCGAATGAAGTCTGGCTTGCCTATAGTTCCGATGCATGGACCAGCCATACCTTGCAGCGCTATGCCGACAATCCCGAAGTCGAAGTGCCAGGCTCCGGCTCCCTTCCCGTGAAGCGGAAACTGCGCGATGTGCGCGGGCGCCAGATCAATGCCACAAAAGCCGCTGATGGAAAGTTGCAACCGTTCAGCCTTCCGCTCAATACAGCCGCGCTAGAACATAACGTCCTCGATTTTGCAGCGAAGGTCAGCCCCAAGCTGATGGATGGCTGCGGGACCGTGATGCATCCGATGGACGCCGCACGTTGCGGCATGGCCACCAAGTTCGAGGGCGAGGTTCGGGCCCTTGAACGTGCCCTCGGCCAGGGCCTGAAAAAGCCAGAAAAGTATGCCAATACCACGTCAATCCTGATGCTGCCGGACGGGCTCGGTGTTGCTGAGGCACACACCCATATCAATGCCGCGACTACCTCCGAACACCAATTGTGGGAGGCCGGCGGGCCCGATGCCACGGGAGCGAATAAGAATCCTGGTCGGCCGTGGGCGCGCCAATCGCTGATCCAGGCGGGCTTTATCTGCGACTGGGTGGCGGCCACCGAAAAACGCAAGGCCGATGAGGTGTGGGGACCGAATACCAAATTCAACATTACCCCCGCAATGTACGGCTTTTACATTGACAAACGGGGCACGGAGCGCCGTGTTGTTCCTGATAGCACTCGCTACGAGTACAACAGCTTTTTCAGACACTATGACGTCTACCTTCCTCTCGAAGAGAAGAAGAAGCGCAGCGACGCCCTTGCGGCTGCCGGCACGGCCAAAAAAATCGCGCGCTATAAAAAGCACTTGGACAACGGCGCGATTGAAGAGGCAAACGCGCAATGGAAGAAACAGGAAGACGGATGGACGGACCTCAAGAAGAAACGCGACCAGGATTATATTGACTGGCTGCAAACATCCGCATTTGGCGCGGCCGTGCGTTACGATTTCGATGACCACCGTGCTGTCAGCGACGCAAACCGGGACAAAGCCCAGATTCTTGTCGATGCCCAGGAAGCGGCAACGCGCCTGCGCGTGATGGCAAGGTGTTTTGGGGGCGCGGGTTGCTCGGAAGTCAGTGCGGACTATTTCGCACGGCAATTCTGGAAAGAGGTCACAGACCCAACTCACTACATTGCTCAGGCCATGATGGGCGAGTTCAATTTTACGCCCAAATTAATCGACAAGCTTCAAACCGATGCCGGCGCGCGGGCAGATATTTACGACGCCTATCTCGCTTCGACCAACTCTTTCAAGGAGTTCAGGAACGTTTGGCAGTCCATTGGCGTGCCGCCCGTCAGCGATACGAGCACTCTCCTTCTGATGGTTACAACGATCAATGCACGCCTACGGCTCATGGCATTGCAACCCGGAATGCAGGGCAAGAAGGGGGTCGCCAAGGCGCTCGAACGCGCGAGCACACGAAGCGCCATGTGGTTCCGATCTCAGGGTTTGATCAACTTCATTAATACCAATCAGAAGCAATACCTTTTCAGCGTCGCCCTGGCGGAAAATTCATTCCACGGTGCGACTATCCATCCAACGCTTGTGCCCGGGATTATCAACGTCGACAGGCGGCCGGACAATGTGACGGGAAAACAGGCTGCCGACGGGCGGAAACTGACCAGAGCGGAAATTAACAAGCAAATTGCGACCTCGAATGCGCGCGGGCTGGGGAAGTTCGAGGCAGCGACAATGATTTTGTGCGACCAGGATGACCTGATCAAGTTGGCGAATATGCGTCAAGAGAGACTCGTCGCGGTAGTCAGCCCGGGGCTGTTCGGCCTGCATCCAAAGGTAGTCGAGATCCCCGAAAGCTGGGTCCTCGAAATGACCAATCGACAGAAGCATCTGAACCTGAAAAACTTGGTCAGCAAAAGTGGCGGCTTCAACCTGGCCACGCTCATCTTTCAGGGGATGGCCTTCGACATGTCATGGGGCGATGTAAATTCATCGGGTGGCTATGATCAGATGGACGCTGCTGGCTCATTACTTGGCGCCGGGGCGGGGATCTTGGGTGGCCTTATGGAACTGGGCAGTATGATCAGGACCCCGGGTGCGTTGAATAAGATGGGTACGCCATTTGCCGCAGAATTGGCGTCGAAGGTGCCGGCCCATTTGTGGTTGAAGTTTGGGTCGGGGCTGTGTCTTGCGGCCGGGGCGATATTTGACTCCAGCGTTGCATACGCTAAGTATCGCAAGGCGGAAAATCAAGGCGATGACGATGCGAAACGTGCTTATGCCGCATCAGCTGCTGCGGAATTTTCAGGGGGGATTTCACTTGGTGTAGGGGCCTACTACGCCTATCGTGCCAGCCAACTTGACCGGCTCGGTCAAGTCGTGGCCCGACAAGCAGTTGTGCGCATTCTTGGAGGGGCATTTAGTCCAATACTGCTGGCGCGGTGCCTGACAGGCGTGGGTCTTATTCTATGGCTCGGTGGCCTGGGATTTTCATTCCTCGCAATGTATCTCGAAGATGACGACAATGAAGTTTTCTTAAAGCGAAGCCATTTTGGCAAAGGACATCCTGAGCTCGGGCGTTTTAATGACCTGGACCATGAGGTTAAATCGTTTGGTAGCTTGTCAACTGGTACGCGTGCGGAATTGGAATGGAATGATAAGTGGGGAGACGATGAAGTAACGGTCATCGTTAAAGTTTTTAAGCCGGAAAAATCAACCGTCGTCACTGTCAGACTCGACGGATACGATAAAATTAACGGCAAGCACATCAGATTCCTCACAGCTGGAAAGTTGCCGCCTTTGAAGCTTAGCAAAGATAAAGCTGAGGCAGCAACGGAGATCTTCACGACCGAATTGGCGCTAGATATGCCTGATGAAGTATCTGCCGTGAAAGTTTCATACTATGTTTACCCTAGCGCAGTTAAAGGCACTGAGGCGACCGCTACGGGCGACCTTTGGATTGAAGATTAATTAAATATGTCAGAGCTCCTACTCCCCCCCAATCCATTACCGCACACGGTTATACCAGCTTCCGATACGTCCTCCGCCACAGGTGCCAGGGCACATGACAGTATTTGCACCGTTTACGAAAACGGCATTGCTTTTATCGACGACGTGGGTGCTATGGAAGGTTATCTCACGATACTTTTTGGAATGGGTGGGGCAGTTGCTGTTTGGATGTCAACCGGGTTCATCTCCTCATTCGGAATTTTCGACATCTTGACGATTATCATGCTCCTTTGGATAGTTGTTTGCGTCCTTGTAGTGCGGTCCGACACGGTGGCTTTTCGCTATCAGCCTGTGCTTTTCGACCGGGCCGCCGGAAAAGTTCACGTTTTCGTCGCTGAACCGCTGACCTGGTGGAAGCTCTGGCAACTCAAGCCGCAGTCGCATGTTCAGTCGTTCGACTGGTCGTGCATTCGCGGCGAGGTGGCGGAGTTCATGGTGCTGGGAGGGGGAGGCGTGCCGCGAAAAAACTACAACTTGATTTGCGCTGTCGTTGAGAAGCCCGGCAGTCGAAAGGTGGTCGCGCGCTTCGGAGCAGGCATGAGTTCGGAATGGAGCGGCAATGCCATGTTCCAGCGGTGGGAACATATCCGGCGTTACATGCGCCAAAAGGGACCAGCGCTAGCTTCGGGCGACACGCTGTACAAGGATGAAAGCACGTTCAAGCTTTGGCCCGCACTGACGTTCCTGCAACCCTTGCTGGGTCCGGGCAGCGGCATCTATTGGTCCGGGGCGGCACTCGGAGGTTGGTGGTTCTGTACCATTCCCTTCGGAATCCTGTCCTTGATGTTTCTCCCTTTTACCGCCGTGGCTGGGCTCCTGCGCTTGATCAGCCATCACCTCAAGTATGAACCGCACTGGCCGAAAGAAATTCTCGCCAGCGTCGGCCCTGTCGTCGAAGGCGATCTTCACGATTGACCTTCGGCTTGACGATTGAAGAAAAAGATCAAACGCCTTGGAACCGCCCACCCGCAAACACACACGTTTATACCTGCGGCCGACAAGTCTTTCGGAGCATGATCGCCCACCTGAGTTACTGTGAAAGGTAAGTACTCCGGACGTGCACGTTCCCATCTCGCATGAAGCGAGTTAAAAAATTGCCGCCAGGCCCGACCCC
>JAZKCA010000103.1:0-5084 GCA_040388275.1 Pseudomonadota bacterium
AAAATGCCCGGAAATATCCGGGCATTGCCTTCGCCAGTGGAAGGGTATTTAGTGGAAGTGTTCGTTGCCTGCCGGCGCGTCGTCCGGCATTTCGGCGTGCACCAGTTCGCCCGTGGGGTCGGCAAACAAGGGGGCACCGCAGTCGTCGCAATATTCGGCCACGAACCGTTCGTTGTGGCGCTTGACGTGGGTGATGCCCGCTTCGTTCAGGTGCCCCAGGATTTCCTCGAGCGGCGCCTTCTGGGTCTCGAGACCGGCAATGCCGGCACTGATCAATCCTTCGACCGGAGTGCCGTCTTCGTCTTCCTGACCGTACAGCGGCCACACGATGCCGTAGATGACGTCGGTTTCCTGGCGCATGGTAAAGGCGACCCGGTACTCGTCGATCTGTCCTTCGGCCGACTCTTCGCCGAAGCCGGCGATGACGGCGCGCAGGTCGGACGGTTCGACGCCGAGCGTGTTGGTCAGGTAATGCACGGCGGCGCGGATCGAGACCGGGCGGATCAGTTTGTCCGCTTCGCGGCAGGCTACGTAATACGCTTCGGGCAGCAGCAGTTCGATGCCGCAGCCAGGCAGCAGGCGCGTGACGGTATCGCTGGCCTGGGCGCGCCATTGCTCGAGCGCGTTGGCGCGTTCGATCGCAAAGTTGATCTGGTGCTGCGGCTCCTGCCAGCGGAACAGCGGCGCGTTCAGCGGCGCCACGACGGCGATCAGCAGGTAGCGCGTGTCGGCCAGGAAGGGCGCGGTTTCGGCCGGCTTGGCGATCGGCTTGATGGCCGCGCCCTTGTAGGCCGCTTGCGCCAGCTTGTGCGTGGCGGCGTAGGTTTCGGCATGGGTGTGCGGCAGCTGGTCGATGGCGAACAGGGTAGGGGCCATCGACATGCGTACGCCGTCGGCCAGCAAGTGGGCGCCAAAGTGGGCCGACAGGGTGCTCAGAATATCGGCCGGGATGGTGCCGGAAGCGATGGAAAAACGGGTCCAGGCGAGGATGGGCGCGGCCACCAGCAAGGCCTGGAATGTGGTCTCGACGCCGTCAATCTGGTCGATCATGACCGACGATTCGCTGACCGCTTCAACGCCCTCCATCAGCATGTCGTAGGCGTTCAGGTCTTCCTTGAACAGCACGTTGAGCGTGGTGTCGATCGTGTCCTGGTGGCCGGTCTTGAGCAGCTTTTGCAGTTGCGTATCCAACTGGCGCTCCCAGGCGCGTTCTTCTATGCGGCTCGCTGCCTGCACGATGGCTTGACTGATGCTGACCAGGCGCTGGCTTTCGGCTGACAACTTGTGGGATGAATCTTTGGATGGACGACGCATAACTATAAGGATCTTTTTAGGTGAATGAAACGATCAATAAGTGAGGAACAATGATAAACCCTTATCGGCCCTATTGTAGTGCATTCCTATTGCGTCCATGAACGCAGCGCAAGAAGTCGTGAAAAGACCGTTTGCTCTATGATAACGCCGCCCCGAACGAAAAAGCGCCGGGCTAAGCCGGCGCTCTACGCTAAGCGTCCTTTTTACTTCAGTTGGGCGAACGGGTCGAAGGGGCGGGAGCGGCATTTCTTGTTCGCGCCTTCCCCGATACCCTCATCGGCAACGCCGCACAGTGGAAGCTTGGGCAGAGGAAACCTCCTTTGCACTTCATTGTTTTCATTGATGACCAGGGCTTCGCCGCCGACGAAGTCGCTCTGGTGGCAATCGCCCCCGTTGCAGGCGCTGGTGCAGCCGATGCAGACCAGCGCGGTGTCGTGTTTGAATGCATCGCATTGGTCGTACACGGGCGGCACGAGCACTTCAAACGTTCCGCTGCGGTAGTAGCCGCATTTGAATTGTCGGCCTTTTTTCTCATGGCCGACCAGGCGGAAAAGGCGCACGATATCGCCGTCGCCATTGCCTGGTTCAAAATCGAAACGGGGACCGGGAAGGTGGTCCATGGTCAAGGGCACCAGCATGCCGCTGCGGTCGACGGCGACCAGTTCCGGCGGCGACGCAATGACGATGGCCGCGCGGCCCTTGCGGTCGAATACCAACTTCTTCCTGTATTCCTGCTTGACCTGACGACCCTCGTCGACGTCAACAAAACACGCGGCGGACCATTCGCGGCCCTTGCTTGTCACGGGGCAGGGATCGTCGTGCGGCGTGGCATAGGCCGCTGCGCTCGACGCCATGAGCACGAGCATCAAAAGGCGCTTCAGATTGATCGTCAAGGTAGTGGCTCTTTCAGGAAGCGTCCAGCTGGCGCGAGACTGGTAAATTCAGTCAATTTTATCATTTAAGTAATATTGCGGCGGATTTTAGCCGGACGAAAAAAAACGCCGGACGAATCCGGCGTTTTTGGCAAGGCAGCTACCGTCCTTACGCAGCGAGCAGCTGGCGCAATACGAATGGCAGAATTCCGCCATGCTTGTAGTAATCGACTTCGATCGGGGTATCGATACGCAGCAGGACTTTGACTTCCTGCACGTCGCCGTTGGCGCGCTTGATGACCAGAGTCGCCAGCTGCTGCGGCTTGATCTCGCCTTCGAGGCCCTTCAGGTCGAAGGTTTCGTTGCCGGTGATGCCCAGCGTGACGACGCTGTCGTCGCCGATGAATTGCAGCGGCAGCACGCCCATACCGACCAGATTGGAACGGTGGATACGCTCGAACGAGCGCACGATGACTGCCTTCACGCCCAGCAGCTGGGTGCCCTTGGCGGCCCAGTCGCGCGACGAGCCGGTGCCGTACTCTTCGCCGCCGAACACCATCGTCGGCACGCCGTCGGCCACGTACTTCATGGCCGCGTCGTAGATCGACAGCTGTTCGCCGCTCGGCTGGTGGATCGTGATGCCGCCTTCGACCGCGGAGCCGTCGGCCTTGGCCGGGATCATGCGGTTCTTGATACGCACGTTGGCGAAGGTACCGCGCATCATGATTTCGTGATTGCCGCGGCGCGAGCCGTAGGAGTTGAAATCGGCCTTGAGCACGCCGTTGGCCAGCAGCCATTTGCCTGCCGGGCCGCTTTCCTGGATCGAACCGGCCGGCGAGATGTGGTCGGTGGTGATCGAGTCGCCGAACACGCCCAGCGCGCGCGCGTTGCTGATGCCGGTCGCGGCGGCCTTCGGGGTCATCTCGAAGCCGTCAAAGAATGGCGGCTCGGCGATGTAGGTCGACTTCGGCCAGTTGTAGACCTGGCCTTCGGTGGTGGTGACGTTTTCCCACAGCTTGCCCGGTGCGCCCTTGACGTCGGCGTAGTTGGCCTTGAAGACCTTGGAGTTCATCGCGAACTTCATCAGCTTGCCGATTTCTTTCGAAGTCGGCCAGATGTCGCCCAGGTAGACGTCCTTGCCGTTGGTGCCCTTGCCAACCGGCTGGGTCATCAGGTCGACGGTCATGTTGCCGGCGATCGCGTAGGCGACTACGAGCGGCGGCGAGGCCAGGAAGTTGGAACGGATGTTCGGGTGGATCCGCGCTTCGAAGTTGCGGTTGCCCGACAACACGGCCGAAGCGACGATGTCGTGCTCGGCGATCGTGGCGTTCAGTTCAGGCGTCAGGTCGCCGGCGTTGCCGATACAGGTGGTGCAGCCGTAGGCGGTCAGGCCGAAGCCGAGCTGCTCGAGGTAGGGCATCAGACCGGCGGCGGTCAGGTACTCGGTGACCACGCGCGAGCCGGGCGCCAGCGAGGTCTTGATGTGCGGGGCGACCGTCAGGCCGGCTTCGACAGCCTTCTTGGCCAACAGGCCGGCGGCCAGCAGCACGCTCGGGTTCGACGTGTTGGTGCACGAGGTGATTGCCGCGATCAGCACATCGCCGTTCTTGACGTTGACGCCGTTGCTCGTTTCGTAGTGGTTGGTCAGGTCGGACGGATTCTTGTTAAAGCCGTTTTCGGTGGTCGGCTTGGAGAACAGCTCGATGAAGTTGTTGCGCACGTTGCCGATGTCGATACGGTCCTGCGGGCGCTTCGGGCCGGCCAGCGACGGGGTCACGCTCGACAGGTCGAGCGACACGGTGCGCGTGTAGTCGATCTCGCCAACTTGCGGCACGCCGTACATGCCCTGGGCCTTGAAGTAGTTCTTGAAGGCGTTGATTTCTTCGGTGGTGCGGCCCGTGCCTTCGAAGTAGTCGATGGTGGCGTCGTCGACCGGGAAGAAGCCCATCGTGGCGCCGTATTCAGGGGCCATGTTGGCGATCGTTGCGCGGTCAGTCAGCGACAGCGTTTCGGTGCCGGCGCCGAAGAATTCGACGAACTTGCCGACGACTTTTTCCTTGCGCAGCATTTCGGTGATGGTCAAGACCAGATCGGTGGCGGTGCAGCCTTCGCGCAGCTTGCCGGTCAGGTTCACGCCGATGACGTCAGGGGTCAGGAAGTAGACCGGCTGGCCCAGCATGCCCGCTTCGGCTTCGATGCCGCCCACGCCCCAGCCGACCACGCCGATGCCGTTGATCATGGTGGTGTGCGAGTCGGTTCCGACCAGGGTGTCCGGGTAGTACACGCCTTCGGCGGTCTTGTGCACGCCGCGCGCCAGGTATTCCAGGTTGACCTGGTGGACGATGCCGAAGCCCGGTGGCACCACGCCGAAGGTGTCGAACGCTTGCATGCCCCATTTCATGAACTGGTAGCGCTCGTTGTTGCGCGAGAATTCCAGCTTCATGTTCAGGTCGAGCGCGTTCTTTTCGCGGTAGTGGTCGATCGTGACCGAGTGGTCGACGACCAGGTCGACCGGTACCAGCGGCTCGATGTTTTTCGGGTTCATGCCCATTTTGCTCGCGACGTTGCGCATCGCGGCCAGGTCGGCCAGCAGCGGCACGCCGGTGAAGTCTTGCAGCACTACGCGGGCGACGACGAACGGGATTTCGTCGGTACGCTCGCCGGTCGGATTCCAGTTCGCCAATTGCTTGACGTGCTCTTCGGTCACCTTCTTGCCGTCGCAATTGCGCAGCACGGATTCGAGAACGATACGGATCGACACCGGCAGGCGCGAGACATTCACACCCAGGCTTTTCTCGAGTGCCGGCAGCGAATAGAACTTGCCTTTCTGGCCGGCCGACAGTTTGAAATCCTTGAGCGTGTTCAGAGTGTTGCGGGACATGACCTCTCCTTCAGTGG
>JAZKCA010000104.1:0-13150 GCA_040388275.1 Pseudomonadota bacterium
GTGCCGCCATTACGACACGGGCTCAACCGCAACGCGGTTGAGCCCGGGTCGTAATGGCGGCACTGACCCCGGGTTTTTTTTCTGGTAAAATTGATGGTTCGGCGCGACATTTGCCGTGAACCCGTGCGCGCTGTGTTGTCCGTCTTCTAACTATCAAGCCTTACCGCTTTTTCCCATGCCGAATTGGCTCCTGCCCGAAAATATCGCTGACGTCTTGCCCTCCGAAGCGCGCAAGATCGAAGAGCTGCGCCGCCTGATGCTCGATAACTTCCGCCTGTACGGATACGAGCTGGTGATGCCGCCGCTGCTCGAGTACGTCGAGTCGCTGCTGACCGGCGCGGGCATGGACACCGACCTGCGCACCTTCAAGCTGGTCGACCAGATTTCGGGCCGCATGCTCGGCCTGCGCGCCGACATGACGATCCAGGTGGCGCGCATCGACGCCCACCTGCTCAACCGCGATTCCGTCACCCGCCTGTGCTACGCCGGCAGCGTGCTGCATACCCGCCCGAGCGGCCTGCACGCCACGCGCGAGCCGCTCCAGATCGGCGCCGAGATCTACGGCCATGCCGGCCTTGAAGCCGACGCCGAGATCCAGGAACTGGCGCTGGCGTCGCTGGCCATGGCGGGCTTCCCCGACGTGCGCCTGGACCTGTCGCACGTGGGCGTGCTGCGCGCCATCCTGGCCGACGACGCGGCCGCGCAGAACGACGAAGCGGCCCTGTACACGCTGTTGCGCGCCAAGGATGTGCCGGGACTGACGGCGCTGAGCGCCGCGTATGCGCCTGCCACCCGCGCCGCGCTGCTGGCCTTGCCCAATCTGTACGGCGACATCGACGTGCTGAAACGCGCGCGCGAGATCCTGCCTGACTCGCCCGGCATCACGCGCGCGCTGGCCGAACTGGCCGCGCTGGCGGGATCGGCCCTGGGCCGCGCCGAAGTGGCGATCGACCTGGCCGACCTGCGCGGCTATGCCTACGAAAGCGGCGCGATGTTCGCGCTGTACGTGCCGGGCCTGCCGAACGCGGTCGCGCGGGGCGGGCGCTACGACCATGTCGGCGAAGCTTTCGGCCGGGCCAGGCCCGCTACCGGCTTCTCGCTCGACCTGCGCGAACTGGCGCGGCTGCTGCCGACGGCCGAACGCAAGCATTCTATCCGCGCGCCGTGGGGCAATGCCCCCGAGCTGCGCGAACAAATCGCCGCGCTGCGCAAAGCGGGCGAAGTGGTGATCCAGAGTATGCCGGGTCACGACAACGATCAGGACGAGTTCGAGTGCGATCGCGTACTCGTCCTCGAAGATAGCAACTGGATTCTCAAAAACTTAGGCTAAGTGTGATGTCAAAGAAAAACGTGGCAAAGAACGTGGTTGTCATCGGTACCCAATGGGGCGATGAGGGCAAAGGTAAAATCGTCGACTGGTTGACGGACAACGCCCAGGGCGTGGTGCGTTTCCAGGGTGGCCACAATGCGGGCCATACCCTGGTCATCAAGGGCCAGAAGACCGCGCTCCAGCTGATCCCGTCGGGCATCATGCGCGAAGGCGTGGCCTGCTACATCGGCAACGGTGTGGTGGTGTCGGTGCCGGACGTGCTGCGCGAAATCGACAAGCTGCAGGCGATCGGCGTGGAAGTGGTCTCGCGCCTGAAGATCTCCGAGGCTTGCCCGGCGATCCTGCCTTACCACGTTGCCATCGACGTGGCCCGTGAAGTGGCGCGCGGCGCCAACAAGATCGGCACCACCGGCAAGGGCATCGGCCCGGCCTACGAAGACAAGGTGGCGCGCCGCGCGATCCGCATCGCCGACATGCTCAACGAAGAGCGTTTCGCCGAAAAGCTGCGCGAGAACCTCGACTACCACAACTTCGTGCTGACCAATTACCTGAAGGCCGACGCGGTCGACTTCCAGAAAACCTTCGACGACGCGATGGCCCTGGTGCCGCGCTTGAAACCAATGGTGGGCGACGTATCGTCGGCGTTGTACGCGGCGCACAAGGCCGGCGGCAACCTGCTGTTCGAAGGCGCCCAGGGCTCGCTGCTCGACGTCGACCACGGCACCTATCCGTTCGTGACCTCGTCGAACTGCGTGGCGGGCAACGCCGCCGCCGGCGCCGGCGTCGGTCCTGGCATGCTGCACTACATCCTCGGCATCACCAAGGCTTACACCACGCGCGTGGGCTCCGGCCCGTTCCCGTCGGAGCTGCCAACGGACGCCGGCGTGGGCCACCACCTGTCGTCGGTCGGCCATGAATTCGGTACCGTCACCGGCCGTGCGCGCCGCTGCGGCTGGTTCGACGCCGCGCTGCTGCGCCGCTCGGTCCAGATCAACGGCGTCTCGGGCATGTGCCTGACCAAGCTCGACGTCCTCGACGGCTTGGAATCGCTCAAGCTGTGCACCGGCTACAAGCTCGATGGCCGCGACGTCGACATCTTCCCGGTTGGCGCGGAAGATGCGGGCCGCTGCGTGCCGGTCTACGAAGAAATGCCGGGCTGGAAGGAAAGCACCGTTGGCGCCAAGTCGCTCGCCGAGCTGCCAGCGACCGCGCGCGCCTACATCAAGCGCATCGAAGAACTGGTCGGCGTGCCAGTCGATATGGTCTCGACCGGTCCTGACCGCGTTGAAACCATCGTGCTGCGTCACCCGTTCGAATAATACATAGAGACAGAGGAGCCAACATGACTACGCCACAATCGACCGAAAACGACCTCTGGGTATCCTGGGACGAGTACCACCGCCTGATCGAGCGCCTGGCGCTCAAGGTCTACGAATCGGGCTGGAAGTTCGACCAGGTGCTGTGCCTGGCGCGCGGCGGCGTGCGTCCGGGCGATGTGTTCTCGCGTATCTTCGACGTGCCGCTGGCGATCCTGTCGACCAGCTCCTACCGTGAAGAAGCGGGCACCGTGCGCGGCGACCTCGACATCGCCAAGTACATGACGATGACCAAGGGCCCGCTGGCCGGCAAGATCCTGCTGGTCGACGACCTGGCCGATTCGGGCGTCACGCTCGACAAGGTCACGCGCCACCTGAGCGAGAACTTCGAAGGCGTCACGGAAGTAAAGTCGGCCGTCATCTGGGTCAAGGGCTGCTCGTCGATCCGCCCCGACTACTTTTTGGACGAACTGCCGCACAACCCGTGGATCCACCAGCCGTTCGAGGACTACGACGCGCTGCGCCCGCACCAGTTGTCGGCGTGGATGAAGAAATTCGAGAAGTAATCGACACGGCGGAGAATCTCAGGATTCTCCGTTTTTTTTGTTGACGTGCATACCTTCATTCGCCATGACCCAAACCTTCATCCAGACCTTCATCCTGCTGATCCTGGTCACCGACCCCTTCGGCAACGTCCCCCTGTTCGTCAGCGCCATGGCGCAGGTGCCCAAGGAGCGGCGCTGGAAAGTGGTGGTGCGCGAATGCCTGATTGCCTTCTTCGTACTGTTGCTGTTCATGTTCTTCGGGCGCCACCTGCTGTCGGCCATGCAGCTGTCCGAAATTTCGCTGCGCATCGGCGGCAGCGTGATCCTGTTCCTGATCGCCCTGCGCATGGTGTTCCCGCAACCGGGCGGACCGTTCGGCGTGAGCGAGGAGGGCGGCGCCGAACCGTTCATCGTGCCGCTGGCCATCCCGGCGATCGCGGGACCGTCGGCCCTGGCCACGGTGCTGCTGTTCTCGTCCGACAATGCGGCTGACATCCTGCTGCACGTGGGCGCGCTGACCGCCGTGGCGGTGGTCTGGCTGGCCGTGTTCCTGAGCGCCGAACGGCTGCAGGAAAAGCTTGGCCCCCAGGTGATGACCGCGTTCGAGCGCCTGATGGGCTTGATCCTCAGCGCCATGGCTGTCGAAATGTTCCTGGCCGGCGTCAGGGAATTCATCAAATCGGTGTAATTTTCCGACAACTCTCAATTATTTTGCTACTACATAGCAAAATAATGTATTTCAAAGTGTAATGATGTCGTATAGTTCGTAGAGATCCTTGTGATAACAAGGCAGCACGGGTGGAGACCTTCGTGCCCTACGACCAATTCCAATAAAAGGAATACGACATGCATTTTGCACTGCCACGCAGTTTCGCCCTGCTGACCCTGTTCGCCGCTTGCGCCCCTGCGTTCGCCGCCGTCAATCCGACCGCTGCAGTCACCAGTTCACTTGGTATCGTGGGCCCGGCCGGCGAGTCGACCATCGCCTTCGACATCAATCCGGCCGGCCAGGTCGCGGCCGTTCTCCAAGACGAGCAAGGGCGCCAGCGCGGCGTGCTGTTCGAAAAGGGCCTGCTGACTGAACTTGGCGCCGGGGCCGGCATGTACAGCGATGCCAAAGCCATCAATGTGCATGGCGAAATTGTCGGATCCGCCAGCCACAAGGACGGCTCCTGGCGCGCCTTCCTGTTCGACCGCGCGCGCGGCATGCGCGAATTGCCGACCCTGGGCGGCAGGAGCAGTTACGGCATGTCGATCAACCGCGATGGCCATGCGGCCGGCTTTGCCGACACGGCCAGCGGGGACTGGCACGCCTTTGTGTACAAGGGCGGCGACCAGATGCTCGACCTGGGCACGCTGGGCGGCAAGATCAGCTACGCGAGCGGAATGAACAACGGCGGCCAGGTGGTCGGCACCGCCACCACGCATGACGATTACCGCCACGCCTTCGTGTACGACCCGGCTTCCGGCATGCGCGACCTGGGCACCCTGGGCGGGCGCCAAAGCTCGGCCACGGCCATCAACGACGCCGGTGTGGTGGTGGGCGCCTCCGAAACCAAGGACCGCCGGTGGCACGCGTTCATCCATGACGGCAAGCGCATGATCGACCTGGGCGCGCTGATCGGACGCGGCTCGAGCTTTGCCACCGATATCAATAACCATGGCCATGTGGTGGGCACCATCCTGCTGCCGGAGGAGCGCATGTCCTTCGTCTGGCGCGACGGGAAGATGACAATCCACCGCGGCGGCAAGGGTCTTCACCTGACCAATTCCATCACCGATGCCGAATTGCTGGTCGGCGCCACCTACGACCTGCGGATGAACGCGGCGACCATGCCGTCGAACGCGATCCCGGCGATCCAGAAAAGCGGAAACAAACTGTTCCTGTTCATGGGCGCAGTCCTCCTGCTTGCCTTCGGCGCTGCCGCGTACCGGCAGTTTGGCCGAACCAAGGAAGCGCCGCTGGTCAGCGGTTGATGGCCCCGCGCTCCACACCTTATTCCAAAAAAAGGAACACGACATGCATCTTGCACTGCACCGCAGCCTGATCCTGATTTCCCTGCTCGGCGCCTGCGCCCTTGCCGATCCGACCGCCAAGGCCACCCGCCTGCTCGGCATCGTGGGGCCGGCCGGCGAGTCCAGCATCGCCTTCGATACCAACGCCGCCGGCCAGGTTGCGGGCGTGCTGAAGGACGAGGCGGGACGCCAGCGCGGCGTGCTGTTCGAAAAAGGCGTGCTGACCGACCTGGGCACCGGCGCCGGCATGTACAGTGAAGCGAAGGCCATCATGCGGACAGAAAAGTCGCCCCTCGCCGGTAGCTGAGTGTGACGACCCGCATGCGCATGTCTCGCCTACTTTCCCGCCTCGCCCTGGCTGCTGTCTCGCTCGCGCAACCGGCTTTCGCCACCGACAGCCCGGC
The DNA here is from genome assembly GCA_040388275.1 of Pseudomonadota bacterium. Taxonomy (GTDB): domain Bacteria; phylum Pseudomonadota; class Gammaproteobacteria; order Burkholderiales; family Burkholderiaceae_D; genus Telluria_A. The sequence goes on from JAZKCA010000104.1 coordinate 5,612, forward strand.
CGTACCGAATCCGGCGCTGATTGGAAAACTGGACGCCGACCTATCCCTGCTGGGGCCGGGCGGCATCGAGCTGACTGGCGCGGCGCAATGGCGCGTGCGCCGTGAAAGCGGCATGCTGATTATCGATGCGCCCGAGAACGACGCCAGCCTCGCCCTGGTCGACCTCGACGCGCCCGATGCGGCCGCTGCCATCCATGCCGCCTGGGCGGTCTTTCGCCCCGGTGTCAAACGCGTGGCGCGGATGCTTACCAGGGAAGCGGCGCGCACCGGTTGGGATGCGCGTGCTGTCGCAAGCTACGACATGCCGGCCAACGCGCGCATGGCGGTGTCTGCGACAGCCTTGCGCAGCGGCCAAAAATGGACGGTGCTGCTGCTTGAAGGCGCGACGGCCACCGTGCAGCGCCGGGGGGCTGCGCTCGCCATGATGCAAGGCAGTGTGCGCCCGGGTGGCTACCAGGATGAATCGTTCGCCGGGCGCAAGGCCAATACGCTCGATGCTGCCCGTATCGCCCGCATCCGTGCCTTCGTCGAAAGCGGCCTCAAGGCGATGCGCATTCCTGGCGCCGGCCTCGCCCTGCTCCAGGACGGCAAGGTCGTCTACGAAGGGGGCATCGGCGTACGCCAACTTGGCCGCCTGGAAAGGGTGGATGCCGACACCCTGTTCATGGCCGCGTCCAACACCAAACCGATGACGACCCTGCTGCTCGCCGCCCTTGCCGACGATGGCAAGTTGCGCTGGGACCAGCCGGTGAGCGACCTGTATCCCGGCTTCAAGCTGGGCGACCCGGACACCACCGCAAAGGTGCAGTTCAAGCACCTGGTGTGCGCCTGCACCGGATTGCCGCAACAGAATATGGAGATGATGTTTGAGTTCGGCAATGCCAGCGCCGCGTCGTCGATCGATTTGCTCGCCAGTACCACACCGACGAGCAAATTCGGTGAACTCTACCAATACAGTAATTTGATGGCCTCGGCAGCCGGCTATATTGGCGCCGCGCTGGCGCATCCCGGCATGGAGCCGGGCGCCGCCTATGACATGGCGATGCAGGAACGTATCTTTGGGCCGCTCGGCATGCGCCACACCACCTTCGATTTCAAGAAGGCTTTGCGCGGCAACCACGCCAGTCCGCATACGGTCGACTACGCCAACATGCTGCGCGTGACCGGTTCGGAAATGGACCGCAGCATCGTGCCGCACCGGCCGGCGGGCGGCGTGTGGACCTCGGCGCGCGACTTCATCCGCTTTGTGCAACTGGAAGCGAACGAGGGCCGGCTTGACGGCGGCAAGCAGCTGGTGTCGCGTGCAAATCTGCTGGCGCGCCGCGTTCCCCAGGTTGCCGCAGGCGATGGCCTGACCTACGGCATGGGCCTGGAAACGATGAGGGTCTCGGGCATCCCCATCATCAACCATGGAGGCAGCTTGCCCGGCTTCAAGAGCAATTTTTTCCTGCTGCCGGAGGCTGGCGTTGGCGCCGTTCTGATGACCAATGCCGATGATGGCTGGGCGCTGTTGTCGGCCTTCCAGCGCTACCTGCTGGAAGAGCTCTACGATGGCAAGGCGGAGGCGGCGGAAGACTTGCGCATCGCATCCCAGTCCATCCGTGGCCAGCGTGCGGGTAAGCGCGCGCGCTACACAGTGCCGCCGGCGCCCGCTGTCATCGGCCAACTTGCCAAACAGTACCGCAGCAGCGAGTTGGGCGAGCTCGTCGTCACGCGCAAAGGCAAGCAGGCATTCATCGATGCCGGCGAATGGAAAACGGCGCTGGCCACAAAAAAGAACGCCGACGGCAGCGTGTCGCTGCTGACGATCACGCCGGGCCTGGACAGCTTTCAGTTTGTCGTCGGCAGAACAGGCGGCAGGCGCACATTAACCTTGCATGACGGCCAGCACCAATATGTGTTCTCCGAAATTTAAGAGGGTATTTATGCGCGCGGGATGCTATTTATTGTTAAAATGTTAGTTTTATCACTTTAATATTGCCTATCATGAAATCCATCGCCTTCACCCTTGCTGCCGCGCTGGCAGCGGCCGCCATGCCAGTCCACGCGCAGGAAACCAGCAGCGCGGTTGAAAAATGCGAACGCCCGCTGGGCACGATTGCCGTCAGCGAAAACCAGGGCGCCAGCCAGTACCAGCTGCAAAGCTACGGCCTCGGCTCCCCGGTGTCGCTGCTGCGCATCATGATCCAGCAGTCGAACTGCTTTACCGTGCTCGAGCGCGGCGTGGCGATGCAAAACATGCGCGAAGAACGGGCGCTGGCGGCCAACGGGGAAACCCTGGGCGGCTCCAACGTGGGCAAGGGACAGATGCAGGCGGCCGACTTCGTCATGACCCCGGCCGTGCAGTTCACCGCCGGCAATAACGGCGGCATGAACGCGGCCCTGAGCAACTACGGCGGCAAACTCCTGGGCGGCCTGGGCGGTATCGTGGGCGGGGTGGCGGGCAACATCAAATTCAAGGAAGCCCAGACCAGCCTGCTGATCGCCGATGTGCGTTCTGGCATCCAGGTGGCTGCGGCCGAGGGCGTGGCCAAGAAGACCGACTTTGGCGTCTCCGGCTGGAACTGGGGCGGCGCGGGCTACAGCAGCCTGGGCGGCTACACCAACACGCCCGAAGGCAAGATGGTCGCGGCCAGCCTGCTGGACAACTACAACAAGATAGTCATGACGGTGCGCAACCAGACCAGCCTGGTCAAGACCAGCAGCGCGGCCAGCCGCGTCAACGCCGGCGCATCGACCCGCGAAGGCACGCCGGTGGCCGCCGGCGCCAGCGTGTTTGCGCGCTTGTCGACCGTGAAAGTGTTCACCGAGCCGCGCGCCAGCAGCAAGCTGATGGGCACGCTGAAGCGCGCCGAGGAAGCCATTGCGACCGGCGAAGAGAAGGATGGCTTCGTGCGTATCGACGGTGAAAACGTGTCCGGCGGGTGGGTGCAGAAAACCCTGGTCTCGACGGCGCCGGCGCCGCAATAAGGGCGGACACATAAACTTTCAACAACTGTTTCGATAGCTGGTATATTGCACAATAGACACTATCGCCGATAGTCACTGAAAGGCAACCATGTTCTCAGCGCAGCAGCGTTTGTTTGGCGTCGGCCTACTATTCTCCATCTCCGCTGCGCAGGCGCTCACGCCGGCCCAGCAGGAATTGCGCGCGATCTACCAGGAACTGGTGGAAATCAACACCACCAGTTCCAGCGGCAGTTGCACGGTCGCGGCCAAGGCGATGGCCGCGCGCCTCAAGCAGGGTGGCTTTACCGATGCCGAGATGCAGCTGATCGTCCAGCCCAATGGGCCGACCAAGGGTAACCTGATTGCACGCCTGAAAGGCAACGGCGCCAAGAAGCCCTTGCTGTTGCTGGCGCACCTGGACGTGGTCGAAGCCAAGCGTGAGGACTGGACGCGCGATCCGTTCAAGCTGGTCGAAGAGGGCGGCTATCTGTATGCGCGCGGCGCCTTCGACAACAAGGCCCAGGCCGCGATCTTCGTGGCCAACATGATGCGCTACAAGCGCGACAAGCTGGCCCCGAAACGCGACCTGATCCTGGCGCTGACCTGTGACGAAGAAATCATCCCCTCCGAATTCGATGGGGTCGATTACCTGCTCAAGCACCACCGGCCGCTGATCGATGCGGAACTGGCGCTCGCTGAAGGCGGCTTCATTGCCGTCGACGCTGGCGGCAAGCCGGTCAGCCACGGCGTGCAGTCGGGCGAGAAGATCTTTCAGAGTTTCGCACTCGAAGTGACCAACAAGGGCGGGCATAGTTCGCTGCCGGTGCGCGACAACGCTATCTTGCATTTGGCCGATGGCCTGTCGCGCCTTGGCAAATTCTCGTTTCCTTTCCGCCTGACCCCAACCACGCGCGGCTATTTCCAAGGCACCGCAAAAGTGGTCGATGGCAAAATCGCCTCGGATATCAAGGGGCTGCTGCAAGAGCCGCCTGCGCAGGACGCCATCGCCCGCCTGGCCGACGCCAACCCCTTCTACAACGCCAGCGTGCGCACCACCTGCATCCCGACCACCGTGAATGCCGGCCATGCCAGCAATGCCCAGCCGCAGCGCGCGCAGGCCGTGGTGAACTGCCGCATCCTGCCCGGCGACACCGTGGCCGGCGTGCAGCAGACCCTGGCGCGCGTGATGGCCGACGAACAGATCCGCATAAGCCCGATGGGAACGGCCGTGGTCGCCCCCGCGCCGCCATTCAATGCGCTGCTGATGAAATCGGTTGAAGAGTTGACCGCAAAAATGTGGCCCGGCATCCCCGTCATTCCCACCATGACCGCCGGTGCGACCGACGGACGCTTCCTCAATTCGGCCGGTATCTGGACCTATGGCATCAGCGGCCTGTTCAAGGAAGCCAATGGCAGCGGCACGCACGGGCTGAACGAGCGGCTGCGCACCGAATCGCTGTACGAGGGGCAGACTTTCCTGTACGAACTGGCGATCAAACTGGCCGAGTAAGTTTATTCGGCGATGGTGGATCCATGATTGCCGTCACTTCCGACACGCGCTTGACCGGGAAGCGGCCGCGTTGCGCGTGTTCGCGGACCATCTCGGCTTCAGCAAGGCCGACTGCGCCGCCGCGCCGGCACGGGTTTATGCCAGTACGCTGGTGCCGTTCCCGGCCGAGTGCATGCATCTTTTGGCGTATTTCGAGCGGCTGATGGCACGCCCTTCGGTGCAGCGCTTGACGGAAGAGGCCAAGCCGTATTTCGACATGTATCCGATCGCCGAGGCGATTGCGCCCCGGTTTCGGTAAGCCACCTATCTGCCGCTGATGGACACGATGTTGTCCGACCCCGGCGCACCAAACGCCTGTGTTTTCAGCACGTGCAGCTGGTCGCGTACTTGCGCCGCCTTCTCGAACTCGAGGTTGCGCGCGTGGTCCAGCATCAGCTTTTCAAGCCGCTTGATCTCCTTGCCGATCTGCTTCTCGCTCATCGACGCGATCTTCGCGGTCTCCTTCTCGCCTTCCATGTACTCGCGCGCCTGCTGCGGGCTGTACACGCCGTCGATCAGTTCCTTGATCTGCTTCTTGATGCCGATCGCCGTGATGCCGTGCTCGATGTTATGGGCCAGCTGCTTGGCGCGGCGCCGCTCGGTCTCGTCGATTGCGCGCTTCATGGAATCGGTGATGCGGTCGGCGTACAAGATGGCCACGCCGTTCAGGTTGCGCGCGGCCCGTCCGATGGTCTGGATCAGGCTGCGCTCGGAACGCAGAAAGCCTTCCTTGTCGGCGTCCAGGATCGCCACCAGCGACACTTCGGGCAAATCGAGGCCCTCGCGCAGCAGGTTGATCCCGACCAGCACGTCGAAGGTGCCAAGGCGCAGGTCGCGCAGGATCTCGACCCGTTCCACGGTCTCGATATCGCTGTGCAGGTAGCGCACCTTGATGCCATGGTCGCCCAGGTAATCGGTCAACTGTTCGGCCATGCGCTTGGTCAGCGTGGTCACCAGCACCCGTTCGTCCTTGGCCACCCGGTCGACGATCTCGGACATCAGGTCGTCCACCTGCGACAGGGCCGGCTTGACGATCACCATCGGGTCGACCAGGCCGGTCGGGCGCACCAGCTGCTCGACGACATTGTCGGCGTGCGTTTTTTCGTAGTCGCCGGGCGTGGCTGAAACAAATACGGTCTGGCGCAGCTTGCCCTCGAACTCTTCGAACTTGAGCGGACGGTTGTCCAGCGCCGACGGCAGCCGGAAACCATAATCGACCAGGTTGGTCTTGCGCGACCGGTCGCCGTTGAACATGGCGTTGAGCTGGCCGATCAGCACGTGCGACTCGTCGAGGAACATCAGCGCGTCCTTGGGCAGGTAGTCGACCAGGGTCGGCGGCGGCTCGCCCGGCATGGCGCCCGACAGGTGGCGCGAATAGTTCTCGATACCCTTGGTGAAGCCGATTTCGGCCATCATCTCCAGGTCGAAACGGGTGCGCTGCTCGATGCGCTGCTCCTCGATCAGCTTGTTCTCCTTGCGGAAGAACTCGAGCCGCTCGCGCAGCTCCACCTTGATCGTTTCAATCGCGCGCAGGACGGTTGAACGCGGGGTCACGTAGTGCGAGCCGGGGTAGACGGTAAAGCGCGGGATCTTCTGGCGCACGCGCCCCGTGAGCGGGTCGAACAGCTGCAGGGACTCGATCTCGTCGTCGAACATCTCGACCCGGATCGCCAGTTCGGCATGCTCGGCCGGGAAGATGTCGATGGTGTCGCCGCGCACGCGGAAGGTGCCGCGCCCGAAGTCGACTTCGTTGCGCGTGTACTGCATCTGGATCAGGCGCGCGATGACGTCGCGCTGGGCGACCTTGTCCTTGTGACGCAAGGTCAAAATCATCTGGTGGTATTCGCTCGGGTTGCCGATACCGTAAATGGCCGACACCGTGGCCACGATGACCACGTCGCGCCGCTCCATCAGCGACTTGGTGCACGACAGGCGCATCTGCTCGATATGCTCGTTGATCGACGAGTCCTTTTCGATGAACAGGTCGCGTTGCGGCACGTAGGCCTCGGGCTGGTAGTAATCGTAGTAACTGACGAAATACTCTACCGCGTTCTCGGGAAAGAACTCGCGAAACTCCGAATACAGCTGCGCTGCCAGCGTTTTGTTGGGCGCGAAAACGATCGCCGGACGGCCGGCCCGCGCGATCACATTGGCCATGGTGTAGGTCTTGCCGGAGCCGGTAACCCCCAGCAGCGTCTGGAACGACAAGCCGTCGTTGAGGCCTTCAACCAGGCCCGCGATGGCGGTCGGCTGGTCGCCGGCCGGCTCGAACGGCTGGTGCAGCTTGAAGGGCGAATCGGGGAAGGTGAGCACGGTCGGCGCCGGGGGAGTTGCAATGGATAGTTCTGCCATACGATCAGACCTTTGTTAAAATGGTGTCCCGCTTGCGGCCCCAGTGTATATAAGGGCTGCTGTCTATACAACCTCAGCCGACTACCAAGTTTATCAGATGACTTCCTCAGCTTCCGCCAGCATTTTCAGCGCCATCGACATGGCCCCGCGCGACCCAATCCTGGGTATCACCGAGGCCTTCAACGCCGACCCTAATCCAGCCAAGATCAACCTGGGCGTGGGTGTCTATTATGACGACAACGGCAAAGTCCCGCTGCTCGCGTGCGTCCGCAAGGCGGAAGAATTATTGATGGAGCAGCAAGCCCCGCGCACCTACCTGCCGATCGAAGGCCTGGCCGCGTACGACAAGGCGGTGCAAGAGCTGGTATTTGGTGCCGGCAGCCAGATTATTCAAGACAAACGTGCAGTCACCGTGCAGGCCATCGGCGGCACCGGCGCGCTGAAAATCGGCGCCGATTTCCTGCAGCGCTTCGCGCCGGGTTCCGATGTCTACATCAGCGATCCAAGCTGGGAAAACCACCGCGCCCTGTTCGAGAGCGCCGGTTTCACCGTCAACACCTACCGCTACTACGATGCGAGCACGCGCGGCGTCGATTTCGCCGGCATGCTGGCCGACCTGAAGGCCATGCCGCGCGGCGCCATCGTGCTGCTGCACGCCTGCTGCCACAACCCGACCGGCGCCGACCTGA
>JAZKCA010000105.1:0-6455 GCA_040388275.1 Pseudomonadota bacterium
CTCAGCAGCGCAGCTGCTGAGCTCGTGTCGTAATGTAGGCACTGACCCCGGGTCTGCTAATAGAAACGCCAGCCGGCCTTGAAATCGCGGCCGATTTTTTCATCCTTCAAACGCGCGCGCACCAGTTCGATTGGCAACATGCCGCCGTGCAAAATTGCGTCATGGTAATCGAGTAGATTCATCTTGCCGCCGTCAACCAGCTCGCGCTTGAGCGCCCTTAGCTGCAGGGCACCGATCATGTAGCCGGCCTGGTACAGCGGCGGGTATTCGCCGTTGAACGAGCGGCGCACCTCGGCCCGCGCATTGTCCGGCTCGTGGCCGACGCGCTTGATCAGCATGTCCACCGCCTGCTCGGGCGTGATCTTGCCCATGTGAAAGCCCAGCGAAAACAGGATGCGCGCCGCCCTGTGATTGCGCCAGAACATCATGCCGATCCGGTCTTCCGGCTTCACGGCGAACTTGCGCTCGTACAGCAGCATTTCCCAGTACACCGCCCAGCCCTCGACAAAAAACGGCGAGTCGAACAAGCGCCGCTGCGGCTGGTAGCGGTCGGCCATGAACATTTGCAGGTGGTGCCCAGGGATCAGTTCATGGTGCACCGTGGCGCGCGAAAAATGCGGGTTATTCCCGCGCATCGACATCAGCTTTTGTTCGTGCGTCATGCCGTCGGTCGGGTAAGACACCAGGATCGTGTCGCCGCCCAGGAAGAACGGGCTGACCAGCTGGCGCTCGGGCGAGAGCATGTCCATGCGCCAGCTGCGGCGCGCCACTTCGGGGATCGATACCAGCTTGTTGTCGTCGAGGTAGGCCACCGCTTCGGCGGCCAGGCGCCGCACCATGGCCGGCTGCTCGCCCGGCGCCACGTACATGGTCTTGACCTTTTCCATGGCCGCGTGCCAGTCGTTCCCGTAGCCCATTTCACCCGCAGCGGCGCGCAGTTCGGCCTCGCCCCATGCCAGTTCCTTCTCCGCCAGCGCCATCAGTTCTTCCGGCGTGTACGGGATCATCTCGCGCTGCAAGGCGCTGACCAGGCCTTCGCGCCCGATCGGGTCGCCCGTCACGTTGAGCAGCGTGGTCGACGCCTTGCCGACCAGCCGCTCGGTCAAAGCCGTCGAGTACTCACTGATCGCCTTGTCCAGCTCCGCATAAGGGCGCTTGACCCACCAGCTCAGCTGCGGATCGAAGCCCTCGTAGTAGGCGTTCCATTCCTTCAGGTCCTTGGCGGTCGAGGCCAGGATCTGGATGGCGCGGTTGGCCATGCTGCGCGACGCCATCGGCCTGGACGAGGCGATGTCGCCGCCGGCCAGCAGCGCGTCGTGCGCCTTGCGCACCGCGGCCAGGGTGCTCTGAAACAGCGCCGCGCTGGTGGCGCCGTCCTGCGGCTGCATCATGCGGCGCGCTTCCGTCAGCGCGATCAGGGGCCGCACGAACGGCACCAAAGGCACAGCTTCATTGAAGCGCTTTTCCTGCGCAGCCAGCTCGCGCAGTTCGAAATCGATCTGGTTGCGCAGCATGACGAAGTCGATCCGGTCTTCGACACCGAAGCTGTCGAACGGCAGCGCATCGAGCGCCTTGCGCCACTGCTGGTAAAACTCGCGCATCTCGGCGGTACGGGCGCCGCCGTTGACCACCGTATACTTGTGATCGAGGCTGGCGTAATCGAGCTGGTAGCGCTGGATCAGCGCCGGCATCGCCTGCCGGGCAATTGAAAACTGCGCCATCGAAGGCGTCAGCGGCGCGGCCGCGCACGGAAAAGCGACGGCCAGGGCCGCCGCCAGCATCAAGGCGCCACGCATCAGTAGCTGGCCAGCGCGACCGGTGCGCCGTTCTTGAAGGTGTACACGGTCACGGCCGACTGTTTCATGTTCCCGGCCGCGTCATACGCGTAGCTGCCTACCACGCCCTTGTAGCTGCTGGCATGCATGGCGGTGGCCACCACCGACGGGTCGAGCGAGTTGGTCGCCTTCATCGCCTGCGCCATGAACATGGTCTGGTCGTAAAAGGACGCCGCATACACGTCCGGCGCCTGCTTGAAGCGGTCCTTGTAGCGCTTCTGGAAGGCGGGGCCGTTGGCCTGCTTTTCCAGGATCGCGCCGCCCTGCGCGCACAGGACGTTTTCGCCGATCGCGTCGCCGCCAAGCTTGGCCATCTCCGGGCTGCACAGGGTGTCGCCGCCCAGCATCTTGACGTCCTTCAGGCCGAGCGCGCGCATCTGGCGTGCCATGGGCGCAGCCTGCGGCGCATAACCGCCGAAGAAAATCGCATCGACCTTCTTGGCCTTGAGCGCGGTCAGGATGGCGGCGAAATCGGTTGCCTTTTCGTTGGTGAATTCATGCCCCGCGACCTTCAGGCCCGACGCCTTGGCCTGCTTGATGAATTCGGACGCGACACCCTGGCCGAAGGCAGTGCGGTCGTCGATCACGCCGACCGTCTTGACCTTGAGCTGTTTGGCGGCGTAGGCGGCCATCGACGAGCCAACCTGATTGTCGCTGGCGACGATGCGGAACACGTTCTTGTAGCCGCTCTGCGTCACCTTCGGATTGGTGCCCACGGTCGACATGACGATGCCGGAGTCGTTGTAGATGCGCGAGGCGGGAATCGCCACGCCCGAGTTGTAAGGCCCCAGCACGAACTTGACGCCGGCATCGGCCAGTTTTTGCGCGACCGCGACGCCCGCCTTCGGGTCGCCCTGGTCGTCCTCGGACATCAGCTCGAACTTGAGGGTCTTGCCGCCGACCGCCATCTTCTTTGCATTGAGTTCTTCGAGCGCGAGGCGCACGCCGTTCTCATTGTCCTTGCCGGCAAAAGCGTTGGCCCCCGAGAGCGGACCGGTGACGCCGACCTTGACCACCATCTCTTGTGCGGCGGCCGCTTGCGATACGAGCAGCAGCGCGGCTGCGGCGAGCGTCAATACGTTTTTATTCGACGGCATGCGAAGTAACTCCTCTGATTTCGACCAGCGGCAATCATCGCACGATTCGCGCGTTTTTATATGCGGTTTTAGGCGGGCAGCCCGTGCGAAATCAGCTCGAGCGGCAGGGCCGTGGTGAACTTTATTTGCTCCATCGAGAAAGCCGACGATACGCCCGTCAGGTGGGCCGTCTTGATCAGCTTCTTGTAGAAGCGGTCGTAACCGCCGATGTCGGTGGTGACCACCTTGAGCAGGTAGTCGATATTGCCGCTCATGCGGTGGAACTCCAGCACTTCGGGCAGGGCGATGACGGCGGCGGCGAAGCGGTTCAGCCATTTTTCATCGTGTTCGGTGGTCGTGATGCTGACAAAGACGGTGACCGGCAGGCCCACCTTCTGGCGGTTGACGATGGCGACCCGGCTCTCGAGGTAGCCCAGTTCCTCGAGCCGCTTGAGGCGTTTCCAGCACGGTGTGGTCGACAGGCCGACCTTTTCGCTCAGGCCTGCGATGGACAGGCAGCCATCGACCTGCAATGCGGCCAAGATGGCAATGTCATAACGATCGAGAATATTCATTCTACTTTTTATCAAAAATTAGCATATATATGCTTGATTCTATTCAATATACAGAAACTATGGAATATTTTATTGCCGTGACATCGCTATCATATTACCTACCTTTTCGACACGCCGCCGTACCGACTTGCCATGCAAACTGAAATTTACCTCGACGCCAACGCAACATCGGCCGTACTGCCCGCCGCGATCGCCGCTGCGGAAGCGGCCATGCGCGAGTGTTTCGGCAATCCGAGCAGCACGCACGCCAACGGTTTGCGCGCCAGGTCCCTGCTCGACACGGTGCGTGCGCGCGCCAGCCGCCTGCTCGGCGTGGGCGCGGGCAGTTTGTGCTTTACCAGCGGCGCCACCGAAGGCATCCAGACGGCGGTGCTGTCGGCGCTGTGCGCGATTCGCGAGAAGCGCGCCCGGGGCGAAGTCACCGGCGACCTGCTGCTTTACGGCGCCACCGAACACAAGGCCGTGCCCGAGAGCCTGGCGCACTGGAATCGCCTGCTCGGCACCGGGCTTGAACTGCGTTCGCTGCCGGTCGATTCGTACGGCCGCCACAATCTGGAAGTGCTGCGCGAACTGGCGCCGCACGCGGCCATGCTCTGCACCATGGCAGCCAATAACGAAACCGGCGCCATCTCCGACCTGAATGGCATTGCGGCGGTGCTGTGCGCCAGTAAAAGCCCGGCCTACTGGATGGTCGACAGCGTGCAGGCCCTCGGCAAAATGCAGCTTGACCTGGGCCTGACGCGCATCGATTACGCCCCTTTTTCGGGCCACAAACTGTATGCGCCCAAGGGCATCGGCATGCTGTACGTGCGCGAAGGCGCGCCGTTCACGCCTTTGATGTGCGGCGGCGGGCAGGAGACCGGCCAGCGCGCCGGCACCGAGAACATGGCCGGCATCGCTGCCCTGGGCGCGGTGCTTGAAGCGCTGGAAGAGAACCGCGGCTTTCGCACGCACGTGGAGCTGGCCAGGTTTCGCCAGCGCCTGGCCGATGCGCTGCGCGACGCCCTGCCTGGCGTTGTATTCAATGCGCCATTTGCCAACTCATTGCCGACCACGCTCAATTTTTCGGTCCCCGGATTTTCCAGCAAGGAGCTGCTTGACTTGTTCGATGCGGCCAGCCTGCGCGTTAGCGCCGGGTCGGCCTGCTCGTCGGCCAAGGCCGCGCCCAGCTATGTGCTCGAAGCGATGCACCTGCCCGCGTGGCGCTGTGCAGCGGCCGTGCGCATGTCGTTCGGGCCAATGGCCGACGAAGCCTTCATCGACGCCGCCTGTGAGCGCATCGCCCATTGTGGCGAAGCGTTGCGCGCCACCTGCCTGATCCCGTCGGCCATGCCGGCCGAGAGCCGCGACGGCATCGTGCAGCTGGGTGTGGATGGCGCATGCACCTGGCTGGTGCTCGACGCGGCCAGCCGCAGCTGCGCCATCATCGACCCGCTTGAGCCTTTGGTTGCGCGGATCGCCGACTTCATTCGCTGCCAGGGCTACCAGGTGCGCGCGGTGATCGACACGCATGAGCATGCGGCCTGCTCGTCGGGTCGCACCGCCTTGCTGCTGCTCCTTTCAGACCAGCTGGACCGCGCCGACAGCAAGCACTCGCTCGGCTGGCCCGCGCAGAGCGACTGCCTAAGCCTGGGCAACGGCATGCTGGTCAATGCAGTACGTCTCGGCGCGCGCGTCCTGGCGCGCGTACCGCAGGACGACGGCATGTTCGACAGCGTGACCTACCTGCTGGGTGCGTGGAACGAAGAGAAAGTCCTGATGCCTTCGGATGTGCGCTTCGCGTTCATCGGCAAGGACCTGTCGCCACGGCTGGCCGCCGTGGTCGGCACTGACACCTTGCTGTGTCCCGCGCAGGATGCACTGTGCTCGACGCTCGTGTCGCGCAAGCGTCCGGCGCAGGCCGCGACGCTGGCCCATGAGCTGGACGAGGCGGCGCTGGAAGCCTTTCTCGACGCGCATCCCGACGCGGTCCTGGTCGACGTGCGCGAAGCGTATGAACACGTCGCTGCGGGTGCCGGTTCCTGGCGCGGACGCAAGGCCCATAGCGTTCCCCTGTCGCGACTGGCCGACCGGCTGGCGCTCTGGCTGCGCGGTGAGCAGCGGCCGCTGGTGTTTTTCTGCCGCAGCGGCGGACGCAGTGCCAAAGCCGCCGAGTGCCTGCATCGGCTGGGCTACCAGGATGCGTGGCATGTGACGGGCGGGCTGACTTTGGCGGCAGGGAAGCAGGGAAGGGTGCCAATCGCGGTGTGACGCGTTGGCGGTAGTACGCACTACAGATATTCCGTTTACGGTCTGCCTCACAAGGGCAGGCCGTTTTTTTTGAATACGTCGTCCTCGCGCAGGCGGGGACCCATAGCACCTATGGTCAAGTTCCGATACAGAGCGGCGCCACGGTGCGGTGGGTCCCCGCGTTCGCGAGGACGACGATCTACAGCTCAAGGCAGCGTCTTGGCCGCCACCCGTTCCTGAAACTCCTTGCGCGGGAGGACGATGAATTTCCCGTCCCTTAACTGCTTGAAGTAGAACCGTCCATCGAAGGCGTAGTAGACGTCCCGCTTCAACGGCTGGCTTGGCGTAATCACTTTCCAGCCGCCCGGCGTGATGCCGTAGGTGAGACGCTGCAGCGCGTAGCTTGAGCCCGTGTCGGACTGGTTCTGAAGCGACCAGACCGTCTGCACGGCGGCACCGCTGACGTCGGTCTCGACAATATTGATACCGTATAGTCGCACCGCCTCGCCTTTGCAGCCCGGGTCCAGGGAAAGGCAAAATTCGATGCCATTGCTCGGTTTCTCGGAAATGCTGAGATACCAGTCCAGCGCGCTGTATTGGCGGCACCCACTGAGAATCACCGACACAAACAAGCAGGCGGGGATGAACCGGCAAAGGGACAAAGTTCGCATGGCAGTAGGGATGTGACGTTACTGTGAAAGGTAAGTACTCCGGACGCGCACGTTCCCATCTCGCATGAA
>JAZKCA010000106.1:0-51753 GCA_040388275.1 Pseudomonadota bacterium
CCGAATTTTGGATCAGGCAGGATCTCGCGTTTGGGGACTTCACGACGACGTGGCATTTCAATTCCTTTCAGTCTTCAGTTGAGCGCGCTATGCGCACTCGCGGTGGCCATCATGACCATCCACTTACTCGACCGTTTCTGGTCGGTTCAACTATTAATGAGCAAAGAACAATCTTGGGTTTCCTAAGAAACGCAGATTACTTCTTGCCGGCTTTAGCTTTCTTCGTTCCGTATTTCGAACGCGATTGCTTACGGTCTTTAACGCCCTGGGTATCCAGTGCACCGCGAACCATGTGGTAACGCACACCCGGCAAATCCTTAACACGACCGCCGCGCAGCAGCACGACACTGTGTTCTTGCAGGTTGTGGCCTTCACCGCCGATGTACGAAATGACTTCGAAACCGTTGGTCAGACGAACTTTGGCGACTTTACGCAAAGCCGAGTTAGGCTTCTTAGGAGTGGTGGTGTACACACGGGTGCAAACACCACGTTTTTGCGGGCTGTTTTCCAGCGCCGGCGATTTGCTTTTCACGGTCAGAGCGACACGTGGATTGCGAATCAGTTGATTGATGGTTGGCATCGTTATAAATCCAACAAAATTACAACATGAATAACCCGGGCAAACGCCCGGGGACTAAAACTGAGCCTCGAAGCAGGCTGACAGCGGAGGCGCCGATAGCCACTCGCGAGGGAGCGGCTGCGGTACGCACACAATGTGCAGAATAAATTCGAGAACTCGCGAGTATAAGCGGGTATTGGGGGTAGGTCAACCAGTTTACCGTCCGGCGGTCAACAATGCGGGGCGGTCCGGAGCCTGCCGGAGTCAGATAGTCTACGCCCACTTTCTTGCGAAATGCAATTAAAAAGCCCTTCTGGCGAAAAACGGCTGGATAATATGGCCTCTTGCCGCCAACCCGCCCTGCCCCATGCTTTCTGCACTGCGCCGTCCCGCCAACCTGTACCTGTTGCTGACCTACCTGGCGCTCTCGGCCGTCCCCTTTGTTCCCATGCTCCTGGGCAAGTCGCTGGATCGGCCATGGCAAGTGCTGGGGGTGGAATTCGTTGCCTGGGCGGCGGCCTGGGCCATATTCAAGCGCCCGGCCTGGTTCCACTGGCTGCTGCTGCCCGCTTTCCTGGCGCTACCGACCGAAGTCTATTTGTATACCTATTACGGGCAGAGCATTTCCACGCACCACCTGGGGATCATCGCGGAAACCAGTCCCAAGGAGGCCATGGAGTTCCTTGGCAACACCGCCTGGCTGATGCTGGCGGTCATGCTGGCGGCGCTGGCCTGGTTCGCGACCACCTTCATGGCCGCGCGCCGCACCCGCGACCTGGACTGGGACGACGCCTCGCGCTGGGTCACGCTGGTGGCGCTGGGCATTGGCGCCTGCGTGTGGGCCTGGGGCGTCGAGTTCGGTATCGCGGCCAAGCCGCTGGCGGCCGCGCCCAAGAAAGCGGCCGCGGTGCACGCGGCCAAACCGGCCGCGTCCGTCGAAGACGAGGAAGAGGAGGAAGAGGAAGCCAGCATTCCCAAGGCCGACAAGGCCATCGCCGGCGCCAACCTGACCGGCTGGAAGCGCCAGCCCCTGCCACATATCGCCAAGCTGCCGGTCGAATTCGACGCCTTCGCCAATTCCTGGCCCTTCGGGCTGGTCTCGCGCAGCTACGACTTCTACAAGGAGCGCAAGCACCTGGCGGCGCTGGGCGAGCGCAACAGCAAGTTCACGTTCAAGGCCAGCCAGGCCGCGCCTGACGGCAAGCCCGAGGTCGTGGTCATGGTCATCGGCGAATCGTCACGCTACGACCGCTGGAGCCTGAACGGCTACGAGCGCGAGACCAACCCTTTGCTCAGCAAGGAAAGCAACCTGGTCACCTTGTCCGACGTGATCACGTCGGTCTCGGCAACCCGGCTGTCGGTGCCGGTCATGATTTCGCGAAAGCCCGCCATGCAAAGCCTGAAGGATGGCTTTGCCGAGAAATCCTTCCTGACCGCTTATAAAGAAGCCGGCTTCAAGACCTACTGGCTGTCGAACCAGGTGTCGTTCGGCGAATTCGACACGCCCGTCTCGGTATTCGCCAAGGAAGCGGACGTGATCCAGTTCCTGAACCTGGGCGGCTTTACCAACAACTCGAATTTCGACCAGATCCTGTTCGATCCGCTCAAGTACGCGCTGGCCGATCCGGCGCCCAAAAAACTGATCGTGCTCCATTCGCTCGGCAGCCACTGGAATTACAGCCACCGCTACCCCAAGGAGTTCGACCGCTGGAAGCCGTCGCTGTACGGCGTCGACAAGCCGGTCTACACCAACACCGCGATCAAGCCGCAGCTCAATAACAGCTACGACAGCAGCATCTTGTACACAGACTGGTTCCTGTCGAACGTGATCGGCATGCTCAAGGGCGCCGACCAGCGCACCGCCCTGATGTACGTGGCCGACCATGGCCAGACCCTGTACGACAAGACCTGCGACCTGGCCTTCCACGGCCATAATACCCAGTTTGAATTCCACGTGCCGGCCTTCGTCTGGTATTCCGACCAGTATGCGGCGCGCCATCCCGGCAAGGTGGTACAGCTTCAGCGGCACCGCCAGGCGAAGCTGGCCACCGAAAACGTGTTCCACACCCTGCTCGACCTGGGCGACATCCATTACGCCGGCGAGCAGCTCGAATGGAGCTTCATGAACGCCCGCTTCAAGCAGCACAAGCGCTATGTGGACAGCTACGGCTGGACCAACTACGACAACGCGACCCTGAAAGGCGACTGCCGCGAGATCATCGACAAGGGCAAGCCGCTCAAGCAGGAAAAATAAAATACTTCCTCTGCCACCCGTGCTTATGCGAGGATGTGGTCAAAATTGCAAACTGAGGAAATGCACATGGAAAAACCAGCCAGGCTCGTATCCATCGACATGCTGCGCGGTTTCGTCATCGCCCTGATGGCGCTCGACCACACGCGTGATTTTTTCGGGGCCGCCCCGTTCAACGCCGAAGACCTGGCCGCCACCACGCCGGGCTGGTTCTGGACGCGCTGGATCACCCATTTGTGCGCCACCGTGTTCGTGCTGCTGGCCGGCAGTTCGGCCTTCCTTCGCGGCCAGGGTAGCGGCGTGCCGGCGCTGTCGCGCTACCTGGCCACGCGCGGCGCGATGCTGCTGGTGCTGGAGGCGACCTGGATCAGCTTCAGCTGGCAGTTCGGCTACAACGTCATCATCATGCAAGTGATCTGGGCGCTGGGCGCCGGCATGGTGATCCTGTCGCTGCTGGTGTGGCTGCCGCGCCCCGCCATCGCCGTGATTGCCGCGCTGCTGATCCTGCCGCACAACGCCTTCGACGCTTACCAATCCAAGGACCTGCTATGGACCGCCTGGCACCAGGGCGGCTTCTACCCGTTGCCGAAAGGTTTCGGCCTGGAGGGGCTGGTGATCGTGTATCCGCTGATGCCGTGGGTTGGCTTGATCGCGGCCGGCTACGCGCTTGGCCCCGTGTTCCTGTGGGAGCGCGAACGGCGCACCCGCTTCCTGTTGGTGTCCGCCGGCGTGCTGCTGCTGGCCTTCGTGGCGCTGCGCGCCTTCAACATCTACGGCGACCCGGATCCATGGTCCGCCCAAGGCCGCGGCCTGATGTTCGACCTGATGTCCTTCATGCGCGTGCACAAATACCCGCCGTCGCTGCTGTACCTGTGCGTGACGACCGGCATCGGCCTGCTGCTGCTGGTGCTGTTCGAACGGATTCGCACCAACAAAGTGCTGCTGCTGTTTGGCTGCTCGCCGCTGTTCTTCTACGTGGTCCACATCGCCCTGATCCACTTCCTGGGCAATCTGTACTACGACCTGCGCTTCGGGCGCGGGCCAAGCTTTGCCAATGGCCAGGCCAGCTGGCCGGACGGCTACGTCGCCTCGCTGCCAGTGGTGTACGCCGCCTGGCTGGCGATGCTGGCGCTGATGTATGGACTGACCCTGCTGTGGCGCCGTGCGCGCCGGCCCGCTCAGGCCAGCACCGCGCTCGAATCAGGCGGGTGCGCCAGATAGCCGCCCAGCCAGTCGAATACCTTGGCGGCGCCCGCCTCCACCTTGGCGCCGAAGCCGCGCTGCGCCAGCAGGGCGATACCGTTGGTGTGCGCCAGCACGCCGGCCGACAATGTCAGCGTGCCGTCTGCGCCGCGTGCGACGCACAGGGGCTCCAGCCGGTGCGCCAGCAGCGAGGCCAGCACAAGGTTGTGCGACGACACGATCACCAGCCCCTTGGCCGCCAGCACGTCGAGCACCGAAGCGGCCGCCGACACCGATTCAAGGTGGTTGGTGCCTCTGAAAATTTCATCGATAATGCAGATGCCGGGATGCGGCCCGTCCGCCGCTGCCAGCAGCTCGTGCGCGCGCCGCAGCTCGGACATATACAAACTCTCGCCACCGAGCATCGAATCCTCGCTCTGCATGCTGGCATACACCGGCAGGTCCGGCACGGTGGCGCTCTTCGCATAACAGAAACCGAACGCGCGCGCCGCCACCAGGTTGATGCCTGCCGTGCGCAGCAAGGTGCTCTTGCCGATGCCGTTCTGGCCCGAGATGAAAGCGCCCTTTCCGCGCAGGTCGAGGCTAAGCGGTTGCGCCTGTGGCAGTAGCGGATGAACCGTTTCCTGCAGCGCGATGGTGTCGGCACCGCCCATCTGCGCCCAACAGAACGACGGCGTGGCCAGCAGGTGGCGGGCCAGCGCAATGTCCGCTTCCAGGTTCGACAGGCGGGTAAAGCAGGTGCGCAAGAAGCCAAGATTGTCGCGCACCAGGCCCACGCCCTTGAAATAGTGGTTCACATTGGCCAGCATGAACCAGTCCATATAGCCTTTTATGCCAGGAATGATGTTTTCCAGCGGCGCGCGGGTCAGGCCGCGGTTGATCTTGCCGGCAGCGTCCGCGTGCGCACCTTTCATCAAGCGCTCGACACGCAGCAGCATCTGCAGCGATTGCATTGAGCGCTGCCACTTTTCCATGCGGTCCGAATAACGCATCTGGGTCGACATCAGGAAATACAGGATCAAGCCGGCGACCAGCCATGCGGCGGGCGTCAGGGTTGCTGCGGCGATCGAGGCCAGCAGCAACGACGGCAGCGGCCACGTACGGCCGGCCCACCACGGGACGGCAGGCGCCACGTCTTCATATAACAGGGTCGCAATTTCTTTGTCCGCGCGGCGCAGGGATGTGCCGGTGTTGTGCAGCTGCCCCAGGCGCTCCGGGTCGCGCATCAGTTCCTGTACGCGCTCGAGGTGCGCGCCGCCATCTCCGGCCCGCAGGCGCTGGTACAGGGCGTGCTGGCCGAAGATGCTCACCTCCTTCGACAGCAGCGCGCAATAGTCGTCGAGCAGCAGGTCCTTCCAGGTGGCGTCGTCGATCGCGGCGCCGGCCGGGTCGCTGCACAGGCGGTGCATCTGCGCGACATCACTGGTGACAAAAGGGAAATCGAGCGGCTCGCGCTCCGGAATCATCAATGCAGTGCGCAACTTGCTTGCGCCAAGCGTCCACAGGGCGGACAGCTTCGAAACAGCGGACATACAACCTTTCCAGTAGTGGCAAGACAAAGCGCCCGGCATCACTGCCCCCATGTGTAGACGAAATGACAAACTTCAATACGGCCGTGTCCGGCGCCCGTCCGGGGTGGCTGTACGGACAGCGCGGACAGTCAGACGCTCATGCAAACTTCCTTAAAAATCAATGGCATAGCGGGTGGCACGCTTCCTGCATAAATGACAGCATTGATGTCAACGCAGAAAACCATGATTCGCGATACTTCCTCCCAAGACGCCGTTATCAGCACCCCACCAGCCAACCGCAAGAAGCGCCTGGCGCTGATCATCGGCGGCGCTGCCGTGCTGGTGGCCGCCAGCGCGATGCTGCTGTCCACCTGGACCGGCAGCGACCTTTCCGTCAACGCCGCGCGCCTGCGGGTGGCCGAAGTCACACGCGGCACCCTGATCCGCGACGCCGCCGTCAATGGCCGCGTGGTCGCCGCGGTCAGCCCTACCCTGTACTCCACGGCGCCGTCGACCGTGACCCTGAAAGTGGCCGCCGGCGACACCGTCAAGCGCGGCCAGGTGCTGGCGGTGCTCGAATCGCCCGACCTGTCGGACGCCCTCAAACGCGAACAGTCCAGCTACCAGCAGCTCGAAGCGGAAGTCGCGCGCCAGAACATTTTGGCCAAAAAGCAGAAGCTGCTGGCCCAGCGCGACGCCGACACCGCCGAAATCGACCGCCTGCAAGCCCAGCGCACCCTTGAACGTTATATGGCCGTCAGCAACGAGGGCGTGATCGCCAAGGTCGACTTCCAAAAGGCCAAGGATGCACTCAAGTCGGCCGAAATCCGCGCCAGCCACGCCAGCAAGGCCGCCGCGCTGGAAGGCGACGATGTCGGCCTGGCGCTCAAGACCAAGGTCAATGAACTGGACCGTCAGCGCCTGTCGATGGCGAACGCGCAGCGCCGCGTCGATGAACTGAGTGTCAAGGCGCCGGTGGACGGCTTCATCGGCACCCTGTCGGTGCAGGACCGCAGCGTGGTGGCGGCCAATGTCGCCCTGATGACGCTGGTGGACCTGTCGCGCCTGGAAGTCGAACTGGAAGTGCCCGAGAGCTACGTGGCCGACATGGGCCTGGGCATGACTGCCGAAATCGAACTGGGCGGCATGAAGGCGACCGGCAAGCTGTCGGCCCTGTCGCCCGAAGTGGTCAAGAACCAGGTGCTGGCGCGCGTGCGCTTTGACGGCGCCCAGCCGAAAGGCCTGCGCCAGAACCAGCGCGTCACTGCGCGCCTGCTGATCGAAGAAAAACCAAACGTGGTGCTGCTGGCACGCGGACCCTTCGTCGAAAGCGAAGGCGGGCGCTTTGCCTACGTGGTGCAAAACGGGGTCGCGGTACGCACCCCGATCACCATGGGCGCGACCAGCGTCACGGCGGTGGAAATTTTGTCGGGCCTGAAGCCCGGCGACAAGGTCGTCATCGCCGGCACCGATACCTTCGCCAACGCCGCCCGCGTCGCGGTCAATAAATAACCCCAACCCAGAGGATCTCCCATGCTGCGCATGACAAACTTGAGCAAGGTATACCGCACCCACATGATCGAAACCCACGCGCTGCGCGGCTTCGAGATCCAGGTGAACAAGGGCGAATTCGTCACAGTGACGGGTCCTTCCGGCTCGGGCAAGACCAGCTTCCTGAACATCGCCGGCCTGCTTGAGGAATTCACCGACGGCGAATACATCCTCGACGGCGTCAACGTCAAGGGCATGGACGACAACGCCCGCTCGCGCCTGCGCAACGAAAAGCTGGGCTTCATTTTCCAGGGCTTCAACCTGATCCCCGACCTGTCCCTGTTCGACAATGTCGACGTGCCGCTGCGCTACCGGGGCTTCAACGCGGCCGAGCGCAAGGAGCGCATCGAGGATGCGCTGGCCAAGGTGGGCCTGGCCTCGCGCATGAAGCACTACCCGGCCGAACTGTCGGGCGGACAGCAGCAGCGCGTGGCGATCGCGCGTGCGCTGGCCGGCTCGCCCAAGCTGCTGCTGGCCGATGAACCGACCGGCAACCTGGACACGCAAATGGCGCGCGGCGTCATGGAACTGCTCGAGGAAATCAACGCCCAGGGCACCACCATCCTGATGGTGACCCACGATCCCGAGCTGGCGGTGCGTTCGCAGCGCAACGTGCACATCATCGACGGCCAGGTGTCGGACCTGGTGCGCAAGGCGCCGACGCTGTTCGACGCCAAGGCCGCAAGCACGACCCACGCCGGATAAGGAGAGCGCACATGTTCCAGTACTACTTCATGCTCGGGTTGCGCAGCCTGCGCCGCAATCCGGCCCTGACCGCGCTGATGGTGCTAACGCTGGCCATCGGCGTGGCCGCCAGCGTGTCGACCCTGACCATCCTGCACGTGATGTCGGGCGACCCTATTCCGCACAAGAGCGAGCGCCTGTTCGTGCCGGTGTTCGACATCGCCCCGCTGACCGGCTACGTGCCTGGCGAAGAGGCGAACGACAGGCAAATGAGCTACCCGGACGCGACCAATCTGCTCAAGGCCAAGCACGGCGACCGCCGCACCGCGATCTTTGGCGTATCCGCCCCGATCGAACCGGCGCGCAAGGATATCGGCGTGTTCTCGGGCTCGGCACTGGCGCTCACGCGCGATTTTTTCCCGATGTTCGAAGCGCCATTCCTGCATGGCCAGGCGTGGAGCGAAGCCGACGACGAAAGCGGCGCCAACGTGGTGGTGCTGAGCCGCCTCATTGCAGAGAAGCTGTTTGGCGACACCGATCCGGTCGGCCAGCGCATGACCATCCTGGGCCAGCAATTCCAGATCGTCGGCGTGCTCAAGAAATGGGCGCCCATGCCGCACTACTACCGCCTGATCGGCGGCCCCGGCAAATTCGGCGCCGAGGATGAACTGTTCATCCCATTCGCCAGCGCGATCCGCAACCAGGGCAACATCTCCGGCAATATGAATTGCAGCGGCAAGAGCCCGGAACCGGGTTACGCAGGTCTGCTGGCCTCCGATTGCACCTGGATCCAGTTCTGGTACGAGACCGCTGACCGTGGCGCGCTGCAAAGCCACATCGACAGCTACGCCAGCGAACAGCGCAAGCTGGGCCGCATGCCGCGCGCGGCCAAGAACAATCTGTACAACGTGATGGAATGGCTGGTCTTCAACAAGGTAGTGGGCAATGACAGCAAGCTGTCGGCATGGCTGGCATTTGGCTTCCTGATCCTGTGCCTGGTCAATACCATCGGCCTGTTGCTGGCCAAGTTTTCGGTACGCGCCGCCGAAGTGGGCATCCGCCGCGCGCTGGGCGCCTCGCGCCGCGAAATATTCCGCCAGTTCCTGGTCGAGACGGCGGTGGTGGGCCTGGTCGGCGCCGTGCTGGGCCTGGTGCTCGCCGTCGCCGCGCTGGCGCTGATCGCCATGCAGTCCAAGGAGATGGGGAACGTGGCCCATATGGACTGGGTGATGCTGGCCTTTACCTTTGTGCTGTCGGTGCTCGCCGCCGTGCTGGCCGGCCTGCTGCCGACCTGGCGCGCCTGCCAGGTGACGCCGGCCATGCAACTAAAATCGCAGTAAATGACCATCCACGAGAAACGGAAGCGATCATGAGAATCAGTCCCATCCTGTCTGCGCTGTTGCGCAACAAGACCGGCGCCGTGCTTGTCGCGGTGCAGGTTGCCCTCAGCCTGGCCATCCTGGCGAACGCGCTGCACATCGTCAACGTGCGTCAGGTGGTTGCGGCGCGCCCGAGCGGCATTGCCGACGAGAGCGCGGTTTTCTACACTACCAGCCGCTATCTGATGGCCAAGGAAAGTGCCGAGTATGACCTGGCGGCCCAGCGCCGCGAACTGGCGGTGCTCAGGGCCATTCCCGGCGTGGCGTCGGTGGCAACCACCAGCCAGATGCCGCTGTCCGATTCGGGCAACAACAACAGCCTGGCAATCGATCGCAAGCAGGTCAAGGAAAGCGCCAATGGCTCCGTGTACCGAACCGGTGAATCGCTGGTGCAGACCATGCAGCTCAAACTGGTCGAAGGGCGCGACTTCACGCCCGCCGATGTCTTGGAAGTCGACGCTCAGGTCAGCAACGAGTTTCCGAAGACAACCATCATCACCAAGGCGCTCGCCGACAAACTGTGGCCGAACCAGAGCGCCGTCGGCAAGACACTGTTTTACGGATACGGCGAAGATGGCAATCCGACCCAGGTCATCGGCGTGGTCGAGCGCCTGCAATCGCCATGGGCGCAGGTCGACGAGGAAGGCGAATTTTCGACCATGCTGCCCGATCGCCGGCTGGGCGGCACCATCCGCAATACCTACGTGGTGCGCACCGAGCCAGGCCAGCGTGACCGCGTGCTCAAGGAAGCCGAAGCGGCGCTGATCAAGTCGGCCGGCGTTCCCCTGATCGTCAAGTCGCGCACCTCGACCGAAGACCGTACCGAACGTTATCGCGCCGATATCGCCATGTCGTGGATGCTGGTCACCGTCAGCGTTCTGCTGCTCGTCATTACCGCCAGCGGCATCGTCGGCATGGCCAGCCTGTGGGTCACGCAGCGCCGCAAGCAGATCGGCGTGCGGCGCGCGCTGGGCGCACGGCGGGTCGACATCCTGCGCTACTTCATCACTGAAAACGTGATGATCACCAGCCTGGGCGTGGTGTGCGGCGTGCTGCTGGCGATCGCGCTGAACCAGCTCCTGGTCAGCAAGCTGGAAATGGCGCGCCTGCCGCTGGTGTACCTGTTCTCGGGCGTTGGCGTGTTCTATGCGCTGGGCATCCTTGCCGTGTACGGCCCGGCCTGGCGCGCAGCGAGCACCTCGCCGGCACTGGCCACGCGCAGTGCCTGATTTTTCTTCGTCGATGGTATGCTAGCGCCATGCCTACTGTACTGATTATCGACGACAACGCCGCTGTCGCCATCGCACTCGATGTCCTGTTTTCACTGCACGACATCGATGCCTTGCGCGCGGCGTCCCCCGACGAGGGACTGACGCTACTGGCCCGCAACAGCGTCGACCTGGTCATCCAGGACATGAATTTCACCGCCGACACCACCTCCGGCGAGGAAGGCAAGGCGCTGTTCCGCGAGATCCGCAAGCGCCATCCTGACCTGCCGGTCATCCTGCTGACCGCCTGGACGCACCTGGACGCGGCGGTCGACCTGGTCAAGTCCGGCGCGGCCGACTACCTGTCCAAGCCGTGGAACGACCACCGCCTGATCGCCACCGTCACCAACCTGCTCGAACTGGGCCAGGCCAACCGCACGCTGCTGCAACACGCGCAGCGCGAGCGGCGCCAGCGACGCGATCTTGAACAGGGTTTCGACCTGCGCGGCATGGTGTGGCAGGATGCGGCCACCGAACGCATCCTGCACCTGGCCTGCCAGGTGGCGCGCGCCGACGTGCCGATTTTGATCAGCGGCCCGAATGGCACCGGCAAGGAACGCATCGCCGAAATCATCCAGGCCAATTCGTCGGTCCGCGACGGTCCCTTCGTCGTGCTCAATTGCGGCGCGCTGCCGGCCGAACTGATCGAGGCGGAGCTGTTCGGCGCCGACGCCGGCGCTTACACGGGCGCTTCCAAGGCGCGCGAAGGCAAATTCGAGGCGGCCGACGGCGGCACCCTGTTCCTCGACGAGATCGGCAACCTGCCGCTGGCCGGGCAAATGAAACTGCTGCGGGTGCTCGAAACGGGGCGCTTCGAACGCCTGGGCTCGAACCGCGAACGCCAGGTCAAGGTGCGCGTGATCAGCGCCACCAATGCCGACCTGGGCGCCATGATCCGCGCCGGCACCTTCCGCGAAGACCTGTTCTACCGCCTCAATGTCATCGAACTGCGTTTGCCGCCGCTGGCGGCGCGCCCGGCCGACATCCTGCCGCTGGCCGCCAGCTTCCTCGCGCGCGGCAAGTCGCTCGACCACTGCGCGCAGGCCGCACTGATGGCGCACCCGTGGCCGGGCAACGTGCGCGAGCTAAAAAACGTGATGGCGCGCGCGGGCCTGCTCGCCACCGGCGACATCATCAAGGCCACCGACCTGGGTTTGCCATTGAACGCAGCACCGAACCTTGAAGCGGAGCCAGACCGCGAAGCGATCACCAACGCGCTGGCGCGCGCACACGGCGTGGTGGCGCAGGCGGCGGCCGAACTGGGCTTGTCGCGCCAGGCGCTGTACCGCCGCATGGAGCGCCTGGGCATCGCGCGGTGAAGCTGCGCCTGTCCCTGGTAACGCGCTGGTCGGCGCTGGTGGCCACCTTGCTGGCGCTCGGCATCATCATCACGCTCGTGCTTAACCAGTTCCTGCCGAACCGTCCGTTCCTGGTCAGTGCGATTTGCCTGGCCTGCGTGGTGCCGATCGCGATCATTACGATACGGGCGCAGATCCAGCCTATCCTGTCGCTGTTTCGCGCCCTGGAAGGCACGGTCACCAGCTACAAGGACGGTGACTTTTCCTTCAGCCTGCACTGGCCGCAAAACGACGAACTGGCCGACCTGGTGGCATCGCACAATGCGCTCGGCCACGTGCTGCGCGAGCAGCGTCTGGCGCTGGTCCAGCGCGAACTGCTGCTCGACACCATGGTCCAGAACACGCCGGTGGCAATGCTGCTGGTGGGCGGGGCCAGCGCCATCGTCTACGCCAACGTGGCCGCGCGCCAGTTGCTGAACCAGGGGCGCAAACTCGAAGGCCACCACCTTCCCGACATCGTCGAGCAGTCGTCGTCCGCGCTGGGCGATGCGCTCGCGCGCGGCGGTGACGGCCTGTTCACCGTGGCCGACAAGGACGAGGAAGAGGTGTACCATCTGGCGCGCCGCAGCTTCAGCCTGAACGGCCGCAAGCACGAACTGCTGCTGCTGCGCCAGCTGACCCAGGAACTGCGCCGCCAGGAAGTGCAGACCTGGAAAAAAGTCATCCGCGTGATCAGCCATGAACTGAACAATTCGCTGGCGCCCCTGACCTCGCTGGCCCACTCGGGCGCCGAACTCGTGCGGCGCGGCCAGACCGACCGCCTGCCGCAAATCCTCGAAACGATCGAGGAGCGCACCCGCCACCTCGAGACCTTTATCCTCGGCTACGCGCGCTTCGCAAAGCTGCCGACGCCGCACCTGGAAAGCTGCAGCTGGGATGGATTCGTCGAACGTCTGGCGTCGGAAGTTCAATTCAAAGTGGTGGGCAAGCTGCCCGCCGAAACGGCCAGCTTCGATCCGGCCCAGATGGAACAGGCGCTCCTGAACTTGCTCAAGAACGCCCACGAATCGGGCTCGGCGCCGGACAAGGTTGAATTGCACGTCAAGGCTGCGCTGGGCATGCTGCGGATCGAAGTGATGGACCGTGGCCAGGGCATGAACGACGCGGTGCTGACCAATGCGCTGGTGCCGTTCTACTCGACCAAGCGCAGCGGCACCGGGCTGGGCCTGGCGCTGGCACGCGAGATCGCCGAGGCCCACGGCGGGCGCATCACGCTGGGCAACCGCGAAGGCGGGGGTTTGACGGTCGCCTTGATCCTGCCGGCGGCGAACCTGTAAAATCGCGGCATGTCCGACCACTCGCCAGCCAGCCGCTACAACGCGCCCGGCCACCCGCCCGCCACGACCACCGAATTCAAGGGGGTACGCTCGCTGCACCTTGGTACCTCCTGGGTGCAGGGCGCGATGCGCCTGGCCAAGCCCGACAATATCGAACTCGAATACGTTCAGATGATGATGATGTGGATGCTGTTCATGGCCAATCCGAAGCACATCGTCCAGCTGGGCCTGGGCAGCGCCGCGCTGACCAAGTTCAGCTATCAGCGCTTTCCCAATGCCAGGGTCACCGTGGCCGAACTCAATCCCAATGTGATCGCAATCTGCCAGGCGCTGTTTGGCCTGCCGCCCAATGACGGCCGGCTGGACGTGCGCGAGATGGACGCAATGGATTTTGTATGCGACCCGGCCAACCACAACACGGTCGACGTGCTGCAGGTGGACCTGTACGACGAGGAAGCGCGCGGCCCGGTCCTCGATTCGCCCGAGTTCTACCAGGCCTGCCTCGATTGCCTGACCGACGACGGCATCATGACCACCAATGTCTTCGGGGATTTTTCGAACTACGACAAGAACCTGCAGAACATGGAACTGGTGTTCGACGCCGTGGTGTGGCTACCTGAAGTGCACGACGCGAACATCGTCGTGGTCGCATTCAAGAAGGCGCCGCAAATCGATTTCAGCGTGCTGTACGAGCGCGCCAACGCGATCAAGAAGAGCATGAATTTGCCGGCCAAGCGATGGGTGACGGGCTTGAAGTCCTGGATGCAGGACCACTAACTTCGTTCGCGCCACCACAGCAGCAGAATCGCCGCCGCAAACAACAGGGCAAACGGCCACGCAGGCATCGGCACGGTGCTTTTCCCCGGCGCAGTTGGAGTTCGCGCGACATAGCGCGCCGTTGCATCGCGGCGCTGCGCCTTCTGCCACAGCGGCCAGTCCTGTTTCGCGTACACGTACAACTGTCCCGCCTTTCCGCCGGTGTGCATCTTCAGCCATCCGGATGCGGCTGGCCACACAGCCACGCACGCCGAATCGGCCTTGTCGGGCCGCCGCTGCCACGTCAGTGTCTGCTTCAAGTCGGGAAAAGCCAGCTCGCCGCTGACGCCTTGCGCGCATACCTCGAGCCGCTGACCCGGAAGCGGCATGTCCTCCGGATCGATCCAGGTCAGGCTCTCTTCGCGTCGAATCCCCGCGCGGTCCAGCACGTCCTGCCACCACACGCCAAGCGCCTGCGGCTCGCTGATCGCATACCGGTGCCACTCGCTCACGCCCAGCCACACGATCCGTCCTTTTTCCCATGGCCGCGACCAGGCCCGGTCTCCCGCGGCTGCCCATGGCCCGCCAGCGACCGGGTTGAACGGGGCGGTCAGCATCGCCAGCGGCGCGCCGGCGGCCTTGGCGTCAGGCTGCGCTTTCAACTGCAGTTGCAGTGTGCGCGACCAGAACTGCGGTTCACGCGCATTCGCGGCCAGCACCAGCAATGGCGAGCCCGCCGCAACCTGCGCCAGCAGTGCCCCGCGCGCCGAATCGGACAGCCGCTCGAGATAGGCGGCATCGGCCACCAGCAGGTCAGGCCGGGCTATTTCCGTGCGCGCCGTCTCGCTGCGCGTGACCGTCTTGCCGAGCGTGACTTGCCAGTCGAGCACGGCATTGCTGTTGGCCAGCAGCAGATTGAGTGCGTTGGCGTCGAAGGACGGCGAACCGAAGCGGCCTTTCACCTGCAGCGGCGCGGTCTCGCGCACCTCGAACGGCACCGGCCCTTCGGCAAGCACCTTGCCGTTCGCATCGAGCAGGCGCGCCTTGAACAGCAGCGTCTCGGCCACGGGTGGCATCCACTGGACCGTGAGCGCGGCGCCCTGCCCGGCCGCTTCCGCGATCACCTGGCCGTTCTCGGCGAGCAGTTGCAGGCGCCGGCTGGCGGCCTGCGGCATTGTGGCCGTCAGCCGGAACATGCGTCCGGGCGTCACGACACGAGGAAAATCTAGGTGCAGCACGTCGCCCGCCGCCGGCTTCCATTCGAGTTTTCGCGCGGGCAGATCATGCCACTGCGACGCTCGCAGGCCGTCGCCGTTGAGCTTTATGACCGCCGCATCATTGAATAACGGCGCCGTATCGTTCGATTCGATCGTCAGCGTCGCCACCTGCTTGCCAGGCATGGAAAAATCGCCTGTGAGGCCGGCGAGCCCCGCCGCCGCAAGCAGGACCAGCAGCGCATCGATCCATTTGTGGCGAAGGCAATAAACTGCGGCGCTGGCAAGGCCAGTCAGCGCGATCAGGATGGCGGCAATCACGGCTTGGCTCCCTTGCGCCACGCGCGTGTAAATGGTGTTTCTGCCTGCGGGCTTGCCTGCAGCAGGACCGGGGCCTGCGTGATGGCGCCGCGCAGCCAGGCGCGCAGCACGGGACGGCAGGTGGCGCAGCCATCGGCCACGTCCTGCACTGCGCGCTGGGCTTCCAGGCGCTGCTCGTCGTTCGTGATGCGGGCGCGGATCCAGTCCTGTGCGGTCCTGCTCCACAGCGCCGGCAAGGCGCCATCGGCGGCCAGCGCCTGCAGCAGTGCGCGCACCTCGGGCGGCATCGCTTCGTCCGGGCCGGCCTGCTCGCGCCGGTAGCTCTTGGTGCCGACCACGTCGCCGGTCATGCGGATCTCTTCCTTCAGGGGCGGCGGCGCGAACGATGTCTTGTGCAGGTAGATGCGGTCGGCCTGCTGCAGCTCCTTGATCGCCGCCAGCGCCTTGTATTCCGGCGCCAGTGCGGTTGAGGGCGTAATCATGCGCAGGGCCTTCTCGGCGTCCCACATGGCCGACAATGCGCGCCGCAGCACCTTCTTGGTGGCTTCATCGAACAGGGTCGCGTTCTCGGCCTGGTCGTGCGCGTGCCCGTATTCGGCCACGATGTCGTGCTTGGCGCCAGGCGCTTCGTGGTCGTCGCCACCGAACAGGCTCGATTCCTCGCCGAGGAACTGGCCGTAGCGGCGGCGCAGCATGGCCTGGTCGCCGGCAATCGCTTCGCTGCGCGCACGCAAGGCCGGCAGGCGCGGGTTGGCCTTGACGTCGGCCAGCAGCTGCTCGGTGTCGATGATGATCTGGCGCTGGCTGCGCAGGTTTTCGGGCTTGACCAGCATCGGCAAGGCGGTCGATTCCTCTTCCACCGCCACCGGCCCCGGAAGGCGCAGCGTGTAGGTGGGCGAGACGACGGTGTGCGGCGGCTCGGCGTTATCGGTCGCGCGGACGAAGAAGTACAGTTCGTCGGCCGGTTCCATGCCCAGTTCGGCCAATGACCATTGCTTCGACCAGTTGCGCACGCGCGGGTCGCTCGACCCCGGCAGCGGCACTTCGCGGTCGCTGAAGCGGATGTTCTCGCCGCTGCCGCGCGCCAGCGTCATGTGCAGGGAGGCACGCGTGACGGCGTAATCATCGCGTACCGCGACGGTGACGGTGGCGCTCGTGGTGTTGGCGGCCAATACCTGCAGCATGTCGCGCGGCGCGGCGATGGTGACCTGGGGCGCCTGGTCGGCCAGCACCAGCAGCTTGTAGCGCTTGCCCTCCCAGCGCCAGAAAACCGACTCGGCCGCCTTCCAGCGCGCGCAGTCGCGCCCGATTTTCAGGACCTGGCCATCGCTTAGTTCGAGCCCCGTATCGGCCGCCTGCGGCTTTTTGAGACACCACTCCACGCTGCTGTTCTGCGGCACTTGCAGGTCACGCGGGGCGGATTCGAAACGCGCCACGCCGGTGTACTTGGGCGGCGAGATCTTGACGACAATGCCGCTCGCCTCGGCGGCCAGGCGCGCCTTTACCGCAGGCGCCACTGGCACGGCGCGCGGCGCGTGCCAGCCCCAGAAAAGCAGCGCGCCAAGCAGGCTCAGTGCAGGCCATTGCCAGTCGAAGCTCACCCGGCGCGATGCGATCCCGGCCAGGACAGGCTTGCTCAAGGATGTGGACACCCGCGCCAGCAGGCGCTGCCGCTGCAGCGCAGCCACAGGCGAATCGGCGCGCACCAGCAAGGCGCTGCTGTCCTCGAAGGCAGCAACAGTGCCGTCGAGCCAGCGTGACCAGTCGCGCTGCACTAGTGCGCGCATGCGGAAGAAGTCCCAACCCACGCACGCCAGGGCGGCAAGCGCGCCAGGCACGGACAGCAGCAGGCACCACGGCAGCACCACCACAAGCCATAATGGCGCGCGCCGCCGCACAGCAGCGAGCAGCAGTCGGCCGATGATGTCAGCGTCGGCTTGCATGGGCCAATATCCGTTCGAGTGCAAATAGCGCCAGCAGCGCGAACGCCAGCAGGTAGTGCAAGGCACCGCTGGCAGGCGCCATGCCCGCAGTCGGCGAGGCGGCGATCGCTTGGGGCGGAACCGCATAAGGCACCGGCGCGTAGTGCAGGCGCTGCCAGGTCTCGAATAGTGCACGCGCGGCGGCGGCATCGGCAGGCGGCCAGGCGCTTGACGTCCACAGGCGACCGCGCTCACTGTCGGCGTAGCGCAGGCCGTCCACGGCAGGAGCGTTTTTCAGTTCAGGGAATGCGGTGGCATTGGCGACCCACCAGAGGGGCGCGCGCAAGTTCGCAGGCGGCGCCTCGGGGACGTCCCATATCACCACCTCGGAGTTCGCATTTGGCTCCGGATCGACGACATAGCGGCGCGGGCCGTCGAGCGCCGCGAACAGGCTGCGCCACTGGTCCGCCCGCTTGCTGACAATGGCAACGCGCTGTTCGGTCACGGCAAACGGCGCTGCAGCGGCGCGCACGGTGACCTGGTGCCGCAAGCGCGGCATGGCGGCCGGCATCGGCACCTTCCCCAGTACGAGGAGCCTGGCATCGGGCCGCCATTCGCGCTCGTGCTGCGCCATCCAGCCAAACGCGTCCGGCGTAGGCAAGTCGATGCGGGCGGCCTTCCCAAAGCCGGCCTGCGACACCTGCTGCGAGGCCCAGGCGCTGTCGGTACCAGGTGCGATCAGCACCGTGTCGCCGCGCCATGGCAGCACCAGGTCGGCCAGCCAGGCGATCACGGTGGCCAGCAGCAGCAGGCGCACCAGCAGCAAGACGCGGTCGACCCAGCGCCACATGCGCTGTTGCAGCGGATCGGTGCGAGGCAGGAAACGCGCGGTTGCCAGCTGCTGCGAGTTGGCGCGTTCGCGTTTCTGCCGGTGCCACCAGATCGGCAGCAGCAGTACCGGGAGCGCCCACCACCACAGGCTGGTCATGCGCGCCCCGCAAGGCGCAACCATGCACGCAGCACCGCCGGCAGCGGCTGCTCAATACAGGCCGCCAGCGCCGGGATGTCGTTCTTGCGGCATTCCGACATGACGTTCGCGAAGTGCTCCTCGCGGCCTTTGCGGTACGCACCTACGGTGTCAGCGGCGAAGCGGAATACACCTTCCGCCTGCTCCGGGTCGCGGTAAGCCTTGTCCAGGGTGAAGCTGGCGTCGCGCTCGGCCTCGGTGTGCAGGCATAGCGCGCGCACGTCATGGTGCATGCGGCGCAGGCGCAGCAAGGCTTCCGATTGCGGTGAAGGCCAGTCGAGGAAGTCGCTGGCAGCGAAGATCAGGCTGGGAGAACGTGCGAAGTGCAGGCTCGCGCGCAAGGAGTCGGTGCCGGGCAGGCCGCCCGTCGCTTCGGCCTTCGACAGCTGCGCCAGCACCCGGTGCAGCTGGCGCGGGCCGCGCGAAGCGGGCGTGAAGCGCACGCGGTCGCCGCTGCACACGACCAGGCCGAAGGCGTCGCCCTGGCGCTGGGCGATGGCCGCCACGCAGGCCAGGATGGTGCGCGCGTACCACAGCTTGTCCAGGCCGCCGACTGTGCGGCTCGGTTCGGCCATCGACGCGGTGGCGTCAAGCCACAGCCAGACGGCGACATGGCTGTCGCGCTCGGCCTCGCGCACATAGTAGCGGTCGGCGCGCGCCATCAGCTTCCAGTCGACCCGGCGCCACTCGTCCCCGGGCGCATAGGCCCGGTATTCCGAAAATTCGACGCCCGCACCGCGTTCGCGGCCGGCGTGCAGGCCGTGCCCGAGTCCGGCAAGCACGTGCCGGATGATCAGGTCAAGATCGGAGGTTTGCGCAATCAGCGCGGACGTCGACAGCATTGATGTAGCGGTCTCAGTCGACTTTGATTTCGCTGCGCAGCGCGATCAGGATGTCGGCGATCGCAATCCCGTCCGCCTCGGCCTCGAAATTGCGCAGCACGCGGTGCGCCAGCACCGGCAGCAGCATGGCGCCGATATCGTCGCGCGTGACCGCCAGGCGGCCGTGCATCAGCGCGCGCGCCTTCGAGGCCAGGACCAGCGCCTGGCCTGCACGCGGACCGGCGCCCCATCCAACGTGTTTGATGACGCTACCAACCTTGCTGTCCTGCGGACGCGTGGCGCGCACCAGGCGAGTGGCGTAGCGCAGCAGGTGCTCGCCGATCTCGATGTCGCGCACCAGCAGCTGCAGGCGCAGCAGGCTGGCAACATCCATCGCCGGCGTCGCATCGGCCAAACCGGCGTGGGTGGTGGCCGAGACCATGGCCATCTCTTCGTCCTCGGTCGGATAGCCGACGTCGATGCGCAGCAGGAAGCGGTCAAGCTGGGCTTCGGGCAGCGGGTAGGTGCCGGCTTGCTCGATCGGGTTCTGGGTGGCCAGCACGAAGAAAGGCTGCGGCAGCTTGTGGGTTTGCCCGGCGAAGGTGACCGAGCGTTCCTGCATCGCCTCAAGCAGCGCGGACTGGGTCTTGGGCGGCGCGCGGTTGATCTCGTCGGCCAGCAGGACCTGGGTGAACACCGGGCCTTGCTGGAAGCGGAACACGCGCTGGCGCGTGGTGGTGTCCTCTTCGAGGATTTCAGTGCCGACGATATCGGACGGCATCAGGTCGGGCGTGAACTGCACGCGCCGGAACTGCATGTCGGTGGCCTGCGCCAGCGACTTGACCAGCAGCGTTTTGCCCAGTCCCGGCACGCCTTCGACCAGTGCGTGGCCGCCGGCCAGCAGGCAGATGATCAGCGACTCGATCACGTAATCCTGGCCGATGATCACCTTCGACATGCTCGACTTGAGCTCGGCCACCTTGGCCGTCAGGTCGGCAATCTCATTTTCATTCCACGCTACCGCATCACGTTCCGACACAATCAGGCTCCCAAAGCATACTGAATAATATTGACCGCAAAGCGGGTGTTGTCGATGACCAGCCAGCGCTTGTTGCGAAAGTCGTAATCCCACTCGCAGCCGTAATCCTTGTTCGAGTACAGCACCCGCACGCGTCCGTTGATCTCGATCGCCTTCAGGTAATCGTGCACCAGGTCGTCGCCCCAGCCATTGAGTTCGTTGCCGGTGTTGGGCGGGCCGTCGAACTTGAAGAAGCTCGAATACACCGGATGGGTATTCGGGATTTTCTTCAGCGCCTTGGGCCCGAACATGCGCGCCAGCTCGGCCTCGAAGGACTTGGCGAACAGGCCGTCGATATCATGGTTGCAGTCGTCCACGAAAATGAAGCCGCCGCCACGCACATAGCGCTCGAAGTTCTTGCGCTCGGCCGGGGTGAACTGCACCAGCTTGTGCCCGGCCAGGTAGCAGAACGGCGCCTCCAGCATTTTCGGGTCCGACAGCGCGATCACCCGCTCGGCCGGGTCGACCCGCAAGGTCGTGTATTCGACCAGCGAGTTGAGCACATTGCTGGGCATGCGGATGTCCACATCCCAGTCGCCCGAGTCGTACATCAGGCGCGTGAAATAGAAATCGACACTGCGAGCCGCCACTGCCGCCTACACCGCGTCCGACAGGGACGTGAAATTGAAGTCGCGGATCTTCATCGGCGGGATCACCATCTGGTAGTTGACTTCGTCGCCGCCGATGATTTGCGGCTTGCCCAGTTCATCGACATTGTTGAGCATCGACACCGGGCTCTCGTTGAAGCGGAAGTTCTTGACCGGGTGCTTGATCTTGCCGTTCTCGACGTAGAAGGTGCCGTCGCGCGTGAGGCCCGTCAGCAGCAGCGACTGCGGATCGACCTGGCGGATGTACCAGGTGCGCGTGACGACGATGCCCTTCTTGGTCGAGGCCACCAGCTCTTCGAGTGATTTGGTCCCGCCGGACATGATCATGTTCCCGTGACGCGCGGTGGGGCGGGTGTTATGTTTTTTCGCCCAGTAGTGCGAGTAGCCCAGCGCGGCGATGCGGCCGTTTTTGACGACGTCGGTGCGTTCGCGCGGCAGCATCGACTGATTGTCCCATGGCAGCACCGGCACGTCCTTGTCCCACGGATCGGCCCAGATGTTGATCTGTTCATCGAACAGCTTTTCGCCCAGGCGGTTGCCGCCGCCTTTTTTGGACAGGAAGCTGCGTCCTTCGTCGGCCTGGCGCGCGTCGAAGGCGTTGAACATGCGGCCTACCAGCTCCGACGTTGCAGCCGGCTCCAGGATGACCGTGTAGCGGCCCGGCTCGAGCGCCCTGGCCTCAACCGAGCGCAAGGCCTTTTCGATGGCGACCGCCGAAGCCTCGCGCGCATCGAAGCGGCGCGCGTCGGTGGCCGAACGGGTCACCCATCCGGAACCGCGACCGTCTTCGGTGCGCGCGGTGCAGGTGAAACTGAGGTCGGTGTACTCCTGGTGCGCGAACACACCGTTGGAATTGGCGATCGTCGAGAAACCGGTCCTGTCGACGAAAAAGCCGGCCGTCAGCAGCTTGTCCTTGCGCCCCGCGAGGATGCTGTGCGCCGCCACCTCGGCCCGGTAATCTGGATCGATGAGCGAGGTCTCGCGCACGAAGGTATTCGACGGCTTGTACAACCGCTTGCCGATGGCTGGCATGAACTCCGGATTCTCCGGCGCCAGACGGGCGACGTCCTCGGCGCGACGCACCGCCTTTTCAAGCGACTTGTCGTCGAACTCGTTGACGGTCGCTGTGCCCTGGCGCTTGCCGAAGGCCACTCCCACGGTCAGCTGCATGTCTTCCACCAGGCCGGCAGTGGAGACCGAGTTTTGCGCATAGCGGATGTTCCCGGTGCGAACGCCGGCGATCGTCACGCGGCACTCATCGGCCTTGCAAAACCCCAGCACGCGGTCGCAGATGCGCTTTGCTTCATCCTGGTTCAGAAGTTTCATCGTGCCCTATCCTTTAGCCGATCTTGCGAGCGGTATTGATGACGTTGATGCCGTTGAAGCGCGTGGTGCTCGAACCGTGCGACACCGCGCTGACCTGGCTAGGCTGGCCCTTGCCGTCGAAGAAGGAGCCGCCCATGCGCCAGTCGCGCTGGTCGCAGATCGCGCTGCAGGCGTTCCAGAATTCCTGGGTATTGGACTGGTAGGCCACGTCCTCAAGCTGGCTGCCGATCTTGCCGTCCTTGATCTCGAAATACAGCTGGCCGCCGAACTGGAAGTTGTAGCGCTGCTGGTCGATCGAATACGACCCGCGGCCGAGGATGTAGATCCCTTTCTTGACGTCCTTGACCATTTCGTCGGGGGTGAGGCGCTCCTTGCCGGCCGCCAGCGAGATATTGGGCATGCGCTGGAACTGCACGCTGCTCCAGCTGTCGGCGTAGGAGCAGCCGTGCGACTCCTTTTCGCCGATGATGTGGGCCTGGTCGCGCGTGGCCTGGTAGTTGACCAGGATGCCGTCCTTGATGATGTTCCAGCGCTTGGCTGGCACGCCTTCGTCGTCGTAGCCGACCGCGCCCAGCGAGGTCGGCTCGTTCTTGTCGGCGATGAAGTTGACGCGCTCGGAGCCGAACTTGAATTTTTTTGTCTCCCACTTGTCGATCGTGGCGAAACTTGTGCCTGCGTAGTTCGCTTCGTAGCCCAGCACGCGATCGAGTTCGGTAGGGTGGCCGACCGATTCGTGGATCGTCAGGAACAGGTGGTCGGGACTGAGAACCAGGTCGTACTTGCCCGGCTCGACCGACTTGGCGCTGAGCTTTTCGCGGGCTTGGCGGCCGGCGGCGCGCGCATCCTCGGCGATATCGTAGGAGCGGGTGTAGAGCGTCGTCACGCCGCCGGCGGCCTGCACCTTGTCCGCCGCGAGCGCATCGAAGTATTCATAGCCCATGCCGACCGGCGCGGCCAGGCTGGCGCGGGTGCGGAAGCGGTTGTTGACCTTGTCGACCGCGGTGGCGGTGAACGGCGCCCAGAGGCGGTGCACGTCCTGGTCGATATACGATCCGTCGGTCGATGCGAAATATTTTTGCTGATTGACCTGGAACAGGGTCGCCGTCATGAAACTCGCGCCGGCATCCATGCCCGCCTTGTTGGCCGCGATCAGCATCTCGGCCTTTTCCTTGACCGGCACCGTGCGCCAGTCCTTCTTGATCGGTGTGGCCCAGCTCACTTCCCCCACGCCCTTGACCGGCGCCATGCGCACCGGCTCGCTCTGCAGCCTGGCGTTGGCCTTGGCGATGGCCACTGCCTGGCGCGCTGCATTGGCGATGCTGTCGGGGGTCATGTCGTTGGTCGAAGCGAAGCCGTAGGCGCCGTTGGCGAGCACGCGCACGCCCACGCCCGACGATTCGGTGTTGACGACGTTCTGGACGTTCAGGTCGCGCGTGATGATGTATTGGTTCAGGTAGCGGCCGATGCGTACGTCGCAGTAGCTCGCTCCGGCCTTGGTTGCCGCATTGAGCGCGGCATCGGCCAGGGATTTTTTGAAGGCCACGGCCATCGGGTTCATCAAGTCTTCGGCCGCGATCGCGTTGCCGAATACAGGAACCAGCATGGCGCCGGCGGCGCCGCCGCCGATTTTAAGGAAGGTACGTCGTTCCACTGTCTCTCCAACTTCCTTGAAACCCGCACCCTTTGCAGGGTGCGGGCAAACTGCATTAAACCGCGTCGGACAGCGACGTGAAGTTGAAGTCGCGGACCTTCATCGGCGGGATCATCAGCGAGTATTGCGACTCGTCGCCGGCGATCACCACCGGCTTGCCGATTTCCTCGATATTGTTCAGCATCGTCACCGGACTTTCATTGAAACGGAAGTTCTTGATCGGATGCTTGATCTTGCCGTTCTCGATATAGAAAGTACCGTCGCGGGTAAGCCCCGTCAGCAGCACCGATTGCGGATCGACCATGCGGATGTACCAGGTGCGGGTGACCAGCACGCCCTTCTTGGTATTGGCGATCAGTTCCTGGGTCGATTTATTGGTGCCGCCCATGATCATATTGCCTGGAGCTCCAACGGCGCGCACGCCTTTCTTCTTGGCCCAGAACAGCGAATAGTCGAGCGCCGATACGCGGCCATCCTTGATGATGTCCATGTGCTCGCGCGCCAGCTGGTTGTTGCCATCCCATGGCAGGACCGCGATGTCCTTGTCCCACGGGTCGGACCAGATGTTGACCTGCTGGTCGAACAGCTTTTCGCCCAGGCGCGTGCCGCCGCCTTTCTTGGACAGGAAGCTGCGGCCTTCGTCAGCTGAACGTGCGTCAAAGCCCGACAGCATGAAGCCGATCAGGTCCGAGGTGGCGGCCGGCTCCAGGATCACCGTGTAGCGGCCCGGTTCCAGCGCCTTGGCCTCGACCGAACGCAAGGCCTTTTCGATCGCCACTTCGGACGCTTCGCGCGCATCGAAACGGCTGACGTCGGTGGCCGCGCGCTTGACCCAGCCCGACCCGCGCCCGTCTTCGGTGCGCACGGTGCAGGTGAAGTCGATGCCGGTCGATTCCTGGTGACCGAACACGCCGTTCGAATTGGCGATGGCCTGGAACGAGGTGTCATCGGTGAAAAACCCGGCTGCCACGAGTTTGTTCTTGCGGCTGGCCTCGATGCTGTAGGCCGCGGTCTGCGCACGGAATTCCGGATCGATCGCGGCGGTCGCCTTGCTGAAGGTCGCGCTGGGCTTGAAAGCCTGCTTGCTCACGGCCGGCATGAACTCCGGATTCTCGGGAGCCAGGCGGGCCAGGTCTTCCGCGGTCCGAACGGCCTTTTGCAGCGATTTGTCGTCAAACTCGTTGATCGTGACGGTGCCCTGTTTTTTGCCGAAGGCGACGCTCACGGCCAGGTTGGTGTCCTCGACCAGGCCGGCGGTGGAAACGTTGTTGCGCGCGTAGCGGATGTTGCCAGTGCGGCTGCCGCTCAGGTTGACGATGCATTCGTCGGCCTTGGTGAACGACATCACGCGGTCGCAAATGCGCTTGGTTTCTTCTTGACTCAGTAGTTTCATGTGCGGTCTCCTGGCTTAGCCGATTTTGCGAGCGGTATTGATGACGTTGATGCCGTTGAAGCGCGTCGTGCTCGAACCGTGCGACACCGTGCTGACCTGGCTAGGCTGACCTTTTCCATCGAAGAAGGAACCGCCCATGCGCCAATCGCGCTCGTCGCAGATTGCGCTGCAGGCGTTCCAGAATTCCTGGGTATTGGACTGGTAGGCGACGTCTTCGATTGGCGCGCCAATCTTGCCGTTGTTGATTTCGTAGAACAGCTGGCCGCCGAACTGGAAGTTGTAGCGCTGCTGGTCGATCGAGAACGAACCGGCGCCAACGATGTAGATGCCCTTCTTGACGTCGGCAACCATCTGGTCCGGGGTCAGCTTCTGCTTGCCGGCCGCGAGCGAGATGTTCGGCATGCGCTGGAACTGCACGCTGCTCCAGCTGTCGGCGTACGAACAGCCATGCGACTCTTTCTCGCCGATGATGTGGGCCTGGTCGCGCGTGGCCTGGTAGTTGACCAGGATGCCGTCCTTGATGATGTCCCAGCGCTTGCACTTGACACCTTCATCGTCGTAACCGACCGCGCCCAGCGAGCCTTGCACGGTCTTGTCGGCGGTGATGTTGACGCGCTCGGAGCCGTACTTGAATTTCTTGGTCTCCCACTTGTCGAGCGTGGCGAAACTGGTGCCGGCGTAATTGGCTTCGTAGCCCATCACGCGATCGAGTTCGGTCGGGTGGCCAACCGATTCGTGGATCGTCAGGTACATGTGCTCGGGCGAGAGCACCAGGTCGTACTTGCCCGGAACGACGGACTTGGCGGTCAGCTTTTCCTTGGCCTGGCGCCCGCATGCGCGCGCATCTTCGATCAGGTCGTAGCTGTTGTTGTACAGCGTGCAAACGCCGCCGGCAGCCTTGACCTTGTCTTCCTTGCGCGCGTCCAGGTATTCGTAACCCATGCCAACCGGCGACGACAGGCCCTGGCGCGAACGGAATTTGTTGGTGGCCTTGTCGACCGCGGTGGCGAACACCGGCATCCACATGCGGTGCACGTCCTGGTCGATGTAGGAGCCGTCGGTGGAAGCGAAATATTTTTGCTGGTTGACCTGGAACATCAGCGACTGCATGAAGCTCGCGCCGCCTTCCATGCCGGCCTTGTTGGCGGCGATCAGCAGTTCAGCCTTTTCCTTGATCGGCACGGTGCGCCAGTCCTTCTTGATTGGCGTGGCCCAGGATACTTCACCCATGCCCTTGACGGGCGCAAGGCGCACCGGTTCGGCCTGCAGCTTGGAATTGGCCTTGGCAATGGCGACCGCCTGGCGCGCGGCTGCGGCAACCGCGTCGGGCGACATGTCGCTGGTGGCGGCGAAGCCGTAGGCGCCGTTGCAGATGACGCGCACGCCTACCCCGGCGGATTCGGTATTGACGACGTTTTCGACGTTCAGGTCGCGCGTGGTGATGAACTGGTTCAGGTAGCGGCCGATGCGCACGTCGCAGTAGCTTGCGCCGGCTTGCGTGGCGGCGCTGAGGGCAGTATCGGCCAGCGTCTTTTTGAATTTCGCAGCGAGGGGGCTGAGTAGATCTTCAGCTGCGATCGCGTTGCCGAAAACCGGCACCAGCATCGTGCCTAATGCCAGGCCGCTGATGTTGAGAAAAGCACGTCGTTCCATTGTATCTCCTAATACTCACGCCGAGGACAGCGGATCACTGGCAGCAGTGGCCGCTCTGGGATAGTTCACTACCTGAACGGCCATATACATACATAGCACCGCCGAGAAATCTGCTGAAACAGTAACAGCAAAATAGTGAATTGAATATGCAAAGTTTATGCCACATGCTTAAGTTCTTGATTTTATGAACAGCACCTGTCCGGCACCGCTGTCCGGGCTGTCCGGGCTGTCCGGGGTGCTGTCCGGAGCTGGTTTCGGACACAATGTGCATATGCGATTCAACTTGACCGCAGATCGTGCTTACCCGATGATCATACGACACGTTTTTCCTGCAACATCCCATCCAATAACGGAGGCATATTTACATGAAACGATTGATCCTGGCCGCATTCCTCGCAACCGGACTGGCGGGCGCCGCCCAAGCCGACGACGCACTCAAAGCTGCCATTGCAAGCAAGGACCGCACGCCGGCCAACGTCGCGCGCGATGGCGCTCGCCATCCGTATGAAACGCTGAGCTTCTTCGGCATCAAGCCAGGCATGACGGTGGTCGAACTGAGCCCGGGCGGCGGCTGGTACACTGAAATCCTGGCGCCGTATTTACGCGCCAAGGGCAAGCTGATCGCCGCCGGCGAATCGCCGGAGTCGACCAACACGGGCGCCAAAAAATATGCCGACAACCTGACCAAGAAGCTCGCCTCCAATGCGGCCATATTCGACAAGGTCCAGCGTGGCGTTTTCGAGCCGCCGCGGGCCTACAACTTCGCCGCCCCAGGCAGCGTGGATATGGTTGTCACCTTCCGCAACATCCACAACTGGACCGGCGAAGGCGACGCCAAGGTCAAGGAGATCTTCAAGAGCGTGCATACGGCCCTGAAACCGGGCGGCGTATTCGGCGTGGTCGACCATCGCATGCCGGCCTCCAAGCCGGTCAAGGCCGACAGCGGCTACCTGCATGAAGCGGACGTCATCAAGATGATCGAAAGCGCCGGCTTCAAGCTGGTCGCCAAGTCGGAAATCAACGCCAATCCGAAAGACACGGCAGACCACAACAAGGGTGTCTGGTCGCTGCCGCCGGTACTGGCCAACAAGGACGTCGACCGCGAAAAATACCTGGCGATCGGCGAGAGCGACCGCATGACGCTCAAGTTCGTCAAGAAATAAAAGCAGTACCGCCGGCCCAATCCAAGGGCCGGCTTCTTGTCTAGCGTGTATATTGCTATGCAACGCCGCGCATGCGGAACCACTCCCTGAAAAAACATGAAAAGAACGCGCCTCATCGCAGCGCTGGCACTCGCCGCGTCCAGCCTCATCGCCCACGCACAGGAAAGTGCAAAAGAGCCCGCGCCGGCCGCAGCGACAACGCCCGCCCCGGCCCAGCCGATTCCCGCCAATCTCGAAAACTCGGTGGTCAAGGTGTTCTCCACGCTGCGCCGCCCCGATCCATTCAAGCCCTGGAGCAAGGCGGCGCCATCCGAAGTGACCGGCTCCGGCGTGGTCATCGAAGGCAGGCGCATCCTCACCAACGCCCACGTGGTCGGCTACGCCAGCCAGGTCCAGATCCAGGCCAGCCAGGCCGGCGACAAAGTGTCGGCCACCGTCGTCGCTGTGGCGCGTGACATGGACCTTGCGCTGCTCAAGCTGGACGACGAGTCCTTCTTCGACACTCACGCACCAGTGGAGCGCGCGAGCGTCCTCCCGGCCGTGCGCGACCAGGTGTTCGCCTACGGCTACCCTACCGGCGGCTCATCGCTGTCGATCACCAAAGGCATCGTGTCGCGCATCGAATTCGTCGGCTACAGCCTCGACACCTCCGGCCTGCGCATCCAGATCGACGCGGCCATGAATCCGGGCAACAGCGGCGGGCCGGCGATCGCCGGCGACAAGATGGTCGGCCTGGCGTTCGGCGGAGCCTCCAACGCCCAGAACATCGGCTACATCATTCCGAACGAAGAAGTCGAGCTGTTCCTGCGCGACGTCGCCGACGGCCAGTACGACGGCAAGCCGGCCCTGGTGGCAGAAACCCAGACGCTGGAAAATCCCGTGCTGCGCGCTTTCCTCAAGCTCGACAAGTCGGTCGAGGGCGCGGTGGTCCAGGGCACCGCCCAGCAGGGCGCCGCGTATCCGCTCAAGGAATGGGATGTCATCACCAAAATCGGCGACTCGCCGCTGGATAACCAGTCGATGGTCAAGCTGGGCGCG
Organism: Pseudomonadota bacterium; assembly: GCA_040388275.1. Classification (GTDB taxonomy): domain Bacteria; phylum Pseudomonadota; class Gammaproteobacteria; order Burkholderiales; family Burkholderiaceae_D; genus Telluria_A. The sequence continues at coordinate 29,013 of JAZKCA010000106.1, forward strand.
AACCTGCGGGTGCGCTTCCAGTACCGCGTACAGCAGCTGGCCAAGAACGGCAAAGTGGCCATGACGATCGTCCGCGGCGGCAAACAGATGGAAGTGCTGGTGCCGGTGCAGCCAGGACGCCAGATGCTGATACCGGACCTGAACGGCGGCTATCCCTCCTATTTCATCTACGGGCCTATCGTTTTTTCACGGGCGAGCGCCGAATTCCTGTCGCTCTTTTCGACCAACGCGGGCGCGATGAACGCGTACAGTTTCATGGCCAATCCGCTGGTGACGCGCCGCGGCGATGCGCCTACGCCCGAGCGCGAAGAACTGGTGGTGGTCAGTTCGCCGTTCTTCCCGCACAAGCTGGTGAGCGGCTACAGCAACCGCTTCGGCTCGGTGATCTACTCGATCAACAGGGTTCCGGTACGCAGCCTGGCCCATATGGTGGCGCTGCTGCGCGACTCGAAGGACGAGATGATCGTGATCCACTTCGACCAGCGTGGCGGCGAAAACATCGTCCTGCGGCGCAAGGACATGGTCGATGCGACCGAGTCCATTTTGTCCGACAACGGCATCCGCCTGCAGGGGACCAAGGACATGATGGATGTCTGGAACAAGAAGTAAACTGACTTATGGAAACGTTGTTTGATCGAAGGAAAGGCCGGGGCAAAAAAAATGCCCCGGCTGCGCCAATAAGTAATTATCATCAGGGCATGAAGCCCAATCTCGTTCGCGTCATTACCAGGATTGAATATGCGCTCGGCGCGGTAATCCTGCTATGGGCCTTGTACCTGCTCAGCGGGCCGCTTCACGCGGGCGCCAACGATTCCCACAACAGCACGCTCGGCGTGTTTTCAGGCCTGATCCTGCTGTCATTCAGCCTGGCGATTTTTATTGCGGCCCGCGCCATGCGCAAGGGCAGGCGCACGCACTGGCTGGAGCAGTCCGGCGTCATTATCCTGTGCTTGGGACTGTTCACGATTATCTTGCTGAGCCGGACCCTGATACTCTGAATCCGGCTCACATCCGTCACTTCGCCTTGTTGACCGGTACGAACGACAGGTCGGCGAAGTCGTAGCTGAAGTCGATCTCAGCCGACACGGGCGCCATCTTCATGCGCTCGATGCTGCCGTCGGGGTTCAGCGAAAACGTGACGTAAGCATCGGCGTTGAGGTTGCGTTCCTTCCAGCGCACGATGAAGGTGTTGTGCTGGAAGTGCTCCAGTTCCCCCGTCAAATCCGGCGTCTTTGAAAAACTCATCTGGCGCTTGCCGCCCACCTGTCTGATCGACACGGTGCCATACCATGCGTCGAGGTAGTCGCCGTCGTAGGAAGCGAGCGGCAGCGAAGGTGCCGACTTCGCGGCGCGCGTGCTGCTGGCCGTCTTTTGCGCCGCCAGGTCCTTCTCGACCTTTTCTGCCTCTATGTCGTGGATCACCTTGATCCAGTCGGTCGGCGCGGCATCGAGGTAGTGGTCCAGCAACCGGTACTGCAGCGACGTCATCGCCCCGCCGCTCTCGGCATTGGTGAGGATGGCGATACCCAGCTTTGACTCGGGCACCATCAGCACACGCGAATAAAATCCCTGCAGCGCACCGCCGTGCATGACCAGCTTGCGACCCTTGTAGTCGCGCACCTGGAATCCAAGGGCGTAAGCGTAGAAATTCGGTTTGGTCGCGGCCAGCGCAGGCTTGGGTTCCATGATTTTCATCGGTGTCTGCGGCGTGAACATTTCCACGCTTTGGGCGGCGCTGAACAGGCGCACTTCCTTGCCCTGCGCATCCTTGCCGAGCACGCCGCCGTCGAGCAGCACGTTCATCCAGCGCGCGATATCCTCGGCGTTGGTGTTGATGCCGACCGCGCCGACCGCATTAGCGACCGGCATGGCCTTGACCAGCGCGATCTTGCCGTCGATCTTGCTGTGCGGGCCCGATACATTGGCGTTGCCGGCATTTTCGGCCAGGCTGGTGGTGGTCGTATTCATGCCGACCGGTTTCAGGATGCGCTCGCGCACCGTATCACCCCAGGACTTGCCGGACTTGAGCGCGATGACCTTGCCGGCCACGATATACAGCAGGTTGTCGTAGGCGTAGGCGCTGCGAAAACTGGTCGCCGGCGGGATGTAACGCAGCTTCTGGATGATTTCATCGGTCGTGAAATTGGTGGTTGGCCACCATAGCAGGTCGCCGGCGCCCAGCCCCAGGCCGCTGCGGTGCACCAGCAAATCACGAATCGTCATCTCGCGCGTGACGTAGGCGTCGTACATCTGGAAGTCGGGCAGGTGCTTGATGACCGGGTCATCCCATGCCAGCTTGCCTTCATCCACCAGCATCGCGAGCGCGGCCGCCGTGAAGGCTTTCGAGTTGGAGGCGACTTCAAAGATGGTCTTGCCGTCTACCGGCGCCGGTTCGCCGAGCTTACGCACGCCGAAGCCGCGCGCGGTGATGACCTTGCCGTCCTTGACGATCGCCACCGCGATGCCGGGCACGTCGAACAGTTTCAGGATGCGGGCGACATCGGCGTCAAGGTCGTAGCTGCGGGCAGGCGCGGCGGCCAGCACCGGGCTCTGGGCGATGGCGGTGGGCGCGGCCGTGGCGGCGGCGCTCAGCGCCAGCAGGACGGCGGCGGCAAGGCGATTCAGTGGGTGCACGGTAGGGCTCCTTATTTCTCAATCATTTCTTTGTCGACGCTTTTCTGCGTCACCGGATGGTAGCGGGCGCGCGCCTCTTTATAGACAGCCACGGCCCATGCCTTGTCTTCCGGGTGTTTGCGCAGCCCGGTGTACAGCGGCAGCACGAAGCGGCGGCGACCTACGTCCATCAGGAAGGCCTTGAGCGGCGTGCGAACCCCGCGGTAGCCGGCGTTGATCGATGCGCGGTAAAAGCGGAAGGCCACCTCGTTGTTGCTCGACCGGGCGAGGCCGAAGGCCTGGTCCAGGTCCTTCAGCTGGGCCACGCTGGCCTTGCCGTCGATATCGTTCATGAACTTGATCCACTCGATCGCATGCCACGCCTTGGTGCCCAGTTTGGCGGTCGGCAGCGTTCCCTTGAGCCAGGCGTCGTGGGCCACGTCCAGGGCCGCCAGGCGGCGCGAGGTGACGCGCGGCGCGCTGGCCGGGATGCCGGGGCTATACAGCCATTCATCGAGCTCGGCGTCGCTCATGACCTTGGGGTGCTGCGCCAGCAGGTTCTTGCGCAGGTAGTCTACAAACTGGTCGGTCGTCACGCTCTGCATCGCGTGCCCGTCGAACCAGCCGCGCAGGAAGGGATCGAACACTGCCCTGCCGGCCCGCTGTTCCAGCGTACGCAGCAGCCAGGCGCCCTTGGGGTAGGCCAGGGTTTCGTCGGCATAATCGGCCGAGGATATATCGGGACCGCGGGTGAGCAGCACCTGCTTGGCCGGAACAATGTTGGCCAGCGAGGCGAGCGCCTCTTCCTGCTCGACCTGCAGGTTCATGGCGGCCACGTCAACCCCGTACAGCGACTCGATGATGCGGGTGGTCACGTAGGTGGTAAAGCCTTCGTTGAGCCAGGCGTGCTTCCACGAGGCGTTGGTCACCAGGTTGCCCGACCAGCTGTGCGCCAGTTCGTGCGCGATCAGGTCAACCAGGCTGCGGTCGCCGGCGATCATGGTCGGCGTCAAAAAGGTCATGCGCGGATTTTCCATGCCGCCGTAGGGGAAGGACGGCGGCAGCACCAGCATGTCGTAACGGCCCCAGCGGTAGGGACCGTACAGGGCCTCGGCGGCATCGATCATCTTCTCGGTGTCGGCAAATTCGTAGGCGGCGGCCCTGATCCGTTTTGGTTCGGCATACACGCCGGTGCGCGATCCGAGCGCGCGCGCGTCGATCTCGCCGATGCCGATGGCCAGCAGGTAGGATGGAATCGCCTGCGGCATCTTGAAGTGCCAGCCGCCCTTGCCGGTCGCCTTGAGGTCGTTATCGGCGCTCATGACCACGCGCAGCCCCTTCGGCGCGTCGATGCGGGCGCTGTAGGTAAAGCGCACGGCGGGCGTGTCCTGCAGCGGCACCCAGGAGCGGGCGTCGATCGACTGCGACTGGCTGAACATGAACGGGCGCTTGCCCGACATGGTCTGCATTGGCGTGAGCCACTGCAAGGCGCTGGCGGTGGGCGCGGTGCGGTAGTGGATGCGTACCTTGCGCGGCTGACTGGCCAGGGCGATATGCAGCGCCTGGCCTTTTTCCTCATCGGCCTTGTCGAGGGTGAACGGCACGGTGCTCCAGGCGCCGTTCTCGCCCAGCGCCTCGATTTTGCCGATCGCCAGTTCGCGGGTGTCGAGGTCGAGCGTGCGGGCCGCCTTGTCGATCCATTCGAGCGACAGCTCGGCGTGGCCGGACAGCGTCTTTTTGGCGAAATCGGCTTTCAGGTCCATATGCAGGTCGCTGGTCCTGACCTGATCGTAGCGGGCGTAGCTGAGCGGGTCGAGCGCAAACGCCAGCATGCTGTACTGCCCGAGGACGACGCACGTTGCGGCGCGCAGGAAGCTGATTTTTTTCATGATGTCTCCGTTATAAGCGCAGGCAGAATAGCACTTTAGGCGGACTGGCGAAAGCGCAGGCGGGTCCGTATTGACGAAGCTCCCCTGCTATGATCGCACCCATGGAAGCCTTTCTTATTTCAACCGGCATTGTCGCGCTTGCCGAAATCGGCGACAAAACGCAATTGCTCGCCTTCCTGCTGGCCGCCAAATTCCGGCGGCCGGTGCCGATCGTGCTCGGTATTTTGGTGGCCACGGTGGCCAATCACGGCCTGGCCGCTGCCGTGGGGGCGTGGATCAGCGCCACGCTGGGGCCGGAAGCGATGCGCTGGGTGCTGGGCCTGTCCTTTCTGGCCATGGCGGTGTGGACGCTGGTGCCGGACAAACTCGATGACGAAGACGCCAAGGTCGGCGGCTACGGGGTGTTCCTGGCCACGCTGGTCGCGTTCTTCATCGCCGAAATGGGCGACAAGACGCAGGTGGCCACCGTGGCGCTGGCGGCGCGCTTCGACGCCATGTGGATGGTGGTGGCCGGGACCACCTTCGGCATGATGCTGGCCAATGTGCCGGCCGTGTATTTTGGCGAGCGCATCGCCAACAAGGTGCCGCTGCGGCTGGTGCACGGGATTGCGGCGGCCATTTTTGCGGTGCTGGGGGTGGCCACGCTGCTGGGCGCCGGGGCGCGGCTGGGGTTCTAACACTACGCAGCTTAGTGTTGGCCCTTTAAATACGTCGTCCTCGCCCGCGAGGACGACGAAGCTACGGCCAACATTTTAAGAAGTACAGGCACAAAAAAACCCACCGCGAGGGTGGGTTGCCAAAGAAGCCTTTGAGCCGCTTACTGCGCGGTGGTCAGCGTCACGTCGTCAACGATGAACGACGTGGCCACGGTCGACCCTTCAATCCCTTCGAAGTAAATGCGCACGGTCTGGCCCTTGTAAGCGGTCAGGTCGAAGCTCTTCTCGAGGAAGGTGGTGCCCTTGTTCAGGTTCGAGTAGGTTGCCAGCGTGGCCAGCACTGCGCCGGTGCTGCTGCGAACCTGGACCTTGAGCGTGTCATAGGCATTGGTGGTCGTGGTCTCGGCAGAGACGATCTTCAGCCAGAATTTCAGCGTCGCGCTCGTCACGGTCGATGGGATCAGCTTTTGCTGGTACACCGAATCGGTACGCACAGCGCCGTAGCCGTTCAGCCACGCTTTCCAAGTACCGGCATGGCCAGCCTGCGATGCGTCGCTGGTGATCACGCCGCTCGTCGCGGTCCACGATGCCGCACCCGACTCGAAGCCCGGGTTGAGCATCAACTGCGCCACAACCGGATTGTTGACCGTGAAGTTGACGGCGGTCGACAGTTTGCTGTTGCCGGCGGCATCGAATGCCTTGGCGGTGAGCGCATGCGAAGCGTTGCTCAGCGTCTTGGAATCGTAAGACATCGAATAAGGCGCAGCCGTGTCGGTGCCCTTCAAGGCACCGTCGACGTAGAACTCGACCTTGGTCACGCCCACATTGTCCGTCGCTGCGGCCGAGAAGGTCACCGTGTCGCTGCTGCCGCTTTCGCTGGCCGTCACGTTCGGCGCCACCGTATCGCTCGCTGGCGGGTTGCTGGTCGTGAAGCTGACCGCGGTCGAGGTGCCGACATTGCCGGCTGCATCGTAGGCCTTGGCGACCAGGCTGTGGCTGCCATCGGCCAGGGTGGTCGAATCGACACTGGCGCTGTAGGGAGCCACGTTGCTGCTCGCCTTCAAGACACCGTCGATATAGAACTCGACATTGGTCACGCCCACATTGTCGCTTGCGCTGGCCGACAGGGTGATGTTGCCGGTGGTGCCGGACTCGCCAGCCGAGACGGTCGGCTGGACCGTATCGCCCGAACCGCTGCCCTGGGTGACCCAGACCGGCGCCGACCACAGGATGTTGCCGTCGTTCTGGGTGATCTTGGCGTAGTAATAGTGCTCGCCTGCCGCTGGCGTGAAGCTGGTGGTGGCGGTGTTCGACAGTTCGGTGGCGGTGCCGTTACGGCCAGGCACGCCTTCGACGATCGATACCGTCGATACCGTCTTGCCCGAGGTACTGGCGAAATTGGCGACCAGGTTCAGGGGCCCGGTGTTGACGAAGCGCTCGCCCATGATGCGGCCGTTGGCGGTCAGGATCAGTTGCGACGTCTTGTCCATGGTCGCAAACGCGCGGCGTGCCTTGAGCGCGGCGATGAAGCTGGCCTGGGTCAGCGGCGTGCCGTTCGGAATCAGGATACCGGTACGGTTGGTGTACGACGCACCCCAGTTGGCGCAGTGGTTATCCTGGTTGGTGGCGAAGGCAACGTGGAAACCGGCTTCCAGTGCTTTCTTGCAAGCGCCTTCATAGGTGCTGCGGCCGGTCTCGGTCTCGGTCGTGTTGGTCGAGAAAGCCGAGGTGTTGAGGATTTCGCACATCGCCATGGCTTGGTCGCCGTCGGCGCTGTAGCCGAGCGCCACGCCGTTGACCAGGAACTGGCCGCTGGTCGACGGATGGTTGAACTGGCCGATCACGCCGCGCTGGCGCATCAAGGTGTACAGGCCGGCGTAGTCAGGCTTGTCGGTGAAGGTGTCGGCCAGCAGCTGGCCGCTGCCATTGTATTCCCATCCCAGCAACTCGTTCGAGTTGAAGATGTTCAAGTGGCCGCCATTGTTGATCACGCCCCATTCCATGCCGTACACGGCCAGGAAGTTCGGGTTCGCTGCGTTGAAGTCGGCAGCGGCGGTCAGGCCGGACTGGTACAGCGCCTTGGCGGTGGCCGGGTTGGCGGCCGCGTTGGTGCTCGACGAGCCGTCGTACATGTGGTTGTGCTCGGACGTCATCAGGATGTCGAGGCCACGATTCTTGGCGTACAGGAAAGCGTCGCTCGGGCCGAACGGGGTCGACAGCGGTGCGGTCGCGCCGCTGCAGCTGGTCACTGGCGAGCCGCCATCGCTGTGGTTGGTCTGGGTGTGCAGGTTGGCGAAATAGACCGTGTACGGCAAGGCGCCCAGCGCCGGTGCCGACTGCTGGGTCACCATGCCGGCCGGGGCCATCTGGCTGCCCACGGCGCCGGACTTGGCGGTCTTGAGTGCCTGGAAAGGCGGCATGGCCGGGGCGGCGGTCTTGCCCAGCGCCAGGTCCCACGACTGCTCGACGACGTCGTCGCCGCCGGCGGCCAGCGCCTGCTCGATGGCGGCTGCCGAAGTGTCGGCGACGCCGGTCGCTGGCGCGTCATGCGCTACTGCGTGCATGCGCACCTGGTACATGCCGTCCGGGGTGCTGATGGTGTCTGCACGGCCATTCCAGCGCACGTTCAGGGACACTTTTTTCTTGAACAGGCGCTGCACGCCCTGCCACTGCTGAACCACCGCGCCGCTCGGGCTGACCAGTTCCACGCGCCAGTTGATGTCCTGGGCCTTCAAGACGTGCGGGTAATCGAATTCGAGGGTGAAGGTGCGTGCTTCCGTTTTCGCTGCAACTGCTTTGGCATCGGCCTTGTAGGGGACGTGCAGGGTGGCTTCAAATTCGCGGTGGTCAACTTCCGCAGCCATGGCCATATTGCTTGTGACAAGTGCCAAGAAGATTGCAAAGTGAGGCAGGAGCTTTTTAGTATTGTTCTGACGCATGATTTCCCCGATACGTTAACTATAGTTTTAATTTTTACTACACCTGTAAGTGTGCCAACTATGCATGACGACAATATGACCTACAAATTCGATTTACCTTTCGTATTGATATGTAAATGATATAAGTCAATACGCTTTGCCTAAGATTTTCCATAGGGCAATTCGCTTGCTATGAGAGGAGGTGGGATGCGTGTTGGAAACAGAGGGGTAGGCTTTGTCTAGCGTGTAAATCCTATTTGATGGTCTGTGGCGGAAATGATGAAAATGTCCATAAATGGACATTTTCACCGTTGCTCCTGTGCCAACAAAGGCTCAGCGGCGCACTTGCAGCTTCACCTGGTGGGCGCGGGCGTCGTCTTTCATGACGATGACGTTGCCGTCCTGGCGCACGCCGTCGACCTCGAGACCACCCTCGCCCACCGACACCGACATCGTGTAAATCGTATTCCGGTAGCGGTAGTCAAGCTCGAAACCGGGCCAGTCGGCCGGTAGATGGGGCTCCAAGGTCAAGCGGTCGCCCGCCAGGCTCACGCCCAGCAGCGACTCGACGATCAGGCGGTACATCCAGCCCGACGAGCCGGTGTACCAGGTCCAACCGCCGCGCCCCACGTGCGGCGAGACAGCATACACATCGGCCGCCACCACGTAGGGTTCGACCTTGTACAAGGCCGCATCGCGCGGCGTGGCGCCGTGCTGCACCGGATTGATCATGCGCAGCAGCTCCCAGGCGCGCTCGCTGTCGCCCATGCGGGCAAACGCCATCGCCGTCCAGATGGCTGCGTGCGTGTACTGGCCCCCGTTCTCGCGCACCCCGGGCACGTAGCCGCGGATGTAGCCGGGATTGAGCACGCCGTCGTCGAAGGGCGGATCGAGCAGCTGCACCAGGCCGTAGTCGCGCCGCACCAGGCGCTCGTCAACCGCCTTCATGGCCGACGCCGTGCGCTCCGGATTGGCCGCGCCCGACAGCACGCCCCAGCTCTGGGAAATCGAATCGATCTGGCATTCGTCGTTGGTGTGCGAGCCGAGCGGCGTGCCGTCGTCGAAATACGCGCGCCGGTACCACTGGCCGTCCCACGCGTGTTCCTCGACGTTGCGCGCCAGCTTGACCGCCTCGGCCTGGCACGTGGTGGCGAAGGCATGGTCGCCATACACCGTTGCCACTTCCGAGAATTTCTGCAGCACTTCGTACAGGAAGAAAGCGAGCCAGACGCTTTCGCCCTTGCCCTCGTTGCCCACCCGGTCCATGCCGTCGTTCCAGTCGCAGGTACCGATCAGCGGCAGCCCGTGCTCGCCGAAGCGCAGGCCGCGCTTGATGGCGCGCACGCAGTGTTCGTACAGGTCGGCGCTCTGGCTCGAGCGGCCCGGCATGTCGTAATAGGACTCTTCTTCCTGGGTGAGGAGCCGCCCTTCGAGGAAGGGCGCCACCTCGGTCAGCACGCTGCGGTCACCGGTGCCGATCACGTAGCGGTGCGCCGCCAGCGGCAGCCACAGGAAGTCGTCCGAGCAGTGGGTGCGCACGCCGCGGTCCGACGGCGGGTGCCACCAGTGCTGGACGTCGCCTTCCACGAACTGGTGCGCCGCGCACAGAACCAGGTGCGAGCGCAGCAAGTGCGGTTCGGTGTGGATCATCGCCATCGCATCCTGCAACTGGTCGCGGAAGCCGAAGGCGCCGCCCGACTGGTAGTAGCCGCTGCGCGCCCACAGGCGGCAGGCAATGGTCTGGTACATCAGCCAGCCGTTGGCGATGACGTCCATCGCCGGGTCCGGCGTGCGGACCTGGATCGCGCCCAGCGTGTGCTCCCAGTGCGCGCGCACCTTGTCGAAGGCCGCCGCCGCAGCAGCGCTGCCGGCGTACTGCTGGATGATGCCGGTGGCGTCCGCGTTGCGGCGTCCGCCCACGCCGAGCATGAACACGATCTCGCGTTCCTCGCCCGGCTGCAGGTCCAGCATCACCTGCAGGGCCGCGCAGGGATCGAGCGCGGCGCCGATCTTGCCCGACAGGCGGGCCCGCCCCATCGCCGCCGGGCTGGCCAGCGAACGGTTGCGGCCGATGAACTCGGTGCGGTCGGCGGTCACCGACCGGCTCTGCGAATCGACATGGAAGAAGCCCACGCGGCCGCAAAATTCGGTGTTGTAGGCGTTGCGCGCAAACAGTGCGCCGCTGACCGGGTCGATCTCGCTGGTCACGTGCATGGACGACTTGGCGCGCAGGTCGCCCAGCACCCACTCCACGTAGCCGGTCAGCGACAGACGGCGCGGCACGGTGCTGTCGTTGCGCAGCTTGATGACCGAATACTTGATCGCCACGTCGAGCGCGACGAAGGTGGTCAGTTCGCTGGAGATGCCTTCGTCGGTGTGCTCGAACACGCTGTAGCCGAAGCCGTGGCGGGTCAGGTATTCGCCGCTGGAGCGCACCGGCAGCGCGGTGGGCGACCAGAACCTGCCGGTCTGCTCGTCGCGGATGTAGAACGCTTCGCCGCTGCGGTCCGAGACCGGATCGTTGTCCCATGGCGTGAGGCGGAATTCGTGCGCGTTCTCGCTCCAGGTGTAGGCCTGGCCGCTCTCGGACACCACGCTGCCGAAGTTGGGATTGGCCAGCACGTTGACCCACGGGGCCGGGGTGCGTGCGCCGGCGCTGGTGCGGATGACGTATTCGCGCCCGTCCGTGCTGAAGCCGCCGGTGCCGTTGTGCAGAATCAGCTCGCGCTCAGGCCGCGCCAAGGCCGGGCGCAGCTGGTAAGGCTCGCTGCGCGCTTCCGCCGCCAGCAAGGCCAGCTTGGGCGCCACGGGTGCGGCGCGCTTGACCTGGTCGGCCAGGGTGCCGCGGCTGTCGGACAGGATCGCGCGCGCGACCGACTGCATCAGCACCCGGTCCTCGCTGGCGATCTGGTCGAGCAGGCGCACGAAAATACCGCCCGGGCGGTCGATCGCCTGGGCGTCGATGCCGGAGGCGATCAGGCCCATGATCTGGTCGTGCAGCGCCTGGCGGTAGCCGGACTGGTCTTCGTACCAGATGACCAGGTCGACCACCAGCCCCTTGAGGCGCCAGTAGGCATGCGCCTGCACCATCTGGCGCGCCAGGTCGATATTGGCCGGATCCTTGATCTGCATGAGCACGATCGGCAGGTCGCCCGAAATGGCGTAGGCCCACAGTCCGGACTGGCCGCGCTGGTTGCGGATCAGGATGCTCGCTTCGGCCCGCAGCGCGGCGTTCGGGTAGATCACCATGCTGGCCAGGCGGCTGTACAGCTGCGCGTCGGCGTCGGTGGCGTTGAGCTGTCGCAGCACGACCTGGCTGTGGGTCCATGCCAGTTCGAACACGCGGTCGGCCAGGTGGCGGTCCTGGTATTTGTCGATCAGATGCAGCGCCGCTTCGCGCGTTTCGGTCATGCCGGTGACCACGTCGAGCGTGACCACTTCGTCCGGTTCGAGCGTGACCTTGTAGCGGATCGCGACGACCGGGTCGAGCACCGAGCCTTCGCTGCCGCCCAGCGGTTCAGGCTCGAGCATGGCGCGCGGGGCGATGGTGCTGTTGGCGCGGCCGAGGAATTCGCTGCGGCTCGTTTCGAAGGAAACGTCGAGCAGCGCGCCGTCGTGCACCGTCATCAGGTTCAGCAGCCATGGCATCTGCTCGCCCTTGCTGCGCGGCCGGCGCGTGCACAGGATGGCGTTCTCGTTGCGTAGAATTTCCGTCTGCACGAACAGCTTCTGGAAGGCCGGGTGCGCGGCGTCGGCCGCGGCCGGCGCCATGACCACTTCGGCGTAGCTGGTAAATTCGATCACACGGCGCACGGACGACTTGTTGGTGATCCGGGTGCGGCGCATTTCGATGTCGTCTTCGGGCGAGACCACGATTTCGGTATGCAGGTCGATGCCGCGGTCGTGGCGGCGGAATTCGGCGCGGCCTTCCGAGAAGATGACTTCGTATTTCTTCGGCTCGACCATGGTCGGATGGAAGGCGGTGGACCAGAAATGGCCGCTCTCGACGTCGCGCACGTAGCAGAAATTGCCCCAGTTGTCGGAGGTGGCGTCTTCGCGCCAGCGCGTCACTGCCAGGTCCTTCCAGCGGCTGTAGCTGCCGCCGGCGCTGGTGACCATCACGTGGTAGCGGCCGTTCGAGAGCAGCTGTACTTCCGGCTGCAGCGTGGTCGTCTGCGTGATCAGACGCATCGGCATGCTGGCAGCTTCCTGCTCCGGCGAGTGGATCGCGGCCAGCTCGGCGGTGTTCGAGTAGAAGGCGCCGGCGCGCGGCACCCGCTCCTGCAGCACCAGCATGGTGGCCTGGAACAGCGGATCGGATTCGAAGCGGCGCTGCATCGGCCGGTCGTGCAGCAGATAGCTCATGGCCAAAAAGCCCATGCCCTGGTGGTGCGCCATGAAGGAACGGATGACCGCAAAATTCTGGCCGCGCGGAAGACGCGAGGTGGTGTAGTCGATCGCTTCGTAGAAGCCGTACTTGCCCAGGAAGCCCAGTTCGGCCATGCGTTCGAGGTTCTCGACGGCCGCCTCGGGGTTGACCATCAGCGCCATCATGGTGGCGTAGGGAGCGACCACGAGGTCGTCGCCCAGGCCGCGCTTCATGCCGGTGCCAGGCACGCCGAAGGCGCGGTACTGGTAGTTCATGCTGGCGTCGACGATGTTGTAGCCCGATTCCGAAATCCCCCACGGCACGTCGCGCTGACGGCCGTAGTCGATCTGGGCGTTGACGATGGACGTGTAGGTCTGGTCGAGCAGGGTATTTTTATACGTCGGCATGACCAGCAGCGGCATCAGGTACTCGAACATCGAACCGCTCCACGACAGCAGCAACTGTTCGCCGCCGATGATGCACAGCTGGCGGCCCATCGCGAACCAGTGCTCCTGCGGGAACTGGCCCTGGGCGATGCCGACAAAACTGCACAGGCGCACCTCGGATGCCAGCAGGTCGTAGCAGGCGGCGTCGAGGCGGCGGTCGGAGACGTTGTAGCCGATGGCCAGCAGGTCGGTCGTGGTGTTGTAGAGGAAGCGGAAATCCATGTTCGCAAAATCGCGCGCCTGGGCGGCCAGCTTCGCAATCTGCTCGATGCGGCGGGTCGCGCGTTCGCTGCCGCGGTTCACCAGTTCGGTGAGGGTTTGCTGGCGTTCGCGTTCACTTGGCGCCAGGTCGGAGCTCGGGCTGCCGGTTAGCGCAAAGGTCGACAGTTCGCGCAGGGTTGGAATGCGGGTCAGGCTGGAGTCGAACACATGCTCCTGCGCGGAACACATCCATGGCGCCAGTTCCAGCAATTCGGCATGCACGGTGCGGCATTGCGCCGCCAGCGAGTCGGCCCACCACTGGAGGGCGGGTTCGCCGACCGGCTTCATGGCGTTGACGATCGCATCGGCGGCCGCTGCCAGCTGGCCGAGGGCCTTGACGGCGCCCGGCAAGGTGCCCGCGTCCTGCAGGCGCTCGGGGCCGAGCTGCTCTTCCATCAGCGCGATGGCGGCTTTTACGCCGCTGCCAGCGTCGAGCGCGTGTTCCTGCACCACGCGCAGCGTGATGCGTATGCCTTCCATGGTCTGCGGGGCGAGGATGGGCTGGTCGGCCAGGCCGCCCAAGCCGGGCGCCAGCGTCAGCAGATGGCCGGCCAGGTTGCCGCTGTCGACCGCCGAGATGTAGCGCGGGTGCAGCGGCGCGAGCGTCAGCGTGTCGTACCAGTTGTAGAAGTGCCCCTGGTGGCGCTCCATGCGCGCCATCGTGCGGAAGGTGTCGTCGCAGCGCTGCAGGACCTGGGCGGCGGTGATGAAGCCGAAATCCCACGCGGTCAGGTTCGACAGCAGGGCCATGCCGATATTGGTCGGCGAGGTGCGGTGCGCCACGACCTTGACCGGGTGCTCCTGCATATTGTCGGGCGCGAGCCAGTTGTCCTCGGCGCCGGCAAAGGTCTCGAAAAAGCTCCAGGTCTTGCGCGCCAGCGTTTGCAGGAAAATGGTCTGGGGCGACTCGAGTTTGGCGGCGTCGCGCGCCACCGGCAGGCTGATCCACCACGAAATGACCGGCGAGATCGCCCACAGCAGCAGTACGGGTGCTGCGGCCGGCAGCGCCTCGGGGCGGAACCAGGCCAGCAAGGCGGTGGTGGCCACGGCCAGCGCCGGGGCGAACCACATGCTGCGCCAGTTGCTGGCCAGGTCGGCGCTCGAGCGCGACAGGCCGGACGGACGCCATTCGAGCAGGTGGCGGTGCGAGACCCACATGCGCCACAGCGCGCGCGTAATGGCATCGACGCTGAAATACGCTTCGTAGGGCAGGAAGGCGAGGGTCAGGATCGCATGGCCGAACATCAGCCGCGCGCCCTTCATGGCGGTGGAAAAATGCTGGCGCCACAGGACGTCGTGCGGCTTTTCGACGACGTCCCAGACCACGCTGATGAGCGTTGGAAGGAAGATCGCGGCCAGCACGGCGACCGTCCAGAATACGGGCCCGGGCAGCATGGTCCAGCACAGCAGCAACAAGGAGGTCAGCACGACCGGCACCACGCTGCGACGCAGATTGTCGAGCAGCTTCCAGCGCGACAGCGCCGTCAGCGGGTTCCTTTCGCGCTTGCCATTGGCGCCGGGGACGGAGGGGAACAGCCAGGCGGCCAACTGCCAGTCGCCGCGGGTCCAGCGGTGGCGGCGGCTGACGTCGTCGCTGTAGCGGGCCGGGTATTCCTCGTACAGCTGGGCGTCGCTGAGCAGGCCGGCGCGCAGGTAGCAGCCTTCCAGCAGATCGTGGCTGAGGATGCGGTTGTCGGGCAGGCGGTTGCCGAGCACCGCTTCGAAGGTATCGATGTCGTAGATGCCCTTGCCGACGAACGAGCCTTCGTAGAACACGTCCTGGTAGACGTCCGAGACGGTGCGGGTGTACGGGTCGATGCCCGGCTCGCCGCCGCACAGCTGTTCATAGCGCGAAGCGTTTTCGCCCGGCAGCGCGGCCGCCACGCGCGGCTGCAGGATGCCGTAGCCTTCGACCACGCGCCCTTCCTTCAAGTCGATCTGCGGACGGTTCAGCGGGTGCACCATGGTGGCGATGAACTTGCGCGCGGCGTCGCGCGGCAACTGGGTGTCGGTGTCGAGCGTGATGACATAGCGCACATTGGCCAGACCATGGGTGTCGCCGACGACCAGCGAGAAGCGCTCGCGCGCGCCGCCGCGCAAAAACGCGTTGAGGTCGGCCAGCTTGCCGCGCTTGCGCTCGGCGCCGATCCAGGCATTTTCGTGCGCGTTCCACTGGCGCGGCCGTTGCAGCAGCAGGAACGGTTCGAAGCGCTGCTGGGTGTACAGATCGTTCTCATCGTTGCGGGCCGGCGGTTCGACCGCATGCCCGTACTTGGCGTTCAGCGCGGCGATGCCGGCGCCGGCCAGTTCGGCCAGTTCCTCGTCGCCCGGCATGTGTTCGCG
Organism: Pseudomonadota bacterium; assembly: GCA_040388275.1. GTDB lineage: Bacteria > Pseudomonadota > Gammaproteobacteria > Burkholderiales > Burkholderiaceae_D > Telluria_A. Next base: position 44,508 of record JAZKCA010000106.1, read on the forward strand.
GTCGCCATCGGCGAAATCGGTCAGCAGGCAAAAGCGCAGGTTGGGGTCGCGGTTGGCGAGGTAGCGCACTTCCAGCGCTTCGCACAGCGAGGCGATGTTGTCGCGGCTGTAAATCATGGTTGGCACGACCACGATGCTGCGGGCGTCGGACGGAATGCCGTCTTTGAAGTCCATGCGCGGCAAGGGGTGCGGACGCGTGAGCTGGTTGGCCATCAGGTTCACCAGCGCCAGCGCCAGCTGGCTCGAACCGAAGACGGTCAGCACGCCGATGATAATCAGCAGCGCGCCGTCGACACCTTCGAGCCACGCATGGCGCACGATGCTGGCGGTGAACAGGGCGGTGAAGGCGATGATGGCGCCGAGATAGGTCGACAGTGGAGCGGCGCGCGCATTGCGCTGCAGCGTTTCGCCCGTCGAAAAGCGCGCACCGATGCGACGCTCCAGCGTGCGCAGGCCCTTGCCGATCAGGTAGTAGCCGACGTGGCGGGTACGTTCATCGAGCCCGCCGGCGGCCAGGTCGCGGTTTTCCAGCGCCAGCGCCAGTGCGTGTTCGGCCACCTGGACTTCGGAGTGCTCGCACAGCCTGGCCAGTTTTTCGATCACGTGGCGATAATTGTCGCGGGTCGAAAAATCCATCTTGGCGTAGGTGCCGGCAGGGTCCATGCGCAAGGTCTGCTCGACCGCGCTCATGGTTTCGACGAACTCTTGCCAGTCCATGGTGCCAAGGAAGCGCAGGCTGCCGATGCTGTTGCTGATCGAGACCTGTTCGGCTGCCTGCTGGCCGATTTCGGCCTGGATCTGCTGCTCGATGGTCAGGCCGGCGTCGGCCAGGCGCATGGTGACCCACTGCAGCGCCAGCGTCAGCGACGGGCTCTGGCCCTGCAGGCGGCGCGCCAGTTCGGCCACGAAGGCGCTGTTCATCGCCTGGCCGGAGCGGGCCATGTCGGCCACCAGCAGGATCAGGTCACTCGGATTTTTCTCGGCCGTTTCCGTCATCTGGTCGGCCCAGGTATTGGCGCGGTCGCGCTGGGTGCGGTTGTCGTACACGCGCGCGGCGACCCGGCGCAGGTTTTCGATCAGGGCCAGGCGCAGCATGATCGGAATGGCCCACAGTTCGCCCAGCTTGAGCGTGGCGCTGGCCTGATAGGCGTCGACGAAGCGGGTCAGGCTTTCGGGATCGACCCGGCCGTCGCCGTGAGAGATGATCTCCAGCGCGATCTGATACACGCGCGGCGTGCCTTCGGCTTCGTCGTTGGACAGGCGCGGCAGCTCCTTGCTGTAATCCTTCGGCAGGTGGCGGCGCGCGGTGCGGATCTGCTCTTCGATCAGGTAAAAATTATCAAGCAGCCATTCGGAGGCCGGCGTGATCTGGCGGCCGGACTTGATGGCGGCGGTCAGTTCGGTGCAGGTTTCGGATATGACGGTGGCGTTTTCCGTCAGGCGGGCCAGCAGTTTGTCAGGACCGCCGCGCTTGCTCAGGACATGGCGGGCGGCAAGGTGTTTGCCGTGGGCAGCCATTTGGGCCGCGCTGAACAGCTCCGAGCGCAATGGGGATTCTTCGGCGGCATCATGGTCTCCATCGAGCGCTTTGCGCCAGGAGTAGAGCGTGTCCGCAAGGGTAATTTTATCTTCGTTCAACAGGGACCTCGCGTGGGCGTGAGTAGCCAACACGCTGCAAGAACAGCGAGTTGCGACCGGGTCGGGACGGCTGTTTCCATAGTAAAAGCTGGAGGGCTTTTGGACTGTGCGTCAACGTACACAGCGTAGTCCTAAAGTCGTAGGAATCAAAGAAGAACGATGAAGTACCGGTAAGTCTAGTAGTCGTTTGGTTCCCGCTGGAAATCTTGAATTTGCGCAATATGCTTCTTCAGCGACGAGGGTAGGCTGGGTCGATCTGCCAATCCCTCCAGGAGTCGAATATGGCCGCCGTGCGCATGTCCTTGCCTTTGTCACGACAATCTTGCTTGGTCTTCTGCATACTCTTTCTCAACCCCTTGATGTCTGTCGGGCTCGCGGAAGATGACTCGAAGATGCCAGAGGGCATGGTCGGATGGTGGCACTACATTGGCGGCACAGGTGCAAAGTCAGGATTTGCCAAGAGTCCTGGGGAAGCATGTACGCTCAATGCACGAAATCACTTTCAAAGTCCGCTCTACTTCATGACGCCGGTTTCTGGTGGAAATCCCGTTTACCACTGTGGCTACAAACATAGTTGGATCGATCAAGTTAGCGCATATTCCCCCACCCAGCTTTTTTGCAAAGCTGGCTACTTTCCGCGTTGGCCGGGAGTGTGCGTGAAATGGGCGGAAACTCCGCAACCGACAAGCTGTTCACCTAGCGATCCGGGAAACGTCGTCGGCAATCCGGTGGTGGTATCGAGCGGGGCAAAAGTGCAGGCTGAAACAGATATCCCCGGCCTTGACAGGGGCGCCTTGCGCGTTACCCGAACTTATCGCACCTTTCGCGAAACAGGCAAGGGCCAATCCGGAGGGCAGGGATGGTCCTTTTCTTTTGACCGTGATTTCTTCACCGATGCCACAGGCAATCGTAGCCCATACCGTGTCGGCTTATCGTCGGGCGATGGTAGCTACTCTGAATTTGTATTGCGTACGACGGGCGAATACAAACTGAACCACGGAAAACGCCAAACACTGCAGAGCGTGAGCGACACTTTTGACGAGTGGATCCATACGACCGAAGGTGGCGATATCGAGCGCTACAAGAAAGTAGACGGGAAATTTCTATTCCTAAGCACCCACTTCAGGGGCGGCGGCGCACAGTTTTATTCGTACGGTGCGGATAACAAGTTGGTAGCCATTGCCGACAGCAATGGCAGAAGTCTCTCGATTGCATGGGACGGCGATGTGGTCGCATCCATTACCGGCGCGGGAGGAACAGTGCGCTATGAATATGAGCCGGCTACCGTGCTTGATGACAAAGCCGTTCCCGGCACGTCTCGCCTCGTTGCAGTCAATTTTTACGACGACGCCGACAAGCTTGGCGGGTCAAAAAAATACCACTATGAAGATGAGGACTTCCCCTATCTGCTCACCGGGGTCACCGACGAAAACGGGGCAAGATACGCCACTTACGCATACAACAGATCGGGCCAGGCCGTCCTATCCGAGCATGCAGGCGGGGTGGACCGCTACAAATATTCGTATCCAGAACAAGGTAAACGTTTCATTACTGACCCGCTTGGAACGACGCGAGTATTCGGCCTTACTTATCCGAAGACCAACGGCCCCGGACGCATTACGGGGATGAGCCAGCCCGCAGGGTCAGGTTGCGGACCGGGCAACAGTGCGATGGTCTATGACGCCGATGGGAACTTGTCGAGCAGTACAGACTTTAACGAGCGGAAAACTTGCTACACGAACGATGCTGCGCGTGGCTTGGAAACGAGCCGAGTTTTCGGCCTGTCGAAGAATGCGGCGTGCCCGAAAAGCAGTACCGACCCGATACAGCCCAACACGCGTCGGATAAGTACGCGGTGGCACCCCGATTGGAATCTCGAAGCAGCCTCCGCTGGCCCGAAATTGTTAGCGACCTACGTCTATAACGGACAACGTGATTCAACCGGAAATGTGGTGAGTTGCGCCGAAAATGCGACACTTCCAAACGGTAAGCCGATAGCTGTTCTCTGTGCCAAGACACTTCAAGGGACGAGCGATACGAACGGGTCCCGGGGGTTTTCCGCAACGCATGAGGGGCCCTCCAGGACTTGGACGTTCTCCTACAACGCATCGGGCCAGTTGTTGACGTCTTCAGGCCCGAAAGACACGTTAGGCCAGATGGAATCGATCACCAACGTCTATTTCGACGAATCGAACTCCAACCACACGAAAGGCGATCTTGCCACTAGTCTGAACGCTGAAGGAGAGAAAATTCATTTTCTGGAATACTCGAAGGACGGGCTGGCAACTCGGCTGAAGCGTGCTGACGGTGTATTGAATACTTTGGTGTATGGCCCGCGGCAACGCCTAGCCTCAAGCACGATGGAAAGCAGCGCCGGCTATATTCAAAGCACCCAGTATTCTTATGATGCCGCAGGGCAGGTGACAGCAATTGTCGCGCCAAACGGCGCTGCAGTGGCCTACTCGTATGACAACGCCCATAGATTGATTGGCTTGGCGGATCCAAGCGGAAACCGAGCCAACTTTGGGATGGATACCCTGGGGAACATTATCCATTTAACGATACACAATTCCTCAGGCCAGCTGGTCCGTGAAAAGAATCAAGGGTTTGACGGGCTCGGAAGACTTCAAAACGCGCGCACAAGCTCGCACTCGACTACAAGCAACTTTTCATATGATCGAAATGGGAACTTGACCGTTTTAAAAGATGAGATGGGGCGCATTTCATCAAACGAATTGGACAATTTCAGTCGATTGCGAAAGGAAATTTTGCCTGCTACTGCCCAAGGCAAACCGACAACGGAAATCGGATACGAATATGACGATCAAGACCGGTTGGTTAGTGTCATCGACCCCCGGAAGCTCATTACGCGTTATGCGCGTGACGGCTTTGGTCAACGCACGGAAGTACGAAGTCCCGACTCCGGCACAACTCGATATACATTCGACGACGCAGGCAACGTGCTCACAAGTACCGATTCGCGCGGAGCAAGCGTTGACTATCGCTATGATGGCAAAAGGCGAGCCACGAAGGTCGGGGACGACATATTTGTTTATGGAAAAAATGATTCAAGCGCCGCCGGCCGATTGATCTCAATTACCGATGAATCCGGCTCGAGCGACCTCAGCTACGATGGCTTCGGCCGCCTTACGAGGAAGAGACAAATAGTTGGAACAGGAACTGAAGCAAGAAGTTTTTCCCTATCGTACGAATACGGAACGACTGGCAGTAGTACAGGGCATATCGCAGCGATGATTTTCCCTAGCGGGAATCGCATCGAATTTAGCTATGGGGTTGATGGCCAAGCTTCGGCAGTTGCTATGCTTCCCGCAAATGGAACGCAGCTCAAGCCCGTAATTTTCGGCATACAGCACGAGCCATTTGGTCCCGCGAAAACTTGGACGTGGGGAAATTCGAGTTTGGCTTTACCTAATATTTATCGACGGGAATTCGACGCAGTCGGAAGATTAAAGAGCTATCCGCTAGGACATTCAGGAGGCACTGAGACGCGACGCACCCTCACCTACGATGACGCTGGTCGCATCGTTTCAATGCGCCATTCTGGAGGCCCACAAGTCACGAACCTCGACCAATCCTTTGTGTACGATGGCCTAGATCGATTGTCCAGTGTTGACGGTACTGGTCTTAGTCAAGGATTTGACTTTGACGCCAGCGGAAACAGAACTATGGCGAGGTTCGGTTCCAGTACCTACATGAACGCAATAAGCGTCAGCAGCAATCGCCTCAACACAACGTCTGGACCAGAGCCAGCCAGAGTCAATGTATTTGACAAGGCTGGCAATCTCATTAGCGACGGGAAAATCCAGTACCACTACGGCCGAAGTGGCCGCACGGCATCCGCAGACGCTTTCGGCATCCGAACTGAATATCGATACAGCGCTTTCGGTCAACGCGTGGTAAAAATAGGACGTGGCGCTGACCGAACTTACTACGTGTACGATCCTCAAGGACGCATCATTGGGGAATATGACTCAATTGGTAACATGATTCAAGAAACTGTGTTTCTAGACGATCTACCAATAGCAGTATTGAAGCCGGGTGGACTATCAGGTCTCAATACCGCGGGCGCCGCAGCCGTCGAGCTCTACTATGTTTTTGCCGACCATCTTGGGACTCCGCGCGTGATCACGGAATCGAAAAATAATTCCATAGTTTGGCGTTGGGACAATGTTGATCCGTTCGGGCTCCAGCAACCGGACGAACGACCTGGAAGCGCAGTACCCTTCCAGTACAACTCACGGTTCCCGGGTCAAACATTTGATAAGGAAACCAACACCAACTATAACTATTTCCGAAGCTACGATCCTCAGATCGGGCGATATACTCAGTCCGACCCGATAGGTCTTGAGGCCGGCATTAACACTTACGCGTACGTGGGCGGAAATCCAATTACTGGATTCGACCCATACGGATTGGACGACTGGGGCAGAGTTGGCCGAGGGGCAATTGTCTATACTCACATGTCAGAAGGTTATACCGTCATGTACGATCAAGAATCAAAAATACTCTTGAGCGACATTCCTACAAACAACGAAATTGTCGAGTCGTCCTTGCCCGGCGCAGATTTGCCATACTCCGGCACCATAACTCTAAACTGCCAACTCGGACTACTCGGCGTTGCCTACGGTCGCGCGAAAGTCCTCACAGGTGATTCTAGATCTCGTTGGATTCATGGCGGTGGGACGGGCTTACGGTCACCGTATGCGTTGCAGCAAGGATGGAAACCAACAATGGGATGTACTCGCGCTCAAAATGGGGATGTCATCTCGCTTTGCGAAGCCATTGCCAAGTTCCGTAGGGAGCGTCCAGGCGTAAATATATCGTATCGGAGAGACTAAAATGCCCCTACCAACCAACCAACTCGCCGCAGGGCTCGCGATGTTTGCATTAAGTGCTTCGGCTGCTACTTCGTCCGATTCGTGTATTGGAAATTTTTGTTTATACAAGCCACTAACAGAAAAGCAATTTGTTCATCAATATGGGCGAGGAGAGGTTCGGCGGGACGACTACAACACCGATGTCCGATACAGATGTTTTTACGAGAGGGATTTCGGGCGTTGGGTACAGTTTCAGTTTTCTAATCATGGCGCAGAAAGCGCTCATTTGGAGGCGGTGATGATCGGGAAAACGGAGCTTTGTAGCGCCCGTCATCGGACCCGGCGCCCTATGAATTTGAGGATGGGGCAAGGAATTGCACTCGGGATGAAGGAAGGGGAAGTGATCGAAAAGCTAGGACGTCCAACGCGGAAGCAGCCGCTGGTTCCTGAACCGCACAATTCCATATTCGATAGCCGATATGGAGACCATGCATTGGTGTATGAAACAGACCACTCCCTGCTACTTTCCGTTGTCTACCTCAAGGACGGCAAGGTTACTAACTACCTAATTTCCAACTCGGAATAGGCCGGCAAATTTCAGCGGCAATGTTTCGCCAGATCCCGCGCGTGCTGGTGGCCAAGCCGATGCCAGCACTCTTTCCTTTGTCAATTATGAATTCCAGCACGCACGCTCCTTATCGGTTTATGATTCCTGCTGGCTAACCGTTCATGAGGATGATTTCCTCGCCCCCGACCATGAAAGGGGAGGA
>JAZKCA010000107.1:0-15041 GCA_040388275.1 Pseudomonadota bacterium
TGGCTTCAACCGAAAAAAATCGGCAAAATGCCGATCAGACTGTCGAACTCGGGAGGCTGGTCGACCAGGCCGGCGCGACCATGACGGACGTTGTCGCCAGCGTGGCGCGCGTAAGCGCAATCATCACCGACATCACGGCGCCGAGCCAGGCCCAGAGCGAGGGTATCGCCAACACCAACCACGCAATCGGCCTGATGGACGAGGCAACCCACCAGAATGCAGCCCTGGTTGAGCAAGCCGCTGCGGCCGCGGAAAGTCTTCAGGAGCAGGCCACCAACCTGGCCCGCGCGATGGGGGTATTCAAGCTGGCGGGCGAGCCGATGCCGTCCGCGGCGCCGGTGCGCGCAATCGGCGCTGCTGCGCCCAGGACGCGCCCTGGCGCGCCGCGCAAGGCCGTAGCGCAGCTCAAGCTGGCGTAAACAGGACGGGGCCGGGCATGCAGCCCGGCCCCGTTCATGACAGCTAGCCTTTTACGCCTTGTTGCGGCGGCGCCGAACTGCCAGGCCGGCCAGCGCCAGTCCCATCAGAGCGAACGAGGATGGCTCAGGCACTTCGCCGCGTGCCGTGTCGAAGACGAAGTCGTCGAATACGACGCCGTCGCCGGCGCCGCCGGTCACCTGCGACCATTCAACGCGGAAGATGCCAGGGCCCGATACGGACAGCTGGTAGAACTGGCCCACGCCGATCCCTGTACCGAACACCGAGTTGGTCGAGACCACGTTGCCACCGACGGCGGCATCGTATGCGGTCATCATGAAGCCGCTCACGCCCACATCAATACCGGTCAGGCTGACCATCGAAGCGGCGCTCGAGAACACGGCCGTCATCGGATTGGCCGGCTGCGGATTGAAGCCCTCAAGGGTCGACGCGATGCCGATCGCGCCCGAGCTGCCAGGCAGGCCGAAGTTGGTGCTGGTGGTGGTGTTGCCGAACACTACACCCAGGCCAGCATAATTGGACGCGACGCTGATGCCCGCGCCCATATCGTCAAAGTCGATGGTGGTCGGTGCGGCGCTGGCGGCGCCAGAGAGCAGCAGTGCTGCCACGAGCGCGATGCTTTTCTTGATTTTCATTTTTTTGTCCCCTAGTCTTGGATCGATACGTGCCCTAGCGAACATAAGCAATACGCGTGCCACTTTTATAAGCACCTGATTTTTAATAACAATTTGATACCAGTCGCTAAAAGTGTAATGAAATTCGACAACTTCAGCCGGCCGCGTCGCTCCCGGCGCCCGGAATCGCACCGAGCAAGGCGCGCGTGTAGGGGTGCTGCGGGGCGCGGTACAGCTGGTCCGAGTCGGCCAGCTCCACCACGCTCCCCTGGTGCATCACCATCACCTGGTCGGCCATGTACTTGACCACCGACAGGTCATGCGAGATGAAGATGTAGCTCATCTTGTATTCGTCCTGCAGGTCCTGCAGCAGGTTCAGCACCTGTGCCTGCACCGACACGTCCAGCGCCGACACCGATTCGTCGCAGACCAAAATTTCCGGCTTCATGGTCAGGCAGCGCGCGATCGCAATGCGCTGGCGCTGCCCGCCCGAAAACTCGTGCGGATAGCGGTGCAAGGACTGCGCCGGCAAGCCGACTTTGTCCAGCAGCGCCATCGCCATCGCGACCCGTTCGCTGTCGTTCGCGCCGATGCGGTGAATGCGCATCGGCTCCATCAGGATCTGACCCACCGTAAAACGGGGATTGAGCGAGGCATACGGGTTCTGGAAAATGATCTGGATGCGCCGCTTGTAGGCCATAAATTCGCGCGCCGACATCGAGATCAGGTCGCGCCCTTCGAACATGGCGCTGCCGCCGGTGGCCTGGTGCAGGCGCAGCAAGGTCAAGCCCACGGTGGTCTTGCCGGAACCCGATTCGCCCACCACCCCCAGCGTTTTTCCGCGCGGGAGCGTGAACGACACATCCTTGACGGCCTTGAACTCGCGCTTGCCGAACAAGCCCTCGCGCAGGAAGAAGCTCTTGCTCAGTTTGTCGACCACCAGCACGGCTTCCTCGCCCGCCACATAGCCGCGCTTGCGCTGCTCGAGCACAATGCCCTGCCCTGCGCGCGCTCCCATGAAGTCGTCGATGACGGGCAGGCGCAGCGGCCGTTCGTCCAGGCGCGGGCGGCAATGCAGCAAGGCCTTGGTGTAGTCGTCGTGCGGCTGCGCGAACACCTGGCGCGCCTCGCCCGCTTCGCGCACTTCGCCATGCCGCATCACGATCACGCGGTCGGCAATGTCGCCCACCAGCGCCAGGTCGTGCGTGATGAACAGCACCGACATCGCATGCTTCTTTTGCAGTGCCGCGATCAGGTCCATGATCTGCTTCTGGATCGTCACGTCAAGCGCGGTGGTGGGCTCGTCGGCGATCAATAGCTTCGGTTCGCAGGCGATCGCCATGGCGATCATCACGCGCTGCTGCTGGCCGCCCGACATCTGGCTGGGATAGGCGTCGATTTTTGTGGCGGGATCGGGAATGCCGACTTCGTCCAGCAGCGCCAGCGTGCGCGCGCGCGCCTGCTTGCCGTCCATGCCCATATGCCGGCGCAGCACTTCGCCGATCTGGAAGCCCACCGTAAACACCGGGTTCAATGACGACATCGGCTCCTGGAAAATCATCGCGATGTCCTTGCCGCACATGCGGCGCCGCTCGTCCACTGGCAGGCCAAGCAGTTCGCGCCCATTGAAGACGATGCTCGCGCCGGGAGCGATGATCGTGTTCCCGGGCGGCAGCAAGCCCATCACCGCCAGCGAGCTGACCGACTTGCCGCTGCCCGATTCGCCCACCAGCGCCACCGTGGCATTGGCCGGCACGTCGAACGAGATGCCCTTGAGCGCCTCGAAGGTGGTTTGTTTGTCGATCCTGAAACTCACGCGCAGATTGCGCACCTGGAGCAGCATGGGGATTCCTTATTTCAGTTTCGGATCGAGGGCGTCGCGCAGCGCGTCGGTAAACAGCGAAAACGCCGTCACCAGGGTCGCCATCGCCAGCGCGGCGGCGGTCAGCTGCCACCACTTGCCGAGTATCAGTTCGTTCTGCGCTTCGTTGAGCATGCTGCCCCACGAAACCACGCCGACCGGCACCCCGAAGCCGAGGAAGGACAGGATCACTTCGCCCTTGATGAAGCCGACCACCAGGATCGACATCTGCACCAGCGCCACATGGCTGACATTGGGCAGGATGTGCGAGAACATCTTGCGCCAGTGCGAGGCGCCGATGGCGTCGGCCGCCATCACGTACTCGCGCGCCTTGTGCTTCATGTACTCGGCGCGGATCAGGCGGTACGGGCCGGTCCAGCCGGTCAGCCCGAAAATGAGCACGATCGTCATCACGCCTTTTTGCTGGAGCACGGCGGCGACCGTCAGTATCATCAGGATCGATGGAATCGAGGTGAAGATGCTGTAGAACCAGGTGAACAAGTCGTCCACCGCCCCGCCGAAGTAACCGGACAGCGCGCCGAACAGGGTGCCCAGGGTCACCGCCACCAGCGCCGCCACCAGGCCCACCACGATCGAGGTTTCGCCACCCTTGATGGCCTTCTTGATGACGTCGTGGCCCCATTTGTCGGCGCCGAACGGCAGGCTGGCGCGCCTGGCCACTGTGCTCGCCGCGCTTGAGGCGCCCAGTGCGGCCAGGTCTTCGGCCAGCGGGTCGGCCACGCCGTACATGTCGAGCGGCGCCGCCTTGCCTTGCGCGGCGCGGATCGCGCGAATGTCTTCAGCCAGCGGATCGAAGGGGTTCTCCGGCACGGCGCCCTGCGCCTCGGCGTTCGGCGCCGGCATGGCGGCGTCGCCCATGAAAGAAGGCGGCGCGTAACTGAGCGCTACCTCGTCTTCCCAGTCGGCCACGATCAGGCCGGCCGACGAGAGCGCCAGCATCAGCAGGAACAGCGCCACCACTGACAGGGAGACCATCGCCACCTTGTCGGCGCGCAGGCGGCGCCAAGCCAGGGTCCACAGTCCGGGGGAAGTCGGGAGATTCGTCATGCTGCTCATTCCTTACTTCAGTTGCACGCGCGGATCGACAGCCTGGTACAGCAGGTCGGTCAGCAGGTTGAAGATCATGGTGGCGGCGGCCACGTACACGGTGATCGCCTTGATTACCGGGAAGTCGCTGCGCTCGACCGCCAGGATCACTTCGCGCCCGATGCCGGGAATGCCGAAGAAGCGTTCGAGCAGGAACGCGCCAATCAGCAGCGCCGGCAGGTTGGCCATCACGTGCGTGATGATCGGAATGGCCGCGTTGCGCAGCACGTGCACCCACATGATGCGCCGCTCCGGCAATCCCTTGGCGCGCGCGGTGCGCACATAGTCCTGGTTCACTTCATCGAGCACGAAGCTGCGGTACAGGCGCAGGGTGGGCGCGATCGAGACGGCCAGCCCGATCAGGATCGGCAGGCTGGCGTAGCGCAGCAGATTTTCTCCCAGATGGTCGCCCCAGCCCTGTACCGGAAACCAGCCAAGCTGGTAGGCGAAAAAATACTGGAACACGATGATATAGACCAGGATGCTGATCGACATGCCGACCGTGCAGGCGATCATCACGCCGCGGTCGGTCAGCGAGCCGCGCACGAAGGCAATCGCCAGCGCCAGCGCCACGCCGAAAAACGTTTCCAGTATCGTCAGCGGAATGAGCACCGTCAGCGACGGTCCCAGGCGCGTGGCGATGATGTGCGAGACCGGCTCGCCCGTGCTCCATGCATTGCCGAAGTCGAAGCTGAGGATCTGCTGAACGAAAATCCACAGCTGCACATAATAGGGCTGGTCGGTGCCGAGCTGGCGCCGGATGCTGGCGATTTCCTCGGCGTTGGCCATCTTCCCGGCCAGGATGTAGGCCGGGTCGCCGCCGACCCAGTTAAACAGCAAGAACACCAGCAGCACGACGCCGGCCATGGTGGGCAGCATCTGCCACAGGCGGCGCAGGATATAAGCAAACATGATGGAAATGGGCTTTCGATTAGTTGGGCTTATGGCCGCGCCAGGGAGCGGTCGATGTCGATATACGCCCACTCCTGGTGCAGGATCGGATGCTTGGCGTAGCCCAGCACCACCGGCTGGGCCAGCATGTTGCGGTAGCGCGCGTACGCCATGCGCGAGGCGCCGATGACCTCGATCCGGCGCGCCATCTTGTGGTACAGCGCATCGCGCTCGGGGCCGTCGGGCAGCATGCGGGTGGCCGCGTACAACTTGTCCGCCTCGGGGTCGGCCACGCAGCCGGCATTGTTCTGGTTGACGTTGGGGCCGTAAAACAGCTGCATGAAATTGTCGCCATCCGGGTAGTCGGCCACCCACTGGTAATTGCGCGACTGCACCTTGCACAAGGTTTCGGCCTTGAGCAGGTCGGAAAAGATCATGCGGTCGTTCTCCATGCGGATGCCGAGCGAGTTGTAAGTCTTGCGCCACATTTCCGCAAGCAGCACGCCGGACGCTTCATTGCGCGAGGTGTAGCGCAGCCGCAGCGGTTTTCCGTCCGGCAGCGTACGCCAGCCATCCTTGCCCTTCTTGTAGCCATAACGGTCGAGCAGCTTATTGGCCAGCGCCGGATCGTACTGCAGCAAGCTGCGGTAGGCCGGGTCATGCCCGACCACGCCGGGCGGAATCGGATAGTCGATCCGCTGCGCCTGGCCGTTCCATACCAGGCTGATTTCCTCGTCGACGTTGTGGGCGATGGCAATGGCGCGCCGCAGCGCGATTTTTTCCTTCGCCATGCCGCCCGCCACCGGGTCCTGCATATTCCAGTAGTAATAGGTGATTTCCGGATCGATCTGGCGCGACAGCTGCACGCCTTTGGCCGCCAGCGCAGGCAGCAGCTTTCCATTCAACATGGCCTTCGGCGCCAGCGGCCCGTCCAGCCAAAACAGGTCGGCCGCACCGCTCTGGAACGACAGCCAGCGCGACTGGTCCTCGGTCATCACGCTGATCTCGACCCGCTCGACCTGCGGCATCAGCTTGCCCTTCATCTGGGCGACGATGCGCGCATCGTCAGGCGTGCCGTTGCCCTTGAAGTCCCAGCGCTCGGGCGCATGGCCGGGATTTTTTTCGAGCACGATGCGGCTGCCGCGCACCCACTGGCCCAGCACGTAGTGGCCGGTACCGACCGGGTTGGCCGAGACCGCGCCGTTGATGTCGCCATAGGCCTTGACCACTTCGCGCGCCAGCGCCACGGTCGGCTCGTGGGCCAGGATCATGCCCAGCTTGAAGTCGGTCTGGAGCAGGTGGATGCGCAAGGTGTACGGGTCGACCAGTTCAAGGCCGGCCACCGGCGCGTCGTAGTCGAACTTGCCGGTCTTTTTGGCGTCAAGGACCAGCTGGTCCAGGCCCACCACCTTATTTTCCAATAACCAGGTATGGGGCGACGCCAGGGCCGGATCGAATAGCCGTTTCCACGAATAAACATAATCGGCCATCGTCAATTCGCGCCGCTTGCCCTTGAATGCCGGATCGGCCGTGAAATACTGTCCCTTTTTGAGGCGGATGGTATACGTCTTGCCGTCGCTGGAAATGTCCGGCAATGCGGCGGCGGCCAGCGGAACCAGGCGCACCGGGCGCGCCAGATAATCGTAGGTATACAGGGTTTCGAATATGGCCTGGGTCACGTGGCCGCTATACAGGTCGCGCGCCACGGCGGGGTCGAATCCGGTCTCGGCGGCCGGGAAAATCGTGCGCAGGGTCTTGACCGTGCCCTGCCCCGCAGCCGCGCCGTGCGCCAGCAGGCCCCACAACAACATCACGGCGATACGCCTGCACCATAAACGATTCATACCTTGCTGCCCTTGCTGAAATGCGTGGCGTAACCATAACCGATTTGAATCGGTCCGCGTCCTTTTATGCAGCGTACATACGTGCATATATATAGCGGCAAATCGCGTGGATTGAGTTGCATATACTACTTTTCAAGGAGCCTGATGGATATAACTGGTATGCATGATTATTTTGTTGTATTTGATCCATTCACAACCTTTCACAATTGACATTGCAGGTACGGAAATGCTTCCATAGCTTTTTTGTCCCACTGGAGTTGAGTTAATGATGAAGCAAACGGTACTGTCGCTGTCACTAAAAGCCATGTTCGCCACAAGCGCTGTCATGGCCCTGCCCGCTTTCGCTCAGGAAGCACCGATGCAACGCGTTGAAGTCACCGGATCGTCGATCAAGCGCTTGCAAGCCGAGACGGCCAATCCGCTGTCGGTAATCAAGGCTGACGAATTCGTCAAGGCCGGCGTGACCAACGTCCAGGAAGCGCTGTCGCGCATTCCGGCCAACCAGTCAGGCATGGGCGCCGGCAATACCGTGGGCGGCAATTACAGCGGCCTGCCTACCGGCGGCCAGGCAAGCGCGGACTTGCGCGGCCTCGGCGGCGACAAGACCCTGGTGCTGCTCAACGGACGCCGTCTTGCCAACCATCCTTACGATGGCGCCAGCGTCGACCTGAACATGATTCCGATCGCCGCCCTCGACCGCGTTGAAGTGCTGCGCGACGGCGCTTCGGCGATCTACGGTACCGACGCCATCGGCGGCGTGATCAACTTCATCACCAAGCGTTCGGTCACCACCACCACCATCACCGTCGAAGCGCTGCGTCCACGCCTCGCTGGCGGCGACGAAGAACGCGCCAACCTGTCGACCGGCTTCGGCAACCTCGACACCGACGGCTTCAATGTGTTCGGCGTAGTCGACTACCACAAGCAGCAATCGATCGGTTCGCAGCAGCGCTGGTTCTCGCAGACCGGCTATGACCCGGCGCGTGGTCTGGACGCCACCAGCAGCACCACCTTCCCCGGCAACTACACCGACACCGGCACCGGCATCGGCGGCAACCCAGGCTTCTCCACCGGCTGCCTGCCGCCGTTCTCCTTTCCTTCGCCGGCCCCGGGGGCCACCACCTGCCGCCAGGATTACACCCGCCAGATCGACGACACCCCCGACCAGAAGCGCATGTCCGCCTTCGTCAAGGGCACGATGAAACTGGGCAGCCAACTGGCGACTCTGGAATACCTGCACTCGAAGAACGATGTGATCTCGCGCACCGCGCCGCCGCCACAGACCGACCTGATCATGCCGAGCACCAGCCCTTACTATCCGGCAGGACTGAGCGGCGCCAATCTGCGCATCCGCTGGCGTCCGCTGGAAGCGGGCCAGCGCACCATCCTGTCCAAGGGCTCGGGCGACCGCGTCGTGTTCGGCATGGAAGGCTTGATGGCCGGCTGGGACTACAAAGGCGGCCTGTCCTACTCGGTCAGCAAGTCGGCTGAGAACTTCATCGGCGGCTATGTGCAGGACGCCTCGTTCGCCGCTGGCGTCTTCAACGGCATCCTGAACCCGTTCGCGCTGCAGAACGCGGCCGGCAAGACTTACCTGGCCAGCACCGCGCTGCGCGGCGAAGTCCAGAGCGCCACCGTGAAGAACACCGGCATCGACTTCAAGGCCAGCCGCGACATCATGGAAATGAAAGGCGGTCAGATGGCCATTGCCTTCGGCGCCGAAGCGCGCCGCGAGGTGGCTGACTTCATCGTCAACCGCGCCATCGCAGGCCAGGCGACCAGCTCCGGCCTGTCCGGTTCGCTGTCGACTTCCGGTTCGCGCAACATCCAGGCGCTGTTCGCCGAAGTGGTGATGCCGCTGACCAAGGAACTGGAAGTGCAAGTGGCCGGCCGTTTCGACCGCTACAGCGACGTGGGCAACACCACCAATCCGAAGATCGCCGTGCGTTACCAGCCGATGTCGTCCCTGATGCTGCGCGGTTCGGCCAGCACCGGTTTCCGTGCACCGACCTTGTTCGAGAAAAACTCGCCACCGTCGAAAAACGACACCAACAACGCGTACAACGATCCGATTTTGTGCCCGAACGGTGTGCTGTCGTCCAACCCGATCGCCGATGCCCAGCGCGACTGCGACTTGCAGCAGTTCAAACTGCAAGGCGGCAATGTCAACCTGAGCCCGGAAAAATCGAAATCGTTCTCGTTCGGACTGGTCGTCGAGCCGACGTCTTCCGTGACGCTGGCGGCCGACTACTGGAACATCCGTCTGAAGGACAAGATCGATGCGCTGCCTGAAGAAGTGATCTACAAACTCGAGAACTTCCCGAAATACCAGGCGCGCTTCCTGCGTAATCCCGACGGCTCGCCGTTTGCCATTTCCGACTTCAAGGAAAATCTGGGTGAAGTTGAGACCGACGGCATCGACTTGAGCGCGGTGTGGCGCCTGCCTAAATCGAGCCTGGGTGGTTTCACCATGTCGATGGACGGCACCTGGCTGAACAGCTACAAGTACCAGAACGAAAAAGGCGGCGCGTTCGAGGAAAACGTCGGCAAGTTCGGCACGACCTACGTGAAGTTCCGCTGGCAGCATACGATGGCCCTGAACTGGAAATCGGGTCCCTGGGGCGCCAACCTGAGCCAGTCGTACAAGACCGGCTACCGCGACCAAGGCGATACGCGCGACGTCGATTCGTACAGCCTGTGGAACGTTACCGGCAGCTACGAGCCAATCAAGGGCCTGACCCTGATGGCCGGCGTGAAGAACATCTTCGACAAAGAGCCACCGCTCACCGTGCAAGCGACGCTGTTCCAGCAAGGCTACGACGCACGCTACACGGATCCAACCGGCCGTGCTTTGTACCTGCGCGCAAGCTACTCGTTCTAAGTTGCCTGCTCCCAAAAAGCCCCTTTCGAGGGGCTTTTTTTTCGCCAGTCGTCCTCGCGCACGCGGCGCCCATACCACTCATGATCAGATTCCGATAAAGAGCGAAGCCAAAGTGCTATGGGTCCTCGCCTGCGCAAGGACGATGTGCTTAACGGCAAACTTTTGCCGAAGATTTTTCGCATACATTCGCGCTCAGACAAAAATAAACCGGTTGACTTTTTCACACCGCGTTTTCCCCATTTCCCGTCGTGTTCGCGCCACCTTCCGCCGTTTCTCCGACGGGCCTCTCTCCAAATTTTCGACCGTAAATAGACCTTCAGTAAGTACTTGCGAGTCGGAAAATTAAGCGCGGCAACAGTGCGCACCCTCCCCGATTTTCTCCGTTGTTTTTCACTCAGCTCGGCGTGCGCGCACGGTTGACCCTGCGCGCGCGCCGGTGATTTGATACGCCAGTCAAGAGACCGCGCGTCTGCTTGGAAGGCCTTCTATGTTCGAGAGAAAACAACACAGCGGCAGCGGCCACGCCCTTGCCTGCGCAACTACCTAGATCGGAGTGATGCAAAATGACGTTGGAAAAAAGTTTATCCCGTTCGGTACGGCTGATCTGCCTTGGCGGCATGGCACTCGGCACGCCGCTTGCCTTCGCCCAGGACGCGACGCAGCCAATACAACAGGTGCTGGTGACCGGCTCGCGCATCGCCAGTCCGAACGCCGAGTCGCCTTCCCCCATGCAAGTGGTGACGGCCGCCGACATCGCCGCCTCGGGCGTGACCAATCTGCAGGAACTGCTGCTGAAGAACCCGACCCTGGGCACGCCCACCATCAGCCGCACCAACTCGAATTTCCAGACTTCCAGCGTGGGAGTGGCCACGGTCGACCTGCGCAACCTGGGCACCGCGCGCACCCTGGTCCTGATCAACGGACGGCGCGTGGTGGCCGGCGTGCCGGGCGAGTCGGCGGTCGACCTGAACACCATCCCGACCGACTTCGTCGAACGGGTCGAGCTGCTCACCGGCGGCGCCTCGGCCACGTATGGCTCCGACGCTGTGGCCGGCGTGGTCAACATCATCCTCAAGCGCAATTTCAGCGGCCTGCTGGCCGACGCCTCGGTCGGCGAAAGCAGCAAGGGCGACGACACCAAGCGCAAGCTGGCGCTGACCTTCGGCACCACCAGCGCCGACGGCAACAGCAACGTCATGGGCCACTTCGGCTATTCGCGCCAGGGCGCCGTCTACTCGCGCGACCGCGCCATCTCGGCGCTCGACCAGATCTCGACCGGGGTCGGGGTCACCGGCGAAGCGGCCGACCTGCTCAACGTCACCCGTCCCTTCTATTCGAGCTTCGCGCCGCAGGGGCGCTTTTTCCACGATACCGGCAACTACACCTATGACGTGGCAGGCAACCCGGTGCCCTGGTCGACCAACGGCGACGCCACCAATCCGGCGCGCGGCTTCAACCGCTCCGCCTACCGTTCGATCGCCGTGCCCACCGAACGCTACCTGTTCGCCGCCAGCGGCAACCTCGCATTGGGCGAAAACCACAGCGCCTTCTTCGAGGGCAGCTATGCCTCGACCCGCGTGACGTCGAGGATCGAACCGTTCGCGCTCGGCGCCGAAGACATCTACCCTGCCAGCGGCGGCCAGGTGCCTGCCGAATCGCTGGTCAACGGCCTGGTCGTGCGCAACCCGGTGGTGCCGCAATTTTTGTATGACCGCATCAGCGACACCGATGGCGACGGCTTGCGCGACTACTATTTCACGCGCCGCCTGTCCGAGGTGGGCACGCGCGGCAGCAACGCCGAGCGCGACACCTTCCGCATGGCCACCGGCCTCAAGGGCAGCCTGTTCAACTGGAATTACGAGATCTACGGCGTGTATGGTTCGACCAAGGAAGCCCAGAGCTCGTCCGGACAGGTCAATGTGCTCAATTTCCGCAACGCCCTCGAAGCCATTCCCGGCCCCGCCGGCACCCCGGTTTGCCGCGACGCCAACGCAGTGGCCCAGGGCTGCGTGCCGATCAATGTCTTCGGCTTCAACACGATCTCGCCGGCGGCGCTGCGCTACGTTACCGCGCCCGGGTCGCTCGCAACGCGCACCACCCAAAAACTGATCGGCGGCTCCGTCAGCGGCGCGCCTTACACGCTGCCGGCCGGCCCGCTGGGCCTGGCGGCCGGCTTCGAATGGCGCAAGGAAGACTCGAGCGCCGTGCCCGACGCGCTGACCCAGGCCGGCCTGAACGCCGGCAACGCGACCCCGCCCACCTTCGGCGACTTCACCGTCAAGGAACTGTTCCTCGAGGCGCGCGTCCCCATCCTCAAGGACCAGCCCTTCGCCAAGAACCTGAGCTTCCTGGGCGCGTTCCGCGCGGGCGACTATTCCACGGTCGGGCGCACCAACAGCTGGAATGCCGGCTTCGAATGGAGCCCGATTGCCGATATCAAGCTGCGCGGCACGCGCGCGCTGTCCACGCGCGCGCCGAACATCAATGAACTGTTCCAGCCGCCCAGCCAGGACTTCCCGACCGGCATCACCGATCCCTGCGTGGGGGTGACCGCCAGCTCGACCGGTGCGGTCTCCGAAGCCTGCCGCGCCGCACCTGGCGTGAACGCCAACATCGCCGCCAATGGCTCCTTCACCCTGACCCAGGCCGACATTCAGGGCATCAGCGGCTACAACCGCGGCAACCCCACCTTGACGCAAGAAAAAGGCAAGTCGAGCACGATCGGCATCGTGTTCACGCCGCGCTCGATCCCGATGCTGAGCAAGTTCACCTTCACGGCCGACTACTTCAAGATCGACATCGAGGATGCGATCGTCCCGACGCCGCGCCAGTTCGCGCTGCAAAGCTGCTACGGCGGCGGCAACACCGCCTTCTGCAGCTTCATCACGCGCCGCCCCACGGCGGTCGGCGCCAACAGCGCCGGCTCGCTCGAGTTCGTCGACGTGTCGGTCAGCAACAGCGGCGGTACCAAGACCGAAGGCGTGGACCTGACGGCCACCTGGGCCGACCGGCTCGGCCCTGGCCGGCTGACCGCGCGCGGCGCGTTCACGCACGTCACGACGGGCTTTAATATTCCGCTGCCGGGCGCGGCGGCCGATCCCTTCAACGGCGAAGTCGGTTCGCCCAAGAACAAGGGTGCGGTCACGCTGGGCTACAAGTGGGGGGTGTTCAACCTCAGGTCGAACACCACCATCATCGGCAAGTCCTCGCTCGACAACACCTTCCTGGCCGACTTCGGCCTGCCGCCGGGCGCGATCACCTTCAAGCGCAAGGTGTACAACGACTTCCAGCTCTCGTACGAGATGCACAAGAAGGTGGCACTGTACGTCGGCATCGACAATGCCTTCGACACCAAGCCGCCGGCCATCATCTCGGGCCTGCCCGGCAACAGCACCGGCGCCGAGACCGACGCCGGAACGTACGATCCGATCGGGCGCCGTTACTACGTGGGGTTGAGGGTGAAGATGTAAACGCCGTCGTTTCAGCGTTCGCGCCGCAGACGGCGCTGGCGCACGGCGGCGGCCAGTCCCTCGAGGACCTGGACGCTGCTGTCCCAGTCGATGCAGCCGTCGGTGACCGACTGGCCGTAGGTCAGCTCCTTGCCCGGCACCAGGTCCTGGCGCCCGCCGACCAGGTGCGATTCGATCATCACGCCGACGATGCGCTCGTCGCCGGCGGCAATTTGCGCGCCAATGTCGGCGCACACCGGGATCTGGTTTTGCGGATTCTTGGAACTGTTGGCATGCGAAGCGTCGATCATCAGGCGCGATGCCAGGCCCTGGGCGGCGATCTGCTGGCACGCCAGCTCCACACTGGCCGCGTCGTAGTTCGGGGTCTTGCCGCCACGCAGAATGATATGGCAATCCTCGTTGCCGTTGGTCGACACGATGGCCGAGTGGCCGCCCTTGGTCACCGACAGGAAATGGTGCGGCTGCGACGCCGCCTTGATGGCCTCGACCGCGATCTTGATGTTGCCGTCGGTGCCGTTCTTGAAACCCACAGGACATGACAAGCCCGAAGCGAGCTCGCGGTGCACTTGCGACTCGGTGGTGCGGGCGCCGATCGCGCCCCAGCTGATCAGGTCGGCGATGTATTGCGGACTGATCACGTCGAGGTATTCAGTCCCGGCCGGCAAGCCCAGCGCGTTAATGTCGCGCAGCAGTTCGCGCGCCATGCGCAAGCCGTCATTGATGCGGAAACTGTTGTCCATGTAGGGATCGTTGATCAAACCCTTCCAGCCCACGGTGGTGCGCGGCTTTTCGAAATAGACGCGCATGACGATTTCCAGTTCGCCGGCAAAGCGGCGGCGCTCGGCCGCCAGCAGGTGCGCGTATTCCATGGCCGCCTTGGTGTCGTGGATCGAGCACGGACCGACCACCACCATCAGGCGGTCGTCCTGCCCGTGCAGGATGCGGTGCAGCGCGATGCGGCCGGCAGCGGCGGTTTGCTCGGCAGCCTCGCCGCAGGCGAACTCGCGGATCAGGTGCGAGGGCGGCGTCAATTCCTTCATTTCGCGGATGCGAAGGTCGTCGGTACGTGGCATGCTGGTTCTCCGTCTGATAAGTCGATTCGGTAAAAAAAAACCGCCAAGGCTGGCGGTTTTTAAGGATTCTTGCTGGATCTCGTCGTTGCTACGTGAACCTGCCGCTACGCCACCGCCCTTGGGTTGGAATCGCTAAAATAAAATTGGCAGATAAACCAAACGTTGCTGTGCATGGTGAGTTCCAAAAGTCTGGAAAGACTATAACAACAATCGCTGCGGCTTGGCAAGCTATTTGCCCGCCAAACCTGCCTATACAAGCTTACGCCGTGCCGCCCACCGTCACGTCCTCGATGCGCAAGGTCGGCTGCCCCACGCCCACCGGCACGCTCTGGCCTTCCTTGCCGCACACGCCCACACCCGAATCGAGGCGCATGTCGTTGCCGATCATCGACACCCGGTTCAGCACGTCCGGACCGTTGCCGATCAGGGTGGCGCCCTTGACCGGGTAGGTCACCTTGCCGTTTTCGATCATGTACGCTTCGCTGGCCGAAAACACGAACTTGCCGTTGGTGATGTCGACCTGGCCGCCGCCGAAATTGACCGCGTACAGGCCGTTCTTCACCGAGGCCAGGATTTCTTCGGGGTCCTTGTCGCCGCCCAGCATATAGGTGTTGGTCATGCGCGGCATCGGCAAGTGCGCGAACGATTCGCGCCGCGCGTTGCCGGTCACCGGCATCTTCATCAGGCGCGCGTTCATGGTGTCCTGGATGTAGCCTTTCAGGATGCCGTCTTCGATCAGGGTGGTGCACTGGGTCGGATTGCCCTCGTCGTCCATGTTCAGCGAACCGCGGCGGTCGGCCAAGGTGCCGTCGTCGACCACGGTGACGCCCTTGGCCGCCACGCGCTCGCCGATGCGGCCGGA
>JAZKCA010000108.1:0-25835 GCA_040388275.1 Pseudomonadota bacterium
GATGATGGCGTCGCCGCGCACGGCCTTGACGTCTTCCGGCAGGATTTCCGGATTCGGGTTGGCCAGCGCCAGGATCAGCGGATTGGGCGCCATCTGCTTGACCATGTCTTGCTTGAGCACGCCGCCGGCCGACAGGCCGAGGAAGATGTCCGCGCCCGGCATCACTTCAGCCAGGGTGCGCAGCGGGGTATCCTGGGCGAAGCGTTCCTTGTCCGGATCCATCAACTCGGCACGGCCCTTGTAGACCACGCCGGCCAGATCGGTGACGAAAATATTTTCGATCGGGAAGCC
The DNA here is from genome assembly GCA_040388275.1 of Pseudomonadota bacterium. Taxonomy (GTDB): domain Bacteria; phylum Pseudomonadota; class Gammaproteobacteria; order Burkholderiales; family Burkholderiaceae_D; genus Telluria_A. The sequence goes on from JAZKCA010000108.1 coordinate 292, forward strand.
CAGGTCGACGATCAGTTCCAGGCAGGCCAGCGCCGCGGCGCCCGCGCCCGACACCACCAGCTTGCATTCGCGCAGATCCTTGCCGACCACCTTGATGCCGTTCAGAATGGCCGCGCCGACGATGATCGCGGTACCGTGCTGGTCATCGTGGAATACCGGGATCTTCATGCGGTCGCGCAGCTGGCGTTCGATGTAGAAGCATTCCGGGGCCTTGATGTCTTCCAGGTTGATGCCGCCGAAAGTAGGCTCGAGCGAGGCGATGATGTTGACCAGCTTGTCCGGATCGAGCTCGTTGATTTCGATGTCGAACACGTCGATGCCGGCAAACTTCTTGAACAGGACGCCCTTGCCTTCCATCACCGGCTTGGCCGCCAGCGGACCGATATTGCCCAGTCCCAGCACCGCGGTGCCGTTGGTGATGACCGCCACCAGGTTGCCGCGCGCCGTGTACTTGTAGGCGTTGCCCGGGTCCTTGACGATTTCTTCGCAGGGAGCGGCGACGCCCGGCGAATACGCCAGGGCCAGGTCGCGCTGATTAAGCAGCTGCTTGGTCGGGGTGACGCTGATCTTGCCGGGGCGCGGGCACTCGTGATATTCGAGCGCAGCCTGGCGCAGTTGCTGGCGTAATTCTTCCTTCTTGTCCGATGACGAATCCATGCTGGTGCGGCCTTCCTATGAGACGGGGATCGTTGATTCTAGCAGACGCAAGAATGGAGCAAGCTACGTATTTCTACCAACAAAGCAGATCCAGCCTGTCGTATAGACAACATTCGATGCCCCCAGCATAAAAGCTATCACATCAATAAATACTATCAATTTTACGTATCAATTTATTTTATCTATGATTCATTCATACCCCTCAAGGAGAGAACAACATGGCAAACCAGATCAAGTCCGTCACCATCGAGAACCTCGAAGCCGCATTCGCCGGCGAATCGATGGCCCATATCAAATACCGCTACTTTGCCAAGCTCGCCCGCGCGGCCGGCGCCATCGACGTCGCTGAAGCGTTCGAGGCCACCGCCGACCAGGAAGTTCAGCATGCGTTCGGGCACCTGGACCTGCTGTATCCGAAGGACAAGATGACCCCAGCGCGCTCCCTCGAAATCGCCATCGAAGGGGAAACCTACGAGTACACCGAGATGTACCCGAAGTTTCGCCACCTGGCCATCGAGGAAGGCAACAGCGCCGCCGTGGCCGAATACGACGAGCAGATCACCGAATCGAAGGTCCACGCCGCACAGTTCAAGCGCACCCTGGAAATTGCCGCCAAGCGCTTTGCGGCACTGGCCAATGTCGAAGAACGCCACGCCAACCACTACAAGGCCGCGCTGGACAAGCTCAACGCCGCCGCCATCTAAGACCGGGACCAGACCATGAAAACTTACCAATGCATCGTGTGCGGCTTCATTTATGACGAAAGCGCCGGCATGCCGGGCGAAGGCATCGCCGCCGGCACCCGCTGGACCGATATTCCTGACCACTGGGCCTGCCCGGACTGCGGCGTGGCCAAGTCCGACTTCGAGATGGTGGAAATCTGAATGGGTGCGCCCATCGTCATCGTCGGCGCGGGCATGGCGGCCTACGGCGTAGTACGCGAATTGCGCAAGCTCGACAAGCTCACGCCCCTGCTGATCGTCGCCGCTGACGCTGGCAGCGCGTATGCCAAGCCCATGCTGTCGAACGCCATCGCGCTGGGCAAAGGGGCGGCCCAGCTGGTGTCGCACAGCGCCGATCAGATGGCGCTGCAACTGAATGCGACAGTGCTGACGCACACCACGGTGACGACCATCGACAGCGCCGCGCATACGCTGGAGGCCGGCGGCGGCAGCATCAGTTACAGCAAGCTGGTGCTGGCGCTTGGCGCACAGCCGATCCGCCTGCCCATGCAGGGCGACGGCGCCGACGCCGTACTATCAGTGAACAACATCGACGACTACGCTGCACTGCGCGCACAGCTCGAGCAGATCGGCGGGCCGGCCCGCGTTCTCATCATCGGCGCGGGCTTGATCGGCTGCGAATTCGCCGACGACCTGCTGGCCGGCGGGCACCATGTGACCCTGGTCGACCCCAACCGGCTGCCCCTCGCGGCTTTGGCCGCGCCCAGCCTGTCGGCGGGACTTGCCAGGGCCTGGGATGGACGCGCGCTGGACCTGCGCCTGGACACGACGGTGGTGGCCGTGGCGCGGACGGGCCAAGGTTTCCTGGCGAGCCTGGCCGACGGCAGCGGCGTGCAGGCCGACCTGGTGCTGTCGGCGGTGGGACTGCGTCCGTCGACCGCACTGGCCATGGCGGCCGGGCTGGAGACCCGGCGCGGCATCGTCGTGGACCAGTACGGTCAAACCAGCGCCAGCGATATTTTCGCGCTGGGCGACTGCGCGGAATATGCGCTTGAAGGCGTGATGCCTTATGTCGGGCCGCTGCTGGCCGCCGCACGCGCGATTGCCGCGACCCTGGTGGGAACGCCCACGCCGATTGCAATGAAGCGCGAGGCCGTCATCGTGAAGACACCAAGCTACCGCCTGGCACTGGCGCCGCCCCCGCCTGGCATCAGCGGGCAGTGGGTCGACGAGCATGACAGCGAGCGCACGATTGCGCGCTTCATGGACGACGCGGGAATGCTGCGCGGCTTCGGCTTGTCGGGCCACACCCCCGCGCTGCGCCAAAAACTGCTCGCCGAAATGCCGGCGTAGGGTGGAAAAGCGGCAGCGCCTTCCACAATCGGTGCGTCGCGTTGACCCATTCATTGCCGCTAGCAGTACAATCGCCGCATGCTCTCCGAATTCGACCTGATCAAACACTATTTCAAGCGCGCGCGTCCGGGCCGCGCGGTCCTCGGCGTTGGCGACGATTGCGCGCTGCTGGCGCCCTCCCCCGGCAAACTGATGGCCATCTCGTCGGACATGCTGGTCGAAGGCCGGCATTTCTTCGCCGGGGCCGATGCGCGCATGCTGGGCCACAAATGCCTGGCCGTAAACCTGTCCGACCTGGCCGCCATGGGCGCCAGGCCAACCTCCTTCACGCTCGCGCTGTCGCTGCCTTCGGCCGATCCCGCGTGGCTGGAGGCCTTCTCGCGCGGCCTGTTCGCCCTTGCCGATGCTTTCGACTGCGAACTGGTTGGCGGCGACACCACCAAAGGCCCGCTCAACATCTGCATCACCATCTTCGGCGAACTCGCTCCCGGCCAGGCGCTGCGGCGCGATGCGGCCAGGGCCGGCGACGATGTCTGGATTTCCGGATCCCTGGGCGACGCGCGCCTGGCGCTGGCCTGCTACTGGAACGACTACCCGCTCGAACCGCAGGCGCTCGAGGAGGCTGCGCTGCGCATGCACATGCCGTCGCCGCGCGTGACGCTGGGGCTGGCCCTGGCGGGAGTGGCGCATGCCGCCATCGATGTCTCCGACGGTCTGGTGGGCGACCTGGGGCACATTCTGGCAGCGTCAGGGGTCGGCGCCACGCTCGACGCCGATACGCTGCCTGCCGGTCCGGTACTGGCGCGCCAGCCGCGTGACCTGCGGCGCCGCTTCACTGCAGCCGGCGGGGATGACTACGAGTTATGTTTTACGGCGCCGGTCGCAAAGCGCGAAGCAGTCATGGCCGCGGGCGCGCAGGCAGGTACGGTTGTCACACGGGCGGGCAGCATCGACGCTGCGCCAGGCCTGCGCCTGGTGGATGGCCAGGGACACGCGCTGGACCTGAAATTAACCGGATTCGATCACTTCGCTTCGCCCTGACATCGACGGCTAATGCGCCGACAACCCCGTCTCATCATCCACAGGTGCATTGCGCGCGATGCGCCGCTCGTCGCGCGCGCCGTTCATCAGCCAGTAATGGTGGAACGCCAGCCGGATATTGTCGCGCAACTGCGTGTCATCCCACGGCTTGGTATAGAAGCGGTAGATCGCCCCGCGGTTGATCGAATCGAGCACCGCCTCGAGCCCCGTGTAGCCCGACAGGATGATCCGTATCGTTTCCGGATACATCTCCTTGACCTTGCTCAGGAATTCAGTACCGCTCATGATCGGCATGCGCTGGTCGCACACGATCACTTGCACCTGGTGCAGCGCCAGCAACTCGAATCCTTCGGCCGGCGACAGCGCCGTCAGGATCCGGTAGCCGTCGCGCCGGAACAGCCGGTGCAGCGACGACAGCACATTGACATCGTTGTCCACCAGCAGAAGCGTCTGGCGGCTCGACTCGGTCGATTCCGGCTCCGCCGGCAAGGCGCGGTTGGTCGCCAGCATTTCCGCCATTTCCTTGGCCGGCAGCGGACGGCTGAAATGGAAGCCCTGGATTTCATCGCAGCGGTGGCGCCTCAGGTAGGCCATCTGCGCGCGCGACTCCACACCTTCGGCAACGACCTGCATCTTCATGCTGTGCGCCATGCTGATGATGGCCAGCGCGATGGCCGCGTCGTCGGGGTTGACGGTGATGTCGCGCACGAAGGCGATGTCGATCTTCAGCTTGTCGATCGGGAAGCGCTTCAGGTACGCCAGGCTGGAATAGCCGGTACCGAAATCGTCAATGGCGATCTTGATGCCGAGCGCCTTCAGGTTCGACAGCACCCCGATGGTGCGCTCGGCGTTGCTCATCAGCGCGCTTTCGGTCAGTTCCAGTTCGAGCAGCGATGGGTCCACGTTGTGGCGGCTGATGGCGGCCCGGATGTCGGACTCCAGGTCGCCCTCGACGAACTGCCGGCTCGATACGTTCACGGCCACCCGCAGTTCGCCCGTCCCGTCGCCTGCCCATTCGGCGATCTGGCGGCATGCCTCGTCGATCACCCAGGCGCCGGCACGCACGATCAGGCCGGTCTCCTCCATCACGGGAATGAATTCGGCCGGGTACACCAGACCGTAGCCGGGTCGGTTCCAGCGCAGCAGCGCCTCGGCCCCGCTGATGCGACCAGTCTCCAGGTTGACCTTGGGCTGGTAGTACAGCGTGAATTCGTCCTGCTCCAGCGCGCGCCGCAGCGCCAGCTCCAGGTCCAGCCGCGCCAGCACCTGCACATTCATGCCCGCTGTGAAGAAGCGATAGCCGTCGCGCCCGGCCTCCTTGGCGCGCGTCATGGCGGTGTCGGCGTAGCGCACCAGGGTTTCGGGGTCGGTGGCGTCGTCCGGATACATGGCGATGCCGATGCTGGTGGTCAGCCCGGCCTGCTGCCCGTGCAGGTCAAACGGGGCGCGCAGCGCGTCGCGCACCTCGTTGGCGACATTGATCGCGTCCTGCTGATTGCGCGTCATGGTCAGAATCAGCGCGAATTCATCGCCGCCCAGGCGCCCCACGGTGTCGCGGATGCGCACGCACTGCACCAGCCGGCTGCTGAACTGGCGCAGCAGTTCGTCGCCCAGCGCCGCACCGAGCGAATCGTTGACGATCTTGAAGCGGTCGAGCGCGATGAACAGCACCGCAATACGCCACTGCTTGTCTTGCGCCAGTTCGATCGCTTCGACCAGCGTTTGATAGAACAAGGTGCGGTTCGGAAGGCCCGTCAGGCTGTCGTAGCTGGCCATGTGGCGCAGACGTTGTTGGGCCAGCAGCCGTTCGCTGATGTCGCGCGCCACCGCGATCAGGATCGGCGATGCGTCCAGGGTCTGCATCTGCCAGTAGATTTCGACCGGCACCGGCGCCTGGTCGGGGCGTGCCAGCAGGGCTTCGACCAGGTCCGCCTCGGTCTCGCCCTTGCGGGCGGCCTGGCGTGCCAATTCCTCGGCCGCGTCCAGGCCCAGGTCGGCCGGCGCCATGGCCAGCAGCTCCTCGCGCGCGCGGCCCAGCATGCGGCAGGCGCCGTCGTTCACATCCAGCAGCGCCATGCTGTTCGTGTCGATCAGGAAGATGGCGTCGGCGGTGGCGTCCATGGCGCTGCGAAAGCGTTGCAGCTCGGCGGTACGCTCGCGCACCGTCAGCTCAAGGCGCGCGCCGTAGTCGCGCGATTCGCGGTGCAACAGCCTTACTTCGAGCATGTTGCGGATGCGGGTGAGCACCTCGACCGGGTCGAACGGCTTGCCGACAAAGTCGCGCGCGCCGGCGTCGAGCGCCTGGAGTTTTTTATCCGGTTCGGCCGTCACCACCAGCACCGGCAGCCAGGACTCGCTCTCGAGCGGCTTGAGCGCTTCCATCACCTCGAAACCGTTCATGCCCGGCATGTGCAGGTCGAGGATGATCAGGTCGAAACGCTTTTCAACGTGCAGGGCTGCCACGGCGGTCGGATCGGTAGTGCTGCTCACATTCGTGTAGCCGGTATTGGTGAGCAGGTATTCGAGCAGCTGCACGTTGACGGTCTGGTCGTCGACGATCAGGATGGCTGCCGCGTGGATGTCGTCGATGGTGATCATGGGAGGCCCGTTTTCGTGTCTGCGCGCAGGGCGTCAATCATGGCCAGCGTGCTGTCGATCGCCTCGTTGAATTCATCGATATTGATCGGCTTGGTGAGGTAGCGGTAAAAGCCTGCATCGATGCCGCGCTCGATATCGCGCGGCATGGCGTTGGCGGTCAGCGCCAGCACCGGAATGTGGCTGCTGCGCGGATCGCGCCGTAGTTCATGCAGGGCGTCGATGCCGTTCATGCCCGGCAGGTTGATGTCCATCAGGATCAGGTCCGGACTGTGCGCCTTGGCCATTTCGATGCCAAGGTGGGCGTCGGGCGCCGACAGCAGCCGCAGGTCGGCGCGAAAGCCCACGATCTCCTGTACCAGCTTGAGGTTGGCCGGATTGTCTTCCACGTACAGAAGGGTATGGCTCACGCCGGGCGCGATGGGCGACTCGCGGCGGCCGATCGCGTGCACCGAACCGGACAACATCGACGGCACCGGCTCGGTCGTCTCCAACTCGACCCAGAACACGGTTCCCACGCCGACGCTGCTGCTGACGCCGATCGTGCCGCCCATCAGTTCAACCAGGCGGCGCGTGACCACCAGCCCGATGCCGGTGCCCTCTTCGACGCCGTTTTCCTGGCCCAGCCGGTTGAACGGCTGGAACAGCGCGTCGACCTGGTCGGGCCGCAATCCGTGCCCGGTGTCCTGTACCGACAGCCGGATCCGGCCCGGGGCGACAACGGTGCAGTCCAGCACCACCGCCCCCATCTCGCGGTTGTATTTGACCGCGTTCGACAAAAGATTCAACAGCACCTGCTTGAGGCGCGTGCGGTCGGCCCGGAGTACCGCTCCCGTGGCGTCGGGGAACAGCATGCGGATCTTGCGCGGCTGCCCCATCGGCTCGACCATGCCGCGGCACTCGGCCAGCATGTCGTCCAGCGCCACCGGCTCCATCGACAGGTTCACGGTGCCCGATTCGACCTTGGCCAGATCGAGGATTTCATTGATCAGGGTGAGCAGGTGGCGCCCCGACTTGAGCACATGATTGGCGAATTCCTTTTTCTGCGCCAGGGTGGTGGGCAGCGTATCGGAGGTCAGTATCTGGGCAAAACCGAGGATCGCGTTGAGCGGCGTGCGCAACTCGTGGCTCATCGAGGACAGAAACGCGGACTTGGCCGCGTTGGCGCTCTTGGCCGCCTCCATGGCCATCCCCAGCTCGTTGTTGATCAGTTCCAGCTGCTCGGTGCGCTCGTGCACGCGGCCTTCGAGTTCCTCGTTCAGGCGCATCACTTCCTGCTGCGCGCGCGCGCGCTCCTCGGCCCCGCGCGCAATCGCCAGGTTGGAGTCTTCCAGCGCCCGCGTGCGCTGCTCGATCTCGGTCAGCATCGCGTTGAACGAATCGACCAGGTCGCCCGCTTCATCATCGCTGATGCGGCGCGCGCGCTGCGAATAGTCGCGCGTGGTCACCACTTCGCGCGCGATTTCCGTAATCGAGGAGATCGGTTGCGTCAGGAAGGCGCCCACCCGGCGCGTGAGCATGTAAGCGATCATCAGCGCCAGCGCAATCACGGCGGCGGCGACCATCAGGTAGTCGATGGCGCGCCCAATGAGCGCGTATTCCGCGCGCACGTAGATGGTGCCGAGCAGTTCGCCGTTCTCGACGATCGGCTCGTACACCAGCAAGGCGTCGCCTTCGACCCGCATGCCCTCCCCCTCGGGCGCGGCGGGCAAGGCATGCGTTTCGCCGGGCGCGAGCCAGGAGGCGTACAGCTTGCCGCCGGCGTTGTAGATGGCGCCGGCGCGCACGCCGGGACGCAGGCGCAGCAGCGCCAGGTTGGCGCTGGCCAGGCGCTGGTCGTCGAAGGTCAGCGCGGCCGAGGTCATGCGGCCGAGCAGCTCGGCCTGGGTCGACATGTCGCCCATCAGCGCGCGGTGATAGCCGCGCAGGTCGTAGGCCACCAGCACGCTGATCGACACCAGCAGCGCGGCCAGCGTGGCCATCAGCACGACCGCCACCAGCTTTTGCCTGATCGAGCGCAGGGCGATCATGTGGCCCCCTGGACCCGGTGCGCCACCGCCAGCATGCGGGCGCTGATGCGCAAGCGGCTGGAGCTGACGTAGCGCAGCGCGACGTCGAAGCGCAGCTTGTCGTCGGCGACCACGAAACTGATCATGCAGCCGAGCGCCAGCGCGTCGCCCGCATCGGACACCGTCAGCAACGACTGCCCGCGCGCGGCGTTCAGCATGGCCGCCATGGCGCCGCGCTCGAAGGAATTGTCGATGAACAGGATATGCAGGTCGGCCAGCGCGTCGCCAGCCTGCAGGCGCCGCACCTTGACCGGGTGGCCATTCACGGTGCGCCCGGCCACCATGCGCTCGAGCTGCTCGGCCAGCAAATCGCTGCCGGCCACGCCGATGTGCAGCGCGCTGTCGGGGCGCGCAAAGCTGGACTCGGGCCATTCGACGAAACTGGCGAACTTGAACAGGTAGGCGGCCTTGACCTGGCGCTCCAGAGCGGGCCCCGGCGCCTGGGCCTGGGCGGCGCCGAGCAGCATGCACAGCAACACCGCCAGCAAGCAGCGCAGCGGCAGCAGGGGGGAGATCCGGCTCATCTCTGGCGACATGGTTGTCCAATCAAAATACGGGGAGTGCTCTTTCCCCGACGCAAATGAAGAATAGCAGCCTGATGTGGAAGAACGTCGCACGCCAGAGCCGCGATGCTTGTGCAATATCAAGTTAATGTACGCCGCTTTGTGCTCATTTGCTGGATTATTTGTCTATATTGCCCAGCTAGCGGAAACAGCCGTCCGGGGCGGCATGGTAAAGTGCCGTTGACGACCATCCGCACCAGGGAGATCCCGTGACGAACGACATCATCGCGCTGGCCGCCAGGGCTGGCCACGCGCTGCAAGCGAAAGGTTTGCTGCTGGCAACGGCCGAATCGTGTACCGGCGGCGGCGTGTCGTGCGCGCTCACCGAAGTGGCCGGGTCAAGCGCCTGGTTCGAGTGCGGCTTTGTCACCTATTCGAACGCCTCGAAGAGCGCATTGCTGGACGTGCCTGCCGCGCTGATCGCCCAACTGGGCGCGGTCAGCGAGGAAGTGGCCGCCGCCATGGCCAGCGGCGCATTGGCCAACAGCAACGCCCACGTGGCGCTATCGACGACCGGCATCGCCGGCCCCTCTGGCGCCGTGCCGGGCAAGCCGGTTGGCACCATCTGTTTCGGCTGGAGCCGCGCCGGCGCAACCCATACCGAACGACTGGTATTTACAGGCGACCGCCAGTCGGTGCGCGAACAAACCGTCGTGCACGCCCTCAAGGGCCTGCTGCGCTTCATCGACTAGGATGCCGGCGCCATTCACCCTCCCGGCGCTGGCTGCGGCGCTGCTCCTGCATGGCGGCCTTGCGCTGGCCGAGGACCAGCCTTACACCGTATACGCGGCCGGCGACATCGCCGACTGCAGCAAGGCGCCGGCCGCCTGGTCCGGCGCGGCCGACACGGCATGGCTGGTCGAAGCCGAGCTGGCGCTGTCGCCGCGCGCCGCGGTGCTGACCCTGGGCGACAATGTGTACCAGCGCGGCAGCATGCGCGCCCATCTCGACTGCTACGGGCCGACCTGGGGCCGCTTCAAGGCGCGCACCTACCCCGCACCCGGCAACCACGAATACGCGACGCCGAACGCGGCCGGCTATTTCGGCTACTTCGGCAGCGTGGCCGCGCGCGGCTATTACAGCGTCAAGCTGGGCGACTGGCGCGTCATTTCCCTCGACAGCAACCTGAAAGGCGCGGCCCGCCAGGCCCAGATGGCGTGGCTGGAACAGGAGCTGGCCCGCAGCGGGGAACGCTGCACGCTCGCCTACTGGCACCACCCGTTGTATAGTTCGGGCGGACACGGCGACATTGGCAATATGCGCGACGCCTGGCAACTGCTGTACCGGGCCGGCGCCGAGCTGGTGCTGTCGGGGCATGACCACGACTACGAGCGTTTTGCGCCGCAGGACGCCGACGGCGAGCTCGATGCGCAGGGCGGCATCCGCCAGTTCGTGGTCGGCACCGGGGGCGCCTTCCTGACGCCGTTCCGCTGGCCGTGGAAGAACAGTGAAGTGCGCGACAATAACCGGACCGGCGTGCTGAAACTGGTGCTGCGCGAGGCCGGCTACGAATGGGAATTCCTGGAAGCGCGCTATGACGGTTTCCCCTACGGCCAGAACGCGGATCGCGGCGCCGGCCAGTGCCATTAACTTTTTGGAGCAATTCGATGCACAACACGGTTCACTTCATCCTCCAGGGCAAAGGCGGCATCGGCAAGACACTGGTCTCGACCATCCTCGCGCAATGGCTGGCGGCCAAGGACGAACAGCCGCTGCGCTGCTACGACACGGACCAGGAGAACGCCACCTTCTCGCGCTACAAGGCGATGGACGTCAAGCACGTGCCGGTGATGACCGACGCGCGCAACATCGACCCCAAGCGCTTTGACGCGCTGATGATCGACCTCCTCGAGGAAGAAGGCAATTGCGTGATCGACAACGGCGCCAACACCTTCTCGCCGCTGATGGGCTACCTGCTCGAAAACGATTGCTTCGACCTGCTGCAGGAGTCGGGCCGCAAGGTCTACATCCACTGCATCGTCGGCGGCGGCGACACGCTGCACGACACGGCCATGGGTTTCGTCTCGACCGCCAAGTCCACCAACGTGCCGCTGGTATTGTGGGAGAACGAGCATTTCGGCCTGCTGCAGTCGGCCACCGGCAAGGTGTTCACCGATTCGGCCACCTATTCGGAGAACGCCGAGCGGGTATGCGGGCGCGTGGTGCTCGCGCAGCGCAATGCCGACACCTTCGGAGCCGACATCAAGAAAATGAATATCTCCCGCCTGACCGCCAATGAAGTGCGCGAAAGCGAAAAATTCAACGTCATGGAAAAGCAGCGCATCAAGGTGGTGTTCCGCGACCTGTTCGAACAACTCGACAAAGTCCAGTGGTAAGCAATATGGATCAGCAAAAACTGCGCACCCTGGTGTTTGAAAAGACCGGTGTCAAGATCGACATCGACGATCCTATTTTCGCGCTGGTCGCCCTCAACGAGGCGGTGCTGGCCGAAGCGGTGGATCGCCACGTGGCGCTGCTCGACGATGCCACCGCCGAACTGGCCGAGCAGGCGCAGGCGCTGCAGGACAGCGGCAGCGTATGCCGCTACGGCGCCGCCGAACGCCCGGTCGCCGCCCTGGTCAAACCGGTTGGCAGCGTCGAAGGCGTGCCCGGCCCGTCGCGCCAGGAAAAGCGCATCATGGGCATCGCCCTTGCTGCGGCAGTACTGTGCGCGTTGCTGGTACTGGCTGGCCAGGCGCTGTTGTTCAAGCCGCCGGCCATTCCCGCATCAACCGTCATCGCCAGGGAACTGACGCCCGAGCAGGCTACGGCGCTGCGCGACGCCGAGAAAATGGCAAAAATCGTCCAGAAACTGGACCAGAAAACCCGTAACGCCATCCAGGCAGAAATGCAAAAACCTTAAACATGCTTCCAGTAGAGATGCCTGCCGTACCCGCAATGGTGCAGTTCCCGATCGAAAAATACACGCTGCAAAACGGCCTTGAAGTCATCCTCGTCGAAGACCGCAAGCTGCCGCTGGTGGCGGTCAATATCTGGTATCACGTAGGCCCGGCCAATGAAGCGCCCGGCCTGACCGGCTTCGCCCACCTGTTCGAACACATGATGTTCGCCGCCACCAAGCACGCGCCGCGCGGGCTGGTGGACCAGTTGCTCGAAGGCGCGGGCGCGACCGATTCGAACGGCAGCACCGATTTCGACCGCACCAACTACCACGACACAGTGCCATCGAACCAGCTCGCACTGGCGCTGTGGGCGCACGCCGACCGCATGGGCTACCTGCTCGACGTGCTGGACCAAAAGGCGCTGTCGAACCAGCAGGACGTGGTGCGCAACGAACGGCGCGAAAGCGTCGAAAACCGGCCTTACGGCATCGTCGAGGAAGCGCTGTTCCAGAATCTGTTTCCGAAGTCGCATCCCTACCATGCCAACATCATGGGCTCGCACGCCGACATCCAGAGCGCCAAACTGGACGATGTGCGCGACTTCTTCACGCGCTACTACGCGCCCAACAACGCCAGCCTGGTGATCGCCGGCGACATCGACAAGGCCGCCGCGCGCGCCCTGGTGGACAAATATTTCGGCAGCTTCCGGCGCGGCGCCGATGTGCCCAGGCCGAATGTTCCCACACCCGTGATCAACGCCGAAAAACGGGTGGTGGTGCACGACAGGATCGAGCTGCCGCGCGTGATCATGGGCTGGCTCACCACGCCCGCATTCAAGCCGGACGACGCCGAACTGTCGATCGCCGCCCACATCCTGGCGGGCGACAAGACCAGCCGCCTGTACAAATCGCTGGTATACGACCGGCAGCTGGCGCAGGACGTCGGCGCGGCGCAGCACGGCTATGCGCTCAGTTCCGTGTTCGAAGTGGACGTGACGGCGCGGCCCGGCCACAGTGCGCAGGAAATCGAGGCGGCAATCGACGCCGAACTCGACGCGCTGCGCGCGACCGGGCCGACCGAAACGGAAATGGAAAGCGCGCGCGCGGCCATCGAAACCGGGATGCTGACCAGCGTCGAGAAAATCGGCGGCGAAGGCCTGGCCGACATGGTCAACGAATACAACCAGTACGTGGGCGACCCGGCCTACTTCGCCAAGGACCTGGAACGCTATCGCGCGGTGACCGCCGCCGGCGTGCAGCGGGTGCTGAACGAACAGATCCGCAAGGATGCGCGCGTGGTGGTGTACGGGGTGCCCGGCACGCCGCTGGCCGAGCCCGAAGTGCCGGTCCCGCGACCGGCGCGCAGCACGGCCGCGGCGCCGCCGCTCAATGCCGACGAGCCGTGGCGGCACGAGGTGCCAAAGGCCGGACCGTCGCCGGCAATATCGTTGCCGCTGGCGCAGGCCTTCGTGCTTGCCAACGGCCTGACCGTGATCCATCACCGCGACCCTGCGCTGCCGCTGGTGGCGGCCGAACTGGTGATCAAGGCCGGCGCCAGCGCCAACCCGCCAGGGCACAGCGGCCTGGCGGGCTTCACCGCCTCGATGCTCGACGAAGGCACGGCGAGCCGCAGCGCGCCCCAGATCGCCGCGGCCATGGCGCAGCTGGGCGCCTCATTCGGCGCCGCCAGTGGGGCGGAAACCACGCGCATGTCGCTGCTGTCGCTGAAAAAGCATTTTGCCGCGGCGCTCGCCGTCGTGGCCGACGTGGCGCGCAATCCCTCTTTCCCCGACGCCGACGTCGAGCGCCAGCGCGCCAGCCGCCTGGCCGACCTGGGACAGCATCTGGAGGATGCGTCGGCAGTGGCCCATATCGTGGCCAGCGCCGCCCTGTACGGCCCGCAGCATCCGTTCGGCCATGTGGAGCTGGGCAGCCAGGTGGCGATCGCCGCCACCACGCGCGCGGACCTGGTCGGCTTTTGGGAAAAGCACTACCTGCCCAACAATGCCGCGCTGGTGCTGGTGGGCGACCTGACCGGGGACGAGGCAATCGCGCTGGCCGAAGCCCACTTCGGCAGCTGGCGGGCGGGCGCGCTGACCCGGCCCGCGCCGGCGCAAGCCACGGGCACCGAGGCCAGGGTGGTCTTGGTGCCGATGGAAGACGCAAGTCAGACCGCGCTGCAGGTCACGCTGATCGGCGCGGCGCGCACGACACCCGATTTCGCCGCGCTCGAAATCATGAATGCGGTGCTGGGCGGCCTGTTCACGAGCCGTATCAACAATACCCTGCGCGAGGAAAAAGGCTACAGCTACGGCGTGTATTCGCAGTTCGATTACCGGCGCACGCCCGGCCCCTTCGAGATCGCCGGCAGCGTGCGCACCAGCGCCACGGGCGCCTCGGTCACGGAAATCCTGAAGGAGGTACGGGCCATGCGCGAACAGCTCTTGAGCGCGGCGGAACTGGAAAATGCGTGCAATGCGCAAATGCTGTCGCTGCCAGGCCATTTCGATACCATTGAAGCCATCAGCGCCAGCCTGGCCGGCCTGTTTGCCTACGATCTGCCACTCGACTACTACAGCACGCTGGCGCCGCAATTCGCGGCTGTGACGGCCGAACAGGTGCGCGCCGTTGCGCACACCTACCTGGCGCCGGAAAAACTGGTCGTGGTGGCCGTGGGCGAGCGCAGGAAGGTCGAAGCGCAGCTGCGCAAGCTGAACCTGGGTCCGATCGAAGTGCGCAAGCCGGACGGTACGCTGAACTGAGGCCTTGCGCCGATTACGGCGCAGTCAATGTCCGGCTACACGATCCATCATTGCACCGTGCAAGTGGCAATGGGGGCCATTGTGCATGGCTGTACCTTGCACGATGAGCCCCACTGACACTAGGCCAGGCTGGCGAACAAGGCGGTCGACAGATAGCGCTCGCCGAACGATGGAATGATCGTCACGATCAGCTTGCCCGCGTTCTCCGGGCGGCGCGCCACCTGCATCGCGGCCCACAGCGCCGCACCCGACGAAATGCCAACCAGCAGACCTTCCTCGCGCGCCGCGGCCCGCGCCGTGGCAAAGGCATCGTCGTTCTTGACGGTGATGACTTCGTCGTAGGCTGACGTGTTCAGCACGGCCGGCACGAAACCGGCGCCGATACCCTGGATCGGATGCGGCCCCTTGGTCCCCTTGGACAGCATGGGCGACGCTTCCGGCTCCACGGCAATGGCCTGGAAGCCCGGTTTGCGCGACTTGATCACTTCACTGACGCCGGTAATCGTGCCGCCGGTGCCAACGCCGGCCACCAGGATATCGACATTGCCGTCGGTATCGCGCCAGATTTCCTCGGCCGTGGTCCGGCGGTGGACGTCAGGATTGGCTGGATTGTTGAACTGCTGCGGCATGAAATAATTCGGATTGGCGTGGCACATTTCCTCAGCCGCGCGGATCGCGCCCAGCATGCCTTCTGGGCCGGGCGTGAGCACCAGCTCGGCGCCGTAGGCCCGCAGCAGCACGCGCCGTTCGCTGCTCATGGTCTCGGGCATGACCAGCTTGCAGCGGTAGCCGCGCGCGGCGCACACCATCGCCAGCGCAATGCCGGTGTTGCCGCTGGTCGGCTCGACGATGACGGTGTCCGGGCCGATCTTGCCGGCCGCCTCGGCCGCCTCGATCATGGCCAGGCCGATCCGGTCCTTGACGCTGTGGGCCGGGTTGTAGAACTCGAGCTTGGCCAGGATCTCGGCGCCGGCACCCTTGGCCAGGTTACGGATCCGGACGAGCGGGGTGTTACCAATTAATTCAGTGACGTCGTTCGCGATTCTCATGTGTGGCTCCCCGCCGGTGATAGTTGGATTACTTGACGTCGATCAATTGCACATCGAAGATCAGGTCGGCGCCCGGCTTGATCATGTCGCCGGCGCCGCGCGAGCCGTAGGCCAGGCTGGACGGAATGATCAGGGTGCGCTTGCCGCCCACTTTCATGCCGACAATGCCCTGGTCCCAGCCCTTGATGACCTGGCCCACGCCCAGCACCAGCTCGAGCGGCTTGCCGCGGTCATGCGAGGAATCGAATTGTTTGCCGTGCTGCTTGACGGCCATCGGTTTGTACAGCCAGCCGGTGTAATGCATGGCCACCTTGGACCCGACGGTCGCTTCGGCGCCGGTGCCGACCACGGTGTCGATCTTGACCAGCGCATTTTCTGGCGCGTCGGCAATCACCGGAACCGGCGGCGTTTCGATCTGGATATTTTGCGCCATCGACGCGGCGCTCGCGCAAAGCAGCAACAGGGACAGTGAACCTCGGATCATGATGTGTTCTTTCAATGTGTAGATTTAGGAATTTAGATGAGGCGATAATGCAATGTTATCCTATGATAGCAAGGCATCCGGCGTCTGCACAGGGTTCATGCAAGCAGGGTCGGGCAAGCCGGCGGCCGCCAGCTGGTTGAGCACGTGACCGGCGGCGATCATGCCGAAGGTGGCGGTGACGACCATGCTGGAGCCGAATCCGGCGCAATTGAGGCCGCTGACACCGTCGATGTCGCAGGCCTCGCCCTCGGGCATGGTCAGCGGCTCCATCGAAAAGACGGCGTCGACATTGAACTTGGTCTTGATACTACGCGGAAAACCATATTCGTTGCGCAAGCGTTTGCGCACCATCTTCAGCAGCGGCTCCTGTTCCGTCCGGGAAAGGTCGCGTACTTCAATGCGGGTGGCATCGGTCTGGCCGCCCGCGCTGCCGATAATCACCATGGGAAGCTGGTGGTCGCGGCAATAAGCGATCAGGGCGGCCTTGGATTTGACGGCATCGATGGCGTCGACCACGAAGTCGTAACCCTTGCCTCCAATCATCTGATCGAGGTTATCGGGCGTAATGAAGTCTTCGATCAGGTTCACCCGGCACGCGGGGTTGATCTGGGCGATGCGCTCGGCCAGCGCGCCGATCTTGGCTTGCCCGATGGTGCCGGTGAGCGCCTGGATCTGGCGGTTGATGTTCGATTCGGCCACGTTGTCGAGGTCAATCAAGGTCAGTTCGCCGATCGCACTGCGCGCCAGCGCCTCGACGATCCAGGAACCGACGCCGCCGACGCCGATCACACAAACATGGGCGGCGCGAAAGCGCGCCAGCGCCGCGGCGCCGTACAGCCGGCCGATGCCGCCAAAGCGGCGCTCGAGGTCGGCCGCTTCCTCGAAATCAGGTGGATTGATGGTAGTCATGCCGCCATTTTAACGGACGCGGCAGTTCGGACTGTTCTAAAATGTAACGCATATACAGACTGGCAACTCTCGAAAGATCCCCATGAGCAACGCACTTCCCGACAGCGCGCCCGGCTTCGACCAGCCCATCGCCGTACTCAAGCACTGCCACGACCGCATCCGCAAGCAATTGGCCACGCTGGAAAAACTGGTGCCGCACCTGACCATCCATGGCGCGGACCAGCAAGCCCGGCAGGCTGCCACGACGGTGATCACGTATTTCGAGCAAGCCGCCCATTTGCACCATGCCGACGAAGAAGAAAACCTGATTCCCATGCTGCAACAGACGGCAAGCGGCGCCGACGCCGCGTTGCTGGCCCAACTGGTGCCCGGCATCCTCGACGAGCACCGGCAAATGGATGCGATGTGGCAAAGCCTGCACGGGCAATTGATCGGCATTGCCAACGGCAGCGCCGCGCTGCTGCGCGAAGCCGACGTACGGCACTTTGTCGACAGCTACAGCGGCCACATGGAGCGCGAGGAAGGCCAGGTGGCGCCCATGGCCAAGCGCCTGTTCAGCGCCGAGCAGATGGCCGCCTTGGGCCTGGCCATGCAGGTGCGGCGCGGCATTGCCGAACCGGCCGGCGGCGGCGATGCGCTGGCCAGTTTGCGCAAGGATTACGGCCAGGCCACGTTGAACGAAGACGATGTGGCGGACGATCCATTCGTGCAATTTGCGGCCTGGTTCGAACAAGCATTGAAGGCCGAAGTCAACGAGCCGAATGCGATGAGCGTGGCGACCGTGTCGGCCGACGGGCGGCCAAGCTCGCGCATTGTGCTGATCAAACAATACGATGCGCGCGGTTTCACCTGGTACACCAATTACGACAGCCAGAAGGGGCGCCAGCTGCAAGAAAACCCGCACGCCGCCCTGCTCTTCTTTTGGCCTGAACTTGAACGCCAAATCCGCATCGAAGGAAGAGTAGAGCGCACAACGGCCGAGGAGAGCGACAAGTATTTCCACAGCCGTCCGCTCAAGAGCCGGCTGGCGGCCATTGCCTCGGCGCAGAGCATGCCCATCGCCAATCGCGCTGCGCTGGAAGAAAATTATGGGGAAGTCGCCAGGCAGTACGGCGAGGAGCCGCCGCGTCCCGCGCATTGGGGCGGCTTGCGCCTGGTGCCGGAACAGATCGAGTTCTGGCAGGGACGACGTTCACGTTTTCACGACCGCATCGTGTACCTGCTGCAAGCCGACGGCAGCTGGGCGCGCCAGCGGTTGCAACCGTAGCGCTGGCTGCGGCGCGTTCCGTGCGCGCCTCCTGCGCTCGATGCGCAGGAGGGATGGATGTTCAATCAAATCCGCTTGAGCGCCTGGAGCACGGGCGTACGCAGCAAGCTGTCCTTGCCGCTCAGGGTCGAGCTGTGGAACGGCCAGCATGTCGATTTTTCCAGCGAGCCGCCACGGGTGACCATCCGCATTCCCGACGCGGCCGCCGTGCGCTACCTGCTGTCGCCGTCGCTGTACAACCTGGGCACCGCGTATGTCGAAGGCGCGATCGACGTCAGCGGGCGCGCCAGCGACATGATCGCCGTGGTCGGCGCCCTGGCGGCCAGCAGCGTGCCGCGCAACCGCCTGGCGCAGGCGCTGCGCAAGATCGTTCACACGCGCGAGAGCGATGCCGCCGCGGTGCGCTACCACTACGACGTATCGAACGACTTCTACGGCGCGTGGCTGGACCCGGGCATGGTGTATTCCTGCGCCTACTTCGAAGACGGCAACGAAACGCTGGCCGAGGCGCAGCTGAAAAAAATCGACCACATCCTCAACAAGATTCGCCTGCGGCCCGGCCACACGCTGCTCGATATCGGCTGCGGCTGGGGCGCGCTGGCCATTCGCGCTGCCCAGCGCTACGGCGCGCGCTGCGTGGGCATCACCCTGTCCGAAAACCAGGTGCGGCTGGCGCGCCAACAAGTCGAGCGCGCCGGCATGCAGCACCTGGTGAAAATTCGCCTGCAGGACTACCGCGACCTGGCCGGCAAGTTTGACCGCATCACCAGCGTGGGCATGTTCGAGCACGTGGGCACGCACCACCTGACCGCGTATTTTTCCCGCATCAACGCCCTGCTCGCGCCCGATGGCGTGGCCATGAACCACGGTCTCACTACCACCAGCACGCGCAGCAAGGCGGCGCCGTTCGGCGGGGGCGAGTTCATCCAGCGCTACGTCTTTCCGCGCGGCGAACTGGCGCACCTGGGAACGGTGCTGCGCGCCATGCAGGAGGGGGGACTGGAAGCACTGGACGTGGAAAACTTGCGGCGCCACTACGCGCGCACCTGCGCCATCTGGACCGACAATTTTGAATCGAACGCCGAACAGATCAAGCTGTTGACCGACCCGAAGAAATTCCGCATCTGGCATGTGTATCTGGCCGGCTGCAGCTATGCCTTCGCCAACGACTGGATCAGCCTGTATCAGATCGTGTGCAGCAAGGCGGGGCGCGATCCGGGGGCGATTCCGTGGTCGCGCAGGTTCATGTACGCATAGTTCTCCTCGCGAACGCGGGGACGACGCCTTAGGCCGACATGGCCTCGGGTCCGGCCGTAACCAGCGCATGCAAGGCGGCATACACTTCGTCGACCGCAGCGCCCAGCTCCACGGCCTGGCCGCGCCACTGGGCCGCCTGGGCCGGCTCGTGCAGGCTGGCCGACAGGCGCTCGGCCTGCGCGATGGCGCGCTGCGCGCCAAAATTGACCAGCACCCCCTGCAAGCTGTGCACGGCGCGCTGCGACCCCGCCAGGTCGTCGCCATCGAGCGCCGCGTACAAGGTGTGCATCAGTTGCGGCCCATCGACGATGAACAAGGACGCCAGTTCCAGCAGCAGGGCGCTGTCGCCGTCCAGCCGCAGCAAGGCGGCGCGCCAGGCCAGCACCGGCCCGGCCTGCTCCACGTGGAAGCGGCCGACCAGCTGGCGCAGGCGCTCGCTGTCGATCGGCTTGGACATGTAATCGTCCATGCCCGCTTCAAGACAGCGTTCGCGGTCGCCCTGCATCGCGCGCGCCGTCATGGCGACGATCGGCACGTGCCCGCCGTGCGTGCTTTCCCACTGGCGGATGCGGCGCGTGGCCGTCAGGCCGTCCAGAGCCGGCATTTGCACATCCATCAGGATCAGGTCGAACCCGCCCTGCATGGCCCGTTCCAGCGCATCGACGCCATTGTCGACCAGCGTGATCCGATGCCCCCCTTTTTCGAGCAGGCGCAGCGCCAGGCGCTGGTTGACCGGATTGTCCTCGGCCAGCAGGATGCGCAGGCCGTTGCCCTGCTCCTGCGCCGGTTCCGGCAACGGTAGCGCGGCCGGCAGCGACGCCATGGCCGGTCCCAGTTCCAGCTCGGTCTCGTCGGCGTCCGCCTGCAGCTGGGTGGCGGCATGCTGCAGCGGCACGCTGAAGCGGAAGGTGCTGCCCTTGCCCGGCTCGCTGGAGACGGCAATGTCGCCCCGCATCAGGATCACCAGGCGGCGGCAAATGGTCAGCCCCAGTCCGGTACCGCCAAACTGGCGCGTGGTCGAGCCGTCGACCTGCGAAAAGGCTTCGAAAATCAGTTTTTGCTTGTCCAGGGGAATGCCGATGCCGGTGTCGCTGACCGCAAAGCCAATGTCGCAGTGATCGTCCGTCTCCTCGCCCTGCGACAGGGCCAGGGTGACGCTGCCCTGCTGGGTAAATTTGATGGCATTGCCCAGCAGGTTGATCAGCACCTGGCGCAAGCGTCCCGGATCGCCCTTGACAGTGCGCGGCAAGTGCGCCGGCACCTCGCAGTGCAGCTGCAAGCCCTTTTGCTGCGCGCGCAGCGCCATCGAGCGCAGCGTGTCGCGCACCAGCGTGCGCAGGTCGAACGGGACTTCCTCGAGGTCGAGCTTGCCGGCCTCGATCTTGGAGAAGTCGAGGATGTCGTTGACGATCGTGAGCAAGGCGTCGGCCGAGGCCTTGACCAGGCCGATATCGTCGCGCTGCTCCGGCTGCAGGGGCGACTCGAGCACCAGCTCGGTCATGCCCAGGATGCCGTTCATCGGGGTGCGAATTTCATGGCTCATATTGGCCAGGAATTCGCTCTTGGCGCGGCTGGCCGCCTGCGCCGACTCGACCGCGCGCTGCATGGCGTCGCGCGCGGCGCGCTGCTCGCTGACGTCGATCGAAAAGCCCAGCAGGTAGGATTCGCCGCCGCTGTTGATGACGATCCGGTTGACCACCAGGTCGATCGGCGGGTCGATCTGCGTCACGCGCCGCTCGCTGCTGATCATCAGCCCGGTGCGCCAGGCCAGCTCGTCTTCTTCCAGGGTCACGCTGGCCCAGGACGGCGGCGTGAAGTCTTCGATGCGCGCGCCCATCAACTGTTCGCGCGTCAGATGGTAGAACTGCTGGAACTGGCGGTTGAAACGCACGAAGCGGCCCTGGCGGTCCTTCAGGAACACCGGGATCGGCAACTGGTCGAGAATCTGTTCGGTCAGCTCGCGCGCCGTTTCGCGCTGCTGCACCAGTTGTTCGAGCGCGTGGGTCAGGCCCAGCAGGTCGTGGTCGGCGTCGGGCGCGGCCAGTTCGGCCGCGGCGGCGGCATCGGCGTCGAAGGTCAGGCGCTGGACGCTGACCTGGAGCGAACGCAGCACCTCGCGCTGGCGCGCCGCTTCCTCGCGCAGCTGGGCGTTTGCGCTGAGCAGTTCTTCGGAGCTGATTTCGAGCATGCGGGTGCGCACCTGCACGTCGCGGTCGTACTGTTCGTAGTTGCGGTGGGTCGATTCGAGCAGTTCGGCCAGGCCGTCGGCGAGCGCCTTGTCGCCGCGTTGGGCGATATTGACCAGCAGGCCAAGCAATTCCTTTTCGCTCGTGACGCCGAAGGCCCGGCGCACCTGGCGCACCAATTGCTTGTGGCGCATGCGGGGATCTAGGCCGCGTCCTGGGCTGCGCAATCGTCGTGGCGGTTGCGGATCTCGAGCACCGCAGGCCAGCGCCGCAGCAGCGCGTCGACGCAGGCGGGGTCGAAATGGCTGCCGCTGTTTTCGACCAGGAAGGTGCGCGCCGCCTCAAGCGACCAGGCCGTTTTGTAGGGCCGCACATTGGTCAGCGCGTCGAACACGTCGGCCACGGCCACGATGCGCCCGGCCAGCGGGATGTCTTCGCCCTTCAAGCCATTCGGGTAGCCGGTGCCGTCGAAGCGCTCGTGGTGCGAATAGGCGATTTCGGCGGCCAGCTGCAGCATCTTCGCTTCGCTGCTTTTCAGGATGTTGTAGCCGATCAGCGCGTGCTGGCGCATCACGACCATTTCCTCGGGGTTCAGGCGGCCCGGCTTGAGCAGGATATGGTCGGGCGTGCCGACCTTGCCGATGTCGTGCATGGGCGCCGCATTGAGGATGCATTCCTGCTCGGCGCTCGACATGCCCAGCTCGGCGGCAATGAGGCAGGAATAATGCGCCATGCGCTGGATATGGGCGCCGGTTTCGGGATCGCGGTATTCGGAGGCGCGGCACAGCAGCAAGATGGTTTCCTGCTCGCGCGCGCGCAATTCGGCGGTCGCCTTGGACACTTCGCTGGCCAGCCAGCTGGCGCGGCTTTGCAGCGACAAGGTGGCGCTGCGCAGCGCCAGCATATTGCGGGTGCGGGCCAGGAATTCGACCTTGTCGATCGGCTTGATCAGGAAATCGTTGGCGCCGTTTTCGAGCGCGCGGTGGCGGATCTCGACGTCCTGGCTGGCCGTGACCATCAGCACCGGCGGGCGGGCGCGCGGATCGGGACCGAGATGGGCGATGAATTCGAGCCCGTCGATGTCGGGCATCATGTAATCAAGGATCAACAGGTCGTACGGATTCTCGCGGCACCAGGCCAGCGCTTCGCTCGCCGATTGAAACGCCACCGTGGTCACGTCTTCGAGCTTTTCCATCAAGCGCGACATCAGTACCAGATTGATGTGCGTATCGTCGACGATCACTACCTTCATTGCAATTTCCAATCCTGTTGCAAACCAAGGGCAGCCCGCGCACGGGCCGTCAGCCGGACGCTATTTTAACCTGTCGGTAAATGTCTTACGGAATTTGGCCACCTTGGGCGCCACCACGAAGGCGCAATAGCCTTGCAGCGGGTGCTGGCGGAAATAATCCTGGTGGTAATCCTCGGCCCGGAACCAGGTGACGGCAGGCTCGACCTGGGTGACGATGGGACCGTCCCACACATTGGCCATTTCGGCAATCACCTTGCGCGCAATGGCTTCCTGCTCCGGGCCATCGTAAAAGATGATGGAGCGGTACTGGGTGCCCACATCGTTGCCCTGGCGATTCAGCGTGGTCGGATCGTGGATGGTGAAGAACACTTCGAGCAGGTCGTGGTAGCTGATCGCGGCCGGGTCGAACGCGACCCGCACCACTTCGGCGTGGCCGGTGGCGCCGCCGCAAACCGCCTCGTAGCGCGGGGCCGGGTCATGCCCGCCCATATAGCCCGATTCGACCTTGTTCACGCCGCGCACTTCCAGGTAGACCGCTTCGAGGCACCAGAAGCAGCCGCCGCCAAGGATTGCGACCTGGCTTGCAGATTGGTTTGTCATTGCCCACCTTAACAGTCTGTCGATATATGGCGTCAACTGTAACGCAAAGCGCCCTGCTGTGCCACCCCGCCCACCTTGGGCAGCTGAAATTTGGCATAATGGCGGAAATAGTCAGGGTTCCAATGAACACAAGCTCCCCCCGCGCCGCCGCGCGCGACTTCGACGCGGCGCAATTTCGCCAGGCCCTGTCGCAGTTCGCCACCGGGGTGACCGTGATCACGACGCGCCTGGCCGACGGCAGTTTCCGCGGCCTGACGGCCAGTTCCTTCAATTCCGTGTCGATGGACCCGCCGCTGGTGCTGTGGAGCCTGGGCAATGGCGCCAACAGCCTGCCCATCTTCAGCGGCAACTCGCACTACGTCATCAATGTGCTCAACGCCGAGCAAGCCCATCTGGCGCAGCGCTTCTCGCGCCGCACCGAAAAGCCTTTTGACGGCATCGAATACGAACTGTCGCGCACCGGCCAGCCCATCCTCAAAGGCGCGTCGGCCTGGTTCGAATGCCACAACCGCAGCCGCTACCCGGAAGGCGACCATGTGATCTTCGTCGGCGAGGTGGAAGACTGTGCATTTCACCCGCAAGCCTCGCTCATTTTTCACGGCGGGCAATTCGGAAGCACGCAAACGCAGTAAAATTAAGGATTCGGCAAGTAGTCTATACAACTTGCCCATCGCTTTCCCCTATAATTCGTCAATACATAGACTACAGGACCTGCCATGACCCGTTCCGACTCGCCCCGCAAAGCCCAATTCCACTGGGATGACCCCTTGCTCCTGAATAATCAGCTGAGCGATGAAGAGCGCATGGTGCGCGACGCCGCTTTTGCCTACAGCCAGGACAAGCTGGCCCCGCGCATTCTCGAAGCGTTCCGCCACGAAAAGATGGACGTGTCGATTTTCCGTGAAATGGGCGAAATGGGCTTGCTCGGTCCAACCATTCCAGAACAGTACGGCGGCCCTGGTCTGAACTACGTGGCCTACGGCCTGATCGCGCGCGAAATCGAGCGCGTCGATTCGGGCTACCGCTCGATGGCCAGCGTGCAATCGTCGCTGGTGATGGTGCCGATCTATGAATTTGGCACCGAAGAGCAGCGCCAGAAATACCTGCCGAAGCTGGCCACCGGCGAATGGATCGGCTGCTTCGGCCTGACCGAGCCGAACCACGGTTCGGATCCGGGCTCGATGATCACCCGCGCCAAGAAAGTAGCGGGCGGCTATTCGCTGTCGGGCGCCAAGATGTGGATCACCAATTCGCCCGTGGCCGACGTGTTCGTGGTGTGGGCCAAGGACGACGAAGGCGCGATCCGCGGCTTCGTGCTGGAAAAAGGCATGGCCGGCCTGTCGGCGCCTGCGATCCACGGCAAATTCGGCCTGCGCGCGTCGGTCACTGGCGAAATCGTCATGGACAATGTGTTCTGCCCGGAAGAAAACGCTTTCCCGGACGTGCGCGGCCTGAAGGGCCCGTTCACCTGCCTCAATTCGGCCCGCTACGGCATCGCCTGGGGCGCGCTGGGCGCAGCCGAGGATTGCTGGCACAAGGCGCGCCAGTACACCATGGACCGCCACCAGTTTGGCCGTCCGCTGGCGGCCAACCAGCTGGTGCAAAAGAAGCTGGCCGACATGCAGACCGAAATCACGCTGGGGCTGCAAGGCTGCCTGCAGCTGGGCCGCATGAAGGACGCGGGCACGGCGGCGGTCGAGATCACCTCGATGATGAAGCGCAATTCCTGCGGCAAGTCGCTCGACATCGCCCGCGTCGCGCGCGACATGCTGGGCGGCAACGGCATCTCCGACGAATTCGGCGTGATCCGGCACATGGTCAACCTCGAGGTGGTCAACACCTACGAAGGCACGCACGACATCCACGCCCTGATCCTGGGCCGCGCCATCACCGGCATCGCCGCTTTCGCGAACTGATCAGACGCATGAGCACCAAGCCCGCAGCACTCGACGGCATCAAGGTCCTCGATCTGTCC
>JAZKCA010000109.1:0-4739 GCA_040388275.1 Pseudomonadota bacterium
GTGCCTGCAACCCCCTACAGCTTAGTCAAGCAAATTATTCCGGACAGCAGTGCGCGAAGGCGGGGACCCATAGCACCCATGAGCCGGGTTGGCGCATGCCGAACTCGCTTTCACCAAACAAGCAAAAATGAAATTAGCCACCATCAAGGACGGCACCCGCGACGGCCAACTAGCCGTCGTCGCGCGCGACCTGAAAACCGCCCACCTGGCCGACGGCATCGCGCCGACCATGCAGGCGGCACTGGACGACTGGTCCTTCATCTCGCCCCAACTGGAAGAGCTGTCGCAGCAGCTCAACAGCGGGCGCGCCAGCCGCAGCTTCGAATTCGATCCCGCCAATTGCATGGCGCCGCTGCCCCGCGCTTTCCAGTGGGTCGACGGCTCGGCCTATGTCAACCACGTGGAACTGGTACGCAAGGCGCGCAATGCCGAGATGCCGGCGTCGTTCTGGGAAGATCCCCTGATGTACCAGGGCGGCAGCGACGACCTGGCCGGGGCGCGCGACGACATCGTGCTCGCGCACGAGGAATGGGGTATCGATTTCGAAGCGGAAGTGGCCGTCATCACCGGCGACGTGCCGATGGGCGTCACGCCCGACCAGGCCCAGCTGCACATCCGGCTGCTGATGCTGGTCAACGATGTATCCCTGCGCAACTTGATTCCCGAGGAACTGGCCAAGGGTTTCGGCTTCCTGCAATCGAAGCCGGCCTCGAGCTTTTCGCCGGTGGCGGTCACGCCCGACGAACTGGGCGAACACTGGAAAGGCGGCAAGGTGCACCTGCCGCTGCGCTCGACCTGGAACGGCAAACTGGTCGGCCAGCCGCAGGCCGGCGTCGACATGGTCTTCAATTTTCCGCAACTCATTGCGCACCTGTGCAAGACGCGCCAGGCGCGCGCCGGCAGCATCGTCGGTTCGGGCACGGTCTCGAACAAGGATGCCAAGCGGGGCTATTCGTGCATCGCCGAGAAGCGCTGCCTGGAAATGATCGCCGACGGCGTGGCCAGTACGCCCTTCATGCTGTTTGGTGACACGATCAGGATCGAGATGCGCGACGAGGCGAACCGCTCCATTTTCGGGGCGATCGAACAAGTCGTGAAGCAGGCCGAGGCGCGCAAAACGCGCTGACTAGAAACCGTGCCTGCGCTTGAGGTACAGCGGCAGGGCCAGCCAGACCGAACCGATCAGGGTGGCCATGCCGATGGCGGCGATGATGCCGGTCACGGTACCGAACACTTCCGTGAGCACCAGGTTGGTGCCGAGGATGAGGGCGAAGCCGAGTGCGCACGAACCGGCCACGATTTGCCTGCTGGCAATGCGCTTGAAGCGCGACTTGCTGATGAGCGGGCGCATCAGGCGGTGCTGGATGGCGGGGGCGCTCAGCAGCACCAGGCTGGTCAGGGCACAGAAAAAAGTCACCAGGAACACATAGCGCTCGGCCTGGATAATCTGGCGCGCGCCGCCGTTGAACGGCAGGATGATCAGGAAGGCCGTCAGCATCTGCGCGCCCGGCAGCAAGATCCGCAGCTCGCTGAGCATGTCGGACAAGTCGCCGTCCTCGCGCAGGTCGCCGTGGATGGCTTTCTCTAGGGGGCGGGGCAAGTTCTTGGTCATCGTGGCGCTTCAAGAGTCTGGTCAGGATTAGAGGGGCCGCTGCAGTAAATGTTCCACAACCGGACTGGGGCGGCGCTCTCGTATTATCATACTGGCCGAAAAATGGCGCTTGCGCAATCGCAATTCCGCTCGGCGTGGCGGATGAGGAGCGAGGCGGGGAATGCACTGATGTGGGCAAGTTCGAATATAATGCGGCGCTCAGGCAGAATCTGACGGCAGTTTCAACAGTAAATTGTTTCCATAACCTCATTTCATAAGCTGGGTGACTATGCCCCTGATCTACCTCGTCGCCGGTGCCCGGCCCAATTTCATGAAGATCGCGCCCATCGTCCGCGCCCTGCAAGCCCAGGATGTGCTGTCCTTCAAGATCATCCACACCGGCCAGCATTACGACCGCGACATGAACGAAGTCTTCTTCGAAGAACTCGGCATTCCCCAGCCCGATATTTTCATGGGCGCGGGCGGCGGCAGCCATGCCGAGCAGACCGCCAAGATCATGGTGGCCTTCGAACAGCTGTGCCTCGCCGAGCGCCCGGCCGCGGTGCTGGTGGTGGGCGACGTCAATTCGACGCTGGCCTGTTCGATCTCGGCCAAGAAGCTCAACATTCCCGTGGCCCACGTCGAAGCCGGCCTGCGCAGCGGCGACATGACCATGCCGGAGGAAATCAACCGCCTCGTCACCGACAGCATCAGCGACTGGTTTTTTGTCACCGAACCGGCGGCGCTCGAGCACCTGCGGCGCGAGGGCAAGGCGGAGTCGGCCATCCATTATGTGGGCCACGTGATGGTCGACAACGTGCTGTTCCAGGCCGACAAGCTCGCCTCGGCTGACACCGCCGGCTACGAAACGAGCGCCTTCAAGGCGGCGCGCGCTGAAAAGAACGAGCGCTACGGCGTTGTCACCATGCACCGTCCAAGCAATGTGGACGACGGCGCGATGATGACAAAACTTGCCGGCGCATTGAAGGAAATTTCCGCGGAACTGCCGCTGATCTTCCCGGTCCACCCGCGCACCCGCGCCAACCTGGCCAGCTTCGGCATCGACCTCGGTCCCAACATCACCCTGGTCGGGCCGCAAGCCTATATGGCTTTCCTGAACATTTGGAAAGACGCGGCGGTCGTGCTGACCGACAGCGGCGGGCTGCAGGAAGAAACCACGGCGCTGGGCGTACCCTGCATTACCATCCGCGAAACGACCGAGCGTCCGGTCACGGTCGACGAAGGTTCCAACGTGCTGGTCGGCACCGATCCGGCGCGTATCGTGGCCGAGGCGCGCAAGGTTCTGCGCGGCGAAGGCAAGCAGGGCCGCCGTCCCCATCTGTGGGATGGCAAGGCCGCCGAGCGCATCGTCGCCGTGCTCGCCGCCGCGCTCGCCGCCGCGCTGGCCTGATCCGTGTCAGCTGGCGCCACCACCATCATCTTGAGGTAATGTGAACATGAGTACAATCGGCATCATCGGTCTCGGCTACGTCGGACTTCCCCTGGTCGTGGAATTCGGCAAACTCGGGCGCGCCATCGGCTTCGACATATCGCAGGCCAAGGTCGATGCCTGCAACCGCGGTGTCGATCCTTCGCAGGAATTGACCGATGCCCAGATGGCGCTGGCGGTGCATGCCGAGTACACCAGCGACCCGACCCGCCTGGCCGAGGCCGACATGATCATCGTGGCGGTACCGACCCCGGTCGACCAGGCCCACAATCCCGACTTCGGCCCGCTAATCGGCGCCAGCGAATTCGTCGGCAAGTTCATGAAGCGCGGCGCCACGGTGGTCTACGAGTCGACCGTGTATCCGGGTGCGACCGAAGAAGTGTGCATTCCGGTGCTCGAAAGGGCGTCCGGCTTGGTCTGGAAGCAAGACTTCTTCGTTGGCTACTCGCCCGAACGCATCAACCCAGGCGACCGCGACCATACCTTGACGACCATCCTCAAAGTGGTGGCCGGCGACACCCCGGCAACCCTGGAAAAAGTCGCCGTCATGTACGAGAGCATCGTCGTTCCGGGCGTGCACCGCTGTTCGAGCATCAAGGCGGCCGAAGCCTGCAAGGTCATTGAAAACACCCAGCGCGACCTGAACATCGCGCTGATGAACGAACTGGCCATCATTTTCGACAAGATCGGCATCGACACCTCGGAAGTGCTGAAGGCGGCCGGCACCAAGTGGAACTTTCTCAAGTTCAGCCCCGGACTGGTCGGCGGGCACTGCATCGGGGTCGATCCCTATTATCTGACCCACAAGGCGGAAATGGTCGGCTATCACCCGCAAGTGATCCTGGCCGGGCGCCGCATCAACGACGGCATGGCCAAGTTCATCGCCGAGACCACCATCAAGAACATGATCGCCGCCGGGAGTCAGGTTAAGGGTGCCAAGGTGAACGTGCTGGGCTTGACGTTCAAGGAAAATTGCGCCGACCTGCGCAACTCCAAGGTGGGCGATGTCATCAAGGAATTGAAGTCTTTCGGAGTCGAGGTATTTGTCCACGATCCTTATGCCGATCCGGTCGAGGCGCTGCACGAATATGGTGTGGAGCTGCTTTCCTGGAAAGCGCTGCCGCACGCTGACGCGATCGTGGCCGCAGTCTCCCACAGCCAGCTGCGCGCGCTCTCGCTCGCCGACATTGCATCCAAGCTGACAGCAGGGGGGTGTTTCATCGACGTGAAGGCCTGTTTCGACGCGCCGGCACTGACGGAAGCGGGCTTCAATGTGTGGCGCCTGTAGTGCCGCTCACGGCGGCAGGCTGGCGTAACTGCGTGGCGCATGGGCGGATCGGCCGCCGGTACGGGCAGCTGGAACCGTAATGTGGCCGCGTGGCTATTCTTGTTCCATTCACGGCGCGATGACCGCTTATGCCAATCGCGGGAATTCGTTCCAGGAAATTTTTGCTTTCGCTAATAACATGCTGGTTTATCGCGGCTCGATTAACATTAATCATGCCGCACATTTTTCTAACTGTTCCGGAGCTGTAACTGGTCTTGAATGTATGCAACTTGAACCTCTTGCAAAACTGCCTGAGCCGGCGGTGACGAGCTGAAACGAGCGCCTTGACGCGCACCATTTTTAAAGATTCAGGCCAGCTAACCGTTCATGAGGATGAGGTCCTCGCCCCCGACCATGAAAGGGGAGGAAAA
>JAZKCA010000110.1:0-17381 GCA_040388275.1 Pseudomonadota bacterium
CCCAGCTGATGCGCTTTTCCGACATGTGCGGCGCCGAGATCCCGCGCTGGGTGCGCCTGAAACTGGCCAGCTACGGCGACGACAGCGCATCCATCAAGGCCTTCGGGCTCGATGTGGTGACAGCCTTGTGCGAGCGGCTGCTGGCCGGCGGCGCGCCCGGCCTGCATTTCTACAGCATGAACCAGGCGGTCGCGACGACGGCGCTGTGGCAGCGCCTGGTCCCTACGCCTCCGTAATCAGCACATCGAGCGCGATGTCGTGCGCCGCGCTGGCGAACTGCGCCTGCTGGCAAGCGTAAGCCACGCCGACCGCCAGCGCGCGCGGCTGCGCTTCCAGGGTGCGGTCGTAAAAGCCGCCGCCGTAGCCCAGCCGGTAGCGTTCGGCGTTAAATCCCAGGCAGGGAATCAGCAGCGCAGGGGGCCGTTCCACCATCCGCAAGACGGCCGGCACCGCGATCCCCATGCGGTCGGCCAGCATCGCTTGGCCCGGCGTCCATTCGGCAAAGCCGAGCGCCGCGTGGCGCTCCACCACCACCGGCAAGGCCAGGCGAACGCCGCCAGCGGCCAGTTCAGCGTAGGCTGCTGACAAGTCCGGTTCGCCCGGGAGCGGCCAGTACACGGCCAGCGCGGCCGGCCTGGCCTGTTGCCACCATGCGAGCACGCGTGCGACTATGAGCGCGTCCCACGCCGACTTGCGCTCTGGCGGCAGTTGGGCGAGTGCCAGTTTGAGTGTCTTGCGCAGTGCCGCCTTGTCCACCATTTTTTTCCCTTGTTTCGATTCGGTTCATCGGTGCGCCACGCAACGGTAGATTCGTGTCGCCGCATGGTATTCTTGATTGGCCGGTTGTGGTCCACACGAAGTATATAAAGAGAGAGTTGCAAACTGATGTTCTTGCCGAAAATATTTACCGGCGCAGTTCTCGCCTGCGCCTGCCTGCTGCCAGCGCTGGCCCAGACTGAACCGCCGGCCCCTGTGGTCGCGCCGCCCGCAGCCGCCATCCAGCAGCCGCCAGCGCAGCCTGCGAGCGTGCAGCCGCAAGCGGGCGCCGCGCAGCCAGCCGTCGTGCCGCCGGCGCCCACGGCGCCGCCGGCGCCCATCGTCCATCAGCCGGCGCCGCTGGTCCAGCCGCAGCCGCAGCCGCCGGTGGTCCAGTCGCAGCCGCAGGCGCCTGTCGTCCAGACTCAGCCGGCACCAGGCGTCTACCTGCCGCGTCCCGTCCAGGTACGCCCGGTCCAGCCCCGGCCGGCCACGCCCCCGGTGCTGGCCGCGCCCCGGCCGGTGCTGCCCCAGCCGCTCCCGAACGCCACCGAAGCGCATCCGGGCGACGACAATTTTGCCATGCTGCGCGAGGCGGCGCGGGTGGGCGATGCCAGCCGCGCCGAGTCGTACGCGGCCACGCTGGGCGCCTATCCGATCCCCTCGTATGTCGAGTATTACCGTCTGAAACCGCGCCTGGCCAGTGCGCCGGCAGACGAAATCCGCGGCTTTCTCGCGCGCCACAAGGGCACGGCGATCGCCGACCGCATGCGCAACGACTGGCTGCTCGAACTGGGCCGCGCGCGCGACTGGGTCAATTTCGACCAGCAGTTCCCGCTGTTCGTGCTGAACGACGACACCCAGGTCCGCTGCTACGCGCTGATGGCCCGCATTGCCCGCGGCGACAAGGTAGCCGACGAGGCGCGCACCCTGCTGGTCAGCCCGCCGGCCTACGGCGACGCCTGCAACGCGCTGGTCGCCGCGCTGGCGCACGCTGGCCAGTTCGACGTCAACGACTTGCTGGCGCAACTGCGCCTGGCCGGCGAAACCGGCTCCACCGGGCCGGCCCGGCGCGTCGCCGCGCTGCTGGGCGCGTCCGACACGCGCGCGGCGCAGGCGGTCGACATGCCGGCGCTGGCCATGGCGCGCGGCATCGGCAGCACCCGCGCCGAGCACGAAATTTACCTGGTTGCCATCGGCCGCATGGCGCGCAGCAGCCAGAAGCTGGCGCAGCTGGCCTTGCAAAAAAACCTGTCCCATCTGAGCCCGCACGAACAAGCCACCGGCTGGGCCTCGCTGGCCCATGCGGCCTCGCTCAAGCTCGACCCCGAGGCGCGCGACTACTGGCAAAAAAGCGCCGGCGCCGCGCTCTCGTCCGAGCAGGTCCAGTGGAAAACCCGGATCGCCCTGCGCCACGCCGACTGGCCTGCCGTGCGTGCTGCCATCAATGACATGCCGGCGCCGCTGCGCAGCCAGCCTGCCTGGACTTACTGGATGGCGCGCGCCATGCGGGCCGACCCGGCGTCGCCCCCGGAAGCGGCGCTGGCGATGTACCAGCGCATCGCCGACCAGGGCAGTTTCTACGGCCAGCTGGCACTCGAGGAAATCGGCCAGCTGATCAGCATTCCGCCGCCCGCGCCCGCGCCCAGCGTCGAGGAAATCGCGCCGATGGCCGCCAATCCGGCCTTGCGCCGCGCGCTCAAATTCTTTAGCCTGCGCATGCGCGCCGAGGGCATGCGCGAGTGGAACTGGGAATTGCGCAAGTTTAGCGAGCGCGAATTGATCGCGGCGGCCGAATTCGCGCGCCGCAACAACATCCTCGACCGCATGGTGTACACCTCGGAGCGCACCCGCACCCAGTTCGACTACACCCAGCGCTTCCCGTCGCCGCACAGCGAGATCCTCAGCCCCACCACCTTGCAGCTGGGCCTGGACAAGGCCTGGGTCTACGGCCTGATCCGCCAGGAATCGCGCTTCATCATGGATGCGCGCTCGTCCGCCGGCGCGTCCGGCCTGATGCAGGTGATGCCGGCCACCGCGCAGTTCGTGGCGCGCAAGATCGGCCTGGGCGACTACGTCAAGGACAAGCTGTCCGACCTGCACACCAACCTGGTGCTGGGCTCGAACTACCTGAACATGGTGCTGGCCAACGCGGGCGGTTCGCAGCCGCTGGCCACGGCCGCCTACAATGCCGGCCCGGGGCGCATGCGGGCCTGGCGCGCCACGCTGGCCGCACCGATGGAAGGGGCGGTGTTCGCCGAGTCGATCCCGTACCTCGAGACGCGCGTCTACGTCAAGAACGTGATGGCCAATGCGACCAACTACGCGGCGCTGTTCGACAACAAGCCGCAGTCGCTCAAGGCGCGCATGGGCACCATCTCGCCGCGCAGCGCGCAGTCGGGCGACCTTCCATAAACGACCGACTTTCATAACAAGAGGATCCATGAACGACATGACGGTGGTGGTGTTCGGCGGCTCCGGCTTCATCGGCGCCCACCTGGTGGCGCGCCTGTCCGCCGCCGGCGCGCGCGTGATCGTACCGACCCGGCGCGCCGAACGCGCCCGGCACCTGATCTTCCTGCCGCGCGTGGAAGTGGTCGAAGCCGACATCCACGACGACGCCGCGCTGCGCGCCCTGGTCGACGGCGCCGATGCCGCCATCAACCTGGTCGGGCTGCTCCATTCGCGCCAGGGCACGCCCTACGGCCTTGATTTCAAACGCGCCCACGTCGACCTGCCGCGCCGCATCGTGGCCGCCTGCGCCGCCGCGCGCGTGCCGCGCTACCTGCACATGAGCGCACTGGGCGCCGACACCAACGGACCGTCCATGTACCAGCGTTCCAAGGCCGACGGCGAAGTGGCCGCGCGTGCCGAGCCAAGCGTGGCGGCGACCATCTTCCGCCCGTCCGTGGTGTTCGGCGAGGGGGACCACTTCCTGTGCACCTTCGCGCGATTGCAGAAATGGCTGCCCTTCGTTCCGCTGGCCGGCGCCGAGGCCGATTTCCAGCCGGTCTACGTGGGCGACGTGGCGCAGGCCTTCGTCAACGCCCTGGGCGACCTGAAAACGCGCCATTTGCGCTTCGAGCTGGGTGGGCCGCGCATCTACTCGCTGGCCGAACTGGTGCGGCTGGCCGGGCGCTACGCGCACCACCGGCGCCCGGTGTTCGGCATTCCCGATGGGTTGGCCAGGCTCCAGGCGCGCATCTGCGAACTGCTGCCCGGCGAGCCGCTGCTCAGCCGCGACAATCTGGAATCGATGAAGGTCGACAACGTGGTCGATCCCGCCATCCAGGCCACCACCGCGGCCGCATTAGGGATTAAACTAACGGCTCTCGAAGCGGTCGCTCCCCGCTATTTGTCGCCATCGGAGCGCTTCGACGATTTTCGCGCCCGCGCCGGGCGCTAACTTTCATTGCGCCTGACCGACCATCCATGCAAACGACCCAACTCGATCCGACTCTCACCCAGACCCTGAACGACGCCAAGAAGGCCGGCCTGACCCTCGTCATCGGCAACAAGAATTATTCCTCCTGGTCGATGCGGCCGTGGGTGGTCATGACCGCTTTCGGCATACCCTTCAACGAGGTCCGGGTGCTGCTCGACCAGCCCGACACCTCGACCCGGATCGCCGAATATACGGCCGCCGGGCGCGTTCCGGTGCTGGTCGCCGGCGAAATGACCATCTGGGACAGCCTGGCGATCTGCGAATACCTGGCCGAGCAGTTCCAGGAGCAGCACCTGTGGCCGCAGGACGTGGCCGCGCGCGCGATGGCCCGTTCCGTGGTCGCCGAAATGCATTCGGGTTTCGCCGGGCTGCGCAGCGCCATGTCGATGAACATCCGGATGCACATGCCGGGCCGCGGGCGCACCCCGGAAGCGCAGGGCGACATCGGCCGCATCAGCGAGATCTGGGAAGAATGCATGTCGCGCTACGGGCACCACCAGTACCTGTTCGGCGATTTTTCGATCGCGGACGCCTTTTTCGCGCCGGTCGTAATGCGTTTTCGCACCTACGGCGTGGCGCTCGCGCCCGCGCTGCAGGGCTACTGCGACCGCATGCAGGCCCACCCCGCCGTGGCACGCTGGGTGCGCGAGGCGCTGGCCGAAACCGAAACCGCGCCCCTGCACGACGAGGAAAGCCGCGGCAAGCCGTGAAGACCTATATCGTGGGCGGCGCGGTGCGCGACAGCCTGCTCGGCATCCCGGTCCAGGACCGCGACTGGGTAGTGGTCGGCGCCACGCCCGAACAGATGCTGGCCCGGGGTTTTCGTCCGGTCGGCAAGGATTTCCCCGTATTCCTGCATCCTGAAACCCAGGAGGAGTACGCGCTGGCGCGCACCGAACGCAAGACCGCGCCCGGCTACCGCGGCTTCGTGTTCCACACCGCGCCCGAGGTCACTCTCGAGGACGACCTGGTGCGGCGCGACCTGACCATCAACGCCATTGCGCGCGCCGACGACGGCACCCTGGTCGACCCGTTCGGCGGCCAGGACGACATTCGCGCCAAGGTGTTCCGGCATGTCTCGGACGCCTTCCTCGAAGATCCAGTACGGATCCTGCGCCTGGCGCGCTTTGCCGCGCGCTTTCCCGATTTCACCGTGGCGCCCGAGACCAATGCGATGATGCGCAGGATGGTCGAGCAGGGCGAGGTCGATGCGCTGGTGCCGGAACGGGTGTGGCAGGAGCTGGCGCGCGGCCTGATGGAAAAAAAGCCGGCGCGCATGCTGGCGGTGCTGCGCGAGTGCGGCGCGCTGGCGCGCATCATGCCCGAACTGGACGCGCTGTGGGGCGTGCCGCAGCCGCCGGCCCACCATCCGGAAATCGACACCGGGATCCACGTGATGCTGGTGGTCGACCATGCCGCCGCGCGCGGCTTCGACTTGTGCGTGCGCTTCGCCGCGCTGATGCACGACCTGGGCAAGGGCGCCACGCCGGCCGCGGCCTGGCCCAGCCACCACGGCCATGAAGCGCTCGGACTGCCCCTGATCGACGCGCTGTGCAAGCGCCTGAAGGTGCCCAACGACTGCCGCGACCTGGCCATCATGAGCGCGCGCGAACACGGCAACGTCAGCCGCGCGCTGGAACTGCGCGCCAACACGCTGGTCTGCCTGTTCGAGCGCTGCGACGCCTTTCGCAAACCGCAGCGCTTCGAGCAGATGCTGCTGGCGGCCGAATGCGATTTCCGCGGGCGCGCCGGCGACTTCGCCACCCGTCCGTATCCCCAGGGGCCCTGCCTGCTGCAGGCGCTGGCGGCGGCGCGCGCGGTCAATGCCGGCGAGGTGGCCCAGCGCTGCGGCGAGAACACGGCGCGCATCCCCGAGGCGCTGCACGGGGCGCGCGTGTCGGCCGTCAAGGCGGCCCTGCGCCTGGGCCCGGACGAGGCGCCAGCCGAACAGGGCTGACCGCGCTTTCCTGCTATTCTTGCCTTTGTTTCATGGGTTCGACATTGGAGGATCGCATGTGGCACCATCTGCGTTTGGCTCTCGTGGCGCTGGCCTGGTGCGGCGCCGCCCAGGCCCAGCCCCTGCTGGCCGAGCCGATCCGCCCCTTGCCGCTCAGGCCTGTGGCCGATCCGGCCCGTGCCGCGCTCGGGCGCGCCCTGTTCCACGACCTGCGCCTGTCGCGCGACAATACCCAAAGCTGCGCCAGTTGTCACCAGCTCGCCAACGGCGGCGCCGATGTGCGCGCCCTCTCGGCCGGCGCGGGCGGCCTGCTCCAGTTGCGCAATACCCCCACCGTCTATAACAGCACCCTCAATGTCCGCCAGAGCTGGATCGGACGCTTCAGCGGGATCGACGGCATGCTCGAACATGTCATGGGGCCGCCGGTGGGCGCCGCCTCTCCCTGGGACGTGGTGGCCTCGCGCCTGACCGGCGACGCCGCCTTCGGCCAGCACTTCAACCTGGTGTACGGCGAGGAAATCAGCGCCGCGCTGGTCAAGGATGCGCTCGCCAATTACCTCAGGCTGCTGGTGACGCCGTCGCGCTTCGACCGCTACCTGCGTGGCGACAAGGGCGCCCTGTCGGCCGACGAAAAGGCGGGCTATGCCAGATTCAAAAGTTATGGCTGCGTGTCCTGCCACCAGGGCATCAACGTGGGCGGAAATATGTATCAAAAGTTCGGCACCATGCGCGAGCCGCAGGCCGGCGCCGCCATCGCCGCCGACCAGGGGCGTTTCGAGCTGACCCGGCGCGAGCCCGACCGGCACATGTTCCGCGTGCCCGGCCTGCGCAATGTGGCGCGCACCGCGCCGTACTTCCACAACGGTTCCGTGGCCACCCTCGAGGAAGCGGTCGGCGCGATGTTCAAATACCAGCTGGGGCGCGACGCACCCAAACAGGACCAGGCCCTGATCGTGTTGTTCCTGCGCGCGCTGGACGGCGAAACGCTGCCGCCGCCGGGAGCGCAGCCGTGAACACGAACCGGCGCATCGGCGTGGTGCTGCTGCTGACGGTGCTCAGCGTCACGCTCGGCTACCTGTTCAACCGTACCCAGGCGATCGACCTCGACGCCCAGAACCGGGTCATGCTGAACCTGCGCGAGCTTGAAAAACTGGACGCCGAATGGGACGTCAACATCCTGCGCTCGCATATCGGCCTGAACCCCGACTACGATCCGCTGACGGCGCCGCTGCCGCGCATGCAGCAGCTGCGCGGCGCGCTGGCCACCGGCCTTGCGCTCACGCGCGGACCCGAGGCCGACGCCGCCTACCGCGATCTGGAGCGGGCGATGCGCGAAAAAGAAGAGCTGGTCGAGCAGTTCAAATCGCAAAATGCGATCCTGCGCAATGCGCTGGTCTATATCCCGCCCGCGATCGCCGACCTGAAGACCGAATTGAACGGCCTTGAACGCGCGCTGGTGCCGGCCCGCACGGTGCTGGCGCTGGACGCCGCCCTCAACACGCTGCTGACCGACCTGCTGCGCTTTAACCTGGTGCCCGACCCTCAGCTGGGCGCCAAGATCGGGCATAACATCGGGGCCATGATGGTCCTGCGTGCCTGGTTTTCGCCGAGCGTGCGCGAGCGGGTCGAGGAGCTCGAGCGCCACGCCCAGGCCATCCTGCGCTATCGCCAGCTTGAAAACCAGGTCGAACGGCGCATCGACGACACCGCCAGCGCCGCCGCCATGGATCGCCTGGCCAGCGCATTCGACGCCGCGTTCGACCAGGTGCAGATCGACCGCCAGCGCTATCGCGGCTACCTGTTCGCCTATTCCGGCGTGCTGCTGGTGCTGCTGGCGCTGTTTGCGCGCCGCCTGCGGCGCAGCTACAGCATCATCAACCACGTCAACCGCGACTTGAAGGCGGCCAATGAAACACTCGAGCTGCGGGTGGCCGAACGCACCGCCGCGCTCGAGGCCAAGTCGGACCAGCTCGAGCGGCTGGCCATGTACGACGGCTTGACCGGCCTGTTCAACTATGGCCAGTTCACCCAGCTGCTCGCGCGCGCGCTGGTGCGGGCGGCACGGCGCAATGGCCGCGTGGTGGTCATGTTCATCGACCTGGACGGCTTCAAGGCCGTCAACGACACCTTCGGGCACGCGACCGGGAATGTGGTGCTGCAGCTGGTGGCGCGCCGGGTCCAGGACAAGCTGCGCAAGGAAGA
This sequence comes from Pseudomonadota bacterium, assembly GCA_040388275.1. Taxonomy (GTDB): domain Bacteria; phylum Pseudomonadota; class Gammaproteobacteria; order Burkholderiales; family Burkholderiaceae_D; genus Telluria_A. The sequence continues at coordinate 8,361 of JAZKCA010000110.1, forward strand.
CGTGCTGGCGCGCCTGGGCGGCGACGAGTTCGTGATCCTGCTCGAGGAAGTGCGCGACCGCGAAGGCGCGCTGCGGGTGGCCGAACTGGCGCTGGGCGAAATTCGCGCCATCGTCGACGCGGCCGGCCACCCGATCGCCATCTCGGCCAGCATCGGCGTCTCCAGCGCCCAGGGGCGCGAAGGACTGGCGCGCGGCGCCGAAGCCCTGCTGGCCGACGCCGACCAGGCCATGTACCAGGCCAAGCAGAATGGCAAGAACGGGATTTGCTTCGGCCAGCAGGCCAGCTGGCATGCGCTTGCCGAGGCGCCGGACACTAGAGTGCCGGCTCCAAAACCTCCTGCAGAATCCGCTACAATGGATTGATTGGTGCAATGCACAAATGCAGGAGAATAAGATGTTTACAAGCTTGATGCCGGTGCAACTGAACCGCTGGCTGGGCAAGCCAGGTGGCCAAAAGCCGCGCCGGCCAGTGCTCGTGAAACAATTGGAGGAACGCGATCGGCGCCGCATGGTCAGGCATTTCCTTGCGCTTGATGAGAGCGATCGCTTACTTCGGTTTGGCACCGTGTTGCCGGACGCGCAGGTCCAGGCCTATGCGGAAGGCATCGATTTCAAACGCGACACCGTGTATGGCGTGTATAACCGGCTGTTCAAGCTGGTTGCGGTAGGGCATTTGGCGTTCGCGCCCAAGGAAAAGAGCAGCGCCGGCACCAGCAAGGACCGGGTCGCCGAATTCGGCGTGTCGGTGTCGGCCAGCGGGCGCGGCAAGGGCATCGGCTCGAAGCTGTTCGAGCGCGCCGCCATCCATTGCCGCAACTCGGATGTCGATACCCTGTATATGCACTGCCTGTCGTCGAACCAGACCATGATGCACATCGCTAAAAAGGCCGGCATGGAAATCTTGCGCGAGCGCGGCGAAGCCGATGCCTACCTGCGCCTGCTGCCGGCCAACCCGGCCAGCATGCTGCAGGAAGCGATCGAGGAGCAGGTCGCCACGATCGACTACAACCTGAAAGCGAACAAGCGCTTCGCGCAGAAGTTCTTCGGTCTGGCCCGCTAGCGGAGCCATGGTGGAAGGCGGGCTTCGCCCTTTTCCACCCTACACGATCGGCAGCGCCGTCGTATCCTTGATCCGCTGCAGCGCGAAGCTCGACTTCACGTCGGCCACCGCCGGGTGGCTCAGCAAGGTCTGCATCATGAAGCGCGAAAAGTGGTCCATGTCCTCCACATGCACCCGCAGCAGGTAATCCATCTCCCCCGTCATCGCATAGCAAGCCACCACTTCCGGCCAGTTGGCTACCGACAGCGCGAAATCGGCATGGGGCGAACTGGTCGGACGGCGCGCCCCGGCCGCATTGCTGGCCCCGTCGCTGTGCTTTTCCAGCCGCACGTTCACATACGCCAGCAAGCCCAGCCCGATCTGGGCCGGGTCGAGCAGGGCCACGTATTGCCGGATCACCCCCGCTTCTTCGAGCCGCTTGATGCGGCGCAGGCAGGGCGACGGCGACAGGCTGACCTGGTCGGCCACGTCCTGGTTCGATAGCCTTCCATCCTGTTGCAAAATGGCCAGGATTTTGCGATCTGTTTTATCAAGCTCGATTTTTGGCATTTTTTCTCCAATAGTGTACTTCTCGCGCAATATTATTGCGCAAATTGCGTGTGAGCGGGCAAGGTTTGAAATTTAATGCCTGCCCTGCGGGACTATACTGTGCGCTACTAAAATAGGAGATTGTCATGCAATTTACGCCTTGGGAAAACCCGATGGGAACCGACGGGTTCGAGTTCGTCGAGTACGCCGCGCCGGATCCAAAAGCGCTGGGCGCACTGTTCGAACAGATGGGCTTCACCGCGATCGCGCGCCATCGCCACAAGGACGTGACCCTGTACCGCCAGGGCGACATCAACTTCATCATCAACGCTGAGAAGGATTCGTTCGCTCAGCGCTTCGCGCGCACCCACGGCCCGTCCGTGTGCGCCATCGCGATCCGGGTCGAAGACGCCGCCTTCGCCTACCGCCGCGCGCTCGAACTGGGCGCCTGGGGCTTCGACAACAAGAACGGTCCGATGGAACTGAACATCCCCGCCATCAAGGGCGTGGGCGATTCGCTGCTGTATTTCGTCGACCGCTGGCGCGGCAAGGGTTCGAACGCGGGCGCGGCGCCAGGCACCATCGGCGACATCAGTATCTACGACGTCGACTTCGTCGCCATCCCGGGCGCCGAGGCGAACCCGGTCGGCAACGGCCTGACCTATATCGACCACCTGACCCACAATGTGCACCGCGGCCGCATGAAGGAATGGGCGGAGTTCTACGAGAACCTGTTCAACTTCCGCGAAGTGCGCTACTTCGACATCGAAGGCAAATTGACCGGCCTGAAGTCGAAGGCCATGACTTCGCCTTGCGGCAAGATCCGCATTCCGATCAACGAATCGTCCGACGACAAGTCGCAGATCGCCGAATACCTCGACCAGTACCATGGCGAAGGCATCCAGCATATCGCGCTGGGCACCGACGACATCTACGACTCGGTCCAGAAGCTGCGCGACACGGGCATCATCTTCCAGGATACGATCGAGACTTACTACGAGCTGATCAACCGGCGCCTGCCGGGCCACGGCGAGAACCTGGACGAACTGCGCCGTCTGCGCATCCTGGTCGATGGCCACAGCAGCGAGACCGAACGCGAACTGCTGCTGCAGATCTTCACCCAGACCGTGATCGGTCCGATTTTTTACGAAATCATCCAGCGCAAGGGCGACCAGGGCTTCGGCGAGGGTAATTTCCGCGCCCTGTTCGAATCGATCGAACTGGACCAGATCAAGCGCGGCGTACTGACCGACACCAGCAAAACCGCCGTATAAAACATCGCCGCTTAAGGCAGCAGGAGACACACATGAACGCACCACTAGACCCGTCCAGGCTCGAAGCCGAACCGGCGCACGAAATTTCGCTCGACGACAAATGGACGCTCGAGCGCGGCCGCGCCTTCATGACCGGCACCCAGGCCCTGATCCGCCTGCCGATGATGCAGCGCGAGCGCGACCTGGCCGCCGGCCTGAACACGGCCGGCTACATCACCGGCTACCGCGGCTCGCCCGTCACCTCGGTCGACATGACCGCCATGAAGGCCAAGAAGCACCTCGACGCGCACCACGTCAAGTTCCATCCCGGGATCAACGAAGACCTGGCCGCCACCGCGGTCTGGGGCACCCAGCAGACCAACCTGTTCAAGGATGCCAAGTACGACGGCGTGTTCTCGATGTGGTACGGCAAAGGCCCCGGCGTCGACCGCTGCGGCGACGTCTTCAAGCACGCCAACAATGCCGGCAGCGCCAAGCATGGCGGCGTCCTGGTCCTCGCCGGCGACGACCACGCCGCCAAGTCCTCGTCCACCGCGCACCAGTCCGACCATATCCTGAACGCCTGCGGCATTCCGGTGCTGTACCCGGCCTCGGTGCAGGAATACATCGACTACGGCCTGCACGCCTGGGCCATGAGCCGCTACACGGGCCTTTGGGTATCGATGAAGTGCGTGACCGACATCATCGAGTCCGGCGCCGTGGTCGACTTCGACCCGGACCGCGTGCAGATCGCACTGCCGACCGACTTCAACCTGCCTGAAGGCGGCCTGAATATCCGCTGGCCGGACACCGTGCTCGACATGGAAGTGCGGATGAACAGCTTCAAGTGGTACGCGGCCCTGGCCTACGTGCGCAAGAACAAACTGAACAAGATCATCTGGGACAGCCCGAAACCGAAGATCGGCATCATCACCGCCGGCAAGTCCTACCTCGACACGCGCCAGGCGCTGGCCGACCTGGGCATCGACGAGCAGGCCGCCAGCGACATCGGCATCCGCCTGTACAAGATCGGCATGACCTGGCCGCTCGAGTCCGAAGGCGTGCACGAATTCGCCAAGGGCCTCGACGAGATCCTGGTGGTTGAAGAGAAGCGCCAGATCCTCGAATACGCTCTCAAGGAAGAGCTGTACAACCTGCCCGACGGCGAGCGTCCGCGCGTGGTCGGCAAGTTCGACGACACCGGCGAATGGGCCAACAAGGGCGGCACCGGCCACGGCGACTGGCTGCTGCCGGCAACCTACGAGCTGAACCCGGCCCTGATCGCGCGGGCGATCGCCAGCCGCATTTCGCACTACTGCGCCGGCCATCCGGTCGAGCAGCGCGTCAAGGAACGCATCGCCTTCCTCGAAGCGAAGGAGCTGGTGCTGCGCAACGTGAGCACCAAGCCGAATCCCGAGACCGACCGCACCCCGTATTTCTGCTCGGGCTGCCCGCACAATTCCTCGACCAAGGTCCCGGAAGGCTCGCGCGCGCTGGCCGGCATCGGCTGCCACTACATGGTGCTGTGGATGGACCGCGAAACCTCGACCTTCACCCACATGGGCGCCGAAGGCGTCACCTGGGTCGGCCAGGCGCCGTTCACGGACGAAAAGCATGTGTTTACCAACCTGGGCGACGGCACTTACTTCCACTCGGGCCTGCTGGCGATCCGCGCGGCCGTCTCGGCCAAGGTCAACATCACCTACAAGATCCTGTTCAACGACGCCGTCGCCATGACCGGCGGCCAGGAATTCGACGGCCCGCTCGACCCGGGCATGATCAGCCGCCAGATCGCCGCCGAAGGCGTGGGCCCGATCATCGTCGTCACCGACGAACCCGAGAAATACCCGGACGACTACCGCTGGGCCGAAGGCGTGACCGTGCGCCACCGCTCGGAATTGATGGACGTGCAGCGCGAACTGCGCGAGTGCAAGGGCGTCTCGGCCATGATCTACGACCAGACCTGCGCCTCCGAGAAGCGGCGGCGCCGGAAACGCAACGAGTACCCGGATCCGGCCAAGCGCGCCGTGATCAACGAAGCCGTCTGCGAAGGCTGCGGCGACTGCTCGGTGCAGTCGAATTGCCTGTCGGTGGAACCGCTGGAAACTGAACTGGGCCGCAAGCGCCAGATCAACCAGTCGTCCTGCAACAAGGATTTCTCGTGCGTCACCGGTTTCTGCCCGTCCTTCGTGACGGTCGAAGGCGGCTCGCTGAAGAAGCCAAAGAAGGCCACCAGCGCCGAAGCGGCGCCGCCGCTGCTGCCGACCCCTGTGCTCAAGAGCACGGCCAACCCGTACGGCATCCTGATCACCGGTATCGGCGGCACGGGCGTGGTCACCGTCGGCCAGATCCTGGCGATGGCGGCCCACGTCGAAGGCAAGGGCGCGATCGTGCTCGACATGAGCGGACTGGCCCAAAAGGGCGGCCCGGTAATGTCGCACGTGCGCCTGGCCGACAATCAGGCCGATTTGCATTCAACCCGCGTGGGGACCGGCAGCGCCGACCTCGTGATCGGCTGCGACCTGATCGTCACGGCCAGCCGCGACGCGCTTTCGCGCATGGGTGAAGGGCGCACTTACGCGGCCATCAACTCGACCGGCTCGTCGACCGCCGCCTTCGTCAAGAACCCGGACTGGCAGTTCCCGGGCGCGTCGTCGCAGTCGGAAATCGTCAAGGCTTGCGGCACCGAACTGGTTGACTTCGTCGATGCCGGCCAGATCGCCACCGCGCTGATGGGCGACTCGATCGCCACCAATATGTTCATGCTCGGCTATGCATGGCAAAAAGGCCAGGTACCGCTGACGGAAGCGTCGATCCTGCGCGCCATTGAGCTGAACAACGTGTCGGTCGCCTTCAACAAGAGCGCCTTCAACTGGGGCCGCACGGCCGCGCACGACCTGCCATCGCTGGTCCGCATGACGACCCCGGCCAAGGTGATCGAATTCAAGCGCACCCAGACCTTGGACGACATCGTCAAGAAGCGCGTCGAACTGCTGACGGCCTATCAGGACGCCGCGTACGCCAACCTGTACAAGGCCTTCGTCGACCAGGTTCGCGCCGAGGAAGCCAAGCTCGGTACCAGTACCCGCCTGACCGAAGCGGTCGCACGCTACTTTTACAAGCTGATGGCGTACAAGGACGAGTATGAAGTCGCGCGCCTGTACACCACCGGGGCCTTCGCCGAAAAAGTCGCCGCCATGTTCGAAGGCGACTACAAGATGAAGTTCCACCTGGCGCCGCCGATCATGGGCAAGACCGACGCCAAAGGGCAGCCGGTCAAGCAGGAATTTGGCCCGTGGATGATGAAGGCGTTCGGCGTGCTGGCCAAGTTCAAGGGCCTGCGCGGCGGTGCGTTCGATATCTTCGGCTATACCGCGGAACGCAAGATGGAACGCGCGCTGATCGGCGAGTATCGCAACACGGTGGGCGGCATCCTGGGCAAACTGAATGCGGACAACCTGTCGCAGGCGGTGGCCATTGCCAGTATTCCTGAAGATATCCGGGGCTACGGGCATGTGAAGGAGCGTCACCTGAAGGCGGCCAAGGCGAAGGAAGCGACATTGCTCGCGGCGTTCGGCAAGCCGGCGGAAACCCGCGCAGCATAAGCTGCACGGAACACGTAAAACGAAAACCAAAAACGTAAAACGTAAAACGAAAACCGTAGGGTGGAAAAGCGCAGCGCCTTCCACCAATGTATGCGCTAACATAACGCTTACATTGGTGGAAGGCGCTGCGCTTTTCCACCCTACGTTTTAGTCAACGATCGGAGAAACGCGATGGAAAAAACCGCAAAAGGGACATTCGACATCACCATGCAACCGGCGCCGGCAGGCGAGGGCGCCGGCCGCGTTTCGGTCGGGCGCATGTTGATCGACAAACAGTATACGGGCGACTTCATCGGCATCGGCCAGGGCGAGATGCTTTCTGCGGGCAACCCGGCCGCCGGTTCGGCCGGCTACGTCGCCATCGAGCACGTGACCGGCACCATGGGCGGCATGAGCGGCAGTTTCGCGTTGCAGCACGCCGGCACCATGCATGACGGCAGCAGCCACCTGTCGATCATGATCGTGCCCGGTTCCGGCACGGGCGACCTGTTCGGCATCACCGGCAAGCTGAAAATCGACATCCTCGAGCGCAAGCACTTCTACGAGCTGGAATACACGCTCGGCTGACCATTCATCGCAGCAGCCGTCGATTCGTCGCAAGGCGCTCGCTGGCGCCTGCGGCTGCCGCTACAATGCACCGCATGGAAAAATATTCGACGCTGGACGCCGCCTGGCGCTCGCTGTGGGTCCTGCGGCGGCGCCACGACGCGCCCGTATGGGCCCGTCTCTTGGTCGCTGCCAGCCTGGCCACGCTGCTCACCATGGCCATGATGGCGACCATCGCCATCTTCGGCCAGGTCGGCTATCCCGACTGGTGGGCGGTCGCGATGCTGCCGAGCATGCTGGTCTGCATCTGCATCGCGCTGGTCCTGCTCGGCGTCCTGCGTCTGGCAGAAACCATCCTGCCGGAACGGCAGGTCGAACGCATGTCGAACCTGCGTGACGTGCGCTCGGGAGTGCTGTTGTCGGTCATCGCCCTGTGCGGGATCCTGGCCGGCATCGTGCTTGGTTTCCGCTTCATTCCTCCCATGTTCGGCTTTGACATGTGGGCCTCCTTTCACTCGCCGCCTGTGGCGGTCCTGAAATTCGGTGGCTTCCTGATGGTGCTCGCTGGCTTGAACTGGGCCTGGCTGCACGGGCGGATGCGCCGGCAAGCCTTGGAACGGGACGCGCTTGAATCGCAGCTGCGCCTGCTGCAGGCCCAGATCGAGCCGCACTTCCTGTTCAACACCCTGGCCAACGTGCAAAGCCTGATGGACTGCGATCCGGCGCGCGCCAAACGCATGCTCGAAAGCTTCTCCGACTATCTGCGCGCGGGTCTGGCGCAGTTGCGCCAAACGGACAGCACGCTGAGCGCCGAACTGGCGATGGCGCAGGCTTACCTTGAACTGCTGCAGATCCGCATGGAAGACCGGCTCACCTTCAGCATCGAGGCGAACGACGAAGTGCGCCTGGCGCGCCTGCCGACGCTGTTGCTGCAGCCTTTGGTGGAGAACGCGATCCATCACGGCCTTGAGCCGAAGGTCGATGGCGGCCATGTGCGCATCAGCGCCGTCGTCAACGCCGGTGTTCTGGAGGTGCACGTCGACGACGACGGCATGGGGCTGGACGCGCCGCGCCGCACGCTGCGTGCCGGCACCGGCATGGCGCTGGCCAACCTGCGTTCGCGCCTGCATACCCGCTACGGAAGCGGCGCCAGCCTGGTCCTGGAGGCGCGCCGGATTGGCGCCCGCGCCACGCTCGCGCTGCCGTGCAAAGCCGGCGCCTGATGCGCGCGCTGATCGCCGACGACGAGCCGCACCTGGCGCACTACCTGCGCGACCAGCTGGCGATCCTGTGGCCGCAACTGGAGATTGTCCACATTGCGCGGAACGGCATCGAAGCCGCCGCGTGCATCCGCGAACTGGACCCCGACCTGGCCTTCCTAGACATCCAGATGCCCGGCCTGAACGGGCTCGAAGTGGCTCAAGGCATCGAAGGCAACACGCGCGTGGTGTTCGTCACGGCCTACGACGAATACGCGCTGCAGGCATTCGAACATGCGGCGCTCGACTATGTACTGAAGCCCCTCAGCAATGAACGGCTGGCGCGTACGCTCGATCGCATCAAGGCGGCGAGCGCCCCGGCGCTGCCCGACGCGCGCCTGGCCGATGCGCTGGCACGCCTGATGGCGCCGCCGCCGCAGCCGCGCCTGCGCCATATCCGCGCTGCGCAGGGCGAACTGACGCACCAGGTTGCCGTCGGCGACATCCTGTTTTTTCAGGCCGACGACAAGTACACCGTCGTCAAGACCGCCGCAGCCGAACACCTGATCCGCATCACGATCACCGAGCTGGTCGCGCAGCTCGACCCCGACCGCTTCTGGCAGATCCACCGCGCCACGCTGATCAATCTTGACTGGCTCGAAGGCAGCCGCCGCGACGACAACAGCCGCCTGTTCGTGCGCATCAAGGGCTGCGCCGTCGAGTTGCCGGTCAGCCGCGCATTCGTGCATATGTTCAAGGCCATGTAGGTAAGAAACCCGGGGTCAGGTCCCCCATTACGACACGAGCTCAACCGCAACGCGGTTGAGCT
>JAZKCA010000111.1:0-12865 GCA_040388275.1 Pseudomonadota bacterium
TTGGCCGTACTGGAAGGTTTTCGTAACTTTATTAAACATGGGTAATCCCTTTCTAATTGCCGACAGATTTTCAGGGGCTGTCGTTCACCTCACCACAGGCAATGCTTCTTGCCTCTACAACATAACTTGCTCTGAAATGCAAAATGCCCGCGACAGCTAGCTGCGCAGGCATTTCGTTTTTAAACTTGGATTCGCAAGAATTACTTACGCAGGCCCAGTTTGGCGATCAGATCGCGGTAACGGGCAGCGTCCTTCGACTTCAGGTAGGACAGCAGGCTCTTACGACGGTTGACCATCATGATCAGGCCGCGGCGGGAATGGTGATCCTTGGCGTGGGCTTTGAAGTGGCCGTTCAGTTCGTTGATGCGTGCGGTCAGCAGTGCGACCTGAACTTCTGGGGAGCCGGTGTCGTTCTGAGCACGGGCGTTGTCCGCGATAATCGCGGCTTTGTTGATGTTTTCTACGGTCATGATGTTACCTTTCACATGCGGTGCAAGAGTCGCAACCCAGCGCACCGTGAACTTCGATTGATGAACCGGCCAAAACGGCCAGACCCGCAAGTATATGCGAAAACCTATCGTGTCGCCAGTGCCGGATGCATTTGACTGGTGCATGATGGGTTTTTTGGGCTGCTGGAGGTGGTTTTCATGCGACAAATTGCCAAAACAATACTATTGATGGGCATGCTAGTGTTGGCTGGATGTGCCGGCCTGAGCCGTACCGTTCCAGCCGTCGGCGATCCGCTGGCGACGGTCACCGCCAAGTTCGGCCAGCCCACGGCGATTTATCCGACCCCGGGCGGCCAAGTGCTCGAATACGCCACCGGTCCTTTCGGCCAGGCCACCTATATGGCGTGCATGGGGCCGGACGGACGCCTTGCGGCCTTCGAGCAGGTGCTCACCAGCGAGAAGTTCGGCACCTTGAAAATTGGCAGCGCCACCAGGCAGGAGGTGCTGCACACACTGGGCCGGCCGGCCGAGCGATCCCACCTGGCGCTGCCCGACCTGGAGGTATGGTCGTACCGCTACAAGGAAAGCGGCGTGTGGAACTCGATGATGCACGCGCATTTCGACCGCCAGGGGGTACTGCAGATGATGATGAACGGCCCGGATCCGATGTACGAAGAGAAACGCTTTTTCAGGGATTGAGGCGCGCCGCACCAATTACCAACACCTTCGAATATTACCGTGCGGGAAATATTGACACCCGCAATATCTTCACGTTAAATCGGTATTCATGCGCGCCGACCAGCGCCTGTCGGCCATTTTGCAGTTCCACGAACCGAAAGTGATCATGCAATTCAAAGCGATCGTCCTGGCGTTACCCCTTCTTGCGTTGCAGCCGGCTTGCCTTGCCCAGACCATGGAAAAGAACAACTTGCCGTGCGTGCCCGAGCTGTGCGTCGGCGATGGCATGGCGGAACTGGCCAAGCTGCAATGGGTACCGGCGCAGACCTCCTTCAAGATCAATAACAAATTCCAGAATACAGCAGAGCGCAAGTTGTCCGAGGACGACCTGAAAGTCTTGAAGGCGCTGTACCCAAATGCCGCTGACGCCGCGCCCTACCTGTATGAAAAGCAGTTCGACGCGCAGGCGCTGGCCATGCTTGGACGGGTCACGGCGGCCTGCGACGCGAATGAATTGTTCGGTAACTTTGGCAGTGCCGGTGCGCCGACCCGGGTTGGTATTAGTCTCATGCCCAGCGCGGCCGACGCCTCGCGCCATGTGTGGACGGTAACGAGCATCGTGCGCGAGTTTCCGGACGCCGCCACCATCGAGCAGAAGGCCAGCCTGACGACCCTGTTGAAGCGGCGCTACAGCAAGTTCGGCGCCGGCAGCACGGAATTGCCACCAGCGAAACCAGGCGAAGGTCGCTACTTCCTCGGCGGGATGGCCAATTTTGGCTTCGGCCTGTCGATGGTGCGCGCACCCGACGAAGGCAACCGCATGGTGAAGCACCCGATGTGCGGCGGCGACAAGGCCAAATAGCCGCTGATTGACCGCCGAAAAGCGCGCCCCGCGCGCCTTTGGGGACTGCCATACGCCCCCTTTCAAAAAGGGGCGTATCGATACAACACTCCCCGCCTATACTCGGCCGATGATTTTACAGCCCCCTACCCTGCGCCATGAACGGCGCCTGATCGGCCTTGCCGTGACGCTTGCGCTGCATTTGGCGCTGTTCGGGGTATGGCGCCTGTCGCAGGTGAACGTGATGTACGCGCTATCCGACGATACGCAAAGGATCCAGTGGGTGAAGGTGGCGCCGCCGCGTCCGGTAAAAAAGCCGGTGCCCGTGCTGGCGCGTGCCAGCGCCCAGCCCAAGCCGGCAGCGCGCGTACACGTCCCCGCAGCGCCCCCGCCACCGCGGAGTGTGGCACCCGAACCGGAAGCTATCACCCAGCCCGTGGCCGAGACGCCGCGCACCCGCAGCGTCGACGAGATGATGCAGCAGGCGCGCAAGGATATCGGCAAGATCGACAAGGACCTGCGCAAGGAATTTCCCGGCGCGGCCATCAAGGCGCCGCCGGACTCGCCGCAGATCAGGCTGGAAAAGGGCATCGAGCACGCTGCCGAAATGGCGCCGCCCAAGTGGTACGAGGCGCCCAAGATCACGGAACTGGTCGACCCGGGCGGGTACGGACGAAAGCGCTACCGCGTGATCACCGCCAATGGCACTTATTGCGTGACCTACGAATCGAACCACGCCCCTGACGGCATCGACAGCATGCAGCGCGGGATCAAGCCGAAGATCACCACCTGCCCGCAGCACGAGGAGCCGGCGCCCAAGCAAAAATGGGAGAAGTAGAAGGCAGACGGGCCACAACTTCTAAGCCGGGCGCCGCTTCAGCCAATCCGGGCAAGGCATGGTGGCCAGGTCTTCATATACTCTCGATGGAAAGTGGCGCCTTGCCCACTTCGATTTGCAAGGACGGGGCATGCAGCCAATAATCTCGTTCGCATGGGCCCGGGCGAGCGTGCGCATGAACCGGTCCACAAAGACACTGTCTGCCGCGTCATAGAGGCCGGAAAAAAGAAAGTACTTTCCGGCTTCCAGTCCACGTCCATCGATGACCAGGATTCTTGCCCAGGTCAGATAGATCAACGGGTCATACACGCCCAGAACTCCTGGCAGCCTGCGACGAAGTTCGTCTATTTTCCCGGCCTCCCAGAGTTCTACCGATGCGACACGCCAAAAGGCGTTACGGCCAAGGAAAATTCTTGGATGCGCTGACGACGCGATGGTATCGCTGATGCTCTGCGCTAACGGCCATTGGAAATCAAAAAAGAAAAAATATCCTCCAATGACCCAGCAATCCCCTTTCGGCAGCCTTTCCCGACTCAGACCAATCCACCATGCCCGCAGTCGACGCTTCGCCGCAATCACCTGATTGTGACGAAGTGCTTCGACGATGAGTTGAGCATCTGCTCGTGCCTGTCCCCGTTCGAGGGTACTTGAGGACGTAGCCACTATTTTTTCAGAAAAAGTCACTGCAAGCTGCCCATTTCTCGAATCGAAAAGTTCCAATCAGGATGGCAACGTGAACGGCCTAAAAAACCTAGTAAGAACATTTCTTCCTTGATGTTCCGGCTCATGACCCGCGCGGAACTTATTCACCGTGATCAGAAATCGAGCCGGCTAAGCAGTTCCTGGAAATTCTCGGCTATACGCATTGCACAGTCAGCTTCAAGACCGATCATGGGTAGCATGAAAACAGCACCTGCTCCATCGAATGCCAGGAGCTCCCCGCCGCCGTCTCCGCCAAAAGCGATGAAGCCAGGGGCGCACGTCTCAATGTCGATTTGAGAATTGATCTTTGCTATATCCCCAAATGACCACAGCACGACGCACCCCGGTTCGGTGTCTTCGTATGTGCAACATTCGAAAGGGCCAGTATCCTGAATGTAGTCGACGTAATCGTTTGGAATAGATGGCAGCAAAGCTGACCTCGGATTGCTACTTAACACACTTGAAATGGAGCTTGATGTCCCCCACTCCGTCGTCCATATCCGTCACTTCGGCCGTCTTGCCATGTTTAGCGCATAAATTCTGAAAAGTGTTAATCGCAGCTGCTTTGCTTTCCGCTCGCTGCGCTGCTATCTTGCCCGGGGTTTCAGGTGTGCTAGATTTTGGCGATACGCATCCAACGAGGAGGCAGCACGGCAAGAGTAGTGCCAGCTGGGGAAAGCTATTCATCAAATTCCTGATCAAATTTTATTTCGGTGGAAAATTGTACTTCATTCTTCCGTGCTGGCCTGATCACGGAACTGTTTGGCCCAAGGAAAAAAAATGCAATTCAGCCTTCCAGATCTTTTCTTGAATTTTTGGCTTTCGCGATCGCATCCAAAAGCGCTGCTTTTCGTCCTTCGCGCGGCCACCCCACTACCTTCGATGACAGTCTGCGGTCATAAAATATGTAGAAAGTAGGGGTTTCCCAACTAGCGATGTCGGTCCACTCCTCTGTTCGAAACGCCTGGGCAAGTTGGGCGTTTGGATATTGGCGGTTCCATTCGGAGGTCGCCGACAAATTTTCGTCCAACTGTTGTGGAGAAATCCACATTGTTTGCTGCGCCATCAGGAGCGCCTTGAGTGCAGGATCAGTACTAAAATCTGCAATGGCGAAGCGGGAAAAGTGGCAACTTGGATGGGCAATGACGATGATAAACAAACCGTTCGGAACGTCGATTTTTTCGCGCCGAGGCACATCCGCCGTCATTCTTATCAATGTCGCGCTGTGCGAAAGTTCCTGACTGATTTTCTCCGACGCCAGGTCGTTGAATACCGGCGCTATACCGTTAGCCAGTCGCCAATCGAGTGCAGCTTTGAAACTACGCGAAGCGATCAATGCCGCATGAGTCTTCTTCACTTCCACCGTTACGTTGACACCTCGCTTTTGCAATTCCTTTACAGTCTCTGCCATGTCCTCCGCGTAAAGAGTATCGGGTGCGTAAAAACTTGCTTCGTGAGCGGCGCGAAAAAGCAGTGGAAGGTCAGCATTCGTGAATTTCGCTAGATGTTCGCGCGCGACACCCCTGCGAAATTGTAAGTAGCTTTTTAGAATCAACGATCGCCGGTCCGCCTCCGGCAAATTTTCCTTCACCATAACCTGATGGCGTTGCGCGAACTCATTGTATTTTTCGTTCACAACGGATAGGGACTGTGCCCATACTGATCCGCAAATTCCGATCAGCATGGCAATGATTAGGGTTCGATAAAAGACGCGCAAGAACATTTCTTCCTCGACGACCTGGCCCATGACTTCGAGCCAAAACAATAATTAATGAATCAGCAAGCCCGGGCCAGCAATTCTTTTTGGGCCGCCTTGGCTTTGCCGGTCAGGCTGAAGCGGCCAATATTGGCAAGCGCGCCTGGGGGCAAGGCAAGCGAGTTCGCCAGCGATAATTCCAGCAGCAGTACAAGCAGCGCGCCGGTGTCCTTCGGCGGCGCGGCGGCGCCGATGTCGAGTATCGTGCACAAGGTTGCGACGACAGCGGCGGGCATCGCCGGATGCGCCCGCGCGACAGCGGCCAGGCTCTTCGCGTAGCGCGCGCCGGTGCCGAGAAATGAGAGCAGGACCCAGCGGATCTCGCTTGCCACGCTGGCGACGTCGGTGCGTTCCTCAAGCAGCGATGAGACGAAGGCGTCGACCGCCATCCCAGTCTGTCCGGGTTCTTTTCCACCCAGCGCCAGAGCGAGCATCTTGACAGCCGACGGCGTGATCGGCACGCTGCGATCCATCGCGACGGCGAGATAGGCCTTGTCTTCCCAGCGCGCCTCCCACCAGTCGATATTAAAACCGATCTGCAGTGCGCCATTGGCGAAAAATGCTTCCAGGCTGCCGGGAATAATTGAAGCGGCGTACAGCAGCGTGCTTTCGCTCCCGCTGAAATAATTCTCATAGCGTTTGTCAAAGCCGTGCCGCCGCAATGCGATGAACGGCGATTCGAATGGCTGGGGCGCGGGAAGAACCTGCAGCCTGAGATGGTAGGTCACGGGCTTGTGATCCCACTTCCGGGCCGACCACTCGTAGCGTGCGGCGATGGCGCCGTCGGCCCCCATGTCGCCATATGCAAGGAGCAGGCGGGCGTCATCTGCGTCCGGAAAGCGAATACGCGCGGCAGCGCAAAACAAGGCGTGCTCACTGCCGATATCGACCTCGTCGCCCAGCGCATACCGGCACGCTTGCACGAACGGGGTCTGCGCCAGTGCGGAAAAACGGCGCACTGCCTCGGGCGCCGGGCCTGGCGGCATGCGCAACAGCGCGCGCACCTGCTCCTCGAGCGACGACGTTGCGCCAGCTTGTGCATGCGCGGCGATGCGTTCCGCCAGCACAAGCGGATCAATAAAGCCGCGTTTGTGGGTCGCCGCCGATAGCGGCGCAAGGCCGCTTCCTTGCGCCATGAAGACGGTCAAGTCGACGCTCCTGCGAAGCAAAGCATCGCTTGCGGTGCAACGCTCTTGCGCGTGGGCGAAGAACTTGCCATCGAAAGCGGCGGCCAGCGCAAGCGCGAGCGAGCGGCCGACGTCGTGCTCGTCCGAGAACATTTTCAATGACCGCTTGAGAACCGGCGAGAAGCGCTCGCGCTCCTGGCGAAGCTCCGGCCCAAGACGGGCCAGCGCCTCGAGCGCCCGCTCGAAGTCATCGATCTCGCGCTCGTTCTCGAATACGAAGGCGATCGTTTGCACCAGTTCGTCCATGTCATTGATCGGCGCCAGCAGGCGTGACGCGTCGAGCGGCGACAACAGGCCCTTTTCCACCAGCGCGCTTGCCGTCTGCGGCGCCGCACGAACTGGAGCCGCGCCGCACAGGGCCGCTAGTGAATCGCGGTGCAGCGCTGCGACGTAGGGCAGCGCCGCTTCGAGTTCAAGGCGTGTGGCGTCGTCAAAACCCCAGGCCCCAAGGCGTGCAATCACTTTCTTCTGCAAATCGGGCGATTCGTGCACCAGGGCGCGTTGGGCCAGTGCCGCAGCCGCGTGCGCCCTGCCCGGCTCCCGCTTGACCACAAGGTCGAGCAGCTTCAGGGCAACGTCGATGTGCCCTTTCACGGCCGATGTCATCACGGGCGCAAGTGCGTCGAGCAGCGGCATGCTGTCCACGCGCGCGCCTTTCATCAACGGGGCCAGGGCGCTCAGGGCCAGGGCGACCGTGGGCGGAATTCGGCTGTGGCATAGACCCAGGTAACGGTCGACAAGGGGAGCCATTTCCTCGACCGACGGCGCCAGCTTGTCGTGAAAACGCGAGAACCATCCGGCACGGAACTGCGGCCAGTCCTTTTCCAGCGTATGCAGGCAGCGCTCGATGAGATAGGCGCGCGAGAGCTTCCCGGTACTGATCAGCTCAAGGAGCGCATACGTCCAGGTGTTGTCGCCGTGCGCATACTTTTCGATTGCCGCCATGCTCGAGTCGCCGTCGCCCTCGACATCGAAAATGCGCGGCAAGGCAACCTCCAGCAAGCCGGGATCGGCTTCCATCATCCTGAGGATCGGCAGTTCACCCCCTCTTGCGCGGCGCGGCGTGCCGATCAGTCCGATGATATATTGATCGCTGTCGGGACGGTCGGACAGCCCATCGAGCACCAGGCGCTGAACAGTCGACATATACGATGGCCGCTCCGATACCAGATCGGCGGCGAAGCCTTGCAGGGCGGCAGGCTCGAGCATATCCAGATACGGATACAGCCTGTCGGACCAATCCCAACTCTCTACCCGCGCCTTGCTACCGCCGCAAAAGAACATTGCGGCCGACCCCGCCGCAAGTTGAGCGGAGCTAGGTTCGCCGCCCCACCATGCCTTGATCTTGCCGTCGCTTTCCCAACGCGCCTGGTTGATTCGGTCCTGAATCACCTTCAGGCGCGTATGGAGCGCATGGCGGTCCTTGAACGGCATGGTCCGCAATAGCGCAATCACCCCATCAGGGTCGCCCGCATGAATGCATTTCTCGATCGGACTGGCAGCTACAAACGCGCTCTCTTTTTTCATTATTCTGGTCAGGTGAGTGGGGGTCGCATCGCTTCGGCTGCCAGCACATGCTTGCACGGTCCGCGCGCCCCCTGGTATTTGCCGAACCACGGGCAGGTGCAGGCGAGCTCGCCGTCAACTTCGCGCACGCGGTGCAGCACGTCGCCGCTGCGCACCGAAGCTTCATATGGCGTGGCGCGCACAACGGTGACTGCCCCTTCGGCCATCAATGCACGCGCGCCGGCCATGCGGGGGTGCATATCGTCGACCAGCGACAGGTCGAACGGCAGCACCCGATGAAAATAGCTGCCTTCGGCCACATCGAAACCGGCCAGGCCGGAAACGCCGAGCACCCGCAGCGCGTCCTCGACCTGGCTGCGCTGGATCGACAGCGTGCGTGCCAGTTCGCCGGCGTCAATGCTCGCCTGCCACTGAAGCTGCGCACGGATAGGGGAAAGCGCATCGCCCTGGTCCGTGTTCATCAGTGCGCGCAGCGCCTGGCCTTCGCCCGAGAAGCCGCGCCATACTTCGGCGCTGAGCACCAGCGACAGGCGCATGCTCCCGAAGTCGAGCACCCAGGCGCTGGCCTGCTGCGCGTCGTCGGCAAACACGGAAAGGGATTTGGCCTTCGGAAGTAGCAGTTCGAGCACGCGCAGCCGGCTCGTGTCGGCCACGCGCACACCGTTGGGATCCGGGCGCGTTGTCGTGCGCAGGCCGCCTGGCCCTCCGACAACCCACAGCGGCGTTTTGCTGGTCGAGGCTTTGGGCAAGGTGCGAAAAAAACGCAGCGCTTCAATCCCGCCAGCGTCAATTCGCTTGCGCATCGACGCCTGGTAGGACTGCACTTCGAGCATTCCCCGTATCCAACGCACCGGCAGAGCAACCTTCTTTTCGACGATGTCGCTGTCGCCCGAGCGCAGGCGCAACTGGTCCTGGCCAACCGAAAGGCCAAGACCGTCGGCGTCGCGCACGCGCGCCAGCGCAGCGCGCATGGGTGCATCAAAGTCGACATTGGTGGTGCCCTTGGCGACAACGTCGCCCTCGTAGGAACCGGGCAGCATGTCGGCGCGAATGTAGGCGCTGCAGCAGGCCGAAAAACCTTCAAAGCGCAGCACGCCTCCGCCCGACGTGACGACTGGATCTGCCAGCGCCAGTATTCGCGCGAGCATCGCGCCTGGGGTAAAAAAGCGTGACCCTACGATGATATGGACGGCACTGAGCAGCTCGGCCGAAAGGCGCGGTGCCTTTAACTGTCCTTCGAAAAAGTGAGGGTGCAAGCCGCCTGCGCTGGAAGTGGCCAGCCGCAGGCGCGGCTGCGCGTCGTCGCTCAGATGCGAAGGCGCGCTGTAGCTGTATGCATGATCGACGGCGGCAGCCAAGTAATATGCCTTATTGTTGCGGATTGACGCGCTCGATCTTCGAGTGCAGCTTGTTCAGTCCGGAGATATAAGCTTTGGCCGACGCGACGATGATGTCCGGATCGGAACCGACGCCGTTGACGATGCGCCCCGAGCGCGACAGCCGCATCGTCACTTCGCCCTGCGACTGGGTGCCGTTGCTGATCGCGTTGATCGAGAACAGCACCAGTTCGGCGCCGCTGGCAGCTTCCTTCTCGATGGCGTTGACAGTGGCGTCGACCGGGCCATCGCCCTCGCCTTCGCAGCTGTACTCCTTGCCATCCATCGCAAACACAACTTTGGCGGTCGGGGTCTCGCCAGTCTCGGAGCGCTGCGACAGCGATACGAAGCGGTAGAACTCGCCCTCGTGCATATGGTCCTCTTCCGACACCAGCGCCATGATGTCTTCGTCGAAGATTTCGCTCTTGCGGTCTGCCAGTTCCTTGAAGCGGCCGAAGGCGGCGTTGACTTCGGCTTCGGACTCAAGCTCGATGCCCAGCTCCTGCAGGCGCGCCTTGAACGCGTTGCGGCCCGATAGCTTGCCCAGCACGATCTTGGTGGCGGCCCAGCCCACGTCTTCGGCGCGCATGATCTCGTACGTTTCGCGCGCCTTGAGCATGCCGTCCTGGTGGATGCCGGACGCGTGCGCGAATGCATTCGCGCCCACCACGGCTTTGTTCGGCTGCACCGCAAAGCCGGTAATCTGCGATACCATTTTCGATGCCGCCACGATCTGTGTGGTGTCGATCCCCAGTTGCAGGCCGAAGTGGTCGCTGCGGGTGCGCAGCGCCATGACGACTTCTTCGAGCGCGGTGTTGCCGGCCCTTTCGCCCAGACCGTTGATGGTGCACTCGATCTGGCGCGCGCCGCCGATCATGACCCCGGCCAGCGAATTGGCCACGGCCAGCCCAAGGTCGTTATGGCAGTGTACCGACCAGATGGCCTTGTCGGAATTGGGAATGCGTTCGCGCAGGCGCTTGATGGTGGCGCCGAATACTTCGGGCACCGCGTAGCCGACCGTGTCGGGGAAGTTGATGGTGGTGGCGCCTTCGGCGATTACCGCTTCAAGCACGCGGCACAGGAAATCCTCGTCCGAGCGGCTGCCGTCTTCCGGGGAGAATTCGATGTCGTCGGTGTACTGGCGCGCGCAGCGGATGGCGGCGATGGCCTGTTCCAGCACCTGGTCGGGTTCCATGCGCAGCTTCATTTTCATGTGCAGCGGCGAGGTGGCGATGAAGGTGTGGATGCGCTTGCGCGCGGCCGGCTGCAGCGCTTCTGCCGCGCGCGCGATGTCGCGGTCATTGGCGCGCGACAGCGAGCAGACGGTCGAGTCCTTGATGGCGGCGGCAATGGCGCGGATGGCTTCGAAGTCGCCCGGCGAGGCGGCGGCAAAGCCGGCCTCGATGACGTCCACCCGCATGCGTTCGAGCTGGCGCGCGATGCGGACCTTTTCATCCTTGGTCATCGACGCGCCGGGCGATTGCTCGCCGTCGCGCAAGGTGGTGTCAAAAATGATCAGGCGGTTCGAGTTCGTCATGGCGGCTCCAGTAGGGAAGTAAATATCAGGCACCCGCCAACGACGATGCTCGTCGTCTAGCGGCGCTCGTTCTTATCGAGATTGACGGTGTCGGTCTGGACGATGCTCACTGGCTTGCCTTTTGCAAGGCGCCAGAAATACACGGCATAGCCGGACAGTCCGTACAACACAAAAATCGGCATCAGTACTTTAGGTGGATCGATCGAGACCAGCGCGAGGCCCAGCGCGATCAGGAACACCACGATGAACGGCACCGATTTGCGGAAATTCACGTCCTTGAAGCTGTAGAACGGCACGTTGGTCACCATCGTCAGGCCCGCGAACAGGGTCACGCCGAAGGAAACCCATCCCAGTTCGCGCGGGCTGAATCCGAGGTCGGGACCGAGGTCGGTCATGATCAGGATGAAGCCGGCCACCATGGCCGCGGCCGCGGGGCTGGGCAAGCCCTGGAAGAAGCGCTTGTCGACCACTTCGATGTTCGTGTTGAAGCGCGCCAGGCGCAGCGCGGCGCCGGAGCAGTAAATGAAGGCGGCGATCCAGCCCAGTTTGTTGGGCAGGCCACGCAGCGACCATTCGTAGATCACCAGCGCGGGCGCGGCGCCGAAGGACACCATGTCCGACAGGCTGTCGTACTGGGCGCCGAATTCGGACTGGGTGTTGGTCAGGCGCGCGATGCGGCCATCGAGGCCATCGAGGATCATCGCGATGAAGATGGCGTAGGCGGCGTGCTCGAACTTCAGGTTCATCGCCTGGATGATGGCGTAGAAGCCGCAGAACAGCGCTGCGGTGGTGAAGGCGTTAGGCAGCAGGTAGATCCCGCGCGGGCGTACCGGATTGCCTTCGGCGTCGAATTTCTTGCGACCGATGCGGGCGAAACGGGAGATTTTCCCGTTCTTCGCTTTCGGTACTGCGCCAGGCTTTCTGCGGCGGGGGAAGGTGGCCATAAGTTTCCGTTTCAAGTGATTGTGTCGCTTCGTGCGGTCACGCCCGGGTCGGGCAGATTGGTATGCCACTCATTATAGTGGGCGGACCGTCAACTTTGCGAATTGCATCTGTTACTTGAATCTGACTTTGCCGACAACCCGCATCTGCAGCGTGGTTTCGCCAGGCTCAAAACTTGGTTCGGCCACTTCGGCTTCGGCCTTCATCGCCCGCATCATCTGGGGCGCGCCGGCGTCGGCTGCCGGGCCACCGGCGTAGTTGCCCGAGCCTTCGAAGTCGACGGTGTCGAGTGTGGCGTCGCTGACCTTGCGGCCCATGGCGCCGGCAATGGCGGCAATGCGCTCGTTCAGGTTCTGGTAGGTGGCGGCGATGCGCTGCGCGTCGAGCGTTTTGGTGGTCGCGGGCGAGAGGCCGAACTGGATGCCGTTCAGGCCCAGCACCTTTTGCACGGACGCCGTCAACTTTGGCAGGCCGCCGATATTCATGGTTTTCACTTCCAGGTACTGCCCCACGCGCCAGCCGGTCGCCACGCGCGGTTTGCCGCTTGGCATGCCGTTTGGCAGCGGGCGGTCTTCCGGGTAGACCGGGTAGGTGTAATAGCCGAGCGTCTTGAGGGTGGCCTTCGGGTCTTCCTTGCGGACGATGTCGGTGCCCTGCTTCATCTTCTGGTTCACGCGCGAGGCGGCGGCGGACTTGTCCTTGTCCTGCTCTTCGATCATGAAGTTGACGGTCGCTTCATCGTTGACGTGGGTGACTTCGCCGTTGGCCGGGACGATCACCAGCGTGCCGGTGGTGGGCACTTGCTGGGCTTGGGCTTGGGCGGCCAGCGCGAGGCTGGCGATCAGGGCGATTTTCTTGAGGGACATTGTTCGGTTCTCCAGGGTATAAGATCAGGAACAATACCCGGATTTGTGCGTTGCGTACGTTCTGGACATCAATGGTTGCAATTGAGTGCGGCTAGACCCGGGGTCAGGTCCCCCATTACGACACGAGCTCAGCCGCGAAGCGGCTGAGCTCGTGTCGTAATGGGGG
>JAZKCA010000112.1:0-36660 GCA_040388275.1 Pseudomonadota bacterium
TTTTCCTCCCCTTTCATGGTCGGGGGCGAGGAAATCATCCTCATGAACGGTTAGCAGGCAAGGAACACGTTTTGAAATCAGCAATGACCCTCTTCACCAATAAACAACGCTGTATGTCGTGCCTTATTGCGGCCTTGCTTGGCGCGTTCGCTTTTACTTCTGCCGCCCATGCGCAAAGTGATGGCGCCACGGTTACGTCTGAACGGCATAAGCTGATCAACGCGCCCAATGCGGTTTCCACGGTGGGGCCGGACATGTTCGGGGACAACGTCAATATCTACACCGGTAGCCTTGGATTCGCCCAGACAGATGTCAGCATCCCTGGCAACAACAATTTGCGAGTCGCAGCAGGACGCACACTCGCCACCGGTAGCCGAGGAAACTTGGGTTTGGGCCTTTTCGCCCATTGGGAACTAGATATTCCGAAGATTCACGGGACGTTTTCCGAGCGTGATGGATGGCGCAGGATAGCGGCGAATGGACAACCATCTACTGCTCGCTGTACAAATTTTGGCGCGCCGCCTGCCGTGTACAAATACGTCGACGACGCGACAAAGTTTCGGCCTAGTGAATTTTGGCATGGCAACATGTTGTACATTCCAGGCGGGGGCAGCCAAGAAATTGTGACGCGTCTGGCCTCGAATACCAATGTGCCGCTCGACGGCGTGGCAACGCCATTGGTCACGAAAGATTTTTGGGCGATTCGTTGCCTTGGTACGCTGGCCAGTACAAATTGGGCGACCTCTGCCAACGAGGGCGGTGAAGGGTTCTTGGCAATTTCACCTGATGGCACCCACTATCGATTCGACTGGCTGGTGTCGCGCAAAGCTGAAAAAATGACCAAGCCCGTGCGAGATAGGACTACCGGCCTTGGGACAGGCGGTGGCGATCCCTTTAGTATGACCGGGCGAATTATGGATTGGACGAATGGCTTCGGAAAAGGCTCAAGTTTTTCAATAGAGCGGCGCGAGGTCATGATTTACCCGACGCTTGTAACAGATCGCTTTGGAAATACGGTTCGTTACACGTACGACCCGGCCGACAAGGCAAGGCTCCTTTCCATCAAGAGTGCCGATGGGGCCGGCAATGCTGAGCGTACCTTGACCTTCACGTACCACCCGACTGAACGTCTGATTCAAACCGTCAGCGACGGCACGCGTACCTGGACGTACGGCTATTCTGCGGGCCCGGCTGGTGAAACGATGTTGACATCGGTGACCCTGCCCGATAACTCGGCATGGAATTTCGCCGGCATGCAGCCTGCCACAGGGTATGGCTTGGTCATGACCGACCGACTACTTTATAACGGGTTTGAATCAAATGAAAGTCCGGATATGTCACCGGATCCGCAACCCACAGGCCTTTACAGCGAGCCGATTAGTGGTTCCATGATGCATCCTTCTGGAGCGACTGCAACGTTTACGCTGTCGCCAATTCAGCACGCTCGTAATGGCGTACCGATAAACGGCTACTCCGACGGTGTGGGATTCGCTAGGGTGTACGAATCGATGTGGTATGACATGTACTCGCTGACCGCGAAGACCATTCGTGGTCCCGGTTTGGGCGACATGACTTGGACCACCACGTACGACACGTTCAACCCGGGTAATGAGTGTACGGATTGCGGTCCATTTGAACCAAATCGGGTCAGCGTCACCGATCCGAAAGGAGACGTCACGCGCTATAGTTTTGGCAGTACATTCGGCGTCGATGAAGGCATGCCGCTCCAAGTCGATATCGGGTGGACTGGCAGTTCCGCCCTGCGCACGACCAAGACGCGTTACAACACATCATTTACCGCCCGAATTGGCTATAGCGATAAGCCTTTCGCCGATATGCAAACTGGCAATCGCCATATCCCTGCGGATCAGCGCGTCATTACTCAGCAAGGTGTTGACTTCACTTGGCAGGTGCCAGGCAACCTTGATTTCGATGAGTACGCCCGGCCGCTTCGCGTTACCAAGTCGAATACCTTGGGCAACACCCGGACTGAATCAACGACCTACCGCCACGACAAAGTGAAGTGGGTTCTTGGCCAGGTCGAAAAAGTGACCGAGGCAAGCACTGGTCTTGTTCCCGTGCTGAACACGTACAACGCGACAAATTCCAATTTGGAGACTGTCACGCGCTTCGGTGGCCTTGCTTCGACGATGAGCTACAACCCGGATGGAACGCTTGCCAGCGTTAAGGACGCGAAAAACCAAGTGACGGGATATGCAAGTTACAAGCGCGGCATTCCGAGGACTATCACCTATGCTGACAGCAGCACTGAAACAGTCGTCGTCAACGACATTGGTAAGGTCACGAGCAGGACAGACCAGAACGGCTATCTGACACGCTACGGCCATGATTCCATTGGCCGTGTGGCATCTATCACTCCACCTATAGACGACACGGTTTCATGGAATCCTACAACTGTGGCATTCGAACAGATTGCAAATTCTGAATTCGATCTGGCATCGGGGCACTGGCGGCAAACTGTCACGACCGGCACAGCAAAGGTAATCAAATATTTTGATGCAATGTGGCGTCCAGTGTATGCGTACAAGGCGGACCTTAATAACCCGACCTCGACCTCGAGCATCGTCAAGACCGATTACGATTTTAATGGAAGTGCCGTTTCTGCCTCATTTCCGCAACGTGACTATGCTTCATTAGCTGGCGGTGTGCGCACGGAATACGACGCGCTTGGCCGAACAGTCAGTGTTGACATGGACAGCGAACATGGAGTTATTACGTCGACGAATGCCTATGCAAGTGGATTCCGTACGATAAGCACGAATGGCAGGGGCTTTAATACGACGAGTACATTCCAGGCATTTGATGAGCCGGTCGAAAGCGCAATTGCAACAATCAGTGCGCCACTTGATGTAAGTGTAAGCATTGCACGAAATATTTTGGGCAAGCCGATTTCGATCACGCGCAGCGGTGGCGGGAAGAGTGCCACGCGTACCTATGTCTATGACAGCCAGCAACGATTGTGCAAAACAATTGAGCCTGAGACGGGTGCCACCGTACAGGATTATGATCTTGCCGACAACGTCGCATGGCGCGCGAGCGGTTTGAACCTGCCGATGACAAACACTTGCGATACAACAAACGTGGCTGTAAGCTCGGCAAAAAAAATCGCTTACGTTTACGATCCGTTGAACCGGTTAAAAACGACGAGCTATGGCGATTCAAGTCCAGAAATTACCCGTAGCTACTGGCCGGACGGATTGCCGAAGACCGTTAATTCTGCCGGGGTAAATTGGACTTATACGTACAATCGCCGCCGGTTGTTGACCGACGAGAGTATGGTTTATGGTGGAACGAACTATTCGCTTCGCAAAGCATACGATTCGAACGGTTCGCTTTCCCAGCTTATCTATCCGGACAACAGCGCCATTTCCTACAGCCCGAATGCGTTCGGTGAACCGACGCAGGTGGGCGCGTTTGCCAGTGGGATTAGTTATTACCCGAACGGAGCGCTTAAACGCTTTAGGTACGGCAATGGTGTCACTCATACGCTAACCCAAAACGTACGTGGGCTGCCGGATCGTTCGACCGATAAGGGCGTTCTCAGTGACGGGTATGTCTTCGACAAAAATGCCAATGTCACTGCAATTGGGGACTGGCAGGAAGGTGTTTCTAGTCGCGTTATGGAGTATGACGAACTTGATCGTCTGAAGCGTGTTGCTGCGCCCGCACTGTGGGGCGATGCCCTGTATAGCTATGACTCCTTGGACAACCTAACTCAGAGCCAATTTACTGGCGGCAACGGCATCGCGCGTACCATGGTGCATAACTATCCAGACTCTGCCACAAACCGCTTGGTAAGCGTGACTGGCACTGCAAATTTCGCAGTTGGATATGGCTATGACAGCCAGGGAAATATTACTCAACGCGGCAACCAACGCTACGTGTTCGACTTGGGCAACCGGATGAAGGAAGCGACGGGCAAGGCGACTTATCTATATGACGGACTGGGGCGACGCACCAGTACGATTGAATCCGATGGCGCCAACCGGATGCAAATGTATGCACAGGACGGCAAGCTGGTCTATACGGGACCTACCAATGCACCTAAGACAAAGTATATTTACTTGGACAAGCATGTCATTGCCGAGGTTGGTGACTTAGGGACGCTGTATATCCACACTGATGGATTGGGAAGTCCGGTTGCAAGGACGACTACGAGTTGCGGTCTGGTTAGTCGAACCAGATATGAACCATATGGTCGAACTGCGTTAGGAGCTGAACCAACGTTAGGCTTTACTGGGCATGCAAACGATCATGCTACGGGTCTAACCTATATGGAACAGCGTTATTACGATCCGCTTGCAGGGCGTTTTTTGAGCATTGATCCGGTGACGACAGATGCGAATACGGGATTGAGCTTTAACCGATATGTCTACGCTAACAACAGCCCATACAAATATATCGATCCGGATGGGCGATTTTTTGTAATTTTGATTCCGTTCATCCCATACATCGCGACTGCGACAATAGCTGTTGTCGGCCATTTTGCGTTGCCGGGACGGCAGGGGCGAGAAGATACGGCCAAGGCAGTTGGCAACGCGATTTTCAGCAATAGTAAAAGTGCCCCTGGAACCGTTGGAAGCGACAAAGGTTGCATCTATTTGTGTGATGGAGTTTCACCAGGGCAGCGAACGCCGTCCGGTAGGCCATATGTTGGAAGCGCAGACGACAAAGACAAGAGAGCCAAAGGCGCGCGCGACGGGCGCGAGCGGAAGGAAGCAAAGACCATTGGTGAATATGACAAGGGAGACAGCGAAGGGCGCGGCAATGCGGAGCAAAACGGTATGAATGAGCAGGGAGGTAAGGGGCAGTTGGACAACCGAAGGGATGAAGTGAGTGAGAAAAAGTGGGGCGATCGTGGAATCAAACCACCCGAGGAGAAAAAAAGTGAATGACATTGCGAGCTGGATCCCTAGCGTTCTTCCTAAGATCTTCGATGATCGTGATGTTCAATTGGAGTTGGGGCAGCGTCTTGAAGAGATCGATCCTCGGGTCAAATGGGAAGCTGGACCATTTGGTGATAACGATGCGTATTTAGCATTCAGTCCGAACTTCCATGACGAATTATTGCCGGTGACCGAAACGCTTGCGAGGATGATTCCAACCATCCATGGTTGGCACTTCTTCGGGGCCAAACCTCGGAAGCGTTGGTCCGTAAGAAAAGTTCTATTAAATGACGTTGAGTATTTCTTTGATGACTGGCGTTATCGACTTGTGATGTTCAAAGAGGGCGAGTTTTTTGATGTTGATTTTTTTACATTTGACGATTCCATTGCAGAGGAGGCTCGCGAGGGATTGGGTGTTTTCTTGGCATCTTCAGAACTAGGTGAGAAACTATTTATGCGAGCGGTTGATCGAGTGAATGTGATCACTAAGCCGCAGGTTGGTGAAACGTCAGTTCCTATCGGATCGCTGTACGAGCAGATTGTTGATCTATTCAAGGGTGAAATGTCAACTGAGTAGACGACCGAGGTAATTGGGTGAGTGCACGCATCCGAACACCGTTGATCAGTGTCGCTTGGTGGGTTCCGACGGCACATACAACAACATCACCGTGTGGCAGCACGGGCAACGCTCGGAACCGGCGGATGTGGTCGAACGGCGGCACTCAAAGTGCTGAGGATCAAAAGTGCTGATGGTCAGACGTGCCGAGGGTCAGCAGACGTGCGGAGTAAGATGCCGACGGTCAGTGCCGACAAAATTATGCGGGCTCTGCCTTATGAACCGTGCCGCGTCGGCAGAGGGCAGAAGTCAGCGGCAGAGGTGCCGTGCGACAAAGTTACCTGGGCTCGGCCATAAACAGTTGGGGCCGGCAAACGGCCTTGCAAATATTGGAGAAGTGAGGATTTGAAATGTCAGACCTGCCATCTAATTTCCCTAAAAAACCAGACCTTGGCATGCCATTTGGCGCAGTTACAGCCGTTCTCAGCGAGTACTTCGACGGCATCTATTTCAGCGATACGAACATCCTCCGTCGGGTATTTCATCCTGGCGCGTTGTACGCCAGCGCGACTGGCGGCACGCTACTGCAGCTGGGCATGGAAGACTACTTTGCGGTCGTCGACAAGCGCCCGGCGCCCGGAAAACTTGGTCAGCAGCGCTACGATCGAATTGTTTCGATTGAGTTCGCCGGCCCCGAACTTGCCATTGCAAGGGTCGAGTGCGCGATCCTTCCGAAACGCTTCGTTGATTTGTTGACGATGGTGGTTCTGGATGGTCGGTGGCAGATCATGTCGAAGGTTTTCCACTACGACATCGAGGCAGAAGCTGCCGTTGCGGCAAGCTAGAACGCCCATACCTGCAATCGGGGACGGAAATGCCGGTGACGCACTGGATCGAGCTGATCGACCAGGCACTGAAGTAACAATTACGAACCGAGACGGGCTTTCTCTGCGGCGGTCAGGCGCTTGGTGCTGACGACGACGGTGGTCATTTTTTCGGTGGTAGCAACTTGGGCTGCAGGGACAGGAGCCGGGACGACTTTAGCCGTGGCGAAGGTTGCGACACCGGCAAGGACGATGATGGCGACGAAGACTGCTTCCATGTTTTTGGCGATGTTCATATGGATCCTTTAATGTGTTTTGGTATGCGCACATTATGAGGATTTGAAACATATAACGCCAATTACAATATCTGATGTTCGTCATTCACGTAACGTATGTCTTTTCGTTGTATTGGAATATGCTTCATTCGCCTTGTGAATAACATTTCGCCAACATTGCTATTTCTTTCGGTAGGGTGGAAAAGCGAAGCGCCTTCCACCAATGTTTGCGTCACGGTACCGCATACATTGGTGGAAGGCGCTGCGCTTTTCCACCCTACGTTTTTCAGTTGGGATAATTACTCGGCCAGCAGCTTCTCGATATCGCCGATCAGTTCTTCAGGCTTGGTTGCAGGCGCGTAGCGCTTGTATACCGTGCCATCCTTTTTGACCAGGAACTTGGTGAAGTTCCACTTGATCGCTTCGGTGCCCAGCAATCCCGGCGCCGCCTTCTTCAAGTGCTGGAACAAGGGATGTGCACCGCCGCCATTCACATCAATCTTGGAAAACAGCGGAAACGTCACGCCGAAGTTCTTCTCGCAGAACGCGCCGATCTCCGCTTCGCCTTCCGGCTCCTGGCTGTTGAACTGGTTGCACGGGAAACCGAGCACCACGGCGCCCTTGTCCTTGAACTGTTCGTAGACCGATTCCAGCCCCTTGTACTGGGGCGTGAAGCCGCATTTGCTGGCCGTGTTCACGATCAGCAGGACTTTGCCCTTGTACTGGCTCAGGTCGACGTCCGCACCGGTGATGTCCGCGGCTTTGAAATCGAAAGTGCTCATCAGACAATCCCCAAGTGTTCGGTGCCAGCGGACAGGTCGCGGTTTTTCGCGTCCTTGCCCTTGAGTTTGATCGCCAGGCGCAGGTCATTGACCGAGTCGGCGTTGCGCAGCGCATCTTCGTAGCTGATCATGTCGGCCTCGTACAGGTCGAACAGCGCCTGGTCGAAGGTCTGCATGCCCAGTTCGCGCGACTTCTTCATGATCTCTTTGATCTCGTGCACATTGCCCTTGAAGATCAGGTCGGAAATCAAAGGGGAATTGAGCATGATCTCGATCGCCACGCAGCGCCCCTTCGCATCCTTCATCGGAATCAGGCGCTGCGAAACGAGGCCCTTCAGGTTCAGCGACAAGTCCATCAGCAGCTGCTGGCGGCGCTCTTCGGGGAAGAAGTTGATGATACGGTCAAGCGCCTGGTTGGCGCTGTTGGCGTGCAGGGTGGCCAGGCAGAGGTGGCCCGTTTCGGCGAAGGCAATTGCGTGGTCCATCGTTTCGCGGTCGCGGATCTCGCCGATCTGGATCACGTCAGGCGCCTGGCGCAGCGAATTTTTCAGCGCCGCTTCGAACGACTCGGTGTCAACGCCCACTTCGCGCTGCGTGATCACGCAATTGCGGTGCGGGTGCACATACTCGACCGGATCTTCAATGGTGATGATGTGGCCGTAGCTGTGCTCATTGCGGTAGCCGACCATCGCGGCAAGCGTGGTCGATTTACCGGAGCCGGTCGCGCCGACCATGATGACCAGGCCGCGCTTGGTCATCACGATGTCCGACAGGATCTCGGGCAGGCGCAAATCGGCCAGCTTTGGAATGGTGGTGGTGATGGTACGCAGCACCATGCCCACGCAGCTCATCTGCACAAAGGCCGAAACGCGGAAGCGTCCCAGGTCGCCCGGGCTGATGGCGAAGTTCGATTCCTTGGTCAGCTCGAAATTCGCCGTCTGCTTGTCGTTCATGATCGAACGGGCCAGGTCGGAGGTATGCGAAGCGGTAAGGGCCTGGCTTGAGACGGGCGTCATTTTGCCGTCGATCTTGATCGCCGGCGGGAAGCCTGCCGTGATGAACAAGTCGGATCCGCCCTTGCTGGTCATCAGACGCAGCAGGTCGAACATGAATTTTGAAGCCTGGTCGCGTTCCATTATTGTGTGGTCCTAAATTAGCCGGGGAAGTTGTCTGGGATTTTGGCCGCGCTACGGGCAGCAGCCGAAGAAATCACGTTGCGTCGAACCAGGTCGGTCAGGTTCTGGTCCAGCGTTTGCATGCCGACGTTGCTGCCGGTCTGGATCGACGAGTACATCTGCGCGATCTTCGCTTCGCGGATCAGGTTTCGGATAGCCGGCGTGCCGATCATGATTTCGTGGGCAGCCACGCGGCCGCTGCCGTCTTTTGTCTTGAGCAGCGTCTGCGACACCACCGCCTGCAGCGATTCGGACAACATCGCGCGCACCATCTCTTTTTCATCGGCGGGGAACACGTCGACGATACGGTCGATGGTTTTCGCGGCGGACGAGGTGTGCAGCGTGCCGAACACAAGGTGGCCCGTTTCTGCGGCCGACAGGGCCAGGCGGATGGTTTCCAGGTCGCGCAGCTCGCCCACCAAAATGCAATCGGGGTCTTCGCGCAGCGCCGAGCGCAGCGCGTTGTTGAACGACAGCGTGTGCGGACCGACTTCGCGCTGGTTGATCAAACACTTCTTCGAGTCGTGCACGAATTCGATCGGGTCTTCAATCGTCAGGATGTGGCCGTACTCATTTTCATTGAGGTGGTTCACCATCGCCGCCAACGTGGTCGACTTGCCCGAACCGGTAGGGCCGGTCACCAGCACCAGGCCGCGCGGCTTCATGGCCAGCTCGCCGAAAATTTTCGGCGCATTCAAGTCTTCAAGGCTCAAAATCTTCGACGGAATCGTCCGCAGCACGGCGGCCGCGCCGCGTTCCTGGTTGAAGGCGTTGACGCGGAAACGCGCCAGACCGGGAATGGCGAACGAGAAGTCGCACTCGAGCACTTCTTCGTAAGCCTTGCGCTGACCATCGTTCATGATGTCATAGATCATGCCGTGCACATCCTTGTGCTCCAGCGGCGGCAGGTTAATCCGGCGCACATCGCCGTGCACGCGGATCATCGGCGGCAGGCCGGACGACAGGTGCAAGTCGGAAGCTTTGTTCTTGACGGAGAATGCGAGTAATTCGGAGATGTCCATTTATAATCCCTGTGCCGTGAATGGGCGCATGCCGACTGTGTGCGCATTTTTTTCGCAATAATCGACCTGCATGAATTGCCCGCTGAAAATGATTATGTCCACAATCGCCCACAACTTGCAAGCTGTCGATGACAGTATTCACGCCGCGGCGAGCGCTGCCGGCCGCGCCCGGGCCGAGGTACAGCTACTGGCCGTTTCGAAAACCTTCCCGGCGCAGGCCGTGCTTGAAGCGGTCGAGGCCGGTCAAAGTGCGTTTGGCGAGAATTATTTGCAGGAAGCGCTGGATAAAATTGCGGCAGTTTCGGTCGCTTTGCCGGGGCGGCGCATCGAGTGGCATTTCATTGGGCCCATACAGAGCAACAAAACACGCCCGATCGCGGCCAGTTTCGACTGGGTGCATACGGTTGAGCGGTTCAAGATTGCGCAGCGCTTATCCGAGCAGCGGCCGGCCGACAGCGCGCCGCTAAACATTTGCCTTCAAGTCAACATCAGTGGTGAAGCTAGCAAGAGTGGCGTGAGCCCGGAAGAATTACCGGAACTTGCGCGTCTTGTGGCACAGCTGCCACGCTTGCAGCTGCGCGGCCTGATGGCGATCCCCGAGCCCGAGACCGATCCTGCACGCCAGCGTGCCGCATTTGCCCGCTTGCGCGAACTGGCCGAGGGCCTGCGCGCCGATGGCATCGCGCTCGACACGCTGTCGATGGGCATGTCGGCCGATATGGGGGCGGCGATTGCCGAAGGCGCGACCATCGTGCGCGTCGGCAGCGCCATCTTCGGCGCACGAACCTACGATTCACCACAAGGGACAGCATGAAAATTTCATTTATCGGCGGCGGAAACATGGCCTCGGCCCTGGTTGCAGGTTTGGCGGGCAAGGACATCCATGTCGTCGATCCGAATGCGGAAGCGCTGGCGCGGCTGAAGGCGACATATGGCGTGAGCACGGCGCCAGCGATCGACGCCGCTGTCGCCTCCAGCGACGTGATCGTGCTGGCCGTGAAGCCGCAGCAGATGCGCGACGTGGCGGCGGCGCTGCTGCCGCACCTGGCGGCGTCGCAGCCGCTGATCCTGTCGATTGCCGCCGGCATTCGCGGGGCCGACCTGGCACGCTGGCTGGGCGGCTATGGCGCCATCGTGCGCACCATGCCGAACACGCCGGCGCTGATCGGGCTCGGTATCACCGGCATGGTGGCCATGGACGGCGTGAGCGCCGCGCAAATGGCGGCCGCCGACGACATCATGAAAGCGGTCGGCCAGACCGTGTGGCTTGACGACGAGGCGCAGATCGATCCGGTGACGGCGGTGTCGGGCAGCGGGCCGGCGTATGTGTTTTACTTTATCGAAGCGATGCAGCAGGCTGCGGTGGAAATGGGTTTGTCGGACGAACAGGGCAGTCAGCTGGCGCTGGCCACCTTTGTCGGGGCGGCGCAGTTGGCTGCGCAGTCGGAGGATCCGGTGCCGCTGCTGCGCGAAAAGGTCACCTCGAAGGGCGGCACCACCTATGCGGCGCTGAGCAGCATGGAAGCGAGCGGCGTGAAGGAAAAGATTATCGTCGCAATGAAGGCGGCTGCGGCGCGTGGCCGCGAGCTGGGTGATGAGATGGGTGCTGGCTGAGGTGGAGGATTGCGCGCGCTGCGCTTATCCGCCCTACGTTTCTCGCCAGGCCATCGACGTTCCGGCACATGTAGGGCGGATAAGCGCAACGCGCGCAATCCTCCACGATCCGCCCTCGGCTTACGCCGCTTTCGCCCGCAACATCAGGAAGCCCGTCTTGAGCATCCTGAACACCGACAGCCCGACTTTCACCAGCGGCATCATGCCCGCCGGGCTGGCCGCCACGATACCGAGCACCGTTCCCGCAATCGCCAGCGGCACCTTGAACTTGCCGCCGGTGAAGGAGTGCAGAAAACTTCCCCCGGTAAGCATATGCGGCGACCTGAGAATGCTGATCTCGCGGCCCATGTTGGTCCGCTGAAGCTCGCATTTGGCGATCAAGGCCACGCGGCGCTCGGCCAGCGATGGCCTTTTCGGCTCTTGCTTGTCGATGTTCATTCGGTAGGCTCCGGATTCCTGAGGTAATTCACGTCCTTTTTCAGCTCACCCACCGTCGCGGCCAGAAAACGCGGCTTGGTGGCGAAACTGGCCTTGAGCTTCATGGCCACCACAATCCCGATGACCGTGTACAGCGCCGCCAGGCCAAGCGTGGCCAGCAAGCGGTAGGTATCCCAGAACACCAGGATGATGGTGAGCGAAACGAGCACCAGGGCGATCGCGAAAAAAATGAGCGAAATGAGCGCGAGCACGAAATGCACCAGCGTGCGGCGCGACTCTTCCTCGATCTCGACCGCGGCCAGCTCCATCCGTGTTTGCACCATGGCCAGCAAGGTCGTGCCGATCCTGCCCATCGATTCAATGATCGCCATATGCGCTTATCTCCGCGAGATAAGCAGGCCGACCAGCAGGCCGACGGTGGCGCCGATGCCAACCGACTTCCACGGATTTTCCTGTACGTATTCGTCCGTCGCCTTGGCCGCTTCCTTGGTCTTGGCGATCACGGTTTCTTCCAGTTCGATCAGGCCGCTCTTGGCGTTGGTCAGGGTGCGCTCGAACTTGGCACGGGCGGCCTGCAGTTCTTCGCCGGTCATCTGGCTGCCGTTGCGCAGCCACGATTCCGCATCCTGGATGACGGTCTTCAAATCGCTCATCAGCTGGTCGCGTGCGCCTGGCTTGGTTGGGATAGGTTCGATCATTTGTATACCTCGTGAGTAGTTTGTATGGAATGCGATAAGGACAACATTATCCGAAAGCGTAGTCTACCGCGACACCGGCAAAAAGGGCCGCACCCAACCAATTGTTGTGGCGAAATGCTTGAAAGCAACGCATGCGGTCCCGGTCGCGGATCAGGAAGTAGTGATAAATGGCCATGCCGGCAGCGACCGCCACGCCGGCGGCAAACCACATGCGCAGGCCGACCACCCAGCCGCAGACCAGGATGATGGCCAGCGCCGCGCCGTAGCACAGCATGACGGCGGCCACGTCGAAGCGCCCGAAGGTGATGGCCGAGGTGCGGATGCCGATCTTGAGGTCGTCGTCGCGGTCGACCATGGCGTACTCGGTGTCGTAGGCAACTGCCCAGAATACATTGGCCAGCAGCAGCCACCAGGCCAGCACGGGCACGGTTCCCAGCACGGCGGCAAACCCCATCGGGATGCCGAACCCGAAGGCGATGCCGAGGTAGGCTTGCGGAATGGCGAAGAAGCGCTTGAAGTAAGGGTAGGTGCCGGCGATGATGACGGCGGCCACCGACAGCTGCTTGGTCAGCGCATTGAGCGGCAGGATCAGCAAAAAGGCCAGCATGGCCAGCACGCCGGCCACGGCCAGTGCTTCCCAGCTTTTGATACGCCCGCTGGTCAGCGGCCGTTCGGCGGTGCGCTTGACGTGCTTGTCGATGTCGCGGTCGGCATAGTCGTTGATGGCGCAGCCGGCCGAGCGCATCAGCACGGTGCCGAGCGTGAAAATGACGAGGATGCGCAGGTCGGGCGTGCCGCCCGAGGCGATCCACAAGGCGATCAGGGTGGGCCACAGCAACAGGACGATGCCGATGGGTTTGTCCAGGCGGATCAGGCGGTAATACAGCGACAGCTTGTTCATCGAGACATCAGGCGGCTTCTTCCAGCGCGAGCATGTTGACACCGGGAAGTTCGCAGGCGGCGACGGCGGCGCAGATGGCGTCGATCGCGGCGCGCCGCGTGAAGCTCTTGCGCCACACGATGACGACGCGGCGCGACGGCACGGGCGCTTCGAACGGCACGAAGGACAGCATGCCGTTGGCCTGCATGTCGGGCACCGAGGCGCGCGGCAGCACGGTCAGACCGATGCCGCTGGCCACCATGTGGCGGATAGTTTCGAGCGAGGAACCCTCGAAGGTGCGCTGCATGCCGTTGCCGGGCGCGGAAAAGCGCGCCATTTCCGGGCACACTTCCAGCACTTGGTCGCGGAAGCAATGGCCATTGCCCAGCAACAGCATGGTTTCCGATTTCAGGTCCTGGGCCGGCACGGACTTGCGCCTGGCCCACGGGTGACTCTGGGGCACGGCAACAACAAACGGTTCGTCGTACAGGGTTTGCATGGACATGCCGTGGTCCGGCAAGGGCAGGGCCATGATGGCAGCGTCGAGTTCGCCCTGGCGCAACAGCTCCAGCAAGCGCACCGTGAAATTTTCTTGCAGGATCAGCGGCATCTGCGGCACCTGCTCGATGATGTTCTTCACCAGCGGCGGCAACAGGTAAGGGCCGATGGTATAAATCACCCCCAGGCGCAGCGGGCCGGCCAGCGGATCCTTGTTCTGCTTGGCCAGTTCCTTGATGGCGGCGGTCTGCTCGAGTACCCGTTCGGCTTGCGCAATGATCTGCGCACCCAGCGGCGTGACCGAGATTTCGGCGCCGCCCCGCTCGAACAGCACCACGCCAAGCTCGTCTTCGAGCTTCTTGATGGCAACCGACAGGGTGGGCTGGGCGACGAAGCAGGCTTCAGCGGCATGCCCGAAATGTTTCGCACGCGCTACGGCAACGATATATTTCAGTTCAGTCAGGGTCATAGGTGGCGAGGTAGCAGATGATCGCGGGATGCAAAACTGTGCTTCATCGTGACACAGTGTTGCAAATCAGTCAGCAAAGAAATTATATTCTACCCGTAATGCAGTCGATATAATTGCAGGGTAGGTGCTATTTAGACCGGAAAACTCGAAGAAAGACGCGCATGTCCACCACCTTTGGCCCGGCGGAAGCCCAAGCCTACATCCACAAGCTCCTCACCGTCATGCAGCACCAGGGCGGTTCCGATTTGTTCATCTCCGCAGATTTCCCGCCCAGCATGAAGCACCAGGGTGCGATGAAGCCGATGAGCCAGCAAAAGCTGACCGGCGACGTGACGCGCGCGCTGGCGCTGTCGCTGATGAACGAGAAGCAGATGCGCGAATTCGAATCCGAGATGGAGTGCAACTTCGCCATTTCGCTGCCGAACGTGTGCCGCTTCCGCGTCAACGTGTTCGTCCAGCAGCAGGCCGTGGCCATGGTGGTGCGGACGATCGCCTCGGAAATTCCGAACTTCGAAAAGCTCGACCTGCCCGACGTGCTCAAGGACGTCATCATGACCAAGCGCGGGCTGGTGCTGGTCGTCGGCGGGACCGGCTCCGGCAAATCGACCACGCTGGCGGCCATGATCGACTACCGCAACGCCAACTCGGCCGGCCACATCATCACGGTGGAAGACCCGGTTGAATACGTACACAAGAACAAGAGCTGCCTGATTACCCACCGCGAAGTGGGCGTCGATACGCTGTCGTGGCACAACGCGCTCAAGAACACGCTGCGCCAGGCGCCGGACGTGATCCTGATCGGCGAGATCCGCGATACCGAGACCATGGAACACGCGATCGCGTTCGCCGAGACCGGCCACCTGTGCCTGGGCACGCTGCACGCGAACAACTCGAACCAGACCATGGACCGGATCATCAACTTCTTCCCGGAAGAGCGCCGCAACCAGCTGCTGATGGACCTGTCGTCGAACCTGCGCGCCATCGTGTCGCAACGGCTGGTGCGCACCGAAGACGGCAAAGGGCGCAAGGCGGCCATTGAAATTTTGCTCAACACGGCCACCATTGCCGAGATGATCTTGAAGGGGAACTTCCAGGCCATCAAGGAGATCATGCACAAGTCGCGCGAACTGGGCATGTGCACGTTTGACCAGGCCCTGTACGAGCTGTATAACAAAGGGCAGATCGGCTACGACGAAGCGATCCGCAACGCCGACTCGGCCAATGGCCTGCGCCTGCAGATCAAGCTGCGCGGCGACCGCAAGGAGCCGGGCAGCGTCCAGCAATCGACCTCGAACGACTTGTCGATGGCGATCGAAGAGGAGCCGGAGGAAGAAGAACCCGGCAAATAAAGTGGGGGCAGGATGGACCTCAGCGTGCAGGAGCTGGAAGCGGCGATTAATTTCTGGCGCGAGCGGCGGCCGGCGCGCGGCAACGAGTACGCACTCACCCGAGGTCAACATCCTGGCACCCGTCTACGCGCTGATGATCATCCGGCGCGCCAGCACCATCAACACCGATACGCTCACGGCCGACGCGCAGCAACTGCTGCTCGGCTGGCGCGCACAACATGAAGACACAAGAGACGATGCCTGAATTTGAAAACAAGATTTGCACCCGCAGCGAACTGAAGGCGCGCGTTGCGGCGCTGCCCAAGCCGGTGGTGCTGACCAACGGCGTGTTCGATATCCTGCATCGCGGCCATGTCACCTATCTGGCGCAGGCGAGGGCGCTGGGTGCATCGCTGGTGGTGGCCGCCAATACCGACGCGTCGGTCAAGCGGCTGGGCAAGGGCGACGACCGGCCGCTGAACAACGGGCCGGACAGGATGGCGGTATTGGCCGCCCTGGAATCGGTCAGCCTGGTGGTGGACTTCGATGAAGACACTGCGCTGGAAGTGGTGCTGGAAGCCGAGCCGGAGATCTATGCCAAGGGCGGCGATTACGACATGGGCGCAATTCCGGAAGGGCGCGCCGTGATGGCGTATGGCGGGCAGGCGATCTCGATCGATTTCGAGCATGACCGGTCGACGACCAAGCTGCTCGGAAAAATCCGCGGTTAAACGTAGGGTGGAAGAGCGAAGCGCTTTCCACCGAAGGCACTTCGCTTTTCCACCCTACGGTGTAGCGGGGAACTCGCGGATCACGCCTGCATCCACGCCGCGAACGCGTCGACCAGGCCGGCGCCGGTGGCGCCGTCCCTGCCTGGCCCGGCCTTGATGCCCAGCCCCTCGGGATCACTGGCCGGATTGGCCGCGCCTTCGCGCACGTCGATGGCCGTACGCGTGAGCAGCGACTTGATCTCGGCTGGCTTGAGGCGCGGATTTTTCTGCAGCAGCAGCGCGCACACGGCGGCAATCTGCGGCGCCGCCGCCGAGGTGCCGCTGAACACCGCCCAGCCGTCGCCAGCCTTGGTGCCATCGTGCACGGCGTTGCTGGTATCGATCTCCTGCCCGGCCGGCACCGGCAGCATGATGTAGTCGCCGTACGGCAGCATGCCGACCAGGCCGCACACGTCCGGCACATGGCGGCCCGAATAGATGGTGCTGGTGAAGGCCGAGGCATAGTCGGAGGCGCGCATGCTGCCGTCTTCGGCCACGTAGGTGCCGCCCGCGCTGATCACTTCGGGCATCGACGCGGGGAAGGCGTAGTGCCCGTTGCCGGCCGAAAAAACCACGACGATGCCGGCTGCGATGGCGGCCTGGATTTCGGCCTCGAGCGGCTTGAGGCCATTCGGCAGCGCCTTCAATTCACCGCGTCCGTCCATCTCGCGCAGGTCGTAGCACATGCTCACCGTGATCACGTGCGGCTTGTGCTTGAGCGCCTCCTGGAATCCCTCCAGGATGCTGGCGCCGCCGTTCGGGTCGGCATCGTCCCCCAGCTTGACGCCGATGAAGGTGACCTTGGGCGCAATCGCAAACACATTGGCCGATTCGCCGGTGCCGTGGCTGCCGGGATCGGTGTCGCGGCTGGTGGCCGACGGCGCCAGCACCACCGACGAGGTAAAGCCGTTGCGGACAAAAAAGGGGTGCGAGTGTTCGAAGCCGGTGTCGATCATCGCCACCCGGATGCCCTCGCCCTGGTGGCGCTCGCGGTGGATGGGCGGCACGTTCAGTTTGGCCGGCACATCGGTGAGCACATCGAGGTGATAGTAGTTGACCACCGGCGCGCGCGCGTTGACCGGGTCGGCCAGGTAGATATGCGGCCACTGGATGTAGGCGTCGTCGATCAGCTGGGCCAGCACCGGATCGGGGTTCCACGGTGCGCCCTCGGGCGGGTAGAGCACCCACGGGGCCGAGTAGCACAATGACTGGTCGAGCGCGAAGGTGGTCAGGCGGGTGCCGAAGGTTTGCTCGAACAGGGCCGCGGTGCCGCGTATCGAGACTGTCATGCGGCCTTTTCCCGACACCACGAAGCCGCGCTGGCGCAGCGCCTCGATGGCCGTTTCCATCTCGCCCGGTTCCGGCTCGAAGCTGCGGATGCTGCGCGAGGACAGGCGCGCCGGCACCTTGGTCGGCCCGACCGCGCTGCGGCCCTTGAAGGTCACCGCGATCCGCAAGACCGCATCGGGCGGGGCCGGCGTATCGAGGGCAGGGGGGCGGTGGCTGAGTTTGAATGGCTGCATGTTATTTCCTGTCGTGGTTCATCGCGGCGTGGTGCGGCGCGACGGTAATGAGGCTGATGTGGTCATGAAGTGCCGGCGGCACGGGCAGGTCGGGAGCCGTGAGCGGGCTGGCGGCGAACCCGGCCTGCACCGGCGGGGGCGGGCCGAACAGGCGGGCGAAGTCGGTGTCGGACACTGTCGCCGACACAGATGCGCGGCCAGCGCAGGTGATGTCAAGTCCGAGCGACTCCAGCAGCGCGCGCAAGGCCGGATCGAGCTCGGGTTCGGCGCCCGGGTGGCGCAGCAGCATTTGAAGCTTGATCATGGGAGCGGCGCGTGCCAGTGTGAATGTTTAGGCGATGATAAAGCTTCCCGGCATTTTTCGCGAGGCCAGCTTGATCGTGCAGACCCGGGGTCAGGTCTTAACGGCCTTCGAAATCCGCGATCACTTCGGGGGGGAGGGGCGCGTCAAAATCGTCGGCTATT
Source organism: Pseudomonadota bacterium (assembly GCA_040388275.1). Classification (GTDB taxonomy): domain Bacteria; phylum Pseudomonadota; class Gammaproteobacteria; order Burkholderiales; family Burkholderiaceae_D; genus Telluria_A. Next base: position 18,225 of record JAZKCA010000112.1, read on the forward strand.
TCAATCTTGCCTTTAAGCAGTCCGAACTTTCGTGGAGGCTTGGGTGCTGCCAATGGGCCCAGCCTGGCGGCTGGAACTCCCGCCTTGGCGATGATGATTTCCTCTCCGCCAGCGGCAGCATTTACCAGGCGAGTAAGTTGTGTCTTTGCTTCATGGATATTAAAGGTTTTCATGTCGCCTCCCTGCTTGGCCAAGCTTAGTCCACAAATCCTGGCCGATCAAGCTGCACTGACCCCGGGTTGCTCAGGCGCCGCCGGTGTAGCCGTTCTGGCGCCACGCTTCGAAGACCACCACGGCGACCGTGTTCGACAGGTTCAGGCTGCGGTTGTCGGGGCGCATCGGCAGGCGGATGCGCTGGGCCACCGGGAATGATTCGCGCAACGCCGGCGCCAGGCCGCGCGTTTCGGCGCCGAACACGAATACGTCACCGGGCAGGAATTTGGCATCGGCGAACGGCGCCGAGCCGTGCGTGGTCAGCGCGAACATGCGCGCCGGGTCCGGCTGGCACGCTGCCAGGTAGGCGTCCCAGTTCTTGTGCACCTTCATCGTCGCGTAATCGTGGTAATCAAGCCCGGCCCGCTTCATTTTGGCATCGTCCAGCGGAAAGCCGAGCGGTTCGATCAGGTGCAGCTGGGCGCCTGTGTTGGCGCACAGCCGGATGATGTTGCCGGTGTTCGGCGGGATCTCGGGTTCTACCAGTACGACGTGGAACAAGTGCTTCTCCTGATTAATGGGGCGGGGTGCGCGCGAACACGAAGTTGCTCACGCGCGCGGCGCCAAAACGTTTGAATGTGGCCGCCAGTTCGTTCAGCGTGGCGCCACTGGTCATCACATCGTCAACCACGCCGATGTGCTGCCCTCGCACCATCGCCAGCGCGTCCGGCGCCACGATGAAGGCGTTGCGGATGTTCTTTTTGCGCTGCGACGGCGCCACCCCCGATTGCGCGGCAGTGTCGAGCGCGCGGATCGCCAGCGCGGCGCGCAGCGGTATGCCCAGCGACTTCGACAGCGGCCGCGCAATTTCCAGCGCCTGGTTAAAGCCGCGCTCGACCAGGCGGTGCGGCCCCAGCGGTACCGGGCACAGTATATTCGGCAATGCGAACCCCTCGTGCGCCACGACTGCCGCGTGCAGCGCTTGCCCGAACCACGGCGCCAGCCCCAGTGCCCCGCCGAACTTGAGCTGGAGCACCAACTGGTCGAGCGGACTGCTGTAGTCGGCCGCCACGATGGTCGCATCGTAGGCGGGCTGCTGGGCCTGGCAAGTGCCGCACTGCCAGCGGGCGTCGGCCGCGGACAGCGGATTGGCGCAGCGGCGGCAGCGCGGGCCGTGCAGCGCCAGGAACTGACCCTGGCAGGGCGCGCATACCGCGCCGGCGCAGCCCATGCCGCACAGGGCGCAGCACGAGGGCAGCAGCGAACGGGACAGTCCCTGCGCCAGCGCCAGCGGCCAGCGCCAGGTCCACGGGATCAGGCGGTGGCTCATCGGCTCGGTTTCCAACAAACGGTTACACTGCTGCCATTATCGCATTTTGCCTCGTTCGCCCCATGTCTTCTCCCCCATCCTCGTCAAAAATGAGCGCGCCGATCGACCTGGCCCGCGTGCGCCGCCTGTTCGCCCGCCCGGAACGGATCGCGCCGTCCGATTTCCTGCGGCGCGAGATCGCCGCCCGCATGCACGAGCGCCTGGCCCTGGTCAACATCGCCCCGCAGCGCGTGCTCGATGCCGGCTGCGGCGCTGGCGCCGACCTGGGTTTGTTGCACAAAGATTATCCCGCTGCCCAAATTCTCGGCATCGACGCCGCGCCTGCAATGCTGGAAGCGGCCAAAACCCCGGCCTCCAGACTCGGCACGCTCAACGGCATGCTGAGCCGGCTGCTGCCGGCCAAGGCCGGAATCGACCTGCTGTGCGCCGATTTTGGCAATTTGCCCTTCGCCCCGAACTCGGTCGACCTGGTGTGGTCGAACCTGGCACTGCACTGGCATCCCCAGCCCGACCGCGTATTTACAGAGTGGCGCCGGGTGTTGCGCCTGGACGGCTTGCTGATGTTTTCCAATTTCGGGCCGGATACCTTCCGCGAGCTGCGTGCCGCCTTCGTCGCGCTCGACGGGGCGCCGCACGCCTTGCCGTTTGTCGACATGCACGATTTTGGCGATCAACTGGTCGAGGCCGGCTTTTCCACCCCGGTCATGGACATGGAGCTCATCACGGTCACCTACGACACCCCGGCCGCGCTGCTGGCCGACGTGCGTGCGCTGGGCGGCAATCCGCTGGCCACCCGCGCGCGCGGCCTGGTCGGGCGTGCAGCCTGGGCCCGGCTGCTGGCGGCGCTGGAGCAAGGCCGCCGCGCCGACGGCAAGCTGGGGCTGACCTTCGAAGTGATTTACGGGCATGCCTTCCGCCCGGCGCCCCGGGTCACCGCCTCGGGCGAGGCGATTATCCGTTTCGCGCCGCGCAAAGCGCGCTAAGCGGGCACCGAAACGTGGGGCCGGAGTGTGCAATTACAAGGCCCATGCCCTTGGGATGGCGCATTTGTCCTTGATGCAGAGGGGGTTCCTTGAGTATAATCAACGACTAATTTTGTCGACTGTGCCTGTAACTGCTCTTAAAACAGGCATGCAAGCGCGGTCGGGAGCAATAGCAGCAACAGCGTTCACAGTGTGCGTATTCACCTATGTTCGATGTCACGGTTCCAGCCGGACTTGCCGCGCAGCGCGCGTCGGGACGGCTTTGGAGCCTTTTTGTGCGATGGTTTCGGAGCGGCAGCGATTCGATATGAAGCGCTGAAGTTTAAAAAATATTATTATTTTTGGGTGGTTGGGGAAAACATGACATATGCAAAGCGACTTCACGCCTTGATGCTCGGCCTGGCAATTTCGGCCAGTATCCCGGCTCTGGCTGCACCGGATGTTCAGGGGCGCCCGGTGGACTACCAGTTGAACCTCCAGATGCCGGTCACCAAGATCGCCACGGAAATCAACGACCTGCACACCTGGATGATGATCGTCTGCATGGTGATCTTCGTCGCGGTATTCGGCGTGATGTTCTACTCGGTATTCAAGCACCGCCGCTCGAAGGGCCACAAGCCGGCCACTTTCCATGAGTCGACCGCGGTCGAAATCGCGTGGACCGTGATTCCTTTCCTGATCGTCATCGGGATGGCGCTGCCAGCGACCAAGACCGTCGTGGCCATGAAAGACACCTCCAACGCCGACATCACCATCAAGGCGACCGGCATGCAGTGGCGCTGGGAATACAACTACCTGAACGGCGAAGGCGCCGGCATCGGCTTCCTGTCGTCGCTGTCGACCCCGCGTTCGCAAGTGGGCGCGCCTGGCGTCGCACCAACCGAAGCACGCACCGAAAACTACCTGATGGAAGTCGACAACGAAGTCGTCGTGCCAGTCAACAAGAAGATCCGCATCGTCCTGACCGCCAACGACGTCATCCACGCATGGATGATCCCGGCCTTCGGCGTCAAGCAGGATGCGATTCCCGGCTTCGTGCGCGACGCCTGGTTCAAGTCCGAGCGTACCGGCACCTTCCGCGGCCAATGCGCCGAGCTGTGCGGTAAAGAACACGCCTTCATGCCGATCGTGGTCAAGGTCGTCTCCGACGCCGAGTACACCACCTGGGTCGCGGCCAAGCAAAAGGAAATGGCAGCCCTGGCTGACGATCCTGCGAAAGTCTGGACCATCGACGAACTGAAAATCAAGGGCGAAAAAGTCTACGGCGCCAACTGCGTGGCTTGCCACCAGGCCAACGGCAAGGGTTTGCCAGGCGCGTTCGCCGCGCTCGACGGCTCGGCTGTCGTGAACGGCCCGAAAGCCGACCAGATCAAGGTCTTGCTGCACGGTCAGAAGAGCGGCAAGTTCCCATCGGAAATGCCAGCCTGGAAGCAACTGTCGGATTCGGATATTGCTGCGGTGATCACCTACACCCGCAACAGCTGGTCGAACAAGGCTGCGGAAAATATCGTTCAACCAGCCGAAATTCTGGCTGCACGTAAGTAATCGGGAGTAAAGAGAATGAGCACAACGACTTTGGACAAAGCACACGGGCACGATGACCACGCCCACGACCACCATCCGGCCGGTATCGGCCGCTGGCTGTTTGCCACCAACCACAAGGATATCGGTACCCTGTACCTGTGGTTCTCGCTGATCATGCTGTTGTCGGGCGGCGTCCTGGCACTGATGATCCGTTCCGAACTGTTCCAGCCTGGCCTGCAGTTCTTCCAGCCTGAGTTCTTCAACCAGCTCACCACGATGCACGGCCTGATCATGGTGTTCGGCGCCATCATGCCGGCCTTCGTCGGCTTCGCCAACTGGATGATCCCGCTGCAGATCGGCTGCGCCGACATGGCGTTCGCCCGCATGAACAACTTCTCGTTCTGGCTGCTGCCGCCTGCGGCATTGCTGCTGGCCGGTTCGTTCTTCGTTCCCGGCGGCGCCACCGCGGCCGGCTGGACCCTGTACGCACCGCTGTCGACCCAGATGGGCCCAGGGATGGACATGGGTATTTTCGCGATGCACCTGATGGGCGCTTCGTCGATCATGGGTTCGATCAACATCATCGTCACCATCCTGAACATGCGCGCTCCCGGCATGACGCTGATGAAAATGCCGATGTTCTGCTGGACCTGGCTGATCACCGCCTACCTGCTGATCGCCGTGATGCCGGTGCTGGCCGGCGCCATCACCATGACGCTGACGGACCGCCACTTCGGCACCAGCTTCTTCAACCCCGCCGGCGGCGGCGACCCGGTGATGTACCAGCACATCTTCTGGTTCTTCGGCCACCCCGAGGTCTACATCATGATCTTGCCGGCCTTCGGCATCATCAGCCAGGTGGTCCCGGCCTTCGCCCGCAAGAAGCTCTTCGGCTACGCCTCGATGGTGTACGCCACCTCGTCGATCGCCATCCTGTCGTTCATCGTGTGGGCGCACCACATGTTCACGACCGGCATGCCGCTCACGGGCCAGCTGTTCTTCATGTACGCGACCATGCTGATCGCGGTGCCCACGGCCGTGAAGATCTTCAACTGGATCGCCACCATGTGGCAGGGCTCGATGACCTTCGAGACGCCCATGCTGTTCGCGGTCGGCTTCATCTTCGTGTTCACCATGGGCGGCTTCACCGGCCTGATCCTGGCTGTGACTCCGATCGACATCCAGCTGCAAGACACCTATTACGTGGTTGCCCACTTCCACTACGTGCTGGTGGCAGGTTCCCTGTTCGCCCTGTTTGCAGGCTTTTACTACTGGTCGCCGAAATGGACCGGCCATATGTACAGCGAAACGCGCGGCAAGATTCACTTCTGGAACTCGCTGTTCTGGTTCAACGTGACCTTCTTCCCGATGCACTTCCTGGGCCTGGCCGGCATGCCGCGCCGCTATGCGGATTACCCGGCGCAGTTCACCGACTTCAATATGGTGGCCACCATCGGCGCCTTCGGTTTCGGCCTGTCGCAGGTGTACTTCCTGTTCGCGGTCATCATCCCGACCATCCGCGGCGGCGCCAAAGCCGACGCCAAGCCATGGGATGGCGCTGAAGGCCTGGAGTGGACCGTTCCTAGTCCTGCTCCGTTCCACACCTTCGAAACGCCGCCGACGGTCAAGTAATGTTTTTCCCGGGTGCGCCGCAAGGCGCGTCCGGGCGCAATGAACTCACAGGTGTCAACCATGTCTGAACCGAAAAAGCCGAACAATGCCAAGCTGGGACTGATCCTGGGCGGGCTGGCGGTATTCTTTTTCGCCATGGTCTTCATCAAGCGAATCTGGCTGTAACGATGGGCAAGGAACAGAGCGAGTCACCGTATTTGAACCGCAGGATGCTGGGCAAATTGCTCGTCGTCGCGGTGGTGATGCTTGGCTTTAGCTACGCGCTGGTGCCGGTGTACCGGCAAATGTGCGAAGTGCTGGGCATTAACGTGCTGACGCAGCAGGACGGCATGGCCGTGTACGACAAGAACACGCAAGTGGACAAGTCGCGCAAGGTAGTAGTAGAACTCGATGGCAATGCGCAAGGCCCGTGGCGTTTTCGCCCGACCACGCGCAGCGTCACCGTGCATCCGGGCGAATTGACCACGGTCATGTATGAAGTGGTCAACACCCAGGACCGCGAAGTGCAGGCCCAGGCCATTCCAAGCTACGCGCCGCAGTCGGCCACGCCGCACTTTAAAAAAGTCGAGTGCTTCTGCTTCAAGCAGCAGACCTTGAAGGCGAAAGAAGCGAGGCAGATGCCGGTGGTGTTTTACATCGATCCGAAGTTGCCGCGCGAAGTGCAGACGATTACCTTGTCGTATACGTTTTTTGAAATTGCAGGAACCCAGTCGGCAGCGAAACAGGCGGCGCGATGACAGATTTGAAAAAGCCAGGCGAGCGCAAGCTATCGTTCGGGGCCACGATGAAGGCGGTGTTCTGGTCCTTCCTTGGCATCCGCAAGCGCAGCGATTACGAGCGCGATGCAAGCGGCTTGAATCCCGTGTATGTGATCGTGGCGGGCTTGATCGGGGTGTTGCTGTTTATCGGCGTGCTGGTCATGCTGGTGCGCCTTGCAGTGTCGCAGTAAAGAATTCGCAGTACAACTTAGCAGCAGAAATTCACCGCATACAAGTTTGATTTAGGAGATGAAGATGAGTTCACCACACGCCGCCGCACCGTATTATTTCGTGCCGGGTCCGTCCAGATGGCCGCTGTTGGCAGGGATGTCGCTGCTGGCCACGATGATCGGCGCCTCCGGCTGGGTCAATGGCGCTGCCTGGGGCCCTTACCTGAACATCGCCGGCATCCTGTCGACCCTGCTGGTGCTGTACTTCTGGTTCGGCGACGCCATCGGCGAATCCGAAACGGGCAAGTACAACGCCCGCATCGACCTGTCGTTCCGCTGGTCGATGAGCTGGTTCATCTTTTCCGAAGTCATGTTCTTCGGCGCCTTCTTCGGCGCCCTGTTCTACGCGCGCGCCATTTCCCTGCCTTGGCTGGGCGACCTGGACCACAAGATCATCTGGCCTGACTTCGCGGCGCAGTGGGGTGCTACCCCTGCCGGCACCATCGATGGCTACACGGCCATGGGCCCGTTCCCGATTCCAACCATCAACACGATCCTGCTGTTGCTGTCGGGCGTGACCTTGACCATCTCGCACCACGCTTTGATCGCCGGCAAGCGCGCCAAGACCGCCGCGTGGCTGGCCGCAACGATCCTGCTGGGCGCCACCTTCATGGGCTTCCAGGTGTACGAGTACATGCACGCATACAGCGAGCTGAACCTGAAGCTGACCTCGGGCATCTACGGTTCGACCTTCTTCATGCTGACCGGTTTCCACGGCTTCCACGTGACCATGGGCGCGATCATGCTGTCGGTGGTGCTGTACCGCGTCATGAAGGGCCACTTTACGCCAGAGCATCACTTCGGTTTCGAAGGCGCGGCATGGTACTGGCACTTCGTCGACGTCGTCTGGCTCGGCCTGTACGTCGTCGTCTACTGGCTCTAAACCGAGGAGGGGATACACCCTCCCGACAAGCATAAAAAAACCGGGGACAGACCACCAAGCGTGGCCTGTCCCCGGTTTTTTGGCGGGTCCTTTTAGCGTATGCCGGTGGGCGCGATCCAGCCCATTTTGTACGCGCCGAGCAAGAGCAGGAACAGGGTGATCGACAGGCCCACGCGCATCGCCAGCGCATTGACGGTACGCTTGCCTCCCTTGCCCTTGTCGCGCATCATGAAGAACAGGGCCGAGCCCAGGCTTCCGATAATGAGCAGGAAGGCGATGGCGACTAGGATTTTCATGGTGTATGCGCTGATGTTTGATTAAGGCTCCATTGTAATGCGAACTTCCTTCCGCTTCCGGGCAATTCCCTTCGTGGCCACCATGCTGATGGTGGCGCTCGGGGTATCGCTCGGCCAGTGGCAAGACCGGCGCGCCCGCGACAAGACGACGCTGCAGGCGAAGCTGGTCGAACGCGCGGCCGCCGCGCCGCTGGTGGTCGCCGCGCAGCCGCTGACGCTGGCCGACGTGGAATTTCGCACCGTGTCGGTGGCCGGCGAATTCGTGCAGGACTGGCCGCTGTTCCTCGACAACCGCCCGCAGGACGGCAAGGTCGGCTTTTACCTGCTGATGCCATTCAAGATTGCCGGCTCGAACATGCACGTGCTGGTTGCGCGCGGCTGGCTGCCGCGCTTTACCGGCGAGCACGACCGCCTGCCCGAGTTCAGCACCCCGCAGGGCACGGTGATCGTGACCGGCATCGCCAAGGCCGGCATGGGCAAGGTGATGCAGCTGGGTAACCCCGCGACCATCGTGCCGAAGTCGATCTTGCAGAATTTGAATACCGACCAGTTTGCCGCAGCCAGCAAGCTTGCCGTGCAACCCTTTTTCATCGAACAAACCGTCCCCGTCGACCCCGACGACCAGCTGGCGCGCAACTGGCCCGCGCCCGCGCTCGGCGTCGACAAGCACAAGGGATATGCATTCCAATGGTATGCGCTGGCACTGATGGCGCTTCTATTTTTCGTTTTTACAGGATTTCGTCGTGGAACAAAATAAACTGAACCAAAACAAGGGCCGCTGGAAACTGCTGCTGGTGCTGCTGGTCTGCGCCTCGCCGCTGATTTTTTCCTACCTGACCTATTACGTCATCAAGCCGACCGGCCGCACCAATTACGGCGCGCTGATCGACCCGCGCCTGCACCCGATACCGAAGCTGGGCACGGTGGGCCTGGACGGCAAGCCGTTGGCGCTGGAAGCCTACGCGGGCAAATGGATCATGCTGCAGGTCGCGCCCGGCGACTGCCAGCAGGCGTGCAAGGACCAGCTGGTAGCGATGCGCCAGTTGCGCCTGATGCAGGGCAAGGGCATGGAGCGCCTGGAACGCGTGTGGCTCATTACCGACGAACAGCCGCTCGACACCATGCTGATGCGCGTGATCGACGGCACCCGCTTCCTGCGCGTCAAGCCGGATGCGGTCAAGGCCTGGCTGCCGGTCGAGCCGGGCGGCAATGTCAGCGACCACATGTACTTGATTGACCCGCTCGGCAACCTGATGATGCGTTTCCCGAAAAATGCCGATCCGGCCAAGGTCAAGAAAGACATCAGCAAGCTGCTCAAAGCATCGGCGATCGGATAGGCGCGATGCAAGTTTCAACCCTGGTGCAGCTGGCCGTCACGGGCCTGCTGGTGGCGAGCCTGCCGCTGGCAATGGTGTGGATGTCGTCCGATGCGAACAAATACCGCAAGCTGGTGTGGACCATCGCCTTTTTGACCTTCGACCTGATCGTGTTCGGCGCCTTTACGCGCCTGACTGACTCCGGGCTGGGCTGTCCCGACTGGCCGGGCTGCTACGGCCTGGGCAATCCCTTCCTGGCGCACGCCGAGATCGCCAAGGCCGAGGCCCTGCTGCCGAGCGGACCGGTGACCATGGTCAAGGCCTGGATCGAAATGATCCACCGCTATCTGGCCATGGGGATCGGCGTGCTCATTACCTCCCTGATGCTCAAGGCGACGTTCGAGTGGCGCAAGGCGCGCAATCCGGCCTTCAACCCCATGATGCCGACGGCGCTGTTCCTGCTGGTGTGCGTGCAGGGCGCCTTCGGGGCCTGGACCGTGACGATGAAGCTGCAACCGGTCATCGTGACCATCCACCTGCTGCTGGGCATGCTCTTGCTGGCGATGCTGGCCTGGCTGGGCGCCAAGGCAGCCGACGGCCCGGTAGCGCCACAGCCGATGACGACCCTCAGGATGCTGGCGCTGGCGTCGGCAGTGCTGCTGGCGATCCAGATTGCGCTGGGCGGCTGGGTCAGCACCAATTACGCGACCCTGGCCTGCCTTGACTTCCCGATGTGCAACGGCCAGCTGGTGCCGGAAATGGAATTCGAACATGGCTTTACGCTGTGGCGCGAACTGGGCAAGACTGCCGCCGGCCACTACATTCCGTTTCCGGCCCTGACCGCGATTCACTGGGTGCACCGGAATATGGCCTTCCTGGTCGTCGCGCTGTTGGGCTACACGGCCTGGCGCGCGGCGCGCGAGCCCGCTCTGGGCAAACTGGGGCGCGCCCTGGCGGGCGTGCTGGCGCTGCAGGCCACAACCGGCATCGCCACGGTCTACCTGGAATTCCCGCTGGCCCTGGCCGTGCTGCACAACGCCGGCGCAGCCCTGCTGGTGCTGCTGGTGACCATGTTAAACTACAAGACAAAGTACCGATCCAGCGCCCCCGCGCAGGCAAGACCATATCCATGACGACCCAGACAGCCATCAATAAACCGAGCAATCGCATCGCCCAGTACTGGTCGCTGACCAAGCCGCGCGTCACCCAGCTGGCCGTATTCTGCGCCGTGATCGGCATGCTGCTCGCCACCGACCCGGGCCAGATGCCGGACTGGACGCGCATGCTGGCCGCCACCGCCGGCATCTGGCTGCTGGCCGGCGCCGCCTTCGCGGTCAATTGCATCGTCGAATCCGAGATCGATGCGCGCATGGCGCGCACCGCGCGCCGCGTCACGGCCAGCGGCGAACTGACCAAGACCCAGACCATCATTTTTTCGGCCGTCATTGGCGGGGCAGGGATGTGGGTGCTGTACGCGCTGGTCAATCCGCTGACCATGTGGATGACCTTCGTTACCTTTGTCGGCTATGCGGTCATCTACACCATGATCCTGAAGCCGGCCACGCCGCAAAACATCGTCATCGGCGGCCTGTCGGGAGCGATGCCGCCGGCGCTGGGTTGGGCGGCAATCGCCAACGACCTGCCGATGCAGGCCTGGCTGCTGGTACTGATTATTTTTGTGTGGACCCCGCCGCACTTCTGGGCGCTGGCCATGTACCGGCGCGACGACTATGCGCGTTCCGGCCTGCCGATGCTGCCTGTCACGCACGGCATGAACTTCACCGGTTTCCACGTGTGGCTGTATTCGATCGCGCTGGCGGCCACCACCATGCTGCCATTCGCGGTGCGCATGAGCGGCCTGATCTACCTGGTGGCGGCCATCGCGCTCAACGTGGTGTTCCTGTGGCACGGCTGGCGCGTGTACAAGCACTATTCCGACCAGATCGCCCGCAAGGCCTTCACCTGGTCCATCATCTACCTGTCGCTGCTGTTCGCCGCGCTGCTGGTAGACCACTACTTCACATTTTAAGACATGAAGAAATTCATCGCCCTGTTCGCGCTCGCGCTGTTGCTGCTTGGGTGCGGCAAAGACAAGCCGGTCCTGTTCAACAATGTCGACATCACTGGCGCCGACTACGCCAAAGACTTCAAGCTGACCGACCATACGGGCAAGCTGCGCACGCTGGCCGACTTCAAGGGCAAGATCGTCTTCCTGTTTTTCGGCTACACCCAATGCCCCGACGTCTGTCCCACCACCATGGTTGAAATGGCCACGGTGATGAAGGGGCTCGGTCCCGACGCCGACAAGGTGCAGGTCTTGTTCGTCACGGTCGACCCCGAGCGCGACAGCCAGGAATTGCTGGCGCAGTATGTGCCTGCCTTCGATCCGCGCTTCCTTGGCCTGCGCGGCGATGCCGCGGCGACCGCGGCGGTCGCCAAGGAGTTCAAGGTGTTCTACGCCAAGTCGGTCGGCACCGCGCCGGACCGCTACTCGGTGGACCATACCTACGGCAGTTATGTGTTTGACCGCAGCGGCAAGATCCGCCTGTTCGTCCGCCATGGCAAGGGCCCGGCGCCGATACTCCAGGATATCAAGCTGCTCTTGAACTGACGCAGCTTCCAGCACAGGGGCGAGCATGGGACCGAACAAGAGCTATGCCTACCTGGGCGCCATCGCCTTCCTCGTGATCGGCTGCCTGGTCGTGCTGCGCCCCTTCCTGGCGGCGATCCTGTTCGCGGCCGCGGTCGTGATTTCTTCCTGGCCCCTGTATTTGAAGCTACTCGGTCGCATGCAGGGCCGCCGTACGCTGGCGGCGCTGACATTGACCTTGAGCCTGCTGTTGCTGGTGATCTTGCCGATCGGCCTGGTAGCGTACAACCTGGCCGACGATGTCGGCAATTTCTACGACCAGATCAAGCTTGCCGTCGAGACTGGCCGCGCCGAGCCGCCGGCCTGGCTGCGCGGCCTGCCCATACTCGGCGAGTGGGCCGACAAATACGTGCGCGAGGCGATCTCGAGCCGCGAGCAGATGATGGCGCTGGCCTCGCGGATGCAAGAGCCGGCGCGCCAATTCCTGCTGGGCGGCACGATCTTGTTGGGCATGGGCGTGGCGCAAATGACCCTGGCTGCCTTTGTCGCTTTCTTCCTGTATCGGGACGGCCACGCGCTGCTGCGCGCAACGCGGGTGGCAATGGACCGCATCATTGGCGACAATGCCGAGCGGGTGGCCTACACGGTCAGCCACACGGTGCGCGGCGTCATGTACGGCCTGCTCGGCACGGCGCTGGCGCAGGCGCTGGTGGCCGCCCTGGGCTTTGTCATCGCCGGCGTGCCGGGCGTGCTGCTGCTCGGCTTCGCCACCTTCGTACTGTCGCTGGTGCCGGTGGGCCCGCCGCTGATCTGGGGCGGGGCGGCGATCTGGCTGTTCAGCACGGGTCAAACCGGCTGGGGCGTGTTCATGCTGGTGTGGGGGCTGGTCCTGATCAGCGGGGTCGACAATGTCGTCAAGCCGATGCTGATCAGCCGCGGCGCCGACTTGCCCTTTTTGCTGGTGCTGCTCGGGGTGTTGGGCGGCGTGCTCGCCTTCGGCTTCGTCGGCCTGTTCATCGGACCGGTGCTGCTGGCGGTGGGCTATTCGCTGATGCGCGAATGGACCGGGGTGGCGCCGGCAGTGGTGAGCAAGACGTGATGCGCCTGACGTTGAAATCTGGCCTCAATCGTGCTCGTCCGGATCGCGGTTGCGCGTCGCATGTGGAATCACCTTCACCAGCACGATGCGCGGTCCGTTCATCTTCTTGACCACGATGTCGAAGCGCGGGAATGCGATCTTCTGGCCCTGCGTGGGGATGTCGCCCAGCTTCACCATGATCAGCCCGCCCACCGATTCGACTTCGTCCAGCCCCAGCGTTTCATTGTCGATGTCCAGTCCCAGGATGCGCTCGAGCGAAAAGATCGGCAAGCTGGCTTTGCCGACCAGGGTGCCGTCCGGCTGGCGCAGCCAGTCGTTTTCGTTGAGGCGGAATTCGTCGCGGATTTCCCCCACCATGGCGCCAAGCAGGTTGTCGAGCGTGATGAAGCCGACCGGCCGCTTGCCCTTTTCGCCGATCAGCGCGAAGTGCGGCGCGCCGTCGCGAAAGCGGCGGAACATGGTTTGCGCCGGGGTGCGCGCCGACATCGTTTCAACTGGCCGCAAAAACGGCGTCAGGTCGGTGATCTTCTTGCCCGCCTGCTGAGCGAAAAACAGATCCTTCAGGTGGATCACGCCAAGCACGTCTTCGCCATTGGTGTCGAAGTAGGGATAGCGGCTGAAGCGGTTGCGCACCACCGTCTGCAGGTTGTCTTCGAGCGACTTGCTCGCATGCAGGGCGATCACTTCATTGATAGGGCGCATCAGTTCGCTCACGGTCAGCTTGCTGAAGTCGAGCGACTGGGCCAGGATGTGGCGCTCGTCGCGCGTGAATTTTTCGCCCGGCTGGCTGGTGCGCAGGATCAGTTTTAGTTCTTCGGTCGAGTAGTGGGCGTCATGCCCGCCCGCGCCCGCCAGGCCGGCCAGGCGCAGTACCGCGTTGGCGCTGCTGTTGAGCAGGTAGATTGCCGGGTACATGGTCCAGTAGAAGGCATACAGCGCCGGCGCGGTCCACAGGCCGACCACTTCCGGGTTGCGGATCGCCATCGATTTAGGGGCCAGCTCGCCGACCACGATGTGCAGGAAGGAAATGACGCTGAACGCGCAGATGAAGGAAATGGTGTGCACCAGCGCCTGCGAGGCGATCCCGATCATCAGGAACAGCGGCTCGATCAGGCTGGCAAACGCCGGCTCGCCGACCCAGCCCAGGCCCAGTGAGGCGAGCGTGATGCCGAGCTGGCAGGCCGACAGGTAGGCGTCGAGCTGGCCATGGACCTTGCCCAGGATGCGGCCGCGCCAGCCCTGGCTTTTGGCAATCGCCCGCACGCGGGTGGGGCGCAGGGCGACCATGCCGAACTCGGCGGCGACGAAGAAGCCGTTCAGCACGACCAGGAAGATGGCCAGCAGAACTAATAGTGCATTGTGCATAAAGATTGAATATTTTTTCGATTGGACAACAGGTCCGGAGTCAGCATTGTACCGTTCATGGCGAACCGATCACACCCTCGTGCACTGAGGCAAGTATTGCCTCGACCGCCGGGTGCTTGATCTTGCGCTCGTTCGAGATGGCGAACACCTGCTCGCGCACCTGCGGCACCTGACCGACCAGCAGCGCGCCGAACTGCTCTTCCAGGTCGCCCTGCAGCGCCGCCGGAGCGAAGAACAGGCCGGCGCCGCGCCGCCCGAAGGTATTGAGCAGCGCGTTGTCCTCGAATTCGCCGACCACGTCGGGGCGCACCTGGTGCTGCTCGAACCATTCGTCGATGCGCCCGCGCAGCGCGTTGTTGCGGGTCGGCAGCAGGAAGGGCGCGCCGTCCAGGCTGCCCGGAAAGTGCGCCGTGTACTGCGCCGCCAGCGCCGGTGCGCCGGCCACGATGGTGCCACTCTCGAACACCATGTGGCTAAATACGCGCAAGGTGGTACCCGAGCGCACTGCGCGGTCGGTCAGCACCACGTCGAGCTTGTGCAGCGCCAGTTCGGCCAGCAGGGCGTCGAACTGGTCTTCGTAGCACACCAGGCGCACCGGGTTGGGCAAGTGCATGGTCGCTTCGAGCAGGCGGAACGCGGTCAGCTTGGGCAGCGAATCGGAAATGCCGACCGTGAGCCGGGTGCGCGCGCTGTCGGCCTCGCCCAGGGCTTCCTGCATCTGCTCGCCCAGCAGGAAAATCTGGTCGGCGTAGCCCAGCGCCAGGCGCCCCGCCTCGGTCAGCACGAGTTTACGGCCCTGCTGCATGAACAGCGACTTGCCGATCGCTTGCTCGAGCTGCGCCAGCTGGGTGCTGACGGTCTGGATCGCCAGTCCCAGGCGGGTGGCAGCGCGCGTGACGCCGCCTTCCTTGGCCACCACCCAGAAGTAATACAGGTGGCGGAAATTCATGCCGGTGTTCTTCATCATTCCGTTTTTCAGAAGTAATGCTCTTATTATCTCCTATTTTTAAATTGAACGACAGGGACTACACTGTGTCCACTGTGTGATTAACGTTGAAGGGAAAACAAGCTATGAAGCATTTCAAGTGGTCCATTATTGTGTCGATCGTTTGCCTCGCGGCAGCCGGTTACTGGGGCTTTACGCATGGCGGCATGACTGCGGCGTTCACCGCGATCGGTATCGCCGCCATCCTTTCCATCATGGAAGTGTCGCTGTCGTTCGATAACGCGGTCGTCAACGCCTCGGTGTTGAAAACCTGGGACGATTTCTGGCAAAAGCTATTCCTCGGCGTGGGCATCATCATTGCCGTGTTCGGCATGCGCCTGGTGTTCCCGCTGGTGATCGTGGCGGTCGCTGCCGACCTGGGCATGGCGGAAGTATGGAACCTGGCGCTGTCGGACCCGAAAGCGTTCTCGACCCACTTGACCAACCACCACGCGGAAGTGGCGGCCTTCGGCGGCATGTTCTTGCTGCTGGTGTTCCTCAATTTCCTGCTTGATGAAGAAAAAGAAATGCACTGGCTGGGCCATGTCGAGCAAAAGCTCGCTTCGCTCGGCAAGGTGTCCTCGGTGTCGGTGATGATCTCGCTGCTGGCGCTGGTGGGCTCGATGACCCTGATCGAAGAAGGACAGAAGCTGGCCGTGCTGATGGCGGGCCTGTGGGGCATCCTGGTGTACGTGGGCGTCGACATGCTCAGTGGCCTGCTGGAAAGCTCGGAAGAGGGCGAAGGCAATGTCGGCGACATGGTCAAACGCGGCGGTATTGCGGGCTTTTTGTATCTCGAAGTGCTGGATGCATCGTTCTCCTTCGACGGCGTGATCGGCGCCTTTGCGATCACCAACGATGTCGTGATCATCATGCTGGGCCTGGCGATCGGTGCGATGTTCGTGCGCTCGATGACGGTTTATCTGGTCAAAAAGGGGACGCTGGACGAATACGTGTACCTGGAGCACGGCGCGCACTACGCGATCGGCATCCTGGCGCTGATCATGCTCGCTAGTATGAAGTTCGACATCCCGGAACTCTTTACCGGCCTGATCGGAGTTGCCTTCATCGCTGCCTCGCTGTGGTCCTCGCTGCGGCACAGGAAAGAACAGAAGTTGCTGGCCGCTTGAGGGGCTTAAGCGCGGCATGAAGAAAAAGCGCGGCGAACGGAAGAACACCAGTTCGCTGCGCAGGTAGTACCCGGTGTTCAATGTAGTTCTTATTTTTATTCACTTACCTGGAGATATACATCATGGCTATCAGTCTGCAAAAAGGCGGCAACGTCAACCTGAGCAAAGAAGCACCTGGCCTGTCGAAAATGGTCGTCGGCCTCGGCTGGGACACGCGCGCCACCGACGGCGCCGCGTTCGACCTGGACGGCGCGGTATTCCTGGTCAAGACCGACGGCAAGGTCCGTAGCGACGCCGACTTCGTGTTCTACAACAACCTGAAATCGACCGACGGTTCGGTCGTCCACTCGGGCGACAACACCACCGGCGCCGGCGAAGGCGACGACGAGACCGTCACGATCGACCTGACCAAGGTCCCTGCCGACGTCGAGAAAATCGTGCTGGCCGTCACCATCCACGACGCCGAAGCGCGCAAGCAAAACTTCGGCATGGTGTCGAAGGCATTCGTACGCTGCGTGAACGCCACCGGCAACAGCGAAATCGCGCGCTACGACCTGTCCGAAGACAGCTCGACGGAAGCTGCCATGGTGTTCGGCGAAGTCTACCGCGCCGGCGCCGACTGGAAATTCAAGGCCGTCGGCCAGGGCTTCAAGGGCGGCCTGGGCCCCCTGGCCAAGAGCTACGGCGTCAACGTGTAATTGTGCTGTGCGGCCCGCGCAATCCGCGCGGGCCAACCGACTCAAAGGAAAAATCAAATGCCAGTCTTTTCAGTTACAGGGGATGTCGATCCATTCCTGCACGTATCGATGACGCGCGGCGAGACCATCTACTGCGAATCAGGTGCGATGGTCATGATGGAAGCCAATCTTGACCTCAAGGGCAAGATGAAGGGCGGCCTGGGCAGCGCGCTGATGCGCACCTTCGCCAATGGCGAATCATTCTTCCAGCAGCACATCGAAGCGGCGCGCGGCGACGGTGACTGCCTGCTCTCGCCAACCCTGCCAGGCGCGATGCAAGTGATCGACGTCGGCCCGGCCAACTACATTCTCAGCGACGGCGCCTTCGTTGCCGCCAGCCAGAAGGTGGACCTGCGGGTACGCACCCAGAGCATCGGCAATGCGCTGTTCGCCAACAGTGGCGGCTTCTTCGTCACCGAAACGTCCGGCAACGGCCAGGTGGTGGTGTCGGGCTTCGGTTCGATGTCCGAACTGGTGGTCGAGCAGGGCAAGGATATTACGATCGACAATTCGCACGTGGTGGCATGGGATAGCACCCTACGCTACGAGATTTCGATCACGACCGGCCAGAGCGGCGGCTTCATCGGCAACCTGATCAACAGCCAGACCAGCGGCGAGGGCATGGTGCTGAAGTTTTCCGGCAATGGCAAAGTGTATGTTTGTTCGCGCAACCGCGAATCGTTCCGCGCATGGGTACGGCAAGCTGCCGCCCGATAACCAAGGAGTCACACCATGTCAGTCAGTCTGCAAAAAGGCCAGAAAATCTCGCTCGATAAAGAAGCGGGTGGCGCACTCACCAAAATCACCATGGGTCTCGGCTGGGACGCCATCAAGACCAAGGGCTTGTTCGGCTTTGGCGGCAAGACCGAGTCGGTTGATCTGGACGCGTCCTGCCTGATGTTCGACGAGAGCAATCAGCTGGTCGATACCGTCTGGTTCCGCCAGCTCAAAAGCAAGGACGGCAGCATCGTGCACACGGGCGACAACCGCACCGGCGCCGGTGACGGCGACGACGAGCAGATCATCGTCAACCTGGCGGCCATTCCAGGCAACGTCAAATCGCTGGTGTTCACGGTGAACAGTTTCACGGGCCAGAATTTCTCGCAGGTCGAAAACGCCTACTGCCGCATCGTCAACGCCGCCGACCAGAAGGAAGTGGCCAAGTACGACCTGTCGGTGCAGGGCGCGCACACGGCGCAAATCATGGCCAAGCTGTACCGCCACAGCGGCGAATGGAAGATGCACGCGATCGGCGAAAACGGCAGCGGCCGCACCTTCGAAGAACTGATGCCAAAAATCACCCCGCACCTGTAATCGCGGCGGTGAGGTAACAGAGAACGGCGGCCATTGGCCGCCGTTTGTCGTTCCGCTTTTGTTGCACCATCGGGGTCAGACCTCTATTCGTTGACGTTCCGTCAACGAATA
>JAZKCA010000113.1:0-2943 GCA_040388275.1 Pseudomonadota bacterium
CGCTTCATGCGAGATGGGAACGTGCGCGTCCGGAGTACTTACCTTTCACAGTAACTCTATAGGACCGGTATTGCGTAAATATGACAGGGTCCTTGCGCAATTGCGCCACAGCAGGATGCGCCAAAGCTTTCAAGAAAGCAAATGTTGCAATACAATCAGGCCACCCTTTGCTCTTGACTGCCATCGTGACTTCCACTCCATTAAAAATCGCCGGCGCGCTGGCTGCGGCCGCTGCCATCGGCGCCGGCGTCCTGCTGGCCGGACGTACTCCGGCGCCGGCGCCACCAGCCAAGCCGCCAGTGCTGATGCAGTCTGCGCCGCCAGCTGCGGCGCCATCCAGCGCTGCGATCAGCGCCGCGCTCAAGGACGTGCTGGCGAATTACCGCAAGATCATCGTGCTGCTGGCCGACGAGAAGACCTTGTCGGCCAAGGACCGCGAACGCACGACCCTGGTCGGGCAGGCGCTGTTCCATGAAAACCAGGACCGCAGCGCCCGCATCGAGCGCGACCTGGCGGCGCTGGCCGGATCAAGCAGCCCTGCGCGTTTCGAAGCACTGCATGGCCTGCTGGAGTACATCGAGTCCGACAAGGGCCTGTTCGACGCCGACCGGCTGGCCTTTCGCGAACTGCTGCAAGGCTTGCTGGGCGAAGTCGCGCGCGACTCGTCGCTGCCGGCCATCAAGCTGCACAAGCGCATTAGCGACGACCTCGAAGCGCTCGCCGAGATCGAACACAATTACGAAAAAGAGATCCGCCAGGTATTCGGGCGCTACGAACAGCGCGCCATCGCCCTGAAACGCGAGCAATGGGACGCCTACGTGGCGCACCTGAAGACCCTGTACACGCGCGAAGCGATCCTGAAAGAGCAGGGGGTGGTGCTGGCCTATCCGCCGCGTGCGGCGCCGTCGGCGGCGGCCGGCCAGGACGAGCCGGGCGAAATTTTCGGCAGCGGCCTGCCGCCCAAGACGGTGGTGCTGACCTTCGACGACGGTCCGCACAAGCGCTACAGCGAAGACATCGCGGCCATCCTCAAGCAGTACGACGTGCCGGCCGTGTTCTTCAATGTGGGCAGCAACCTGGGCAGCATTGGCGCTGACGGCAAGGCCAAGCTCGGGCCTGGCGCGGCCATCAGTCTCAAGCTGGGCCAGGCCGGCCACCTGCTGGCCAACCACAGCTTCAGCCACGCGCAGTTGTCCAAGCAAACCGGCGACAAGCTCAAGGCAGAAATCCTCGACACCGACCTGCTGCTGCGTTCCATCGACAGCGGCCGCTCGCCGCTGTTCCGCTTCCCTTACGGCGCGCGCAACAGCGAAGGGCTGGACGCACTCGCCGGCGCCAAGCTGCGCTCGGTCATGTGGAACATCGATTCGCTCGACTGGGCCGACCCGGTGCCGACCTCGATCGCCGAGCGCGTGCTGCGCACCGTCGACAAGGAAGGGCGCGGCATCATCCTGTTCCATGACATCCATGCGCGCACCGTCAAGGCGCTGCCGGCCATCCTGGAGCGCCTGATCGCCGACGGCTACCAGTTCGCCAACTGGGACGGAACCAGCTTCAAGAGCGTCAAGGGCAACGCGGCGACGGCTGTGAAACCGCCGCCGCCGGTGGCCGGCTACGCCAACTCGTGGGCGATCGTGATCGGGATTAACGACTACGCCAAATGGCCCAAACTGCAGTACGCGGTGCGCGACGCGCAGGGTGTGCGCAGCACGCTGATCGACAAATTCGGCTTCGCGCCCGAACGCGTGGTCTCGCTGGAAAACGCGGCGGCCACGCGGGCCGGCATCCTGGCGGCGTTCCATGACCGGCTGGCGCACGGCGGCATCGGCAAGAACGACCGCATCTTCGTGTTCTTCGCCGGCCATGGCGCCACCAAGCGTCTCAGTTCGGGGCGCGACCTTGGCTATATCGTGCCGTACGACTCGGACCCGCAGCAATTTGCCAGCGACGCCATTCCGATGACCGACATCCAGAACATCGCCGAGAGCCTGTCGGCCCGGCACATCCTGTTCGTGATGGACGCCTGCTACAGCGGGCTTGGCCTGACGCGCGGCGGCGCCTCCGGCACCTACCTGCGCGACAACGCACGCCGCATCGGGCGCCAGATGCTCACGGCGGGCGGGGCCGACCAGCTGGTATCGGACGGCGGGCCGAACGGCCACTCGGTATTTACCTGGACCTTGCTGCAAGGCTTGGCCGGCAAGGGCGACCTGAACGGCGACGGCCTGGTGACGGCGACCGAACTGGCCGCCTACGTGGCGCCGGCGGTGGCCGGGGTATCGAGCCAGACCCCGGCCTTCGGCAGCCTGCCCGGTTCGGAAGGGGGCGACTTCGTGTTCGAACTGCCGGCCGAGACCGAATTCCTGAGCCTGCAAAGTGCGCAATTGCCGGACGCGGCGATCGCGCTCAATTCGCGCCTGGACGCGGCCGCGCCCGACGCCATCAAGGCCCCGGAAACCAAACCGGGGGCGGTCACGGCAGCAGCGCCGGTCACGGTCAAGGACTTGCAGGGCAAGGAGCAGAAGCTGGTCGCGCCGGTGGCAGTGCCGTCCTCGATGCGCCAGCTGGCTCAGCGCGCCAACGACCGCGGCCTGCAGTTGTACAAAGAAAAGCAGTACGCCGGTGCCGAGGCGGAATTCACCGAAGCGCTCAAGCTGCGGCCCGATTTTGCGCTGGCGGCCAACAACCTCGGCTTCGTGTTCTACAAACAGGAAAAATACAAGGAAGCGGCGCGCTGGTTCGACAACACCGTCAAGATGGACCCGTCGCGCGCCATTGCCTACCGTAACCTGGGCGATGCCCACGCGCAAGCCGGCGACAAGGCAAAAGCCAAGGTGGCCTACGAAACCTATGCGGCGCTAGCCCCGACAGGCGCCGCCTACGTCAAACAGCAGCTGGAAAAACTATGAACCGGGGTCAGACCACTTTTGCGCATCGGCAAAA
>JAZKCA010000114.1:0-1795 GCA_040388275.1 Pseudomonadota bacterium
CGCCGCGAGATGGGCTCGGGCGGCGGTGGCGGCCGTTTCGGCCTGGCTTATTTTGATGACGAACAGATCGGCCAGTACGTGGCCGATGCGGTGAAGGCCGCGTTGACGAATCTTGAGGCGCGCCCCGCGCCCGCAGGCGAGATGACGGTGGTGCTTGGTTCCGGCTGGCCCGGTATCCTGCTGCACGAGGCCATTGGCCACGGGCTGGAAGGCGACTTCAACCGCAAGGGCTCCAGCGCATTTGCCGGCAAGATCGGCCAGCGCGTGGCGGCCAAAGGCGTGACGGTGCTGGACGACGGCACGATTGCCGACCGCCGCGGCTCGCTCAACGTCGATGACGAAGGCAACGCCAGCCAACGCAATGTGCTGATTGAAGACGGTATTTTGAAGGGCTACATCCAGGATTCGCTCAACGCGCGCCTGATGAAGGTCAAACCCACGGGCAATGGTCGCCGTGAGAGCTACGCCCACGTGCCGATGCCGCGCATGACCAACACCTACATGCTGGGCGGCGACAAGGACCCGCAGGAAATCGTCGCCAGCATCAAGAAAGGCCTGTACGCCACCAATTTCGGCGGCGGCCAGGTCGACATCACCTCAGGCAAGTTTGTGTTCTCCGCCAGCGAAGCCTTCTGGGTGGAGAACGGCAAGATTTTGTACCCGGTCAAGGGCGCGACGATTGTCGGCAACGGCCCTGACGCGCTGACCCGCGTGACCATGATGGGCAATGACATGCAGCTCGACAGCGGCGTCGGCACCTGCGGCAAGGAGGGCCAGAGCGTGCCCGTGGGCGTCGGCCAGCCGACCCTGCGCATCGACGGCCTGACCGTCGGCGGCACGGCCTGAACCCGCTGAATCGCCGCGCTGTTTTTGGCATGATTTCAAGCTGTGCTACATTTCACACCATGCACAGCGCAACGTTTTATTTTGGTTACTTTTGGTTCTCAACCGCCTCCGGCCGTCGAGAGACTTTCGCGTAACCTCAAAAAACGCAACAAGATTCTCAAAACCGCCGGACCCCCGGCGGTTTTTTTTTGCCCGTTTTGAAATCGTTTTAACTGCCCCGCTACCGAAAATTCTAGAAATCAAAGAAGGAAGATTGCGATGAATGCTCCAGCCACCCCCACAGCGAACCCGTCCAAACCAGCCAGCGAGAGCTGGTATGCGAGCGTCGAGAAAACCAGCCAGACCGACGACGAACGCATCAAGGACATCACCGTGTTACCCCCTCCCGAGCATTTGATCCGCTTCTTCCCGATTCGCGGCACGCCCGTTGAAGCGCTGATCAGCAACACCCGCAAGAGCATCCACAACATCATGGCCGGCACCGACGACCGTCTGCTGGTGGTCATCGGCCCCTGCTCCATCCACGACCCGGTGGCTGCGCTTGAATACGCCCGCCGCCTGATGGAGCAGCGCAAAAAATACGCCGGGACGCTGGAAATCGTGATGCGTGTGTACTTCGAAAAACCGCGCACCACCGTCGGCTGGAAGGGCCTGATCAACGACCCTTACCTTGATGAGAGCTTCCGCATCGACGAAGGCCTGCGCATCGCGCGCCAGCTGCTCATCGAGATCGCCCGTCTCGGCCTGCCGGCGGGGAGTGAATTTCTGGATGTGATCTCACCCCAGTACATCGGCGACCTGATCGCCTGGGGCGCGATTGGCGCGCGCACCACCGAAAGCCAGGTGCACCGCGAGCTGGCATCCGGCCTGTCGGCGCCCATTGGCTTCAAGAACGGCACCGACGGCAACATCCGCATCGCGACCGACGCCATCCAGGCGGCAGCGCGTG
>JAZKCA010000115.1:0-11582 GCA_040388275.1 Pseudomonadota bacterium
GAACTAATTCGGTACTTCTTACTGCGCATCACGAAGCGTTGTGTTCGTTGCAGCACAGAGGTGAGATTATGCAGCGTTTCGCGCTTCTCGTCAACCCTCTTTTTTCTACTTCGCCTCTTTCGAGACGTCCCCAACTGCTTGATTTTGTTAACCTTTTCATCGAGGAGGCGAACTATAGCAAAGGGGCAGCGGCCTTGGCAAGGGCTTTCACGTGGCACGTGCTGAAATTTCGCTGCGCATCGAAAACAGTCTCAACTGGAAGGAAGCGCGCAATGACTTCGGCGTTTGTCAGGGCGTGCTGCGACACGCTAGCAGCGGTAAAGCTTCCACCACCAGCGAGCGCCATAGGAAGCAGCAACTGGTCGGCAAGGTGCTCGCCAACCGCTGCGCCCGAGACCATGAAGGCGCGCGCCTCTGCCACCACTCGCCGTGCGACCACCTCGGACCTGACGGACTTTTCCCCGATGGCGCTAAACACCTCCGTCACATGCTCGTGTTCCAGCGTGATCAGCACCGCATTGCCCGGCCCCTGCTCGCCTGGCAGGCCGCGCATCAGCAATTGCGGCTCGCCCCACCCCATGCCTGCGCCAACCGCTTCGAGCTCGCGCTCGCCCACGCTGCCTGGAATACCGGCGACGATGGCTTCCGCATAGCCGCTGCGGCGAACGCCGGGCTCCATCAAGGCAATCTGCTTCATCCGGGCGCACGGCTCCACCGACGCGATGACGATGCCGCCACCGGCCGGATAGAAGCCGGAGCGCACCAGCGAAATATCGACAGTGACGTCCATTGCAGCAAGCGCCCGACAATAAGCCCGCTGCAGGAATTGCACCGTTGGCGCCATCGGATTGTGGGTGCCTCCGGTGATCCTCACCGTCGATGGTTCATCGGCGTGGGCCAGCGCCAGCAACAGGGTTTGTAAGACCAGCGTGCAGCTGCCCGCCGTTCCAATCGCAAATTCGTAATTGCCCGACTTGACCTTTTGCGGTGCAAAAGTCAGCTCCGTGGAGCCAACTTGCGCATGCGTGATCGTGGCATCGCTGATATGCGCCGCCGCCTGCACCGCCATCAGGTGCTGGCGCATCAATCCCGGCTTCAAACGGTTCGCCCGAATATTCGTGATGCGAAACGGCTGCCCCGTAATCATCGACAGGGTCAGCGCGCTACGCAAAATTTGTCCGCCACCTTCTCCGGTGGCGCCATCCAATTCAATCATCATTCTTATCCTTTGACACACACAACCTGCTTCAAGATGTGGACCACGTCCACCAGGTCACGCTGTGCGTGCATCACTGCGTCGATATCCTTGTACGCCATCGGAATTTCATCGATGACGTTTTCATCCTTGCGGCACTCCACTCCCTCGGTCGCCTTGATCTGGTCGGCCAGGGTAAAACGACGCTTCGCCTCGGTACGGCTCATGGTACGGCCGGCCCCATGGCTACAGCTATGGAAGCTGTCCTCGTTCCCCTTACCGCGCACGATGAAGCTCTTCGCCCCCATCGATCCTGGAATAATCCCCAGCTCGCCGGCGCGCGCCGACACCGCCCCTTTACGGGTAACCAGCACGTCTTTCCCGAAGTGGTGCTCCTTCTGCACATAGTTGTGGTGACAGTTCACCGCTTCCACGTGCGTTTCGAAAGGCTTGGTGATTACTGTACGTACTGCCACAATCAGGTTCTGCATCATCACCTCGCGATTCATGCGCGCGAACTTCTGCGCCCAGCTGACCGCCTGGATGTAATCGTTGTAATGCTCGGTTCCCTCGGCCAGGTACGCAAGGTCCTGATCCGGCAGGTTGATGAAGTGGCGACGCATATCCTGCTTTGCCAGCTCAATGAAATAGGTCCCGATGGCGTTACCCACACCACGCGAACCCGAGTGCAGCATGAACCACACAAATCCGACCTCATCGAGACACACTTCAACGAAGTGGTTACCGCTACCCAGGGTTCCCAGGTGGCGGTAGTTATTCGTGTTCTTGAGCTTCGGCGTTTTAAGGCAGATTGCGTCGAATTCATCTTTAAGCTGCGCCCATGCGGCATCGACCGGAGCCGGCGGCGTATTCCACGATCCTTCATCGCGCCCGCGGAAACCCTTGGTCTTGGGCGACATCCCGTGCGGAATGGCGCGCTCGATTGCAGTACGCAGCTTGGCCAGGCTGTCCGGCAGGTCGCTGGCGCACAGGGTGGTTTTGGCCGCCATCATTCCGCAACCGATATCCACTCCCACCGCGGCAGGAATCACCGCGCCGAGGGTGGGCACCACGCTACCGATGGTCGACCCTTTACCGAGGTGGACATCAGGCATGACGGCGATGTGCTTGTAAATGAACGGCATTCTGGCGGTATTCGCCAACTGCTTTTTTGCCACTTCTTCCACTGGCACGCCCTGGGTCCACATCTTCACATGGCGTCCGTCTTCGATATTCATTACGTCGTAGTTTTCGTTTTTCATTTTATTTAACTCTGCTCAATCTAAAAGGGTGAGCCCTGCAGGACCAGGTGTTGATGTGATTTCGGTTTTGGATGTAATCACATCTGCATTCCTGCGCAGGCTCATAACTTGTACTTCAACTGCCGATCGCTTCGATCTGGCCCACCCAGTGACCCGCGCTCAACTGCCCCGCCGCGAATGCGGCGATGATCTTGAAGACATCGTCGGAAAAACCGCCGATGTTCAGCACATCATCGCGCTCGCACGCCTGGCTGCTTGAATTCGGCGTGCAATCGATGCACACCAGGCGCGCGGCCGGATTGCGGACCTTGAATTCATTCCAGGCCACCATCGTCGCCGTCGCCCCTGGCCGCGCATCGATCCAGGACTCATTGTCCGACACATAGACCACCAGGTCAGCCATGACCTTGTTTCGATTCATCAATGCCAGCGGCGCACTGCAATTGGTTCCGCCTCCACCGATTGCCGCCAGCTTCTGCGCATTGCTCATCACGGTATCACGCGGATTGAGCCGACAATGGACAACCGATACCTCGAACGGCATCACCGACGCCTGCTGATTCTTGCGCAACATCGCCGCGGAGACCAGGGCCGCTACATCGATACAGCGCATCGCCGATGTTGCCGTGCCACGATGACCAGACACGGGCGACTGCATCGATCCGGATACGTCCGGACAAATCACCACCCGGCCTTCAATCTCGGGCACATTGGCCAATGCAATGTCCAGCGCATCCTGCAAGGCGTTACGAATTTCCATCGGCACCTCGTCGGACACCGCCTTGTATGCGGCCATCAGCTGATAAGGAAACACGCCGGCCTTGGCAATCGCATCGGCATCGCGCAGTTTTCCCGCAATGATCGCGGTCATGCCGGGCAAGGCGTACACACCGTGGCGGCCGAAGGTGTTCAAGTTCATCCGGACCATCTGCCATCCGCCGTTCGATGCGATCCGAGCCCATTCTTCGGCGCCCAGTTCCAGCGCGGTCAGCATCTGAAATGGCACGTCCGGCAAGGGCTGCGTGCGATCAAGCTTGTACGCCTCGAACGCCTTCAGTTGCGGCGGCAATGCTTCGACATCGAAGGGCTTGCCGATCAACCAGGCAAAGAACGCGGCGCGCCAGGCTTCGGCGGGCTTCGGATGGACCATCTTGACCACATCGGCCAGCGATGGCGCATTGCCCACTGACGCGGACAGCAATTGCGCCTCGGTGGCATGGTTGAGCCAATACTGCACCAGCTTTTTCGGACGGCTGCCCAGCGACTTGCGGCCGACGGCACCCGAGCGCATGATCTGCACAAAATTGCGCAGCATCTTGCCATTCTTGATGACCCGCTTGAACACCGGCGCCAATTCATCGGCGCCCTTGGCCGCCAGCACGGCCGTCAACAAGGCTGGCATATCCTTCATGTATCCACGTTCACGGCAATACACGGCGGCCTGACCGATGAAGCCGGCGTCAACCTGCTCGCACAGCTCCAGCACGGTCGCCAGCTGCGCTTCGGCACTGGCGTAGTAGGTCGCGTTCAGGCAACCGGTTGCGGCATATTGCGCCAACTGGTGGCGCGGCGTCATCGCATAGGCCGGGGCTTGCTCTGCGTTGAGCGTATCGGTCGCAGGCAGAAATTTGCCTTTGATTGATTGGAACAGCTGAAGGTTCGCCATGATCATTCTTCTTTTTGTGTTGTTTGTATCCTTCCTCTTGCAAGGCGCGTGCCAGCCCTGCCACGCCCACACCAAGCCGTTGAAAAGAAAGGATATTCTGCTAATATGGCAAAACGAAGAAGAATCGTCTGTCTGGGATATAATTATCCAAATAGATAAATTTTTATCCCAAATGAAAAAGAAACGCATTGTCGTCATCGGCTTTATCGGCACCCAGCTCGACAGTGGCAAAGGTAGCGGACGCTGGGAAAAGTGGCGCCCCAGCGTAGCGCTGGCTCAGCACGAAGACCTCGTCATCGACCGCTTCGACCTCCTCCACAGCGGCAATTTCGAGCACATCGTGCAGCAAGTCAGTGCCGACATCGCCGCCGTCTCGCCCGAGACCGCGGTCGTCCGGCACGCCCTCGAGATCGCCGATGCCTGGGACTTTGAAGACGTCTACGGCACCCTGTTCGATTTCGCCAAGACCTATCCCTTCGACCCGGACAACGAGCAATACTGGATCCACATCACCACCGGCACCCACGTGGTCCAGATCTGCATGTTCCTGATGACGGAGGCGCGCTTCTTCCCGGGCCGGCTGGTGCAGACCTCGCCGCCGCGGCGGCAGGGGGCCAAGGAGCCCGGCCACTATGCGCTGATTGACCTTGACCTGTCTCGCTACGATCAGATCGCGCAGCGCTTCTCGCGCGAGCAGGCTGAAGGTGTCGCCTTCCTCAAGTCCGGCATCGCTACCCGCAATGAGCGTTTCAATACGATGATCGAGGAGATCGAACGGGTTGCGATCAAGTCGAAGGCGCCCATGCTGCTGATGGGGCCGACCGGCGCCGGCAAGTCCTTCCTGGCGCGCCGCGTGTACGAACTGAAAAAGGCGCGCCACCAGATCGACGGCAAATTCGTCGAAATCAATTGCGCCACCTTGCATGGGGACGGCGCCGCCTCGACCCTGTTCGGCCATATCAAGGGTTCGTTTACCGGCGCCAGCGCCGATCGTCCAGGTCTGCTGCGCACGGCCCATAAGGGCCTGCTGTTCCTCGACGAGATCGGCGAACTTGGCCTCGATGAGCAAGCCATGCTGCTCAAGGCGGTCGAGGAAAAGCGCTTCCTTCCGGTCGGCAGCGACAACGAGGTGCAGAGCGATTTCCAGCTGGTCGCAGGCACCAACCGCGACCTGTCCGAAGAGGTACAGGCCGGGCGCTTTCGCGAAGACCTGTACGCACGCATCAATCTGTGGACTTACGCGCTACCCGGGCTGGTCGATCGCCCGGAAGATATCGAGCCGAATCTCGCCTTTCTGCTGGCCCAGTTCAGCCAGGAGAACGGCCAGATGGTGCGCTTTAACAAGGAGGCGCGCGAACGCTATATGGGCTTCGCCATGTCGGCGGACGCCGCCTGGACCGGCAACTTCCGCGACTTGTCGGCCTCGGTCACGCGCATGGCGACCCTGGCCGACGCCGGCGGCATCGGCGACGCCATCGTCAGCGGAGAAACCGCGCGTTTGCGGCAATTGTGGCGCCACCATGGTCGTTCCGTCGCGGACGATATCGACCTGGCTGACGTCATTGGCGAGCAGGCCGCCGCACAGCTCGACCTGTTCGACGCCATGCAGCTCGCGGCCGTCATCAAGGTGTGCCGCCAGTCGAAGTCACTGTCCGACGCGGGGCGCAAACTGTATCACGTCTCGCGTGGCGCCAAGGCCAAGCCGAACGACGCCGACCGCCTCAAAAAATATCTCACTCGCTTCGACATTGAGTGGAGCCAGCTTGGCTGAGCACTAACGCAAGCTCACCGTCTGGCGCTTCCAGGCGGGATCCTGCCAGCGGTTGAACAGGGTGACCGAGATCGGTTTGTCGGCCCACAGCTCAACCGCCAGCGTATCGAGGTTCAGAACTTCGAAACTGCGTTTGAAGCGCCCTTCCACGCGCGCCTCGCGGGCGACCAGCATCTTGGCCGCTCCCGGCACCCAGCCCGCAAATTCGGCGTAGCCGACGCCCGGCTCGATCGCCGCGGGCGGCAGCACGTCGACGGTCCAGCCGCTCGCTCCCTGGTGGAAGACCCATAGTTCGCGCCACGCCGCCATCGGCTGCACAGCCAGAGTCAGCGCGCTGCCCTTTGGATGGGCGCGCGCCGAGGCAGTCCAGACGATGCCATAGGTGCAGCGGGTGGCAAGCGGCGCGGCAGCGCTGGCCTGCGCATACAACGACACGCAGGTCTCGCCCGGCTGGCCGGCTTTCGTGCGGACCTGCAGCCCCGCGCCGGGCACGCCGGCCGGCTCAACTGCCCAGCGCACGCTGCCCGCGCGCACGCCGGCATCGGCATACGCGGCCAGGTCTTCTTCGCCCAGGTCGATCTTGCTCACGCTCCCCAGTTCGGACAGCGCGCGCTCGGCCGCCGCAAAGGACGGCTCGTTCTTGCGGGCCCGTGAAAATGCCAGGGTCGACCATACCGAGGAGCGCCGCATGTGCACGCGGTTCTTGATGTGGGCGGGCAGGTCCGTCATGGCGACCTTGTCCAGCACTTCCGCCCGCCACTGGTCTACCGCGTACCGCTCCGTTGGGCGCTGATCGGGATCGAGGCACTCCTGGCGCGTCAACGCCAGTGCCGCCCTGGCCTGCTGCTTTGGATCGGGCCGCATGGCCAGCGCGCGCCGGAAGGCATCGCCGTCGTAGCACAACTGGATGCGGCCATCGTGCTCATAGCCGCGCATGGCCACGCCGTAGTTGGCCACCACTTCCAGGTGCGCCGACAAGGTCGGGTCGACGGCCTTGCCCTGTTTGGTCGAGGCGCGCCTGGCCAGCCGCTCGGCCATGCCACCAAGGGCGTCGAACGGTTCGGCATTGATCGCCTCGGCCGGCGCCGCCTTCAGATAGGCGGCCGTGTAGGCAATGCCGAGCGCTTCGGCGCCGGGCGTGTCCTTCAAAAATCGCACAACCGAGATCAGCTCGGCGGCATCGGCCGGTTTCAAGGACACCTGGCGCACCTGCGTAGCGCGGATGTAGCCGGCCCGCTCGCGCCGGTGATCGTAGACCTGCAGGAAGTCGCCTTTCTCGCCGCGGATTTCGAGGCTGTCGCCTTGCCACAGCAAGGCTTGCTGCTGGGCGGACTCGCGCGGCGCTGCGCGCAACTGGGCGCTGTCCTGGGTCACGATCGCCATCGCGGCAAGGGCCGCGGCCATGATTGGTGCTGGCATGATCATTCTTCCTGGGCTGGGGTGGCGACTGCGACCACCGGCGCGGCGACTTTACCGGTACCGAGCAAGGCCGATCCGATGAAGCCGCCGTCAGTCGGCGCCGGGGCGATGATCACCGAGACCTTGTCGGACAATTTATCGGCCATGGTTTTCTGGATCAGCAAGGGATGGCGCGACAACAAGGCGCCCTCGCGCTCCATCTGCTGGCTGGCCACCTTGCCGACCAGGTCCTGGCGGTACGCTTCGGCGTCGGCCAGCTTGCGGCGCGAGTCGGCCTCGCCCGCCGCTTCTATTACGCGCGCCTGGGCGCTGCCTTCCGACACCCGGATGCGCGCGACCTTGTCGGCCTCCGCTTCCAGCTGGCGTTGCGCAATCTGCTTTTCCTTGAACGGCAGGACGTGCTTCATGGCCTGCTCCTGGGCCTTGGCTGCGATGATCTGTTCATTCCCGGCCGCTTCGGCAGCTTTTTCACGCCTGACTTTTTCGGCATCCGCTTCCAGGCCGCTTTGCTTGACCATTTTTTCCTTCAGCTCCAGGGTGTAGCGCATTTTCTGGGTTTCCAGTTCTTCGGCCAGCAAGCGCTCCATGCCGGCCTTGTACTCGGCGGGCAGGCTGATCTTGCCGATCGTGACGCCGCGCAACACGATGCCGTCATTGGCCAGCTTGGGTTTGAGTTCGGCCTCAATCAACTGCTGGATCTCGGCGCGCTTGGACGAGAAAATCTCGCGCACCGTGTAGCGGGTGAAGACCTTGTAGATCACGCCCTGCACCGCCGGCTCGACGATTGCGCCGTTGATGTCGGGCGGCAGGGTCTTGGCGATCGCGTCGAGGCGTTTGGGGTCGAGCGCATAGCGCACCGACAGGTCCACTCCCAATGCCAGCCCTTCCATCGACTGGAACGCAGCTTCAGTCGACGTCGATGGCCGGTACACCTGGTCGAACAAGGTGAGTTCGCGCAGGTTATGCACGCCAGGCAGCACCCAGAGCGCGCCTTCGCGCACCATGGTCACCGAGCCGGTCAACTGGTTGGCGCGCACCCCGATATGCCCAGGCGCTACGGTATGAACCGGCGGATGGGTGAACAGGAAGTAGCCGGCGCCGCCGATGGCGCCCAGCAGCAGCCCAACGCGGCCCAGCCGCAATGGCTGCGCCCCCCCGGCGCCACCGAAGAACGACTTCACGCGCCCGGCGCCGCCGGACAGGGAAGAACGCACCGCTTGCACCATGATCTTGATCCGCTCGGACATCTGTTTCACCTTTTATGCTTGGGTTGGGTTGCGGCTGTGCGATTGCATTTGCCGGTACTGCATGGTGCGGCCACGAGGGCGGAAGACTCAATGGGCGGGCAGGGGCAGAATCGTCTGGCGCGTGAAGAAACGCTCACAGCACTTGTATGACTTTTGGCCGGAAAACGTGGATACTCTTTGCATCGCATTCAACGGAGTAGAACATGCCCAGAGTGGCCGTCATCGAGGACGACCTGCCGACCAGCAATCAGCTCAAGGCATGGATCGAGGCCGCCCGGCCGGGCATCACGGTCGACCAGTGGTTCAACCGGGACGACGCTGAAAGCGCCATTGGGCGCGAACGCTACGACCTGGTGGTGCTCGACATTGAACTGGGGCGCGAGCGCCATGCGGGCGTGGCCATCATCAACGCCATCAACAAGAAGGATGCGACCCCGGTGCTGGTGGTATCGGCGATGCCGGCGACCATTTACCGCAGCATCATGAAGGCACTCGACGCCTGGGACTACCTGCAAAAGGCGACCTTCGAGGAATCCGATTTCACCGACACTTTCCTGGAGATCCTGCGCGCCGTGAAGGAACGGGGCGCGGCCGCAGGCGAGAAAAAGGCGGCCAGCGGCGCCGAACTTGAAATCGACCCGCTACGCCAGCGTAATCCCATCTGGCGCGGACAGCGCATCAACCTTCCGCTGACAGCGCAACGCATTCTGGCGGCGCTGTTCGCCCGGCGCGGCGAGGTGGTCTCGTATGACGAACTGTTCGAGGTCGTCAAGAGCGGGCGCAATCGCGATAACATCCGCAAGCATGTCAGTACCATCCGCGATGCCTTCCGCGAGATCGATCCTGCCTTCGAAGGCATCGAGAACGTACCGATGCGCGGCTTTCGCTGGGTGGCGCGCTGACCATGGGAATGCGCTTCCTGCGGATCGTTCCCTACCGCCTGCGCATCCTGCTGCGCGCGGCCTTCCTGCTGCTGGCGCTGGCCACGCTCGCGCTGGCGGTATCGGTGCTGCAGCAGGAAAAGCAGCTCAGCTATAACAACTACCAGGCCAGTTTCAATAAAACCGCGCAGCACATTTCAGCTACCTTACGCCATCCCGCCGGGCAGCTGGCCTTGCTCAATCCGCCGCGCGGCGCGGCGCCGGCCGAAGGACTGCACCCGGTGCTGCTTCCGTTTGCCTCGCTCGACTTCGACGACCAGAACAAGGTGCAGCAGGCGATCGCATTGTCCGGCTGCCTGGTCCGATACGGGACCAGCGGCGAGCTGTGCGTCGGCGTCGGCAACAACGCGTGGGCCGGCGGCTTCGTGTACGTGGCGGGCAGCTTCGACAGCACCCGCCTGGTGCCGCACCGTCGCGGCGACGAGGTGCTCGACCAGGCCCACCGCGTGCTGGTGTCCGTGGCCTTGCGC
The DNA here is from genome assembly GCA_040388275.1 of Pseudomonadota bacterium. Lineage (GTDB taxonomy): Bacteria > Pseudomonadota > Gammaproteobacteria > Burkholderiales > Burkholderiaceae_D > Telluria_A. The sequence goes on from JAZKCA010000115.1 coordinate 9,972, forward strand.
GGCCAGCGTTACGACTGGATCGCGCCGTTCGAAGAAACCACGGAGCCCGGGGCGGGCGGCATGCACGGGCGCCTGACCGGGTTCAAGGCTAGCGTGACCGGCTACCGCAAGATGAATCCTGTGAAGGACTTCCGGGGATGGATCTGGCAGGATGCGCAATGTAACGACGGCGCCGCCGCCGGCGATTGCCTGCACAATGCGTTCTTCTCGCTGCGCCTGCCGGTGGGCGTGCTGCGCGATGCGCTGTTCGACGGCACACGCCCGGTTTGGCCGCCGCCCGACCTGGATCAGATCAAGTTGCGAATCCGGGTGCTGGCGCCCGGTGATGGCGCGCCCCTGTTCGACAGCGACAGCGACCGCACGGTGCGCCCGTTCGCGCTGACTGATTTGAAGGCGTCGCTGCTTCCTGGCGAAACGCTGAGTGTGCGCAAACTCGGCGGTCCTGCACTGATCGAGGTGATTGGCGCTTCGCCGCAGGAAGAACCTTCCTGGCGATTGCTGACCAGCCTGATCCGGCGGCTTCCGGTCGATGCCTACGACGTGCCGCTGGCCGCCACCGAAACGCTGGCGCTGCCGTCCGGACGCTATGAAATCACGCTGCATGGCGACGCGCGCAGCGTCAGCAAAAGCCTGAGCGTCGTGGCCAGCCGCATGACCTGGTTTGTGGGCGCCATGCTGCTGGCGCTACTGCTGGCCTGGCTGGCGATTGAAATTGGCGTCATCAGTCGGATCCGCGTGCTGATCCGGCGCGCCGATTCGGTAGCCAAGACGGTCAGGGGCAAGGGCGCAGCCGATGAATTCGATGTCTCCGACCTGCGCGGCGAAGATGAACTGGGCGTGCTCGCCACCTGCCTGCACGACCTGCTGCGGCGCGTGCGCGAAGACGTCGAACGTGAAACCATCCGCGCCGAACAGGAGCGCGACATGTGGCATGCGGTTGGCCACGAGATCATGTCGCCACTGCAGTCGCTGATGGCGCTGCACGCTGATGGCGACGGTCAGAGCATGCGTTACCTGGCGCGCATGCAGCAGGCGATCCGCGTGCTGTACGGGAGCGCGTCGCCAAGCGAAGCGTTCCAGGCCAGCGTCGTGCAGGTCGGCGAACTTGATTTGTCGGCCTTCCTCGAACATGTGGCGGTCAACGCCCCGTGCGCTGGGATCGACAACGTGCGCTTCGTCGGCGGCGGCAAGCCGGTGCTGGCGCGCGCCGATGAATACTGCCTGGAGGATGTGGTCACGCATGTGCTGCGCAATGCAGCCCGCTACCGCACGCCCGGAACCCCGGTCACGCTCACGCTCGAGGCCAGTGAAACGGGCGCATGCATCACGATTTTTAACGAGGGGCCAAACATCGACGCGGAGTTGATCGGTCGGGTGTTCGAATACGGCGTATCCGACCAGCCCGACTCCGGCGCCGAGGGCAACCGTGGCCAGGGCTTGTTTGTGGCCAAGATTTATATGGCCAAGATGGGCGGGACTATCGGCGTTGCCAATCACAAAGATGGCGTCAGCTTCGCGCTCAGCCTGCAGCGGGTGTCGAACTAAGCTTCAGTTTGCGAATGTCGAGACGAAAAAAAACCCCGAGCATTTCTGCAGGGGGTTTTTTCACTA
>JAZKCA010000116.1:0-27160 GCA_040388275.1 Pseudomonadota bacterium
CCGACTTGACCACCTGCGGCAGGAACATCTTGCCCTGGCCGAACAGGTCGCCGACCACGTTCATGCCGTCCATCAGCGGGCCTTCGATCACGTGGATAGGCCGGCCGCCATTGCCCAGCAATTCCTGGCGCGCCTCTTCGGTGTCCTCGACGATCCAGGTGGTGATGCCGTGCACCAGCGCGTGCGACAGGCGCTTTTGCACAGTGCCTTCGCGCCATTCGAGGTTCTGGACATCCTGCTTGCTGCCGGCCTTGAGCGTGCCGGCGATCTCGATCATGCGCTCGGTGGCGTCGTCGCGGCGGTTGAGCACCACGTCCTCGACCCGCTCGCGCAGCTCGGGGGCGATGTCGTCATACACGCCCATCATGCCGGCGTTGACGATGCCCATCGTCATGCCGGCCTTGATCGCGTGGTACAGGAACACCGTGTGGATGGCTTCGCGCGCCGGGTCGTTGCCGCGGAAGCTGAACGACACGTTCGAGACGCCGCCCGAGATCTTCGCGTGCGGCAGATTGTCCTTGATCCAGCGCGTCGCATTGATGAAGTCGACCGCGTAGTTGTTGTGCTCCTCGATGCCGGTGGCGATCGCAAAGATGTTCGGGTCGAAGATGATGTCCTCGGGCGGAAAGCCGACTTGCTCGGTCAGCACCTGGTAGGCGCGCGCGCAGATTTCGGTCTTGCGCTCGAAGGTGTCGGCCTGGCCCTTTTCGTCGAAGGCCATGACGATCACGGCCGCGCCGTAACTGCGGCACAAGCGCGCCTGCCGGATGAATTCTTCCTCGCCTTCCTTCATCGAAATCGAATTGACGATGGCCTTGCCCTGCACGCATTTCAGGCCCGCCTCGATCACCGACCACTTGGACGAATCGATCATGATGGGCACGCGCGAAATATCGGGTTCGGACGCGATCAGGTTCAAAAAGCGCACCATGGCCGCCTGCGAGTCGAGCATCGCCTCGTCCATGTTGATGTCGATCACCTGGGCGCCGTTTTCAACTTGCTGGCGCGCCACCGACAGCGCCTCGTCGTACTGCTCGTTGAGAATCATGCGCGCGAAGGCCTTCGAGCCGGTCACGTTGGTGCGCTCGCCCACGTTGACGAACAGCGAGCTCTCGTCGATGGTGAACGGCTCCAGACCCGACAGGCGCTGCGCCACGGGGATGGCGGGAATGGCGCGCGGCGCTGTGCCGGCCAGCAGTTCGGCAATCGCCTTGATGTGCTCGGGCGTGGTGCCGCAGCAGCCGCCGGCGATGTTGATGAAGCCGCTGTCGGCGAATTCGCGCAGCAGCGACGAGGTGTCGGCCGGCAGTTCGTCGAAACCGGTGTCGCTCATCGGGTTGGGCAGCCCGGCGTTCGGATAGATGCACACGAAGGTGTCGGCGATCTGGGACAGCTCTTCGGCGTACGGGCGCATCAGGGCCGCGCCCAGTGCGCAATTGAGGCCGATCGTCAGCGGCCGGGCGTGTCGCACCGAGTTCCAGAAGGCCGGCACGGTCTGGCCCGACAGGATGCGTCCCGAGGCGTCGGTGACGGTCCCGGAAATCATGATCGGCAGGCGCACCAGGGCCGGGTGTTCCGTGAAGTACAGGTCGATCGCGAACAGCGCCGCCTTGCAGTTGAGGGTGTCGAAGATGGTTTCGACCAGCAGCACGTCGGCGCCGCCTTCGACCAGGCCGCCCACCTGCTGGTGGTAGGCCGCGACCAGTTGGTCGAAGCTGACGTTGCGCGCGGCCGGGTCGTTGACGTCCGGCGAGATCGAGGCGGTCTTCGGGGTCGGACCCAGGGCGCCGCACACGAAGCGCGGCTTGTCCGGGGTGCTGTACTTGTCGCAGGCGGCGCGCGCCAGGCGGGCGGCGGCCACGTTCATCTCGTAGGCCAGGTGGCCCATGTGGTAGTCGTCCTGGGCGATGGTGGTCGCGCCAAAGGTATTCGTTTCGATCAGGTCGGCGCCTGCGGCCAGATAACGCTCGTGGATTTCCTGGATGATGTGCGGCTGGGTCAGGGTCAGCAGCTCGTTATTGCCCTTGACGAATAGCTCGCGCGCCCCGCTGCCCGCCGGCGCAGCGAAATCGGCGAAACGGCCGTCCGGGCCGCCGCGGTAGGCCACTTCGTCAAGCTTGTATTGCTGGATGATCGTGCCCATTGCGCCATCGAGGATCATGATGCGGCGCGCCAGAATCTCGCGCAGCAGGGTTTCGGTGGGGGAGATGGCGGGGGCGGCGGTGAACATGGGCAAGCTTTCTGTAGAGCGGTCTAAAATTATACGTCAAGCAGGGAAAATGGTTCCATCGTCCCTCTGTTTGTATCATTACGTAAATTCGAACCGGTTTGATACACAGGGTTACAAATAACGGGGTGTCAGCAATCTCCCCGATACATACAGCGGCGACAATGCTATCTATGCGGCAACACATGCCGATAGGAGAGCAACATAATGAACGAAGATTTTCAAGCCAATTGGCCAGAACAGGCCCCGATGCGTACAGAAACCGATACCACCCCAGGCACCCCAGGCAGCCTGTCCTTGAAACAGATCGTCACGATCCGGCTGGACGTTGACATGTTGAACTGGTTCAAGTCAGCCGGCCCCGGCTACCAGACCCGGATCAACCAGATTCTGCGCGAGCACATGGCAGCGCAGCGCGCCGCCAGCGACGCACAGTAAGTCAGCGGGGTAAGGGAGCAGCACCCACCGGGATCAGTCGAAACTGAGCCCGGCCAGGGGGAAACCCTTGAGGAACTCGGCCGCAGGCAAGCGCTTGCCGCCGGGCTTTTGCAATTCTGTCAGGCGCAAGGTGCCGCTCTTGCAGGCCACCACAATGCCATGCTGGGCGTCTGCCGCCAGCACCTGGCCCACCAGCGCATCGCTACCGAGCGCGCTCGCTTCGGCGCCCCAGATCTTGATGGTTACCCCGTTGACCTCGGCATGTGCGCCGGGGAAGGGATTGAACGCGCGAATCTTGCGGCCGAGTTCAGCCGCGGGGCGTGAAAAGTCGAGCTTCGCTTCATCCTTGCTGATCTTGGCGGCGTAAGTGACGCCCGCCTCGGGCTGGGGCACGGCCGAAAGCTTGCCTTCGGCACCCAGCTTCAGGGCCGCCACGATCATGTCGGCGCCCAGGCGCGCCAGCCGGTCGTGCAGGCTGGCGGTGGTGTCCGCCGGGCCGATGGCCACCCGTTCGGCCATCAGCATGGGGCCGGTGTCCAGGCCTTCTTCCATTTCCATGATGGTGACCCCGGTGTCAGGGTCGCCCGCCTCGATCGCGCGGTGGATAGGCGCGGCGCCGCGCCAGCGCGGCAGCAGCGAACCGTGGATATTGATGCAGGGCTTGATGGCGAGCGTGCTGCGCGGCAGGATCAGCCCGTAGGCGGCCACCACCATCACATCGTAGTCGGTCGCCAGCAGGCGCGCATGGGCGGCCTGGGCCTGGGCGGCCCGTTCCGGGTCCTTGCTGTCCATCCGCAGCGACAGCGGCTGCAGTAGCTCGATGCCGTGCGCCAGCGCGTACTGCTTGACGGCCGAAGCATGCAGTTGCAGCCCGCGGCCCGCTGGGCGGTCGGGCTGGGTCAGCACCAGCGGAATCGTGAAGCCGGCCTGGTGCAGCGCTTCGAGCGCGACCGCGGCAAACTCGGGTGTGCCGGCGAAAATGACTTTCATCGGGTCAGAAACGGCGTCCGGCTGCCTTCAGGGCGGCCTCGCGCTCGATGCCGCGTCCTTCCTTGAGCATCTTGGCCTTGATGCGGTTGCGCTTGAGCGGCGACAGGTACTCGACGAATACCTTGCCCAGCAAATGGTCCATTTCGTGCTGGATGCACACGGCCAGCAAGCCATCGGCCGACAGCTCGAACGGCTTGCCGTCGGCGTCCAGCGCGCTGACCTTCACCTGGGCGGGGCGCTCGACGCCATCGTAGATGCCCGGCACCGACAGGCAACCTTCGTCGTAGACCTGCTTTTCGGCGCTGGCCCAGACGATTGTCGGGTTGATGAACACGCGCAGCTCGTCCTTGCTGTCGGAGGTGTCGATGATGACCAGCTGTTCGTGCACGTCGACCTGGCTGGCGGCCAGCCCGACACCAGGGGCGTCGTACATGGTTTCAGCCATGTCGGCCACCAGTTTGTGGATGCGCTCGCCGAATTCGGTGACCGGTTTGGCAACCTTGTGCAGACGTGCATCCGGGTAGCGGAGGATATTAAGTATTGCCATATGTCTAATTAACTCAGTAACAATTGAAGTGTTTTTTTACTTACTAGAAGGTGGAAGCATGCTCCATTACAACAAAAACGCAACAGGTCGACATGGTGCCAAAAAGCGGTTTTTCTTGCTACTTCAAGGATTTATGTGCAGAATTTGATCCAGTTCGGCAAGCTTTGCCCCAGAACGAGCATCAGGGTAGCGAGAAATCGTGGCTGTCTCTTGCGTCTGGCTGGCACAGGTAATAAGTCCAGCTAGCAATTCCGTGTTAATGCCGCACTTAACGGACATCTTAATGAAAAATTTTAGCACAGTCAGCGCCCGCATTGCAGTCGCAGCGCTTTTCACCGGCCTTCTGGCCCTTCCTGCGCGCGCCGCGACGATCTGCGAATTCCGGCCTAATGCGCCGGACCAGCACATGGTCGTCAAGGGCGACACCTTGTGGGATATTTCCGGCAAGTTCCTCGAGCACCCGTGGTGCTGGCCCCAGGTATGGGGCATGAACAAGGAGGAGATCAAGAATCCGCACTGGATCTACCCCGGCCAGATCGTCTATTTCGACCGCGTCAACCGGCGTCTGTCGCTGAACCGCCCGGGCTCGGGCGATGGCTTGAACGGCAAGGGCGACTTGCGCGTCTCGCCGCAGATCCGCACCGAAGGTTTGGGCGCCGACGCGATTGCGTCGATCCCGGCGACCGTCATCGAACCGTTCCTGTCGCAGCCGCTGCTGATCGAACCGAACGAGATGGCCGCCGTGCCGCGCATCGTGGCGGCGCGCGAAAGCCGCATCTTCCTGGCCAAGGATGAAAAAGTGTATGTGCGCGGTATCTTGAAAGGCAACAGCTCCTACCAGGTATTCCGTCCAGGCATTCCGCTGAAGGATCCGCAAACCGGCAAGCTGCTCGCCTACGAGGCCGTGTATCTGGGCACCGTCAAGCTCAGTGCCGAAGCGAAGGCGCCGAACGACGTGCATTCCTTCACCGTGTCCGACTCGAAACAGGAAATGGCCATTGGCGACCTGTTGATGCCGGCGCCACCGACCGTGGTGCGCAATTATGTACCGCACCAGCCTGACCGCAAGGTCGATGCGCGCGTGGTGGGCATCTACTCCGGCGTGACCTATGCGGGCCAGAACCAGATCGTCAGCATTAACCGCGGCAGCGTTGACGGACTCGATGTCGGCTCCGTGCTGCAACTGTACAATCTGGGCAAAACCGTCAAGGACCGTACCGCCCACAAGGGGACGTTCGGGATGAACGGCAATATGATCAAATTGCCAGATGAACAGTCCGCCACGCTGTTTATTTTCCGCACCTTCAAAAATATTTCCTACGGCTTGATCATGCAATCGGTCGAACCAGTGGAAGTGGGCGACGTGGCCAAATCACCGGAGTAATATCGCCGTGCAAGACACGGACCCCGCACCCGCCACCAGCCAGGCCGCGCGCCTGGCTGACTGGATACGCCTGGATCGCATCCCGGGCGTAGGCAGGGTCTCGGTCCGGCTGCTGCTGGACCAGTTCGAGTCTCCCCGCGCGATCTTCAACGCCGGCCACGATGCGCTGGCACAGCATGTTTCCGCCGCCAAAGCCCAGGCCCTAGGCGCACCGCCCGACGCCGAAACCCTCGCTTATATCGACAGTGTGTTTGCCTGGCTGGACAAGCCTTGCCACCACCTGCTCACGCTCGACCATCCCGACTATCCGCCGCTGCTGCGCCAGCTGGCTGACCCGCCGGTGCTGCTGTACGCCATCGGCCGGCCCGCACTGCTGGCCGGGCCCGCGATCGCCATCGTCGGCAGCCGCAATGCCAGCGCGCAAGGCGTGGCCAATGCCGCCGCCTTCGGCCAGGCGCTCAGCGACGCCGGCCTGACCGTCGTCTCGGGACTGGCGCTGGGGATCGACGCGGCCGCCCACGAAGGCGGCCTGCGCGGCGCCGCCGCCACCGTGGCGGTGATCGGCACTGGCGCCGACCGCATCTATCCGGCGCGCAACCGCGCGCTGGCGCACCGTATTGCCGAACAGGGCTGCATCGTCAGTGAGTACTCACTTGGAGTTCCTGCTTCCCCCGGAAATTTTCCGCGCCGCAATCGGCTCATCAGCGGAATGTCATGCGGGGTACTGGTGGTCGAGGCCGCTGCCGCGTCCGGCTCGCTGATTACCGCCCGCATGGCCAACGAGCAGGGGCGCGATGTGTTCGCCATCCCCGGCTCCATCCACGCGCCGCTCAGCAAGGGCTGCCACAAGCTGATCAAGGCCGGCGCCAAGCTGGTCGATTCGGCCGCCGACCTGCTCGACGAATTGCAGTTGGCGCCGCTGGCCGGCATGTTGCCCAACAGCACGGTCGAATATGACGGCGAGCACCTGGCCTTGCTGCTGGCGCTGGGCCACGGCCCGGTCAGCGGCGACGCGCTGGCGGCCCTGACCGACATCGATCCGGGCTTTCTTGCAGGACAGTTGCTGGCGTTGGAACTGGACGGGCAAGTCGAACGATTGCCTGGTGGATTTTTCCAGCGCCTGATTCAATAAAGCTGTTTGTGTTGGACTTGTGCCGGAGCGAGCTTAACTGATAGAGTAGAGCCATGTTCGATATCCTGGTCTACCTTTACGAGACGTACTACCGTCCGGACGCCTGCCCTGAGCCGGCCGCCCTGGCGCGTAAACTGTCGGCCGTCGGGTTTGACGATGTCGAAATTTCCGAAGCCATCGTGTGGCTCAACGACCTGACCGAAATGGCCGGGGCCGAGCCGAGCGCCGCGTTTTCCTCGTCCGGCACGCGCTTTTACGTCCAGTCCGAATACGATGCGCTGGGCAGCGCCGCGGTCGGTTTCGTCCAGTTCCTCGAAAGCGCCAAGGTGCTCTCGCCGGTCCAGCGCGAGATCGTCATCGAACGCGCGCTGGCGCTGGAAGAGTCGCCGGTCGGCCTGGGCAAGCTCAAGATCATCGTCTTGATGCTGCTCTGGAGCCAGGGAAAAGAGCCGGACGCGCTGATGTTCGACGACCTGTTCGGTTCCGACGACGAGCAAGCTCCCCGCCTGCTGCACTAAATCTCCCTGTTTCTTGCACGACAAACCACGCCCGGCGCCGGTTTGTGCACGTTCGCGTGTCGAGCCCCTTGCAGATTGCCCGGCAACCCGCTTATCATTGGCCGCGAAACCGGATTGTTACAATTCGTGTATCAGAACGACAAAATATTGATGCTCTCGGCCAAGCATGTATGATGCGCGTGCCGAACCACCTAATAGTACGACGAGAAACCATATGACAAAAACCCTCATCATCGCCGAGAAGCCTTCCGTCGCGAACGATATCGCCAAGACGCTGGGCGGCTTCACCAAGCACGATGAGTACTTCGAGTCCGACGAATACGTCCTGTCGTCGGCGGTCGGCCACCTGCTCGAAATCGCGGTGCCGGAAGAGCACGACGTCAAGCGCGGCAAATGGAGCTTCGCGCACCTGCCGATGATTCCGCCGTACTTCGCGCTGAACCCGATCGCCAAGACCGAGGCGCGCCTGAAGGTGCTCAACCGCCTGATCAAGCGCAAGGATGTCACCAGCCTGATTAACGCATGCGATGCCGGGCGCGAAGGTGAACTGATTTTCCGTTTGATTCAGCAGAACGCCAAGGCCAAGCAGCCGGTCCAGCGCCTGTGGCTGCAGTCGATGACGCCCGGCGCGATCCGCGAAGGTTTCACCAAGCTGCGCAGCGACGAAGAGATGCTGCCGCTGGCCGACGCGGCGCGCTGCCGATCCGAGGCGGACTGGTTGATCGGCATCAACGGCACCCGCGCCATGACCGCCTTCAATTCGAAAGAGGGCGGCTTCTACCTGACCACCGTGGGCCGCGTGCAGACGCCGACCCTGTCGATCGTGGTCGAACGCGAAGACAAGATCAAGCGCTTCGTGTCGCGCGACTTCTGGGAAGTGCGCGCCGAATTCGTGTGCGCCGCCGGCATCTACGAAGGGCGCTGGCTGGACCAGTCGTTCAAGAAGGACGAGACCGACCCCGAGCGCCGCCCCGAGCGCCTGTGGAGCAAGGCCGCCGCCGACACCATCGCCATGGCCTGCAAGGGCCGCCAGGGCGTGGTCACCGAAGAATCGAAGCCGACCACCTCGATGGCGCCTGCGCTGTTCGACCTGACGTCGCTGCAGCGCGAGGCCAACGGCCGCTTCGGTTTTTCGGCCAAGAACACCCTGGGCCTGGCCCAGGCGCTGTACGAAAAGCACAAGGTGCTGACCTACCCGCGTACCGATTCGCGCCACCTGCCGGAAGACTACATCGACACCGTCAAGGAAACGCTGGTCGGCCTGGCCGAGAACAACAACTATCATCAGTTCGCCAAGCAGATCACCGACAAGGGCTGGGTCAAGCCGAACAAGCGGATCTTCGACAACACCAAGATCTCGGATCACTTCGCGATCATCCCGACCACGCTGGCGCCGAAAAATTTGTCGGAGCCGGAACAGAAACTGTACGACCTGGTGACGCGCCGCTTCATGGCGGTGTTCTTCCCGCCCGCCGAATTCCAGGTCACCACGCGCTTTACTGAAGTGTCAGGCCACCAGTTCAAGACCGAAGGCAAGGTCATGACCAATCCGGGCTGGCTGGCGATCTACGGCAAGGAAGCGTCGACCGACAGCGACAAGGACGACAACACCGGCGGCAACCTGGTACCAGTAGCCAAGGGCGAGAAGGTGCACACCGAAAGCGTCACCGCCAACGGCCTGGTCACCAAGCCGCCTGCGCGCTACACCGAGGCGACGTTGCTGTCGGCCATGGAAGGCGCCGGCAAACTGATCGACGACGATGAACTGCGCGACGCCATGGCCGGCAAGGGCCTGGGCACGCCAGCGACGCGCGCGGCCATCATCGAGGGCTTGCTGGGCGAGCGCTACCTGCTGCGCGAAGGGCGCGAACTGATGCCGACGGCGAAAGCGTCGCAGCTGATGACGCTGCTGCGCGGCCTGGGCGTGAACGAATTGACGGCCCCCGAACTGACCGGCGAGTGGGAATACAAGCTGTCGCAGATGGAGAAAGGCAAAATCTCGCGCGAAGAATTCATGCGCGAGATCGCCCAGATGACCCAGATCATCGTCAAGCGCGCCAAGGAATACAACAACGACACCATCCCCGGCGACTACGCGACATTGACGACGCCATGCCCGAATTGCGGCGGCGTGGTCAAGGAAAACTACCGCCGTTTTGCCTGCACCAAGTGCGAATTCAACATGAGCAAAACGCCGGGCAGCCGCCAGTTCGAGATCGCCGAGGTCGAGGAACTGCTCGAGAAGCGCACCATCGGCCCGATGCAGGGCTTCCGCTCGAAGATGGGGCGGCCGTTCGCGGCGATCCTGCGCATCGTGCGCGATGAAGAGATCAAGAACTGCAAGCTCGAATTCGATTTCGGCCAGAACGACGAAGGCGAAGATGGCGAAGGCGTCGACTTCACTGGCCAGACACCGGTGGGCCCGTGCCCGAAATGCGCCGCCGGCGTATTCGAGATGGGCCTGGCCTATGTGTGCGAGCACAGCGTGGCCAAGCCGAAAACCTGCGACTTCCGCAGCGGGCGCATCATCCTGCAGCAAGAGATTCTGCCCGAGCAGATGGCCAGGCTGCTCACCGAGGGCAAGACCGACCTGATGCCGGGCTTCGTATCGCAGCGCACCCGTCGTCCGTTCAAGGCCTTCCTGGTCAAGGGCAAGGACGGCAAGATCAGCTTCGAGTTCGAAGAGCGCAAGGCCAAGCCGGGCGCCAAGGTCAAGGCCAAGCCGGTAGCCGATCCGGAGGAGGGCGACGAGGCGGCAGCCGCGCCGGCCAAGAAAGCAGCAGCCAAAAAGGCGCCGGCCAAGAAAGCAGCTGCGAAAAAAGCCCCTGCCAAGAAAGCCGCCGCGAAAAAAGCGCCAGCCAAGAAGGCCGCCGCCGTCAAGGAGTAATCCAGCCGGCGAAAAAAAAGCCGCGAACCTGTGAAGGTCGCGGCTTTTTCTATTTCAGCGTGCTCAGTTCGCGCGCCAGGTTGTCGCGCGCAGTGGCGCCGTACATGTCGTGGAAGTAGGCGTCGGCATACAGGGTGCCGGCTTCGGCACTGGCCAGGAAATGTGCCAGGATGACGCTGCGTCCGGCGCGGTAGCTCGCTTCGTCGATGTGGCTGTATTCGACCCGCACCGAGCGCGCGTAGGTATCGTACACGTCGTCCGGCTGGCCGAGGATCGCCGTGTCGGCGCCGAGCATGGCGTCGCGCAGGCGGTGCGGCTGCGCGCCTGGCGAGCCGTGTTCGGTGGCTCTGATCAGCGCTGCCGGATCCGCAGGCGCGTCGTCCAGACCGCACGCCAGCCACAACTGCGCACTCTGCTCCTCGTTCGACAAGCCATCCTTGCTGCCGCCGTACACGGCATCGTGGAACCAGAACGCCTTCTTCAAAGTGGCAGTGTCGTCCGCGCTGGCGCCGGTATTGGCGGCCCAGGCGTTGATCTCGGTAAGGCCATGCACCAGGTGGTCGAGGTTATGGTAAGCCCGCCCGGGTGCGCCATAGGCGGTGCCGCCGGTGAGGCGTTCGAACCAGGGCGCCGCTGCGGCCAAGTTGTGCGGCCACAGGGTGTCCCAGTCCTTGCGCAGCCAGTCGAGGATCCATGCCTGGTAGGCCGGGGCCGGCATGAACTGCTGCGTGGTCCAGTGCCAGCCGACCGGCCCTTGCAGCCCGCGCACGAAGCTCGAGCTGACCGAACCGAGGTCGCGCGGCGGCATCACGAACAGCGTCTTGGCGCCGTGCAGGACGTCGACATTGACCTGTTGGATCAGGTTCTCGTAGTCGAAATCGGAGGTATTGCGGATGCCGCGGATCAGGAAGTCGATACCCTGGCGCTTGGCCGCGCGCGCCGTGTAGTCGCCCCGGATGACCACCACGCTGACGTTGTTCCAGTCCTTTTCGGCCAGGCTCAGTTCGATGATCTCCTTGCGCCGGTCGGCCGAGAACTGGGGCTTCTTGCCCGGGTTTTCGGACAGCAGGACCACCACTTCATCGGCCAGCTGGCGCGCCTCCTGGATGACCCACATATGGCCATTGGTGATCGGGTCGAGCGTTCCCGAGAAAGCGATTTTTTTCATGGCCTGTTCCAGAGCGTGAGGTAGTCAACTCGCAGCTTAGCGAAAGACGGCCCGGAAAGGAAGGCAATCGCGCTTACTTCAGGTCTTCGGTTGAAAAGTAGACCGTGCCGAGGACGCGCGCGGCGGGCAGGGCGCGCTGCAGCGCCTGCGCCGGCGTTTCGGCTAGCGCTTGTTTGGCGACCTCGAACGGCGCCGCGGATGCCCCTTTCGACGCGCGAATGGCGACGATATGGTCGAAGTCCGGCCGGCTGTCGACCTGCTTGACCAGGAAACGCTGCGTACCCGTGCCCAGCTGGAGGTAGCGGGCCGTGCTCGCCTGGACAAGCTCGGGCGATAACTGGCGATACAGCAGCACCTGCTCGACAATGACGCCGGCGCCGGCGTACTGGGTCTTGCCGCCTTGTTCGAAGTGCCCCAGCACCAGGTCGGCCTTGAAGGCGCCAAGCGGATGGGGCGCGCCCGGTGCCAGGCGGTCGATCTCGAATCGTTCGGGGGCCAAGGTCCACAGCGCCGTCTTGCCGTTCAGGCGCGAGCGCAGCGCGCGGTCCTGCGCCTTGTCGGCCAGGCGCAGGCGCAGGATGACTTGGTAGTCGTGCGGCGCATGGAACATCGGCAGGTGGGCCGCATACAGGCCCTGCTTGCCCCCGAACAGCGCCATGCCGTGTTCACCCATGGTGGGGTTGGCAGCGGCGGCCAGGCCTGCGCTGGCCACGAGGACCAGCAATGCGATCAGTTTTTTCATGTCATGCCTTCACCAGGAGTTTGCCACGGTGCTCGCCCGTGAATAGGGAATTGAGCGCCGCCGGCAGCTGGTCGAAACCGTCGATCACGGTTTCTTCGAAGACGATCTCGCCGGCGCGCACCCACGGCGCCACGATGCGCGTCATTTCATCCATGCGGTGCACGTAGTCGCGCGCCAGGATGCCCTGCATGCTGGCGCGCTGGTACAGCAAGTGGTGCAGCAGGCGCGGGCCCAGCTCGGGCGCATCTAGGCCTCCGCCGTACTGGCTGATCTGGCCGCAGATGACGATGCGCGCACGCCGGTTGATCAGGGGGATCACGGCATCGGTGATCATGCCGCCGACATTGTCGAAATAGACGTCCACGCCGCCGGTCATCGCCTTGATGGCCGCACCCAGCGCATCGGCGTCGGCGAAGGCCTTGTAGTCGAGCGTCCAGTCGGCATGCAGCACGTCGCGCAGCCAGGCGCATTTCCCGGCGCCGCCGGCAATGGCCAGCACGCGCGCGCCATGGCGCCTGGCGAACTGCACCACCAGCGAACCGACCGCGCCCGCCGCGCCGGACACCACCACCACTTCGCCCGCATGCGCACGGCCAGCCTCGGTCAGCCCGAACCAGGCGGTGCGCCCTGGCATGCCCAGCACGCCGAGCGCCGTGGTCACCGGCGCGATGGCCGGGTCGACCGGGGTGAGCGCGCTGGCGGCCACCCGCGCATGGCTCTGCCATCCCGAGTAGCTGCGCACCCAGTCGCCCGGCGCGAAGCCGGTATCCTGCGAGGCAAGCACCTGCGCTACCACGCCACCTTGTTGCACCACGCCGAGCGGATGCGGTTCGGCGTCGTAGGTCGGCTTGCCGGACTGGCCGATCCGCATGTACGGATCGACGCTGAAATAGCGCGCCGCGATGAGCACCTCGCCGGCGCCCAGGGCAGTGTCAAGCGGCTGTTCGCGCAGTTCGTAGTGTTCGCTGCCGACGGTGGCCTGGGGGCGCTGCCGGTAGATCCATTGGCGGTGCTTGGGGGGATCGATTTTCATGGCCCCATGCTACTTGCTGCTATCGGTCTCGTAAAGCAACTTATAATCATGTTTTATGTCCTGTTTGGAAACCACCATGAACCTGAGCGACCTGCGGATCTTCGTCAGCGCCGCGCAGCGCCCATCGCTGGGCGCGGCGGCCATCGAGATGCACCTGACGCCGTCGGCGGTGTCGAAGGCGCTGCGCAGGCTCGAAGAGAGCCTCGATACGCCGCTGTTTGACCGCAGCGCCAAGCAGCTGCTCCTCAACGACAGCGGCCAGCGCCTGCTGGGGCGCGCGCGCAATCTGCTGGCGCTGGCCGACCAGGCGCGTGCCGACGTGATGGGCGAGCGCGCCGCGCTCGATTGCCGGCTGGGCGGGCCGGCGCTGCTGCTGTGGCGCCACGGGCAAGCGGCCAGCGAAGCGCTGCGCGACTGGCCGGACGCCACCTTGCGCATGCAGGCCATGTTCGAGGGCGAGGCGCTGGCGGCGCTGGCGCGCGGCGACATCAACGGCGCGATCGTCACCGGCGAAGCGATTGCCGGGCGCGGCGAGCACTGGTCCGACAGCTGGGAGGCGACTTCGCTGGGCGAACTCAATTTGCAACTGGTGGCCGGGAGCGGCCATCCGCTGGCGCAAGGCAGCAAGGGGAGCGTCATCAAGGCGAGCAGCGCGCAGGTGCTGGCGCATGATTTCGCCTGTCCGCCACGTTCCCTGTTCTGCGGGGTTCAGCGGGGCGGACGCTCGGACGGCTGGCGCGACGACCAGCTGCCGCGCAAGATCCGCTACTGGACCGACGACCTGCAACTGCTGCTCGGCTTCGTGAGGGCGGGCAAAGCGCTGGCCTACCTGCCGGATTTCGCCCTGGCCGAAGCGGGGTTGGTGCGCATTCATGTCTCCGACTGCAGCTTCACCTGCAGCGAGCAGGCGTGGCTGGTGTGGAACAAGGCCAGCGCCGCCGGCTGGCAGCACCAGCTGGCAAGTGCGCTGGCCGGCGCTATTTCCCGCTGCCGTGCGTGACTTCGACCATGTTGTCGGCCGGCTTGCGGTCGATCAGCTTGTTATCCGGGTCGATGCCGGCGCGCG
Organism: Pseudomonadota bacterium; assembly: GCA_040388275.1. Classification (GTDB taxonomy): domain Bacteria; phylum Pseudomonadota; class Gammaproteobacteria; order Burkholderiales; family Burkholderiaceae_D; genus Telluria_A. The sequence continues at coordinate 14,133 of JAZKCA010000116.1, forward strand.
CCGGGCGGGTGCTCACGACCATCGTCAGCGTCACGTCGCGCGTGGCGATCACGCGGCGCTCGCGCACCAGCGCGTTGCCGTCCTTGTCGTCGACCCCGAAGTCGATGTAGTCCTTGAGCGCCACTTCCTTTTCCACGCCCAGTTCGCCGGCCCGCATCTTGACCGCCACCGCCTTGAGCGTGACCACGTATTTGCCGTCCGCGCGGCGCACTGATCTGGCTTCGATGGCGCGGTTTTCGTACAGGACGATTGCCTCGAACAGATCGTCGATCAGGTAGGCCTGCTCCGGCGTGGTCTCCTTGCGCAGCGCGTCGACCAGCACCGTCACGCTCGGGTAGGGCGCGGCATGGAAAGCGTAACGCGCCAGCAGCTCGTGCAACACGCGGTTGACGGTTGCCTCGCCCAGCACTTCCTGCAGCTGGTACATGGCCAGGCTGCCCTTGCGGTAGTGGACGTAGTCCTGGTTCTCGTTCTGCGCCAGCGGCAGTTCGCGCTTGTTCTCGAGCGCGCGCCCCAGCAGGTAACGGTCCAGGTCATAGCGCAGGAAACGCCGCATCTTGGCCGGCCCGACCTGCTGCTTCATCACCATCAGCGCGGAATATTCAGCCAGCGTTTCCGACAGCACCGTGCTGCCGCGCGTGTTGGCGCCCACGATCTGGTGCCCCCACCACTGGTGCGCCACTTCATGCGCCGTCACGTAGAAGGGGAAGTCGATGTCTTTCGGGTGCTTGTCGTTGACCTTGGCGATGAAACCCATGCTCTCCGAATACGGGATGGTGCCAGGATACGATTGTGCGAACGTCGCATAGCGCGGGAATTCGACGATGCGCAGCAGCTTGTGCTGGTAAGGGCTGAAGTGCTTCGAGTTGTATTCGAGCGAGGCCTTGACGCCCTTGACCATGCGGTCGATGTTGAACTCGTGCCCGGGATGATAGTAGACGTCGATCGTCACGTCCTGCCAGCGGTCGTGCCGCACTTCGTAGCGGGCCGACTGGAAGGCGTAGAAGTTGAGGATCGGCTTGTCCATCCGGTAGTTGAAGTAGCGCCGCCCCTTGGACACCCATTCCTTTTCCAGGGTGCCGGGCGCGATCGCAATCTGGTCCGGGCTGGTGCTGACGACGGCGTTGAAATTGATCCAGTCGGCGTCGCTGGCCAGGTTGCTGTTGGCCAGCCCGCGCGGATCGTCGGCGGCCAGCATGTGCGCGCGCGGCGCCAGAGCGTGCCGCTTGCGGTCGCGGTCGTCGTTCAGTTCTGCCCGCTCCTGGTAGCCGATGCGCGGCAAGGTGTCGTTGTTGAAGAAGCTGCCGTTGGCCAGCACCGGCGTGTTGCTGCCCATGCCCAGCAAGCCTTTCGGTTCGAAGTCCAGCGCAAAGGCCAGTGCCAGGCGCGCGCCGGGCGCCAGCGGCGTCTCGAGCCGGTAGATATGGAAGCCGCGCTTGTCGTCGGCCAGTTCCAGGCGGGCCTTCTGGCCGAACGCCAGGGTCAGCTCGGCGCCCGGCTCCTGGGTGATGAACAGCTGCGTCACCGGCGAGCCGCTCTTGTTCTCGAGCTGGTAGTTGCCGCGCACTTTCAGGCGCCGTTCTTCGGGCACCATGTCGACCTTCAGGTCGACGTCGGTGATGCGCGGCTGCGCCACCACGGCGAATTTCTTGTAGCGCGCTTCGTACTGGGCGCGCTGCTCGTCGCGCTGGAACGCGCTCTGGTAGTCGCCCAGCACGTGCAGGTTGTAATACAGCCAGGCGCCGGTCCCGCCAAACATGCCCAGTGCGATGCCCAGGCTGACCAGCACCGGCAAGGACAGGTTGCGGCGCGCCAGCTGGATCCGGCTGCCCAGTTCGGCGTTGTAGCCGCGCGGCCAGAAGATCAGCGAGAGTACCATCAGCAGCATCGCCGCGCCGGCCCAGTACAGGTCGAACCAGCGTTCGCGCGCCAGGAAGTGGCCCCAGCCATTCATGGCCGAGTACATGAAGTCCGGCGTCGAACCGTACAGCAGCAGCGGATGGTCCAGGCCCAGCGTGCCGAAGGTCAGGCGCGCGAGGTAGTACAGGATCATCGCGAAGTAGGCCAGGTATTTTTGGTTGATCAGCACCTGCAGGGCGATCGCCAGCACCGCGATCAGGGCGAACTGGGGCAACTGGATCAGGAACAGCGATTCCAGGTACAAGCCCGGCTCGAGCGCGAAATAGCCGTGGAACATCTGGATCAGCATGCCGCAGGCCATGGCCACGCACAGCATCAGCGCCTGCAGGCCGATCAGGGCGAACAGCTTGGACAGCAGCGGCAGCCAGCTTGGCAGCGGCAGCGCGTCGAGCATCTGCGACACGCGCGCCTCGCGTTCGCGCCATATCAGTTCGCCCGCATAAAAGGTCGTCACGATCAGCAGGAACAGCGAGAAGGTGCCGTTGACCACTTCCAGCACCTGGTAGGTGACCGGGTAGGTGCGGGTGCCGAACATGGCCCCCATGTTGATCGACGCGCCGAAGATCGCCAGCACCGCGGCCAGCACGATTACCACGAAGTAGACATCCTTGACCGATTCGCGGAAACCCAGCCAGCTTGACCTGAGCAGCAGTGCGGCCAGGCTGCGCCGGCCGAAGTCGGGCCGTTCGGCCGTGTCGACCGCCGCGTGCGACAGTTGCAGCGCCTCTTCCCCAAGGCTGCGCGGGGCCGCGCGGCTGTCGATGGTGCCGATGAAATGGAAACGCCAGTAGCCCAGCAGCAGAACGACCAGGCTGAAGCCGCACCAGATTTCGCGGTTCAGCAGGTAGACGCCTTCAAATGGCACGCTGCGGGTGTTGCGCTCGACGATGGTCCAGTATTCGGTCAGGCGGATCAGGGCGGTGGTGCCGAAGGGGTCGATCAGCGCGGCGAAGGTCTTGTAGTCCAGGTCGCGCGCCAGTCCGGGCGCGACGATGTAGCCGATCATCATGACCACGCTGGCCACGTACACCGGCAGCATGCGGCGCGTCAGCGCGGCCAGCACGAAGAAGATCGACCCGAAGATGAACAGGTTGGGCAGGATCAGGAACAGGTAGGGGTGGACATACTGCCAGGCGCCGCCCGGGCCCAGCCGTTCGGGCTCGATGCCGGGAATGAAGGTACCCAGCCAGGCGCCAAGGGGAATGCTGGAAAAGACCAGCGCCAGGGTGGCAAAGGCGCCCAGGAAGCGCCCGAACACGTAGTCGTGCTTGCCGATCGGGGCGCTGAAAAAGAAGTGGTGCATGTCGTATTCGAAGTCCTGCTGCACCGAGCGGCCCACCATGGCCGCCATCACGATCACGCCAAGGCAGCACAGGAAGGCCACCGTGATCGAGACCGAGAATGGCGCATTGATGAAGGTCTGGCCGCCGAAGGAAACGATGGCGTCCTTGAACACGCCGCCGGCGGCGGCCATCCACAGCATCGCCAGCGCCAGGAACATGCCGAAGTAGACCCAGCTCGACAGCAGCTTAAGCCGCTGGCGCGCTTCGAACAGGGCGATTGCCAACATGGATGCCACCTTAGCAGTTGCTGGCCGCGACGTGGCGCCCGGCGATGGTGGCGAAATACACGTCTTCGAGGTCGGCCGGGGCTTCCTCGAAGCCGTCGCCGGGGTCGCCCTCGGCGTACACATGGATCAGGGTGCGCCCGCTCAGCAGGCGGGTCGAGATGACCGCGTGCTCGCGCTGGAAGTGGGGCAGTTCGGCCTTGGTCACGAAGCGCTCCCAGATCTTGTCGGCCACGTCGTGGATCAGCTTTTGCGGTTCGCCGCACAGCAGCACATGGCCCTTGTTGATGATGGCCATATTGGCGCACAGGTCCGACACGTCCGACACGATGTGGGTCGACAGCAGCACGGTCTTGTCTTCGCCGATGTCCGACAGCAAATTGTGGAAGCGCACCCGTTCCTGCGGGTCGAGTCCGGCGGTGGGCTCGTCGACGATGATCAGCCTGGGGTCGCCCAAGAGCGCCTGGGCGATGCCGAAGCGCTGGCGCATGCCGCCCGAAAAGCCGCCCAGGCGCTGGTGGCGCACCTCGAACAGATTGGTTTGCTGCAGCAGGCCGTCGACCACTTCGCGCCGGCGTGCCTTGTGCGACAGGCCCTTGAGCACGGCGAAGTGGTCGAGCAGCTCGTAGGCGGTCACTTTCGGGTACACGCCGAAATCCTGCGGCAGGTAGCCGAGCAGACGCCGGATCTCGTCCTTTTCATCGAGCACATCGAGTTCGCCGAAAAACACCGAACCCGAATCGCATTCCTGCAAGGTGGCCAAAGTGCGCATCAGGGTCGACTTGCCGGCCCCGTTCGGGCCAAGCAGGCCGAACATCCCGGCGGGGATGGTGAGGCTGACCTTGTCCAGGGCCACCACGCCATTGGCGTAGGTCTTGGACAAATTGCGGATGCGTAACTCCATTCGGGGACTCCTGATCCTTGATGCTGTTGCGAGGGCGATATGTACGCCGGCACACTTCTTTTATAGTTGCATTGTATTAAATTTGGCGTCCAAGGTGCGGTCCATTGCGACGCACGGTAATTTGGGCGTCCCAGGGTGCCGAAACCGGGGAGCAGGGCGGCGCCGCCGAGAACGGGGGGAAACCCGGGGTCAGACCACTTTTGCCGGATTCCAAAAGTGGTCTGACCCCGGTTGCGCGCGTGCTAGTTGCGGAAAAGGACGACTTCGCGGGTGAACCACCAGCGGCACCAGGCCAGTAACGCGCCGGCGATCAGGGTCGTCGACAGCAGGATGGCCCAGAACATGCTGTAGTCCATGGTGCCCTTGACCAGTTCCTTCATCGCCAGCGAGACGTTGGTCAGCGGCACCATCGACCAGAACCAGTTCAGTTCGACGCCGGGCAGCATGGCCAGGATGATCGGCACGATCACCAGCATCATCAGCGGCGAAATCATGCCGGCCGCTTCCTTGTAGCTCTTGGCGTAAATCGAGATCGACAGCAGGATCGAGGCGAAGATGGCGGCCGTGGGCACCAGCATCAGGGCCACCATGGCCAGGTCGCGCGCGCCGATGGCGCGCACCATCATGGCCAGGCCGCCTTCAAAGCGGTTGCCGAACAGCGTCAGCAGCACGCCCATGCTGGCCACCATCAGCAGCGCCGAGGTCAGCCCCACCGTAAACAGCACCAGGAACTTGGCCAGCACCAGGGAGGTGCGCAAAATGGGCGCGAGCAGCAGCGTTTCGAGCGTGCCGCGCTCCTTTTCGCCCGCGCCCAGGTCGATCGCCGGGTACATGGCCGCCATCAGGCACACCATCAGCAGTATGTACGGCAAGAAGCCGCCGACCATCGCGCCCATGCGCTCGCGCGTGCCGGCGGTGGAGATTTCCTCGAGCCGGATCGGGTTGAGCGCGTAGCGCAGTTCGGCCTTGCTCATCTTCATGGCCGACAGCGCCACTTCGCGCAGCGCCGCATTATGATCGTCGATGACGGCGGTGACGCGCTTGCGCGTCAGGTCCACTGCCACCGCATTATTGTAGTGCAGCGCCACGCCGGCCTGGCGGTGTTCGTCCAGCGCCTGCTCGAAGCCGGCCGGGATCACCAGTGCGAACTTGATCAGGTCCTGGTCGATCGCGTCCTTGATGGCTTCTGTTTTCAGCGGGTCGGCCAGCGTCACTTCGCGAAAGCCCTTCTCCCTGGCGAAGCGCTCCGACAGCTGGGGCGCGTTTTCCTTGCCGAACACGGCGTAGGTCAGCTCGGCGTGTTCGGATTTCTTGAACATGGTCGAGGTCAGGTAACCGAAGCCGCCGAAGATCAGCGGCATGGCCACGATCGGCACCAGCACGGTAAAGATGAAGGTCTTGCGGTCGCGCAGCAGCTCGAGCATCTCCTTGATATACACAGTCCACATGCTAGAGGTCCTCGTTGATGACGCGCACGAAGGCGTCGTACAGGTCATCGCTGCCGCCCAGCGTGCGCAGCTGCGCCAGCGTGCCGCTGAACGCGGTGGCGCCGCGGTTGATGATGCAGACGCGGTCGCACAGCTTTTCCACCTCGTGCAGATGGTGGGTCGAAAAGATCAGCGGGATGCCAAGCGCCTTGTAGCTGGCGATGAAGTCGAGCAGGATCTTGGCCGACATCACGTCCAGCCCCGTGGTCGGCTCGTCGAGGATGAGGATTTCCGGTTCGTGGATGACGGTGCGGGCGATCGCGCATTTCTGCTTCATGCCGGTCGAGAGCTGGTCGGCGCGCTTGTGGGAGTACTCGTGCATCTGCAACTGGTCGAACAGCAGGTCGCAGCGGCGCTTGAGGCGTTCGGGCGCCATGCCATGCAGTCGCCCGAAATATTCGACGTTTTCGCGCGCGGTCAGGCGTCCATACAGGCCCGTGCTGCCGGATAAAAAGCCGATGCGCTGGCGCGCCAGCAGCGGCTCGGCCAGGATGTCGATGCCGTTGATGAAGGCGCTGCCGGCGTCCGGACGCAGCGCCGTCGAGAGGATGCGCAGGGCGGTAGTCTTGCCGGCGCCGTTAGGGCCCAGCAGGCCGAGCACTTCGCCGGGCGCGCACTGGAACGAGACATCGCGCACCGCGTGGAACCAGCCGTCATGCTCGCGCACATCGCGCGGCTGCGCGCGCCGTTCCTTGTGGACCGGCACCGCAAAGCGCTTGGCCAGGCCTTTTACCTCGATCATCAGGGGATTCCCATCGCTAAAGTGTGAGGGTAGCATGCAAAAATTCGCATTAGCAAGCCGCACTGCGTCACAAAAGCGGCCGGAAATGTGGATAATGGCGCCATGGATAACGTCCTCAAAGAAAATGTATTGGCAGTCACCCGCTGCGGCCATGGCGCCGCCGAGTCGGTGGACTGGTTCCGCGTCGCCCTGGGCCTGTACTACCTGACCGGCCTGATGACCTCGGAAACGCTGGACTTCAAGCAGATCGACCGCGATTTTAACCGCTTCATCTATCACTCGATCGGCAAGGGCCACAGCATCACCAGCGTGCTGCAGTTCATGAGCGGTGAAAAAGTGGTGCCGGTGGTCGATTCGGCGCGCTTTCGGGCGGCCTTCGCGAAGCACTGTCCCGAAGTGCCCACCGATACCATCGCCTTCCTGCTGTCGCTCAATCTGGGCGTGGCGAAGAATATCTCGAAAGTCGATATCGGGGGGGCGCTGCTGGACTGGATCGAGCGCCAGCCCTCGCCCGTGCCGCGCGGCGAGGGCGGCGCGGCCCCCGCGCCCGAAGCCCTATAATAGGGTTTTCCGCGCAGCGAGAATCTCATGTCGGCACCCCGCTCCATCAATCCCCTGGACCACCTGATCGTCGGCATGGACAAGGCCCTGCGCGTGATCGCCGGGGTGGCCTCGGCTTCTCGCCCGACCCCTGGCGCGCATGCGGACGACGGCCAGCTTGACGCGGCCGAACAGCGCCACAGCGCCGGCCTGATGCGGGTCAACCATGTGGGCGAGGTATGCGCGCAGGCGCTCTACAACGCCCAGGCGCGCTTCGCCAAGAGCGAGGCGCTGCGCACCCAGTTCGCGCTGGCCGGGCGCGAGGAAGAAGACCACCTGGCCTGGACCGCCCAGCGGCTGTCCGAGCTCGGTTCGCAGCCGTCGCTGCTCAATCCCTTGTGGTATGCGGGGGCGTACGTCATGGGCAGCGTGGCGGCCCAACTGGGCGATGCGCGCAGCCTGGGCTTCGTGTCCGAGACCGAACGCCAGGTGGAGGACCACCTGGCCAGCCACATGGACAAGCTGCCCCCACAAGACGCGAAGTCGCGCGCCATCGTCGAGCAAATGCGCAGCGACGAAGCGGCGCACGGCCAGGCCGCCAGGGATCTGGGCGCGCTTGAGGCGCCGGCGCCGGTCAAGGCGGCCATGTCGGCCATGGCCAAGGTGATGACCACGACCGCTTACTACATCTAGTGGCGGCTTAGCCCTCGACGATCTCGAAGGTATGCGTGATCTCGGCCGTTTTGGCCAGCATGATCGACGCCGAGCAGTATTTGTCGTGCGACAGGCTGACTGCCCGTTCGACCGTGGTCTGCTTCAAATTCCTGCCGGTGACGATAAAGTGGAAGGCGATCTTGGTGAAGACCTTGGGATCGGTCTCGGCGCGTTCGGCCTTGAGGGTCACGTCGCAGCCGCGCACGTCTTCGCGCCCGCGTTTGAGGATCAGCACTACATCGTAGGCGGTGCAGCCGCCGGTGCCCAGCAAAACCATTTCCATCGGACGCGGCGCCAGGTTGTGGCCGCCGCCTTCGGGCGCCCCGTCCATGCTCACCATGTGGCCGGACCCCGTCTGGGCCCGGAAACTCATGCCTGACGGGCCGTTCCAGCTGACTTTCACTTCCATGCATTCTCTCCGTTATTGGGTGCCTGCCCTATTGTAAGGGCAGCGGCACTTACACGGCCAGCACATAGCGCTCGCTCTTCATGCGCCAGCTTGCAAACGCGATGATGGCCATTGCCGGCAGCATGGAACTGAGGAAGGTGAGCGTGAACGGCAGCGCGCCCATGGCCTGGCCCTTGGCCAGTTCGCGCAGCAAGGTCTGGTTGGCCAGCATCGGCACCATGTACATCCATTCGGCGGTCTCGATGTCCATCATCGACACCACCAGGCCGGGCAAGAGCGGCACCAGGGTAAAGATCGACAGCACGCTCTGAGCTTCCTTGTAGGATTTCGAATTCATCGCTAGCGCGATCTGGGCCGCGGCCGCGAACAGGCACAGCGGCACGGCGGCCAGGCAGGTGCGCGCCAGGTCGGCCGTGGTCACGCGCCACGACATGCCGATTTCCTCCAGCGGCAGCCAGGACAGGATGCCGTGCGCCAGCCCCAGTTCGAGCGACAGGCCGACGATCGACAGCGCAGCGGCGGCGATCCATTTGCCGCTGATCAGGGTCAGGCGGCTGACCGGCTGCGCCATCAGCACTTCGAGCGAACGGCGTTCGCGCTCGCCGGCAGTGCTGTCGACCGCCGCCGACAGGCAGCACAAGAAGGCCGGCAAGAACAGGATCCCGAGGATGGCGCCGATCATGCTGGCCGAGCGCGAGGCATTGGTGCCGGTGTCGTAGCGCTGAACTTTGACCGGCGCCATGATGGCCGGCGAGACGCCGTGCGCCAGCAGGCGCGCGCCAGCGATGGCCGAACTGTAGTTGTTCAGGACCTCCTCGATGTCGCGCTGGCGCGGGCTCTCGTCGCTGGCCGAGTCGTACCACATTTCGATTTTGGCCGGGCGCATGTCCCCGTAATTCTCGGCGTATTTGTCTTCCAGTCGCAGCAGCGCCACGGCCTTGCGCTCGCGCAGCAGGAGCGTGATGGCTTCCTCGGTCATGGGGCCGAGCTGGGTCACGGTGATGTTCTTCTGTTTGAGCTGGGCCATCAGGGTGGGCGCCTGAGCGGCGCCGATCACGGCCAGTTCCATGCCCTCGCGTTCGGGCTTGGTGGCGCGCTCGATCATGTGGTTCATCATGTAGCCGAGCATGAGCGGATACATCATCACGAACAGCACCAGCATCGCCAGCGCGCGCCGGTCGCGCAGGTGTTCGATGAATTCCTTGATGAAGACGATCGAAAATTTCGAGCGCATGGCCTTCGCCTTGGCCGGCTTGGCGGCGCTCATGCCGAGATCCCTTCTTCGGTGCCGACCAGGCTGACGAAGGCGTCTTCCAGGCTGGCGATGCCGGTGCGCTGGCACAGCTCGGCCGGGGAGCCCTGGGCCACCGTGTGGCCCTTGGCAATGACGATCACGTCGTCGCACAAGTGGGTCACTTCCTGCATCACGTGGGTGGCCATGATCACGCAGCAGCCGTCGGCGCGCAGGGCGGCCAGTGCGCTGCGCAGCGCGCGCGTGCTCATCACGTCGAGCCCGCGCGACGGTTCGTCGAGCAGCAGGTTGCGCGGCCGGTGCAGCAGCGTGCGCGCCAGCGCCACCTTGATGCGCTGGCCTTGGGAAAAGCCTTTTGAACGGCGCTCCAGGATATCGTCCATGACCAGCAGCTGCGAGACCTCATCGATGCGGGCATTGGCCGCTTCCGGCCGCATGCCGTTCAGTTCGCCGAAATAGACCAGGTATTCGCGCGTGCTCATGCGCTCGTACAGCCCGAACTGGTCGGTCAGAAAGCCGATGTTGGTGCGCACGCCCATCGGGTCCTTCTCGGGGTCCAGGCCGTCGATCAGGATGGTGCCCGTATCGCGCTTGAGCAGGCCCACCAGCAGGCGCAGCAAGGTGGTCTTGCCGGCGCCGTTCGGTCCCAGCAGCGCAGTGATCTGGCCGTTGCGGGCCGAGAAGCTGACCCCGCCCAGCGCCTGCACCGCGCCGAATTTTTTACGTACATCGGATACTTCGATCATGGGCTCTCCGCGCGGATCAGGGTTGGGGCCCGGCGCTGCCGAGCTGGAAAGTCGGGGCGGGGATCTCTTTCAGGCAGGCGCCATTGACCTTGTCGGCCGGCTTGTCGAGAAATTCGCGCAGCAGGCGCGGCGCGCAGCCGAGTTGGGATACGCCGTGCCCGGCCCAGGCCACGCTCAGGTGCTGGACCTTCTGCATGTACTGGCCGGCCGCCTCGGCGCGGTGCGGCGGCGTGACCGGATCGAGTTCGCCCGACAGCATCAGCACCGGCGACACGATCGCCGTCGGCGCGCGGTAGGTCGCCGGCGTCATCTTCATCATGGCGCACATCGCGCTCATCCGTTCGAGCATGGGCGCGGTCAGCGCGGCCGCGTCAAGCGCCTGCAACTGCGGGGTCAGGCGCGGGAAGTCTTCGGCGCACACCACGGCCAGGTGCATCAGCCGGGCGACCGGACCGTCGGCGGAGAGGTCGCTGGCGACGTTGCGGCGCGCCACGAACGGTTCCCACTGGCCGTTATGGGCGCTATGGATCAAATAGGGCAGGCGGCGCGCGTCGAGCGCGCTGTACAGGATGCTGTGCACGGTGCCGAGGAAGCGGTCGCTGGTCATGTCCAGTTTCAGGGGGCGCGCGGTGCGCGGATCGGGCAATTGCAGCTTGACGGCGCCGCTGGCCACGCGCGCCGACAGGGCCGCGTATTCGGCCCGGATGGCCGGAAAGGCCCGGTGGCAGGCCGGATCGAGCGCGCACTGGCGAAACACCAGTTCCAGCGCGGCCTGGCCGTCGCGCCCGCCCGCCGGGATCACTTGTTCGGGCTGGAGCACGCCGTCGAGGATGGCCGCGCGCACACGGCCGGGGTAGGCGCGCGCATACGACTGCGCCAGGCGCGTGCCATAAGAAGCGCCCCACAGGTTGATGGCGTCGTAGCCGAGCGCGCTGCGCACCTGTTCGATGTCGCGCGTGGCGTTGTCGGTCGAATAGGCACTGAAGGGCTGCTTGATGGCGGCAATGCAGGCGCGCGCGGCGGCGTCGCTCTCGGCCTCGGTCAGGCTTTCTTCGTTGGGCGTCCTGGGGCAATCGAGCTTGCCCGACAGGCCGGTGCCGCGCTGGTCGATGAACACGATGTCGCGCGTGGCGCGCACCCGGCGGAAGGTATTGTTGAGCAGGACCAGCACGTCGGTGCCGGCCTGGCCGGGCCCGCCAGCCAGCACGAACAAGGGATCGGAACGGGCCGCTTCGCGAAACGCCGGGGCGATCGTCACGTGCAAGGGCAGGCTCTCGCCGTTGCGGCGGGCGTAATCGAGGGGGACGCGCAGCGCGACGCAGCGCAGCGCTTCCTCGGATCCCGGCAGGTGGCAACTGCGGCCCTGCTGGGCCACGCTTTTTGCCGCCGCGCGGGCCGGCGCCAGGCCCGGCAGCGCAATCAGCAACGCGCAAAAAATCAGGCTAGTTTTCACACAGTGTCCCCCCAATGGTTGCGCAGACAGTCTATGGTGCGAGTCTTTCCGCAGTCAATGAAAAGTTGCAAACTACGCATGACGGATACGGAAGCCGGGTGAGGAAGAGTCTAGGGCCGGGGCCCGCAGTGCCCGTTGCGAATTCTCACAGTGTTGCCCTGATGCATTTCAATCAGGGTGACGCGCGGCTTGACTGGACACGGCAAAGTGCGCTATAGTAGCCGGCTTTCCGTTTGCTCAGGAAAGACTATAAGGCAGCGTCCGCTGGCGGTAATGGCGGAACCACCATTTGAGCGATTTAACAAGTTTTATATTTAGGAAGTCAACATGAAAACTTTTTCCGCTAAGGGCCATGAAGTCCAGCGCGATTGGTTAGTGGTTGACGCGACGGATCTGATCCTCGGACGTGTTGCCAGCGAAGTGGCACTCCGACTGCGCGGCAAACACAAACCGGAATTCACTCCTCACGTCGACACCGGCGATTTCATCGTCGTGATCAACGCAGGCAAACTGCGCGTGACCGGTACCAAGGCAACCGAGAAGACGTACTACCGTCACTCCGGCTACCCAGGTGGTATCTACGAAACCAACTTCAAGAAAATGCAAGAGCGTTTTCCTGGTCGCGCGCTTGAAAAAGCGGTCAAGGGCATGCTGCCTAAAGGCCCGCTTGGCTACGCCATGATCAAGAAGCTCAAAGTGTACGCGGAAGGTTCCCACCCGCATGCGGCCCAGCAACCTAAAGCACTCGTTCTCTTCAAGTAAGGAGCTGACATGATCGGTAACTACAATTACGGCACCGGCCGTCGCAAGAGTGCAGTCGCTCGCGTGTTCATCAAGGTTGGCACTGGCCTCATCATCGTCAACGGCAAGCCAGCGTCGGATTACTTCTCGCGCGAAACCGGCCTGATGGTCATTCGTCAACCACTGGAACTGACCGGCAATGTCGAGCGTTTCGACATCAAGGTCAACGTTCACGGCGGCGGCGAGTCCGGCCAGGCTGGCGCAGTTCGCCACGGCATCACCCGCGCCCTGATCGACTACGACGCAAGCCTCAAGGGCGACCTGGCACGTGCCGGTTTCGTTACCCGCGATGCGCGCGAAGTCGAGCGTAAAAAAGTTGGTCTGCGCAAAGCACGTCGCGCAAAGCAATTCTCGAAGCGTTAATTCGTTTCCTGCCGCGCACTTCGGTGCGCTGCTCCAAAAGCCGCCCGCTGCAAAGCCTGGCGGCTTTTTAATTAGGAATAGTTGCCTTCACACCGGGGTCAGACCACTTTTGCCGATCGGCAAAAGTGGT
>JAZKCA010000117.1:0-4973 GCA_040388275.1 Pseudomonadota bacterium
GGCGCTCTAACCCAACCTGACTTAACATCCGTCGTGGTAGCGTTGAACGCTTACTCTTCATCGACCGGGGGAGCTTAGCGATGAGACGGCATGGGACATGCGAATCATATAGCTGGAATTCCCGCCAGCGCAGGCGTAAAAAAACCCAGGTTCACCCTGTGAGACCGGGTTTATCTGGGCTTTTTCGTACTACATGTTTCGAATACTTGGTGCCGATTGCCGGAATCGAACTGGCGACCTTTTCATTACGAATGAACTGCTCTACCAACTGAGCTAAATCGGCGAAGACGCGTATTCTAGCAAAGAATCCGGCAATCTTGCTAGTCCTGAGCGCATTTTCGCCTTTTTGCCCGAAAAACAGGCGATTTACTCGGCGTGGTAGCTGCTCACGCGCTCCACTTCGCTCTTCGAGCCGAGGAACACCGGCACGCGCTGATGCAGCTTTTGCGGCGGGATATCCAGGATACGGGTGCGCCCGTCGGTGGCCGCGCCGCCTGCCTGCTCCACGATCATCGCCATCGGGTTCGCTTCGTACATCAGGCGCAGCTTGCCGGGCATGGAGGTGTCGCGCGTGTCGGCCGGGTACATGAAGATGCCGCCGCGGTTCAGGATGCGGTGCACGTCCGCCACCATCGAGGCGATCCAGCGCATATTGAAATTCTTACCGCGCGGGCCGGTTTCGCCTTCCAGCATTTCGTTCACGTAGCGCGTGACCGGCGCGTGCCAGTGGCGCGAGTTCGACATGTTGATCGCAAACTCCTTGGTCTCCGCAGGGATCATCATGTTGCGCTGGGTGAGCACCCAGGAGCCCATCTCGCGGTCCAGCGTGAAGCAGTTCACGCCGTGGCCGGTGGTCAGCACCAGCATGGTCTGCGGGCCGTAGACCGCGTAGCCGGCCGCGACCTGTTCGCTGCCCGCTTGCATGAAGTCCGCTTCGGTCGGTGCCCCCATCCCTTCAGGCGCCTTCAGCACCGAGAAGATGGTGCCGATCGAGACGTTGACGTCGATGTTCGAGGAGCCGTCGAGCGGGTCGAACAGCAGCATGTATTCGCCCATCGGATAGCGGTTCGGGATCGGGTGAATCGATTCCATTTCTTCCGATGCCATCGCAGCGAGGTGGCCGCCCCATTCGTTCGCTTCGAGCAGGATCTCGTTGGAGATCACGTCGAGCTTTTTCTGGACTTCGCCCTGGATGTTTTCAGTGTCCGCGCTGCCCAGGATGTCGCCCAGGGCGCCCTTGCCCACCGAGTGGCTGATGGTCTTGCAGGCGCGTGCGACCACTTCGATCAACAGGCGCAGTTCGGCGGGGATGGTGTTGTTCTTGCGTTGTTCTTCGACCAGGTGCTGCGTGAGGCTGACGCGTTTCATGGACTTCCTTGGGTTTGTTATGAATTCTGTTTTTTTCAGGGGCTAATTGGCAAGGGCCTTGCTGACGATTTCGCGCACGTCGCTCGAGAGCTTCTTCTTGCCGGCGACCTGCTGCAGCGCCTTTTTCATTTGCGCCTGCAGGGCCGGCGCAAACCGGCGCCAGCGGTCCATCGAGCGCGCCAGGCGGCTGGCCACCTGCGGGTTGATGGCGTCGAGCGCGATCACCTGCTCGGCCCAGAAGGCGTAGCCGCTGCCGTCCGCAGCATGGAAACGGGACGGGTTGCCGTTGCAGAAGGCGAAAATCAGGCTGCGTGCGCGGTTCGGGTTCTTCATGCTGAACGCCTTGTGGCCCATCAGCGAACGCACCTTGGCCACGTCCGTTGCGGGTGCGCCGGCCTGCATCGTGAACCACTTGTCGATGACCAGCGCCTCGCTCTCGAACTCCCGGTAGAAGCGTTGCAGCGAGTCGCCCACGCCATCGGCCTGGGCATGGATCAGTGCTACCAGGGCCGCCACGCGGTCGGTCATGTTGCCGGCATTGTCGTACTGCCGCTGCACGAGCGCGATCGTTTCCTCGCCCGGTTCGGCCGCCTTATAGGCCAGCGCCAGGTTCTTCAGGCCGCGCCGGCCCGCCGATATGGCGTCCGGGCTGTACTCGCCCGGCGTCAGGTTGGCCTGGTACTGCGCCGTCAATTCGTCGCGCAAGGCCAGTCCGATGATGCGCCGCATGAACTGGCGCGCCAGATGGATGGCCAGCGGATTGACCACCTCCAGCTGGTCGGCAATCATGCTCTCGGACGGCAGCAGCAAGGCTTGCTCGCGGAAGCCCGCATCCAGCGATTCGTCGACCAGGATCTTGCGCATGGCGTCGACGAAGGTGTCATCCAGTTCCAGCTTGCCCCCTTCGGCAATCGCGGCGGTCAGCTTGATCAAGCGGACCATTGCAAGGCGCTGCCCTGCTTCCCAGCGGTTGACGGGGTCGCTGTCATGGCTGAACAGATGCAGCAGTTCCGCGTCGGTGTAGTCGTATTCGAGAACGACCGGCGCGGAAAAATCGCGCAGGATCGACGGCGTCGGCGCTTCATTCACGCTGGTGAAAACGTAGGTTTGGGTGGCTTCGGTCAGTTCCAGCACCGTCGTCGTTCCCATTTTTTTGCCGTCCATGACCAGCGGCAGGTCCTGGCCGGCGGCGCCCAGCATGCCGAAGGCAACCGGGATGTGGAATGGCAGCTTGCGGGCCTGGCCAGGCGTGGGCGGACAATGCTGGCTCAGCGTCAGTACATAGCTTTTGGCAGCGGCATCGTAGCGCCCTTCGGCGCGTACGACCGGCGTGCCGGCCTGGCTATACCAGCGTTCGAACTGGTCGAAATCACGGCCATTGGCGTCGGCCATGGCATTGCGGAAGTCGTCGCACTCGACCGCCTGTTCGTCGTGGCGCATGAAGTACAGGTCCATGCCCTTGCGGAAGCCGTCGCGGCCCACCAGGGTCTGGTACATGCGCACCACTTCGGCGCCCTTTTCATACACGGTGACGGTATAAAAATTGTTGATCTCGACGAAGGAGTCGGGACGCACCGGGTGCGCCATCGGGCCTGCGTCTTCGGGGAACTGGGCCTGGCGCAGGGTGCGCACCTGGTCGATGCGGGTGACCGCGCGCCCGCTGTCGGTGCCGATCATGTCGCTCGAAAATTCCTGGTCGCGGAACACCGTCAGGCCTTCCTTGAGCGAGAGCTGGAACCAGTCGCGGCAGGTCACGCGGTTGCCGGTCCAGTTGTGGAAGTATTCGTGGCCCACCACCGCTTCAATGCCGGCGTAGTCGACGTCGGTCGCCACGCGCGGGTTGGCCAGCACGAACTTGGTGTTGAAGATGTTCAGGCCCTTGTTTTCCATCGCGCCCATGTTGAAGTCGCTCACGGCGACGATCATGAAGCGGTCAAGGTCCAGCTCGAGGCCGAAGCGCTCTTCGTCCCAGCGGATGCTGTTCTTGAGCGACTGCATCGCGTAATCGGTCTTGTCGAGGTTGCCTTCCTCGACCCATACCTGGAGCAGGGCGTCGCGTCCGTCCGCCAGGCGGAAGGTCTCTTCCTGGCACACCAGGCGCGCCGCGACCAGGGCGAACAGATAGGACGGTTTCTTGAACGGGTCTTCCCATTTGGCGTAATGGCGGCCATCGCCCAGCTCGCCCTCTTCGATCAAGTTGCCGTTCGACAGCAGCACCGGGTAAAGCGCCTTGTCGGCACGCAACATGACCGTGTAGCGGGCCATGACATCGGGACGGTCGGGGAAATAGGTGATGGCGCGAAAGCCCTCGGCCTCGCACTGGGTGAAAAAGTTGCCGTTGGAAACGTACAAGCCGTTCAGGGTCGTGTTCTTGACCGGCGCGGTCAGGGTTTCTATTTCCAGCGTGACGTCGTCGGGTGCGTTGGGGATGAGCAGCAGATTGCCGTCGATGCGGTAGTCGCGCTTGCCCAGGGCCTTGCCGTTCATGCGCAGCGCCACCAGGTCGATGTTTTCGCCGTACAACTCGATCTCGCGCTGGGCGCTGTCGGGGTTGCGCGTCATGGTCAGGCGGCTGGCGACGATGGTCCGCTGGGGATCCAGATCGAAGCCGAGTTCCACTGTGTCGACGAGGAAAGCGGGCGGCGTATAGTCTTTGCGGTAGATCGTCTGGGGAGTGTCGGTTCGCATGGGGAGCTCGGCATGGACGGTGG
The DNA here is from genome assembly GCA_040388275.1 of Pseudomonadota bacterium. Lineage (GTDB taxonomy): Bacteria > Pseudomonadota > Gammaproteobacteria > Burkholderiales > Burkholderiaceae_D > Telluria_A. Next base: position 4,080 of record JAZKCA010000117.1, read on the forward strand.
GCAGGGGTGTATTTTACCAAGACCACACCATTGGCGCGATTCTACGGTGGCGGTATGTAGCGAGGGTAACAAATCGTAAATTTTCTGCGAGAATGCTGGAATTGGGCGTAAAGTGACTTTGGGCAAAACGGATTTCCGGATGGAGACTGCAATGAAACGCATACTGATAATTGCCACGGCAGCACTGAGCCTGTTATTGGGCGGCTGCGCGTCTACGGTGCGCAGCAATGTGACCACCTTCCACGAATGGCCCGCCGACCTGTCGGACAAGAGCTACGTGCTCGAAGCGCCGGCGCCCCAGGACGACACGCTCGAAGTGCGCAGCTACCAGAACCTGGTGCGCGGCGAACTGGCGCGCCTGGGCTTTCGCGAAGCGGTCAGCGGCACGCCGGCGATGAAGGTATCGATGCGCTTTACCACCACCGACATCATGGTGCGCTCGATCGAGCCAATCTGGCCGACCTATTACGTCGGTTCGCGCTACATGCTGGCCTCGCCCTTCAACCGCCCGCACTGGGGCGGGCGCCACCACTGGGGCGGCGGTTATTACAGCGCCCTCTACGATCCGTTCTGGGGCGGCATGCCCGCTTACACCGAGCGTATCCGCCACACCTACCGGCGCGAGCTGCAGGTGGCGATCAAGTCGGCGGCCGACGGCAAGCGCCTGTTCGACGTGACGGTGCATAACAACAGCAATGTGATGTCCACGCCTGCCCAGATGCCGGCGCTGGTGCAAAGCGCCTTTGTCGGCTTTCCGGGTGTGAGCGGCGTGGCGCGCCGGGTGGAATTGAAACGCGAGCGCGCGCAGAAGCAGCCCGCGCCAGCAGCCGCTCCGGTCACGCTGTAACTATTCACCCAAGCAAATCGGGGTCAGACCTCTATTCGGAGCCCTAC
>JAZKCA010000117.1:4983-38170 GCA_040388275.1 Pseudomonadota bacterium
TGACCCCGATTTCAATTTGACGCTTCCCCGTGCTTTAAGGCGTGACGCTTCGAGTAGAACTGAAGCAGGAAAGCGCAATAAGCAAGCGTTCCAGTCTCGCCAAAACGAATCGGGGTCAGACCTCTATTTGGCGCCACCGGGCAACGAATAGAGGTCTGACCCCGATGGTGCAACAAATAGAGGTCTGACCCTGATTTTGCAAAGAGTTGCCGCGGATGACGTGTTTGTTTTAGCGTTTTTAGCGTTTACGGCAGCAGGATCGACGAACCGGTCGTCTTGCGCCCTTCCAGGTCGATATGCGCCTGCGCCACTTCCGACAAGCGATAACGCTGATTGACGTCAATCTTCACCTTGCCGCTGGCGACCATCTCGAACAAATCGGCCGCCATCGATTCCAGGTCGCCCCGTTCCGCCGCATACGCGAACAAGGTAGGCCGCGTAATGAACAGCGAGCCGCGCGAGGCCAGTTCGGCCAGTGAAAACGGCGGCACCGGACCCGACGCGCTGCCGAAGCTGACCATCATCCCCAGCGGCCGCAGGCAGTCCAGCGATCCGGTGAATGTGTCCTTGCCGATCGAGTCGTACACCACCGACACCATCTTGCCATCGGTGATCTGCTTGACCCGCTCGACGAAGTTCTCGGTGTTGTAGTTGATGACATGCGTACAGCCATTGGCCAGCGCCAGCGCCGCTTTTTCGTCGGACCCCACGGTGCCGATCATGTTCACGCCGATCGCGCGCGCCCACTGGCATGCAATCAGCCCTACCCCGCCCGCCGCCGCATGGAACAGGATGGTGTCGCCGCGCTTGAGCTTGACCGTCAGGTTGAACAGGTACTGCACGGTCAAGCCCTGCAGCATCATGGCGGCGGCGGTGTCGAAACTGATCGCGTCCGGCAGCACCAGCAGTATATTCGACGGCATGTTGCGCACCTCGGCGTACGCGCCGTTCGGGCGGCCCGCATACGCCACCCGGTCGCCCACCTTCACTTCGGTCACGCCCGCCCCGATAGCCTCGACCACGCCCGCCCCTTCCATGCCCAGCCCGCCCGGCAGCGGCTGCGGATACTGCCCCGTGCGGAAGTACACGTCGATGAAGTTCAGGCCGATCGCCGCGTGGCGTACGCGCGCTTCGCCCGGCCCGGGTTCGCCCACCTCGACGTCGACGTATTCCATCACTTCCGGTCCGCCGCTGCGGTTCATGCGTATGGCTTTTGGCATTGCTTACTCCTTGCTTGATTTGCGGGCGGCCAGCTTGAGCTGGCACAGCACCAGGTGGGCGCTCGATACATTGGTGGCGCAGGCGATGTTGTGCACGTCGCAGGCGCGCACCAGCGCGTTGATGTCGGGTTCATGCGGCTGCGGCGTCATCGGGTCGCGCAGGAAGATCACGGCGTCGATCTTGCCGTCGACCAGGTCGGCGCCAATCTGCAGGTCGCCGCCGAACGGGCCGGAATGCTTGCGCTCGACCGTCAAGCCCAGTTCGTTGGCCAGGCGCCCGCCGGTCGTGCCGGTGGCAACCAGGTGGCACACGCGCAGGAAGTCGAGGTACTCGGCCGCAAGCGTAATCATGTCGTCTTTTTTCTTGTCGTGCGCAATCAGCGCGATCCGTGGCGTCATTTTTTCCTCGCGTTAGCTTTTCCTGGACAGCATGTAGATTCCCGATAGCACCAGGGCGGTGCCGCCCAGCTGGATGGCGGTAATCGGCTCGCCCAGCACCAGGGCCCCCAGGAACAGCGTCGATACGGGCCCGACCATGCCAGCCTGCGAGGCGGTCGCCGCGCCGATGCGCTGCACAGCGATCATGGTCATAAAGACCGGCAAAATGGTGCAGAAGATCCCGTTGACCAGCGAGAGCCAGTACACCGGCGCCGGCTGGATCAGCAAGGCGGCCGGGCGCAGCATGAAGAACTGGGCAATGCACGCGGCGCTGGCGACGCACATGGCGTATGACACCAGCCGCAACGATCCGATCCTGCGCACCATTTCGCCTGAAAACAGCAGGTACAGCGCGTAGGCAATGGCCGAGCCGAGCACCAGCAGCGCGCCGGCCGCCACCGTCTCCATGCCGCTGCTCAGGTCGTGCGCGAACACCAGCACGATGCCGCAGTAGGATGTGGCCATGGCCAGCGACTCGATGCGGCTGATGTGGCGCTTGAGAAAAATGGAGGTCAGCAACAGCACGAAGGTGGGTGTGAGGAACAGAATCAGCCGCTCCAGGCCCACCGAAATGTATTGCAGGCCGAGGAAATCGAGCGTGCTCGACAGGTAATAGCCGATCAGCCCCAGGCCCACCATGCGCCAACGGTCGGCGCCGGACAATGCGGGTTGGGTACGCATTTGCCACACGGCAATGGCAGCGAATACAGGAAGCGAAAACAGCATCCGGAACGCGATCACGGTGACGGCGTCGATGTTGTATCTGTACATCAGCTTGGCAACAATGGCCTTGGTCGAAAACAGCACCGCGCCCCCAATGGCAATGGCCAGGCCCGCCAGCAGGGCTGGCCGTTCGATGGCAGGGGAAGGCGTCACGGTTGCGCTTTTGCTCATGCAAGGATTGTAAAGCGAATCGCCAGAGCGAGTTGGCGGGCCCCGGATTTCGGCAAGCACGCATGGTAAAATGTTGGCCACTCTTGCATACCGTCTAAGGAATTTCCACATGGCTGGACACAGCAAATGGGCCAATATCAAGCACAAAAAGGCCGCCACCGACTCCAAGCGCGCCAAGGTCTGGACGCGCCTGATCAAGGAGATCACGGTCGGCGCCCGCCTGGGCGGCCCTGACATCGCGACCAACCCGCGCCTGCGCCTGGCTGTGGACAAGGCAGCCGATGCCAACATGCCGAAAGAAAACGTCACGCGCGCCATCCAGCGCGGCTCGGGCGGCCTGGAAGGCGTCAACTATGAAGAAGTGCGCTACGAAGGCTACGGCATCGGCGGCGCCGCCGTCATCGTCGAATGCATGACCGACAACCGGACCCGCACCGTGGCCGAAGTGCGCCACGCGTTCAACAAGCACGGCGGCAACATGGGCAACGAAGGCTCGGTCGCCTTCATGTTCCAGCATTGCGGCCAGTTCCTGTTTGCGCCCGGCACCAATGAAGACAAGCTGATGGAATGCGCGCTCGAAGCAGGCGCCGACGACGTGCTGGCCGACGATGAAGGCGGCTTCGAAGTCCTGTGCGACCCGTTCGCCTTTATCAGTGTGAAGGAAGCGCTGGAAAAAGCCGGCTTCAAGGCCGAAGTGGCCGAGATCATCATGAAGCCCGCCGTCGAAACCGTCTTCAGCGGCGAAGATGGCATCAAGATGCAAAAGATCCTCGACGCGCTCGAAAACCTCGACGACGTACAGGAAGTCTATACCAACGCCCTGATCGAAGACTAAGCACACATGAAAATCCTGGTAGTCGGCTCTGGTGGCCGCGAACACGCACTGGCCTGGAAACTGGCCCAATCCGAACGTATCCAGATGGTGTACGTCGCGCCCGGCAATGGCGGCACGGCGCGCGACATCCGACTCGTCAATGTGCAGCTGACCGACGCCGAACAACTGGCCGACTTCGTGGTCGCCGAAAACATCGCGCTGACCGTGGTCGGCCCTGAAGTGCCGCTGGCGGCCGGCATCGTCGACCTGTTTCGCGGTCGCGGCCTGAAGATTTTCGGACCAACGCGCGAAGCGGCGCAACTGGAAAGCTCCAAGGATTTCGCCAAGGCCTTCATGGAGCGCCACGGCATTCCAACGGCAAAGTACAAGAGCTTCACCGACGCCGAACTGGCGCACGTGTACGTCGACGAGCAAGGTGCGCCTATCGTCATCAAGGCCGACGGCCTGGCCGCTGGCAAGGGCGTGGTCGTGGCCATGTCGCTCGACGAAGCGCATGCCGCGGTCGACCAGATGCTGGCCGATAACCGTTACGGCGACGCCGGCGCGCGCATCGTCGTTGAAGAATTCCTGGCAGGCGAAGAAGCGAGCTTCATCGTCATGTGCGACGGCAAGAACGTACTGCCGCTGGCGACCAGCCAGGACCACAAGCGCCTGAAGGACCACGACGAAGGCCCGAACACGGGCGGCATGGGCGCGTATTCGCCGGCGCCCATCGTCACGCCAGAGATGCATGCGCGCGTGATGCGCGAGATCATCAACCCGACCATCAACGGCATGGCCAAGGACGGGATCGTGTTCACCGGCTTCCTGTACGCCGGCCTGATGATCGACGACAAGGGCAATCCGAAAACACTGGAATTCAACTGCCGCATGGGCGACCCGGAAACGCAGCCGATCATGGCGCGCCTGAAAAGCGACCTGCTGACGGTAATGGAACACGCCGTCAACGGCACGCTGAACATGGTGGAACTGGAATGGGACCGCCGCACGGCGGTGGGCGTGGTACTGGCCGCGGCCGGCTATCCGGACAGCCCGCGCAAGGGCGACGTTATCGACGGCATTCCGGCGGAAACGCCGGAGTGCGTGACCTTCCACGCGGGCACCGAGCAAGTGGGCGGCAAGCTGCTCACCAGTGGCGGGCGCGTGCTGTGCGTGGTTGGCCTGGGCGACAGCGTCAAGATGGCGCAGCGGCAGGCCTACGAGACGGTCGACCAGATCCACATCAACGGCGCCCAGTTCCGCCGCGACATCGGCTGGCGCGGACTGAAGCACTAAGCCAATATTGCCCCAAAACCGGGGTCAGACCACTTTTGCAAAACAGCAAAAGTGGTCTGACCCCGGTTTTAACAAGGAGAATGCAATGATCGACCATACCGGCATCAGCGTCAGCAACTTCGAGAAAAGCAAGGCCTTCTACAGCGCCGCACTGGCGCCCATCGGCTACACCATGCTGATGCACATTCCGGCCAGCGTTACCGGCCACACCGATGTGGCAGGCTTCGGCGAGTCCCCCAAACCCGACTTCTGGATCAGCGAAGGCGTGGCCACCACGCCGCCGGTGCACGTCGCCTTCCGCGTCGCTTCGCGCGCCATCGTCGATGCCTTTTACAAGGCCGCCATCGAAGCAGGCGGCGTCGACAACGGCTCTCCCGGCATCCGCGCCCACTACCATCCGAACTATTACGGCGCCTTCGTGCGCGACCCGGACGGCCAGAACATCGAAGCGGTCTGCCACGAAGCACCCTGAGCCTGAACCTTCCGCCCTCCCCTTGATCTGACTTTGCACGCCGCCGCAAGCTTGCGGCGTCGGCAATCAATTGGAGGAGCAGAAATGAAAACAACACACATCATCCTCAGGACCGAGGCACTGGCCTCGCGCGACGTGTGGCGCGGCGCTACGGTGCTGCCGGCTCAGGCCGGTACACCAGCCGGTCTGTCGGCCGAAGCCGTGGCCATTGACCGCCAGCAGATTCCCTTTATTACGCGCGATGCCGGTGTCCTCGCGGTTGCGCCCGCCATGCCCATGCGCCTGCTTGCGCCCTTCGATGTCGGCGAGGTCAACACCCTGGCCCAAAGCGTCACCTGGGGCGTGCAGGCGGTCGGCGCCGATACCTCGCCCATGACCGGCGAAGGCATCGTCGTCGCCGTGCTCGACACCGGCATCGACGCCGCCCATCCCGCCTTCGCCGGAGTCCAGCTGGTCCAGAAAGACTTCACCGGCGAGGGCAACGGCGACCTCAACGGCCATGGAACCCATTGCGCCGGCACCATCTTCGGGCGCCCCGTCAACGGCATCCGGATCGGCGTGGCGCCCGGCGTGCAAAAGGCGCTGATCGGCAAAGTCCTCAACCGTAACGGCGGCGGCTCGAGCGACGGCATCGTCGCGGCCATCCTGTGGGCCGTGGACCAGGGCGCGCATGTCATTTCGATGTCGCTGGGGATGGACTTCGGTGGCTACGTCAAGGAGCTGGTCGAGCAGAACGGCATGCCGGTGGAACTGGCGACCTCGCGCGCGCTGGAAGGCTACCGCACCAATACGCGCCTGTTCGACAGCCTGTCGGAGCACATCAAGGCGCGCGGCATGATGTCGCAGCCAACGCTGATCGTGGCCGCGGCCGGCAACGAGAGCCGGCGCGACCAGGATCCCGATTTCGAAGTCGCGGTCGGCCCGCCGGCGATTGCCGAGGGCATCGTGTCGGTGGCCGCGCTCGGCGAGGGACCCGCCGGCTACCGGACCGCGCCGTTTTCAAATACCGGGGCCAATGTCAGCGGCCCTGGCGTGAATATCGTCTCGGCCGCCGCCGGGGGCGGCTTGCGCGCCTTGAGCGGCACCAGCATGGCCACCCCGCACGTGGCCGGCGTGGCCACGCTGTGGTGCCAGCATCTGGCGAGCAAGAATGCACTGAATGTGTTCAACCTGATTGGCAAACTGGCCGGCAGCGCCAGCAAGGAGCGGCTGAGCCAGGACTTCGATCCCTTCGATGTGGGCGCGGGCATGGTGCAAAGCCCAAGGTCGGCGTAGAAGCGGGCGAAAAGGGGGCGAAGGGGCCATATATCATAAATTCCCCGGACAGTGTACAATTCGTCCTCCCTTTTTTATTCCCCGATCCCACCCGAATGTCATCCCCTACCCCTGCGGCCGTCAAGGCCTGGCTCCTCGATCTTCAGTCGCGCATCGTTGCTGCGCTCGAAGAAGTCGACGGCAAGCCATTCCTGCGCGATGCGTGGGAGCGGCCCGAGGGCGGTGGCGGCGTGTCGCGCGTGATCGAGGAAGGCAATGTACTCGAACGCGGCGGGGTCAACTTCTCACATGTCATGGGCGCCAACCTGCCGCCGTCGGCCGCGGCCGGCCGCCCGGAGCTGGCAGGCCGCTCGTGGGAAGCAATGGGCGTGTCGCTGGTGCTCCACCCGCGCAATCCCTACGCGCCAACGGTGCACATGAACGTGCGCTTTTTCACCACCACGGCCGAGGGCCAGGAGCCGGTGTGGTGGTTCGGCGGCGGCATGGACCTGACGCCCTATTACGGCAACGAAGCCGACACCCGCCACTTCCACCAGAGCTGCCGCGATGCGCTTGCCCCTTATGGCGACGAGCTGCACGCGCGCTTCAAGAAGTGGTGCGACGAATACTTCTACCTGAAGCACCGCAAGGAGCCGCGCGGCGTCGGCGGGATCTTCTTCGACGACTTCAACGCGCCCGGTTTCGACGCCAGCCATGCGATGGTGCAAAGCGTGGGCGACAGTTTTATCAAGGCCTACCTGCCGATCCTGCGCGCGCGCAAGGACCAGCCGTATGGCGAGCGCGAACGCGATTTCCAGGCTTACCGGCGCGGCCGCTACGTCGAGTTCAACCTGGTGTTCGACCGCGGCACGCTGTTCGGCCTGCAGTCTGGCGGACGCACCGAGGCGATCCTCATGTCGATGCCACCGGTCGTCAAATGGCGCTACGACTGGCAGCCAGAGGCAGGCAGCGCGGAAGCGGCGCTGTACACGGACTTCCTGGTGCACCGGGACTGGCTCGCAACGTGACGTTGTGCGTCGCACTGCTGGGAGGCAGTTTCGACCCGGTCCATCACGGCCATGTGGCACTCGCCGCCCTGTTTGCAAAGCTGCTCCATCCCGACGAACTGCGCATCATCCCGGCCGGTAACCCGTGGCAGAAGAGCGGCTTGCAGGCCAGCGCCGACGACCGCGCCGCGATGCTCGCGCTAGCGTTCGCGGACGCCAGGCTGCCGGTGACGCTGGATCGCCAGGAGATCGAGCGCAGCACGCCTACCTACACGGTCGACACGCTGCGCAATGTGCGCGCCGAATTTGGCGAGCACGCGTCGATCGTATTCCTGATGGGCGCCGACCAGTTGCAGCATCTCGATACCTGGCGCGACTGGCGCGCCCTGTTTGACCTGGCCCATATCGGCGTGGCTGCGCGCCCGGGTTATTCATTGGCCGAGGCGGCGTTGCCCGCGGCGGTCGCCACCGAACTTCAGCAGCGCCAGGCAAGCCTGGAGCAGCTGCGTAATACCCCGTCTGGCCATGCTTACCTGGCGCAGACGCTGGAAGTGGATATCTCAGCCACCCAGGTCCGTGCGGCGTTACAACGCGGAGAGAAGGCAAACTCGCTTATCTCCCCGGTAGTGCTAGACTATATTCAACAACATAATTTATACAAAATCTAATGGATATCAAAAAACTTCAAACCCTCGTCGTCGATGCGCTCGAGGACATCAAAGGCCAGGACATCCAGGTCTTCGACACCGTCCACCTGACCAGCCTTTTCGACCGCATCGCGGTTGTCTCGGGCACCTCGAACCGCCAGACCAAAGCCCTCGCCGCATCCGTGCGCGACAAGGTCAAGGATGCCGGCGGCGACATCGTCGGCATCGAGGGTGAAGACACCGGCGAATGGGTCCTGGTCGACCTGGGCGACATGATCGTCCACATCATGCAGCCGGCCATCCGCCAGTACTACCGCCTTGAAGAAATCTGGGGCGACAAGCCAGTGAAACTGGGCGCCGCCAAGCGCAAGGGCACCGTTGAAGCGGCCGAAGCGGCCGAAACCAAGCCGAAGTCGAAGCACCTCGCTTCGACCCAGCCTGCGCCTGAAGTCAAGCCTGTACGCGAGCGCAAGACGGCCGTGACGAAAGCCACCGCCACCGACAAGCCGAAGCGCGCTCCGGCCAAGAAAGCAGCTACGCCAGTGGGCAAGGTCGTCAAGATCAAGCCAACCAAAACCGAAACGGCTGCAGTCAAGGCACTCAAGGAACTGCCGCCAAAACGCGTCGCCACGCCGCGCGTCAAAGCTGCCAAGGCACCTGCCGACGCCGTGCCGGAAAAGAAAATCATCAAGCGTACCGTCAAAAAAGCGGCAGAGTAAGCGCCGATGCAGCTCATCATTGCTGCAGTCGGCCATAAAATGCCGGCCTGGATCGACACCGGCTTTTCCGAGTACACCAAGCGCATGCCCCCCGAGCTGCGCATCGTGCTCAAGGAAATCAAGCCGGTCGAGCGTTCAGGCAGCAAGACAGCAGCCACCGCGATGGCGCTCGAACGCGAGCGCCTCGAGGCGGCCCTGCCCAAGAATGTACGCATCATCGCCCTTGATGAGCGCGGCAAAGACCTGACCAGCGTGGGTCTTTCGCAACAATTAATGAATTGGCAACAAGAAGGGCGCGACACAGCGTTCCTGATCGGCGGGGCCGACGGCCTCGACCCTGAACTCAAGGCCCGCGCCGAGGGCCTGATTCGTATCTCCTCTATGACGCTCCCTCATGGCATCGTGCGTGTTATGCTTGCGGAGCAACTGTATCGAGCGTGGTCGATCACGCAGAATCACCCTTACCATCGCGTTTAAGAAGTGGAAGTTCGATGAAACCGATCGACAAGAAAATTTACCTTGCATCGAAGAGCCCTCGGCGGCGGGAATTGCTGCGCCAGATCGGCGTGGAGTTCGAGCTGCTCTTGCTGCGCAACGACCTCGCGCGCGGACCCGACGTGACCGAAATCCCGCATCCCGGTGAAGACCCGGTCGATTATGTGGCACGGGTGGCGCGCGAAAAAGCTGCAGTCGCCTGGTCGATTGTGCAGAACCGGCGCCTGCCGGTGCGTCCGGTGCTGGCGGCCGATACCACCGTCACGCTCGACGGCGAGATCCTGGGAAAGCCGGCCAACAAGGCCGAAGCGACGGCCATGCTCGAACGCCTGTCCGGCCGCACGCACCAGGTGCTTACTTCAATCGCGGTGCACCACCTCAATCTGATCGAACAGCTGACCCAGGTGTCGCAAGTGCGTTTTGCGACGCTGTCGGCCGCCTCCATCAAGGCCTATTGCGCCACCCAGGAGCCGTACGACAAGGCCGGTGGGTATGGCATCCAGGGCATGGCCGCCTTGTTCGTCGAGCATATCGACGGCAGCCACTCGGGCATCATGGGCCTGCCCTTGTATGAAACCGCCAAACTGCTGCGCAAGGCTGGCATACCGCTGCCTTGACGATGTCGTAGTGGCAGCACCGGCAGAGCCCCTCCCCGTGTATGATCATGTCTTGCACATTCTGGCACGGCGGCATTGACCAATGAACGAAGATATCCTCATCAACATCACCCCGCAAGAGACGCGCGTTGCGCTGATCCTGCAAGGCGCCGTGCAGGAATTGCACATTGAACGCACATTGACGCGCGGCCTGGCCGGTAACGTCTATTCCGGGAAAGTCGTCCGGGTCCTGCCGGGGATGCAATCGGCCTTCATCGATATCGGCCTCGAACGCGCAGCCTTTTTGCACGTGGCCGACATCTGGGAAGCGCGCAACCACGAAAGCCCCAACGTCGCTCCGACCCCGATCGAAAAAGTCCTGTTCGACGGCCAGGTGCTGACCGTCCAGGTGATCAAGGACCCGATCGGCACCAAGGGCGCGCGCCTGTCGACCCAGATCTCGATCGCCGGCCGCATGCTGGTCTACCTGCCGCAGGACTGCCACATCGGAATCTCCCAAAAGATCGAAAAGGAATCCGAACGCGAACTGCTGCGCAGCCGTCTCCAAAGCCTGCTGCCGCCTGAAGAAAAAGGCGGCTACATCGTGCGCACCATGGCCGAGGACGCGTCCGACGTCGACCTCAAGGCCGACGTCGACTACCTGCGCAAGACCTGGGGCGCGATTGTCCACGGCGCCCGCACGCGGCCGGCCACCAGCTTGCTGTACCAGGACCTGAGCCTGGCCCAGCGCGTGCTGCGCGACTTCGTGCATGACGAAACGGCCAGCATCCAGGTCGACTCGCGCGAGAACCACCAGATGCTGGTGGAGTTCGCGCAGGCTTATACCCCGAGCGAACTGACGCGCCTGCAGCACTACACGGGAGAGCGGCCGCTGTTCGACCTGTACGGCGTGGAGGAGGAAATCCTGCGCGCGCTGGGCCGCCGCGTGGACTTGAAATCGGGCGGCTACCTGATCGTCGACCAGACCGAGGCGATGACCACCATCGACGTCAACACCGGCGGCTTTGTGGGCGGGCGCAATTTTGCCGATACCATCTTCAAGACCAACCTGGAAGCGGCGCATGCGATGGCGCGCCAGCTACGCCTGCGCAACCTGGGCGGCATCATCATCCTCGACTTCATCGACATGGACAACAACGAGCATCGCAACGCGGTGCTGCAGGAGTTGAAGAAAACCTTGTCGCGCGACCGCACCAAGGTGTCGGTGTCGGGCTTCTCGGCGCTGGGCCTGGTGGAAATGACGCGCAAGCGCACCCGCGAGTCGCTCGCGCATATCCTGTGCGAGCCCTGCCCGGCCTGCGCCGGCAAGGGCCAGGTCAAGACCAGCCGCACGATCTGCTACGAAATCCTGCGCGAACTGATGCGCGAAGCGAAGCAGTTCAACCCGCGCGAATTCCGCATCCTCGCCTCGCAGGAAGTGGTGGACCTGTTCCTGGAAGAGGAATCGCAGCACCTGGCCATGCTGGGCGACTTCATCGGCAAGCGTATCTCGCTGCAGGTCGAATCGACTTATCACCAGGAACAGTACGACGTCATCCTCATGTAGGGTTGAGCGCGCACGGGAAGAAAGTTGTTAAAAATCAATAAGATACGAAAACGCCAACGCGCTTGTATTACTATTGCTAAAGTTGAACTTTCCCGCACGCCCTAACCTCTACAGAAGGCTGAACACGATATGCGTACTTTTCGCTCCCTGCTCCTGATTGCCCTGCTCGCCCTGACCGCCGGCGCGCAAGCCAAGCCACCCAAGTCCCAACCCGGCCAGTTCGACTACTACGCCGTTGCCATGAGCTGGTCCCCGTCGTATTGCGCCACCCACCGCGACCCGGCCCAGTGCGGCCGCGGTCTCGGTTTCGTGCTGCACGGCCTGTGGCCGCAACACGAGGCCGGGTATCCGGAGAGCTGTTCGAACGAGAAATTGCCGGGCGCGCTGCAGGCCACCTATGCCTCGCTGTATCCATCGCCGAAACTGGTCGGCCATGAATGGCGCAAGCACGGCACCTGTTCGGGCCTCGACCCGGCGGCCTACTTTGCCCTGTCGGCGAAAATGAAAGACCAGCTGGTGATCCCGCCTGCCTACCAGCGGCCGGCCGCGCCGGTGCGATCCACCCCGGGCGAACTGGTCCAGGCTTTCAAGGCGGCCAATCCGGGCACCGCGGTCAATGGCGTGCTGCCGTTCTGCGACGGCGGCGGGCGCTTCCTGCGCGAGGTGCATGCCTGCTTCGACAAGGGCGGCCGTTCGCGCAGCTGCAGCGCCGGCGAGGTCAAGCGTTCGTACAACAGCTGCCGCCAGGAGTCCTTCTTGCTCAAGAACGTGAAGTAAGGCGCTTCAAGCCTGCCACACGCCGTACCCGGCCTCGCGCAGGCCGATGGCCAGTTCGACTTCCATGTCGGCCGCGCCGCGGTAGGGCATCGGGTTGTACATCGCGTATAGCTCGGGCATCAGCCGCAGGCCGTACTCTTGCGCGAACTTGTTGGCCTGGATTCCCGCCTTGTGCTTGTCGAAGCGCAGGTCGGGACTGAGGCCCGTCATCCCCACATATACGCACGGCTTGCCGGTCATATAATCCGGATTCGATTTGCGAAAGCGCGGTTCGTAAAGAACGTCCTTCGACAGCTCGATCACGTACACATTGTGGTGCCAGCGCCGCGCCATGCCGTCGTCAGGTGGTGAGCTGGCGCGCGATCAGGGCCCGCTGCTTTTCGTCGGGCATGCGGCCGAAACCAGCTTGCATATTGTCGCGCAGGTGTTCAAGCTTGCTGGTGGCCGGAATGGCGCAGGTCACCGCCGGATGCGAGACCACGAATTTGAGCAGCAGCTGCGCCCAGCTGCTGCAGTCGATGTCCGCCGCCCATGGCGGCAAGGGCTTGCTGCGCAGGCGCCGGAACACGTCGCCACCAACGAAGGGACGGCTCGCAATCACCGCCACGCCGCGCTCGCGCGCCAGTGGCAGCAGGCGCTGTTCGGCCTCGCGTTCGCCTGCCGAATAATTGATCTGGATGAAGTCCACCTTTTCGGTGGCGATCAGGCGCGCCACTTCCTCGTGCGCGCCGGCCGTGTAGTGGGTCACGCCGATATGGCGCACCAGGCCCTGGCGCTTCCATTCGCGCAGCGTGGCCAGGTGGGTCTGGACGTCCTGCATGTTATGCACCTGCATCAGGTCGAGCGGACGGGCGCGCAGCTTGGCCATCGACTCCTCCATCTGGCGGATGCCGGCGTCGCGGCCGAAGGTCCAGACCTTGGTCGCGATGAACAGCTTGCTGCGGATGCGCAGCTTTTCGGCCAGCTCGCCGGCCACCTGCTCCGAGGCGCCGTACATGGGCGAGGAATCGAGCACGCGCCCGCCCAGCGCCACGAACTCGGCCAGCACTTTTTCGACCGCCAGGCGCTCTTCGGCCTTGTGCCCGACATTGAAGGTTTGCCAGGTTCCCATGCCGATCACCGGCAGCAGTTCGCCCGACGACGGCACCTTGCGCCTGTGCATGGCGGCGCCCGCGACGGCAGGCGCCGCGCCCGACAGTCCGGCCACGGCCCCGGCCAGCGTACAGAGCATGTCGCGCCGCTTCATTTGACGGCGTCCTTGCCAAGCACGCTGATGTCGGCGCTTTCCAGCACGCGCCGGCGCGCCCCGCCGCGCACCACGGCCAGCATGGCCTGGCCTACCTGGCGGGTAGTCAGCACATACTTTGGCAAGGCCGCGCGCAACAGCGGCAGCAAGGGCTTGGCCAGCGAATAGAAGATCCGGTAGGCGGCGGTTTTCGATTTGATGCCGTCCAGCGGCTGGATCATGCCCGGCCGGAATATGTAGACGCCGCGAAACGGCAGCCTCAGTAGCGCGTTCTCGGTATTGCCGCGCACCCTTTCCCACATGATCTTGCTGGTGCCGCTGCTGTCGGCGCCGGCGCCGGACACATAGATGAACACCATGGCCGGATTCAGGCGGGCCAGGGTTTCCGCGGCCGCCAGCGTCATGTCGTAGGTCAGGTGGGTGTATTGCTTCTCGCCCATGCCGGACGAGGTCACGCCGATGCAGAAGAAACAGGCGTCAAAGCCGGTCAGCTCGGCTTCCACATTCTGGTAGTCCCACATTTCGGCGTGGACCAGTTCGCGCAGCCGGGGATGCTGCTGGCCGATGGGTGTGCGGCCGACCGTCTGTACCAGTTCCACGTCGGATGCCTGCAGGCACTCGCGCAGCGCGGCCTGGCCGACCATGCCGGTGGCGCCGAAGATCAGTACTTTCACGTCGCGTATCCTTTTTTTGATGGATTTTTTGAAGCCACGCATAGTGTAATGCATCGCGCGGAACTGACGGGCTATTGCTGTGGTCAATATGGCATGGCGTGCGATGCGCGCCCGGACACCAGGAGACCGCCATGGACCAGGACCTTGTTCGCCGGATCGAAACCAATCCTAACTACATTCAACTGGTCAAGGATCGAACGCGCTTCGGGTGGTTGCTGGCGTGTTCCATGCTGGTCGTCTACTACGGTTTCATCCTGCTCATTGCCTTCGACAAGGAGCTGCTCAGCATTCCCATCGGCGGCGGCGTTACCAGCACGGGCATTCCGGTCGGCCTGTTCGTCATCCTGTTCACCGTCCTGATTACCGGCATCTATGTGCGCCATGCGAACGGCAAGTACGACGAGCTGACCGCCGCCATCCATCGCGAGGTGGCCTGATGCACCCCGCCGTGCTGGTTCTCGCCGCCGTGGTGCTGCTGCAGCTATCCGCGGCCGCGCTGGGCGCCGACGTCATCGGCCCCGCCGAACAGCAGCCGCGCAACTGGACGGCTATCGCCATGTTCGCCGTGTTTGTCGCCGGCACCCTGTTCATTACCAAGTGGGCGGCGGCGCGCACGCGCTCGGCGGCCGACTTCTACACGGCCGGCGGCGGCATCACAGGCTTCCAGAACGGCCTGGCCATCGCGGGCGACTACATGTCTGCGGCTTCCTTCCTGGGCATCTCGGCGGCGGTGTACGCCAACGGCTACGACGGCCTGATCTACTCGATCGGCTTCCTGGTCGGCTGGCCCGTCATTACCTTCCTGATGGCGGAGCGCCTGCGCAACCTGGGCCGCTTCACGTTTGCCGACGTGGCCGCCTACCGCTTCGGGCAAACCCCGATCCGCGCCTTCGCCGCTTCGGGCACGCTGGTGGTGGTGGCGTTTTACCTGATCGCGCAAATGGTCGGCGCCGGGCAGCTGATCAAGCTGCTGTTCGGGCTTGAATACTGGATCGCCGTCGTCATCGTCGGTTCGCTGATGATGATCTATGTGCTGTTTGGCGGCATGACCGCCACCACCTGGGTGCAGATCATCAAGGCGGTCATGCTGCTCTCGGGCGCCTCGTTCATGGCCTTCGTGGTGCTGATGAACTTCGGCTTCAGCCCAGAGGCGTTGTTCGCCAAGGCGGTTGAAGTGCACCCCAAGGCGCGCGCCATCATGGGCCCGGGCACCTTCATCACCGACCCGATATCGGCCATTTCCTTCGGCATGGCGCTCATGTTCGGCACGGCGGGCCTGCCGCACATCCTGATGCGCTTCTTTACCGTGCCCAGCGCCAGGGAGGCACGCAAGTCGGTGTTCTGGGCCACCACCTGGATCGCCTACTTCTACATTCTCACCTTCATCATTGGCTTTGGCGCCATTGTGCTGGTCAGCACCCATCCGGCGTTTGTCGATTCTGCCGGGAAGATGTTAGGCGGGAATAACATGGCGGCAATCCACTTGGCCAATGCCGTTGGCGGCAATATCTTCCTTGGCTTTATGTCGGCGGTGGCCTTCGCGACCATTCTGGCGGTGGTTGCCGGGTTGACGTTGTCGGGCGCGTCGGCCGTCTCGCACGATCTGTACGCCACTGTTTTCAAGCACGGCAATGCCAGCAGCGCCAACGAACTGAAGGTATCGCGCATCACCACCGTCGTCCTCGGCATCGTGGCCGTGTTTCTCGGGATCGTATTTGAAAAGCAGAACATTGCGTTCATGGTGTCGCTGGCGTTTGCGATTGCGGCGTCGGCCAATTTCCCCGTGCTGTTCATGTCGGTCCTGTGGCGCAATTGCACCACGCGGGGCGCCACCATTGGCGGCTTCCTGGGCTTGATCACGGCCTTCGGGCTGACCGTGCTGTCCAAGTCCGTGTGGGTCGATGTTTTCGGCTACCCGAAGGCGATCTTCCCCTACACTTCGCCGGCCCTGTTTTCGATGACGGCCGGCTTCGTGGGCATCTGGCTGTTCTCGATCATGGACAACAGCGAACGGGCGCAGCGCGACCGGGCCGGCTACGACGCGCAAAAGGTGCGTTCGGAAACCGGCATTGGGGCTTCAGGGGCGTCGGGGCACTGACGGAAAAAACAGCTGCTGGCCGTCCACCCGGAAGGCAGCGATCCTGCCTTGCCCTTCGGGCGATGTGATCCAGTCGATCAGCTGGCGCGCGCCCTTGTCGTTGATGCCGGGATGGCGCGCCGGACTGACCGCAATGATGCCGTAAGGGTTGAACATGCGGCTGTCGCCTTCCACCATCACGGCCAGGCCCGTTTTGGCCTTGTAGGCAATGAAGGTGGCGCGGTCGCTCAGCGTGCAGGCTTGCAGTTCGGCCGCCATGTTCAGCACTTCGCCCATACCCAACCCGGCGGAGAGGTAACGCGCCGGCTCCGGCTTGATACTGGCAGCATTCCAGTAGCTCTTCTCCATCAGGTCGGTGCCCGAATTGTCGCCGCGCGAGATGAATTTGACCTTGCCCGCAGCGATCTTGCGAAAGGCTGCCAGCACATCCTTGCCGCCCTTGATGCCGGCCGGGTCGGAAGTGGGACAAGCGATGATGAAGTCGTTGTACATGACGTCGCGCCGGTCGACGCCATGGCCGCCGGCGACGAACTCGTCTTCGGCAGCGCGAGCGTGGACCAGGGTCAGGTCGACGTCGCCATTCTTTGCCAGTTCGAGGGCTTTGCCGCTGCCGACCGCGATCACATGGACCTTGCTGCCGGTCTTCGCTTCGAAGGCGGGCAACAGGTAGGCCAGCAGGCCAGAATTCTCGGTGCTGGTCGTGGTCGAAAGGCGGATGGTATCGCCGGCCATGGCCGCAGGGGCTATTCCGAGGAGCAAGACATACAGCAGGAATTTCATTTGTACTCCAGTCTTCCGTCGCGCAATTTAAGCCGCTGCACGCCCGGAAATCCAATCAAATCACGGTCATGGCACGCCATCACCACCGTGCTTCCCTGATCGATCAGGGCCGGTATCAATGCGAGCACCTGCTCCCTGGCGCTGCCATCGAGGTTCGCCGTCGGCTCGTCAAGCAACAGCAGCTTTGCCCCGAGCACCTTCGCGCGCGCCAGCGCAATGCGCTGCTTTTCGCCCCCTGAAAGTGTAGCCGGATCGCTATCGATCAGGTGCGCCACGCCCGCCCACGCCATCGCATCCGCCACGCTGGCCGCTACCTGCGCCTTCGGCAACCCGCGCGCAACCAGCCCGTAGCCAATATTGTGCGCAACGCTGGTTGAAAACATGATCGGGTGCTGGTGGACGTAGACGATCCCCGAACGCAGCAAAGCGGGATACGGCGCCAGCGCGCTTGCCTGCCCTTGCCAGGCCACGCCCTCGGCCTGTGCCCCTTCCAGCCCGGCCAGCACGCGCAGCAAGGTGCTCTTGCCGGCGCCGTTCACGCCAGTGAGCACATAGGCGCAACCGGCCGCCAGGGCCAGCGAATCGATATCGAACAGCACGCGTTCGCCGAATACCTTGCGCAGCCGCTGTATTACAAGCATGTCCGTCACGTCTGCCCCCGCGCCGTATGTGCATCGCCCTGCAGGAACAGCAGCGCGCCGTTCATCAGCAGGGCAAGCGCGATCAGCACCATCCCGAGCGCGATACCCTGTGCGAAGTCACCCTTGCTGGTTTCGAGCGCGATGGCGGTGGTGATGGTGCGTGTCTCGCCGGCGATATTCCCGCCGACCATCAGCGCGCATCCAACCTCGGAAATGACCCGCCCAAAACCGCTGATGACGGCCGCCATGACGCCGAAGCGCACCTCGTGCAGTACCGTGAGCATGGTGCGCCAGCGCGAGGCGCCATGCGCGATCGCGGTCTCGGCGTAGCGCGGATCGGCGGCCTGCACAGCCGCCAGCGTAAAGGCGACCAGCACCGGCATGGCAATCACGAACTGGCCGAGCATGACGCCTGGCTGCGTGAAGAGCAGGTGCAAGCCGCCCCACGGACCGTGGCGCGACAGCAGCAGGTAGAGGAGCAAGCCAACCAGCACGGTCGGCATGGACAGCGTTGCCTGGACCAGCCAGATGACAACCCGGCGCCCGCGAAAGCAATGGCTGGCGATCATGTAACCCAGTGCGACCGCGACCGGTGCGGCCAGTGCTAGCGCCAGCAGGCTGGTCTTCATGGAGATCCAGATGATGCGCCACAGCGTGGGATCACCGGAGAGCAGCATGCCGAATGCGTCTAGCATCAGGACGGATTGAGCAGCGCTGGCTCGAATTCAAGCCGTTCATGCCCGGTGAGCAGCAGGAAGTGCTTGCCGGTGCAGCGCGCCAGCAGCGACATGCCGACCTTTTCGGCGACCATATGCCCCATTTGCGTGGTGCCGGAGCGCGACAGCAGGAAGGGAATGCCCATCTGCGCGCCCTTGATCACCATTTCCGAAGTAAGCCGGCCAGTGGTGTAGAACACCTTGTCACTACCGTCAATATCGTAGAGCCACATCTTGCCGGCAATGGCATCGACCGCGTTGTGGCGGCCCACGTCCTCGATGAAATACAGGAGTTCGCCCTCGCCGGAAAACAGCGCGCAGCCGTGCACCGAACCGGCCTGCTTGTAGATCGACTGCTGGGTTCGGATCGTCTCGACGATCCGATACACGGTGGACTGGCGCAGCCGGGCGTCAAGCGGTAGTGCTATCTGGTCGACTTCGTCCATCAGCCCGCCGAACACCGAGCCCTGGCCGCAGCCCGTGGTGACCACCTTTTTTGCCGTGCGCGCTTCGACGTCGGCAATGCCATTGCGGGTGACCACGGCGACCGCATCGACCGCCCAGTCGACCTGAACCGAGACGATGTTGCCGATGGACTTGACCAGGCGCTGGTTGCGCAGGTAGCCAAGCGTGAGCGCTTCGGGCGCGCCGCCCAGCGTCATCAGGGTCACCAGCTCGCGCTTGTCGACATACACGGTCAGTGGCCGCTCGGCGGGAATGGCAATGACCGAATGGCGGCCACGCTCGTCGACCACCTCGACTTCGTGCGTCAGGCTGGCCTGCGCCTCGCTCATGTTCATGCGGAACCCAAGCCTTCGAGCACCTGGCCGCCGCCGAAACTGCCCTGCTGCTCGACCTCGCCGCCCAGCGCCACTTTGACGGCGCAGTATTTGAATTCGGGGATCTTGCCGAACGGGTCGAGCGCAGCGTTGGTCAGCTTGTTGATGGCCGCCTCGTAGTAGCAGAACGGCACAAAGATGGCGCCACGCGGCGAGCTGTCGTCGGCGCGCGCGTACAGCACCACTTTGCCGCGGCGCGATTCAATCGTCACCACGTCGCCCGGCGCGCCGCCCATCGCAACCAAATCGAGCGGGTGCACCAGCGCCACCGGATCGGGCTCGATCGCGTCCAGCACGGCGGTGCGGCGCGTCATGCTGCCGGTATGCCAGTGTTCGAGCTGGCGACCGGTGATGAGCACCATCGGGTACTCGGCATCCGGGCGCTCGTCGGCAGGAATGATATCTGCGGGAACAAAGCGGGCGCGCCCGCCTTCACGCGGGAAGTGATCGGTAAACACGACTGACTCGCCTGGGTCGCCCTCGTTCGTACACGGATAGGTGACGGCATTATCGCGCTCAAGCCGATCCCAGGTGATGCCGCCGATGCTGGGCATGGTGCGCCGCATCTCGTCAAACACTTCGGACACATGCAGGTAGCGCCAGTCGAGGCCAAGCTTGCCCGCGATCTGCTGGATGATCCACAGGTCCTGCTTTGCCTGGCCGGGCGGATCGATGGCCTGGCGGCCGATCTGTACCAGCCGGTCGGTGTTGGTGAAGCTGCCCGTCTTTTCGGGAAACGCGCTGGCCGGCAAAATGACGTCGGCCAGGTAGGCGGTCTCGGTCAGAAAGATATCCTGCACCACCAGGTGGTCAAGCGCGGCGAGCGACTCGCGCGCATGGTTGGCGTCGGGGTCGGACATGGCCGGGTTCTCGCCCATGATGTACATGCCGCGGATTTCGCCGCGCTTGATCGCATGCATGATCTCGACCACGGTCAGGCCTGGCGTGCTGTCAAGCGCAACGCCCCAGGCCTTTTCGAACCTGGCGTGCGCCTGCGGATTGTCGACCCGCTGGTAGTCCGGGAACATCATCGGGATCAAGCCGGCGTCGGACGCGCCCTGCACATTGTTCTGGCCGCGCAGCGGATGCAGGCCGGTGCCGGGGCGGCCGATTTGGCCCGTCATCAGCGCCAGCGCGATCAGGCAACGCGCGTTGTCAGTGCCGTGGATGTGCTGGGAGATGCCCATCCCCCACAGGATCATCGAAGCCTTCGAGGTCGCATACATGCGCGCCACATAGCGGATGGTCTCGGCATCGACACCGCAGATCGGCGCCATCAGTTCGGGACTGTAGCCTTCGACGTTCTTTTCCAGCTCGGCGTAGCCGATGGTGCGGGTGGCGATGAAGTCCTGGTCAACCAGGCCCTCGCTGACGATCACATGCATCATCGCATTGAGCAGGGCGACGTCGGTGTCGGGTTTGAATTGCAGGTAGCGGTGGGCGCTGCGCGCCAGCTCGGAGCGGCGCGGGTCGCATACCACCAGCCTGGTGCCGTTCTTGATCGCGTTCTTGATCCAGGTGGCGGCCACCGGATGGTTGACCGTCGGATTGGCGCCGATGACGATCACCACGTCCGCCTTGGTCACATCCATGACGGGATTGGATACCGCGCCGGAGCCGATTCCTTCGAGCAGCGCCGCCACCGACGAGGCGTGGCACAGCCGGGTGCAATGGTCGACGTTATTGCTGCCGAAACCGGTGCGCACAAGCTTCTGGAACAGGTAAGCCTCTTCGTTGGAACCCTTGGCCGAGCCGAAGCCGGCCAGCGATTTTTTTCCGTGCGTGTCGCGGATCAATGCCAGTTTTCCACCCGCCAGTTCCAGCGCCTCTTCCCAGGTCGCCTCGCGGAAGACGTCCATCACGCGGTCGGGATCCATGCTGAAGTCGCCGCGCTTGGGCGGCGCATCGGCGCGCCGGATCAGCGGCACGGTCAACCGGTGCGGATGGTGCGCGTAGTCGAAACCATAGCGCCCCTTGACGCACAGGCGCTCATGATTCGCGGGGCCGTCGCGCCCCTCAACGAACAGGATCTTGTTGTCCTTGACGTTGTAGGTCAGCTGGCAGCCAACGCCGCAGTAAGGACAAACGGAATCGACCTGCTTGTCGGGGACGGTCAGCGCAACCGACCGGGCGGGCATCAGCGCTCCGGTAGGACAGGCCTGCACGCATTCGCCGCAGCCCACGCAGGTGGAATTGCCCATCGGGTCGTCCATGTCGAACACGATTTGGGCATGATCGCCGCGAAACGCCAGCCCGATCACATCGTTGACCTGCTCGTCGCGGCAGGCGCGCACGCAGCGGGTGCACTGGATGCAGGCGTCTAGATTGACGGTGATGGCGGCATGCGATGCATCCTGGCGCGGCTGGCTGCGCGCGGCAAAGCGCGGCTTGCCGACGGCCAGCTTGCCAGCCCAGAAATCGACTTCATTATGGCGCGTGTACGCGGTTTCTGGCATGTCGGAGAGCAGCAGTTCCAGCACCATTTTCTGGGCAGCGACGGCGCGTACACTGTCGGTGGCGACCTTCATGCCATTGCTCGGAAAGCGGCAGCAGGAAGGCGCCAGCACACGCTCGCCGTCGATTTCAACCATGCAGGAGCGGCAGTTCCCAACTTCTTCCATGCCGGCCTTGTAGCACAGGTGCGGAATGTCGATCCCCTCGCGCGCGGCGATTTCGATCAGGGTCTCGTTGGCGAAGGCGTCGACCTCGCGGCCGTTCAATTCAAAACTGACGGCAGTTCCCTGCAGCGCGCTGCGTCCCAGCCGGGTTATCGCATTCATGGTTTCACCAGCTCGTGTGGGAAGTACTTGATGATGCAATCGAAGGGATTCGGCGCGGCCTGGCCCAGGCCGCAGATCGACGCGTCGCGCATCACCTGCGACAATTCGGCCAACAGGCCCGTGTCCCATTGCGGCTGCTCCATCAGGGTGAGCGCCTTGGCGGTGCCGACCCTGCATGGCGTGCACTGGCCGCACGATTCGTCCTTGAAAAATTTCAAAGTATTGCGCGCCGCCGCCGCCGCGCTGTCGCGATCCGACAGCACCACCACGGCAGCCGACCCGATAAAGCAGCCATAAGGCTGCAAGGTATCGAAGTCGAGCGGAATCGCGTTCATCGACGCGGGAAGGATGCCGCCCGAAGCGCCGCCGGGAAGGTAGCCGTAGAACTGGTGGCCCTGGGCCATGCCGCCGCAGTATTCGTCGATCAGTTCCTGGATCGTGATGCCGGCTGGCGCCAGCTTGACGCCAGGCTCGCGCACCCGCCCCGACACGGAGAACGAGCGCAACCCTTTGCGTCCGTTGCGACCATGGCCGCTAAACCAGTCGGCGCCGCGTTCGACGATCTCGCGCACCCAGTGCAGCGTTTCAAAATTATGTTCCAGGGTGGGCAGGCCGAACAGGCCCACCTGTGCCACGTACGGCGGGCGCAGGCGTGGCATGCCGCGCTTGCCTTCGATCGATTCGATCATCGCCGACTC
Source organism: Pseudomonadota bacterium (assembly GCA_040388275.1). Lineage (GTDB taxonomy): Bacteria > Pseudomonadota > Gammaproteobacteria > Burkholderiales > Burkholderiaceae_D > Telluria_A. The sequence goes on from JAZKCA010000117.1 coordinate 27,652, forward strand.
TTCGCCACAGATGTAGGCGCCGGCGCCGCGCCGCAGAATGATCTGTGGCATGGCTTGCATAGGCGGATCGGCACGCAACTTCGCCAGTTCGGCTTCGAGCAACGCGCGGCATCCGTGGTATTCGTCGCGCAGGTAGATGTAGATGGTGGCAATGCCGGTCGCCCAGGCCGCGATCAGGGCCCCTTCGATGAAGCGGTGCGGATCGCGTTCCAGGTAGTGGCGGTCCTTGAAGGTGCCCGGCTCGCCCTCGTCGATGTTGATGGCCATCAGACGCGGCCCTGCTTCGGCGCGCACGATACGCCATTTGCGGCCCGCCGGGAATCCGGCACCGCCAAGGCCACGCAGGCCCGAGCTTTCCATCGTTGCGATGATGGCCTCGACGTCGCGTGTGCCTGCCACGCATTCCGCGAGCAAGGCATAACCGCCCCTGGCGCGGTAGGCGGCCAGGTCAGTATAGCTGCCCGGAATATCGCGAGTATCGCTCGTCGCCACGGACGCGGCCACCGCTTCGCAGCTTGCGTGCGGCACCGGCTTCTGGCCAACGACGGCAACCGGCGCCTGTTCGCAGCGGCCCACGCACGGTGCGCCGACCACGCGCACATCCTTGCCCAGGATCGCGGGCAGGCTGGCCAGCAGGTCGCGCGCGCCCGCCATCTCACAGGACAGGCCATCGCACACCCTGACCGTCAGCGCCGCCGGGGCGGCCTCCCCTTCCTTGACCACATCGAAGTGATGGTAGAAGGTGGCGACCTCGTAGACTTCGGCCTGTGCCAGCTTCATTTCCTGCGCCAGTGCGGCCAAATGCGCGGCGGACAGACAACCGAACGCATCCTGGATTTTATGCAGGTGCTCGATCAGCAGGTCGGCCTGGCGCGATTCCCCGCCCAGCAAGCGCTGGACCTCGAGCAGCGCTTCCGGTTCGACGCGGCGCCCTTTCGGCGCCTGGCGTTTGCGCCGCCGGGTACTGCCTTGCACGGCGATGGGAATGATTGGGTGATTCATCGAAAAATCCTGGTTTGAATACAGCTGCGCGCTGCGTCACATGATACGCCGTCCGGAGTCAGGTTTGCAGCATCGGGTGCAGCGCGTGCCACACCATGGCCGAATCCATTTTCTCCATGCAATTGTGGTGTCCCAACGGGCACTCGCGCTGACGGCATGGCGCGCACTCGAGCCGCAGCGACATTGAGCGGGCCATGTCCGAAAACGGCGGCGCGTGGTCCGGGTCGGTGGGGCCGTACAGCGCGATCACGGGCCGGTTCAGCGCCGAGGCGATGTGCAGCAGCCCGGAGTCGTTTGCGACCACGGCGGCGGCGCCGGCAATGATCGCAATCGCCTCATCAAGCCGCGTGACGCCGGCCAGGTTGAACATGCCGTCAGGGCCGGTAATGGCGATGATCTCGTCACACGCAGCCTTGTCCTTGGGCGAACCGAGCAGGCCGATCTGCGCGCCCGGTTCGAGCGCCATCACCGCCTGCGCCAGCGCCGCAAAATGGCGCGCCGGCCACCGCTTGGCCGCGCCGAATTCGGCGCCGGGGGCAAATACCACGAGCGGGCGCGCACGATCGATGCCAAGCCGGGCGCAAACGCCATCGACCGTGTCGCTGGACACCTGCATGGCCGGCCGCGGTACGTCAGCACGCAAAGGCGTGCGCGGCTGTCCTGCCAGCGCCGCGTAGAACGGCACCATCGCGCGTTTCGGTACATCGTCGTGGTGCATGCGGTTGATCAGGCCATGCCGCATTTCGCCCTTGTAGCCAACGCGCTCCTTGATGCCGGCGAAGAATGGGATCAGCGCGTACTTCAGCGTGTTGGGCAGCACGTAGGCGTCCAGGTAGCCGCGCTGGCGCAGCACCCGTCCATATTTCCAGCGCTCGCGCAACTGCAGCGGGCCGTGCCGAAAAGGGGTTTCGAGCACGCTGTCGACTTCGGCCATCGCGCGCCACACCGGGGCCACCGAGGGCGGCGCCAGCACATCGATCGGCCGCTCGGGATGGCGTTGCTTGAGCAGCTGCAGCAGCGGCTGCGCCATCACGGCGTCGCCGATCCAGTTGGGCGATATGACCAGCGTACGGCCCACGTTCATTCCTCTTCCGTGGCAAATTGCAGTTGATGCAGCTTGGCGTACATGCCGTTCAGCGCCAGCAGTTCATCATGCCGGCCCGATTCCACGATCCGCCCCTGGTCGACCACGACGATCCTGTCGGCGCGTTCGATGGTTGACAGGCGGTGTGCGATCACCAGCGTTGTGCGCCCCTTCATCAGCGCGTCCAGTGCCGCCTGAACCGCACGCTCGGATTCGTTGTCGAGTGCCGATGTGGCTTCGTCCAGGATCAGGATAGGCGCATCCTTGTAGATGGCGCGCGCGATGGCGACACGCTGGCGCTGCCCGCCCGACAGGCGCATGCCGTTTTCGCCGATCCCGGTTTCGATGCCCTGCGGGAGCGCCGCAACGACGTCATCGAGGTGCGCAGCCTTGATGGCGGCGGCCAGGCGCTGTGGGTCGGCCACCTCAGCGCCGTACGCGACGTTGGCTGCCAGCGTGTCGTCGAACAGCACCACGTTCTGGGTGACCATCGCCATCTGCGCGCGCAAGCTCTCAAGCTTGATGTCTTCATACGGCACGCCATCGAGCAGGATGTTGCCGCTGTCGGGGGCATAAAAGCGCGTGACGAGGTTCACGAAGGTCGACTTGCCGCCGCCCGACATCCCAACCAGCGCGACGGTCTGACCCGGCAGAACCTCGAGCGTGACGTTGTTCAGGGCCAGCGGATTAGCTTGCGAGTAACGGAACGACACGCCCTCGAACCGCAGGTGCCCAGTAGAACGCCCAATAGTCCTGGTTCCCGGGTCGGGTTCTACCGGCGAATCGATCATCGCGAAAACAGCTTCGGCCGACGCCATCCCGCGCTGCAGTGGCCCGTTCACGCCGACGAGCGATTTCAATGGCGCCAGCAACATCAGCATCATCATGATGAATGCGGTGAACTCGCCGTGCGTCATGCCACTGCTCATGGCGATCACGATGACCAAGGCCACGGCCATGGCGGTGGTGGTCTGGGTAATCGGCACGGTGGCCGCACTGGCCACGGTCATTCGTTGGGAGAAGCCGCGCAGCGCCTCGCTGCGCACTTCGAAACGGCGCCGTTCATAGCGTTCCCCCGAGAACACCCGAATGATCTGATGGCCGCGCGCCGCCTCGTCAACCACCTGCGTCATCTCTTCGGTAACCCGCTGGTTCGCCCGGCTCAGGTTGCGCAGTCGTTTGGCAGTGGTGCGCACAATCAGCGCCGTCACTGGCATCACAATCAAAGCGATCAGGGTCAAGCGCCAATTGAGCAACAGCAGCGCAACCAGCAGGCCGATGATCACCAAAACGTCGCGCACGAACGCCAGGAATACGGAGTTGACCATGTCGACGACCTGGCGAACTTCACCGATGACGGTATTGATGATCTTGCCAGTTGATTCTTCATGAAAGCGCGCCACCGGAAGGCGCAGCAAGCGGTCGAATACCATGCGGCGCAAGTCATTGAGCACGCGGCTCATCACCCAGTTATTCAAGTAGGCCGTGGAAAAGGTAAAAATTCCCCGACCGATGAATATCGACAGCAGGATGCCAGGCACCAGCCACAGGTTGAAATCGACCTTGTTTGGGCCGAAGCCCTTGTCGAGCAATAGCTCCCAAGCCTTGCCCAGCAGCGGCTCGGTCGCGGCGGTGCCGGCCATAGCCAGGAACGACAACAGTGCCCGGCTCTTGTACGGGTTGACGAACGCCACAAGGCGCCGGACTATGTCCTTATTTTCCATCTTTTTCTTTCGTGTTCAGGCACAGGCCCATGAGCAAAAATACCAACAGGGCGTACAACAAGCTCGCTTTAACCGACCAGAATATCACCTCGGTGAGGCCAAAGCAGAAGTAACTGCAAACGACCAGCATGCCGGCCAGCGCCGGCGCGAAGCTTTCATCTCGCAGCCTGCGCGCAAAAAAGGCCAGCGGCGCAGCCAGGATGGCCAGCCATGCCAGCAGTCCCACGGTCCCGCCGGTGACCAAGGCATGCAAGGCATCGTTATGGAAGTGCACCGCCGGCAGCACCACCGGGTCAAGGCTACCCTCTCCAACCCGCTGCGTCATCTGCCGCTTCGCGCTGGCGAAATCGCGTCCCAACAGCGGCTTTTCGGCGATCAGCGCCGCCGCGCCCTTCCACAGTTCGAGCCGGATCCCCATGTTGGTATATGCGTCGCCGCCGGCATACCAGCTTTGCACATCGCGCACGCCCTGGGCCACGCGCTCCCGGGCCCCGCTTTGGGGAATCGCGTAGGTGACGGCCACCAGTGCGAAGCTGGCCACGACCAGTCCACGCATGCGTCCCGGGCCGAGCAAGCGGCCGTAGCGCGCGAACAGGAAGGCGGCCGGCAGCAGCGCCACCAGGCCGCCGCGCGTGCCCGTCATCATGGCGCCGGCCAGACCGGCCACCGCGCCCATGGCCATCCAGGCCGCCTTGCCGCTGGCGCGCAGGTCGATGGAGGCGGCCAGCGCCACCAGAGCGAAGCACACCAGCACGTCGCCGGTGGTGATCGCGTTGAGCAGGCCGCCGGGCCGGTCCATGTCCAGCGCCAGACGCTGGAAGCTGACCAGCAGCGCGCCGCCGAAGGCGCCCCCCGCCACGCCCCACCACAGGGCGTCGCGCCGCGGCCGGAAAGCGCTCACCAGCGCCAGCGCCGAAATGGCAAGGACCATGCGGGCCGGCTTTTCGATAATCCCGGTCGTGGTTTCCGGCCGTGCAAGCAGGCAAAATGCTGCAAATAGGAAATTAATCAGGAAGGCCGCCGCCACCCAGCGCACCTGCGGCCAATGCGTCGCCAGCGCTATGCGGCATGGCTTGAAATACACCAGCGCGGCGCCCAGGAACAGGAAGCTGGACAGGCTGACGCCCCACAAAGTGACCAGGCTCAGAAACGGTAGCATGAACGCCAAAGCGGCAACCAGGCCTCGCTGTGCCCCCGCCGAATTCATCATTTATTGTTCATTCATCATGGAGTGGGTTTTTCTTGATACCATATGCGACCGACGGATATTTCAAGACCCAAACAGAAAGGACCATTTATCTCTGTGGTCATTACAACATACAACCGGCCAGACGCCCTTGCCGCAGTCGTGGAAGCCTGTTTCGTCCAGAGCGATAAAAATTTCGAAATCATTATCGCTGATGACGGCTCCACTGCCAACACCAAGGCCTGCGTCGACGCGCTGAAAAAGCGGGCGCCGGTACCGCTCACGCATGTGTGGCAGCCCGACCTGGGCTTCCGCGCGGCGATGGTGCGCAATCGCGGCACGCTGGCAGCGCGCGGCGAGTATATTGTTTTCCTCGACGGCGACTGCATTCCGCAGCGCGACTTCATTGCCCAGCACCGCAAGCTGGCTCGCCGCGGCCACATGCTGTGCGGCAGCCGCGTGCTGCTCAGCCCCGCACTCACCACGCGCGTGCTGGCCGGCCAGGTCAACCTGACCGGCGCCAAAGCCATCGAACACTGCGCCCATCGCCTGGGAGGCCACGTCAACAAGCTGCTGCAGTTGGTGCTGCGCTGGCCCGATATCGGCCGCACCAGCCGGCGCTTCAGTTGGCGCCGCATCAAGAGCTGCAACCTGGGCGTGTGGCGCAGCGACCTCGATACCGTCGACGGTTTCGACCAAAGCTTTCAGGGCTGGGGCCACGAGGACGCCGACCTCGCCGTCAGGCTGTTCAACGCCGGCGTGATGCGCAAGGACGGCGCCTTCGCCACCGAGGTGTTCCATCTGTGGCACCACGAAGCGCAGCGCGACCAGGCCGCGGGCAACCGCAAGGTGGTGCTCGAACGCGCCGCCAACAAGACCATCCTGCCCAGCCAGGGCATGGCGGCAAACCGCGTGGGCCAGGCATGAACGTGACCCTCAGCGTCGTCGTCGCCGTGCATAACGTGCAGCGCACGATCGGCCAGTGCATCGCCTCCATCCTCGAGCAGCTGCGCCCCGGCCAGGAGCTGGTGGTGGTCGACGACGGCTCGCGCGACAATACGCTGGCGCTGCTGTTCAAGCTGCAGGAAGCCTGGCCCGGATCGAATTTCCATGTATTTAGCCAGGCTCACGCCGGCATCGCCAGCGCGCGCAACCATTGCCTGCAACTGGCCCTGGGCGAATACATCGCCTTTGTCGACGGCGACGACCTGCTGTTGCCGGGCGCGCTGACCGCCATCGAACAGGCCATTGAATCGCACCATCCCGACGTCATCGCCTGCGACTTTCGCATGTGGCATCCCGAGGACCCGTCAAAAACACGTAGCGTCCGGCTGGGCTACCCGGTAGGCAAACTGCTGTGCGACCAGGAGGCGATCATGCGGATATTTTTCGCCGACCGTCACATGTACATCTGGTCCAATGTGTTCCGGCGCGAGATCTATGCCCAGCTGCCGGCGCCGGTTTTCCCGCCCGATCACCTGTTCGAGGACGTGGCGACGGTGCCGCGCCTGCTCAGCCAGTGCGCCAGCCTGTTGCACCTGGCTCATCCGATCATCGATTACCGCCAGCTGCCGGCCAATACCCCCGTGTCGGAACAATGGTGCCTCGATTTCGCCGGCGCGCTGCCGCTGGCGCGGCGCCACTTGCAGGCGCGCGGCGTGGCAGACTCGGTGCGGCGCCATTTCGACATCGCGGTGGCCTACTTTTACGTGGGCGTGGTCAAGAACTCGTACCGGCTGCCGCGCGGCGACGGCAAACGCGTACGCGCAATGCTCAAGCCGATCTTCGCGGCCAGCCTGTTCGGCGACAGCGCCACCCTGGTGGCAACGGCCGGACGCGCCGACATGACATCGAACGACCGCACCCTCGACGCGGTCATCATCCGCCAGGTCGAGAGCGCGCTTGGCGGTGGCATGGTGGTCAATTTCCAGCGCGCCGCCAGCCGCAAGCTCAAGCTTTGGCGGCGTTTGCGCAAAGCGCGCCGGCACCCCGGCGCGATGCCGGGGCATATGGGAACCTGACTACCTGTTCAAGCAACTGCGGTACAGCGCCAGGTAGGCGGCGCCGGCTTTCTCCCACGTGAACTGCGATGCATGGTGGCGGACCACGTCGGCCCCATGGTTCGCGCTGAAATGCACCAGCCCCCGTTCGAGCACCGCGGACATGTGATCCGGCTCGAAATTGTCGAAGTAGTAAGCCGCATCGCCGCCAATTTCAGGCAGCGACGTCAGGGTCGACAGGAACACTGGCTTCCCATGATGCATGGCCTCGATCACGGGCAGGCCGAAGCCTTCGGCCAGCGACGGGAACACGAAGGCCTCGCAATTGGCGTAGTACCAGTCCTTGTCGTGATGGCTGACCGGCCCGGTGACGACCACGCGCTCGCTCACGCCATACCTGGCCGCTTCGGCCAGGATCTTCTGCTTGTAGTCTTCCTTGACGATGCCGGAGATGACCAGGGTGCGCGCGTTATCGCGCAGCAGAGGCACCAGCACATGGAAATTCTTCTTCGCGCACACCATGCCGACCGTGAAAAGGAACGCGCCTTCAGGCTGGTACTGGGGACAGTGGCCGTCGGGCGCGGTCGTGAAGTCGGTGCCGTTGTAGATCACCGAAATCTTGTCGCGCGCCTCGGGGAAATAGCGCACCACGTCGGCCGCCACGAAGTTCGAGATCGCCACCACCTTGTCGGCGCCTGCAATCTTGACCCGCATGCGGCGCAGGTGCTTTTCCAGCTTGCGGCTGCCCGCCGGCTGCTCGTAGATCTGGTTCAGGTCATGCACGGTCATGACGGTCTTGCCGTTCACTCGCTTCGGTCCGAAACGGCAGTACTGGTCGGCAAAGTGGACGACGTCGAATTTGGCGCGCAAGGGAAAGAAATAGCGGTGGATTTTATGGTGCAGCACGTAGCCGGCGGCGCTGCCCAGGAAGCCCTGCTGCACAGGATAGGTGTAGGCATTGATGTCGAACTCGGCGCCGCCCTGGCGCAGGATTTCGCGCCCCAGGCTGTGCCCGAAGGTGTACAGGCCGGTATTGGCAAAGCGCATCGAGTCGAGCGTGATCAGGAGTGCTGGTTTCATGCTCACGCCTCCTTGCGCTGTTGCGCGCGCCAGCCACGCACGATGGCGGCCACGTCGCTCGCGCGGATCGCCTGCATGCAGGTGCAGCTGGCAACGCCGGTGCAGGTGTCGCAAGGCGCCGGGGCGCACAGCGAACGCGCCTGTGCGCCCACCGCTCCCCAGCGCGCCGGGTCGATCGGTTTGATCGGCGGGAACAGGCCGATCACGGGACGCGCGAGTGCCGCACCCATGTGCAGCGGGCCGGTACCGCTGGCGATCAGGCCGTCGGCCGCGCCGATCAGCGCGGTCAGGCCGGCCAGGTCGAAGCTCCCGCACAGGCTGCGCACGTGGGGCATGGCCAGCAACGCGCCGGCATCGCGCGCCAGCAGCTCGCCTTCGGCCGCGCTGCCGGTCACCCAAAGGCTGATGCCCGGCTCGTCCTTCAGCAGCGCCGCCAGCTCGGTGTAACTGGCCAGCGGCCATTCGCGGCCGTTGCCGTTCGATTTGGGGTGCAGGATCAAGTTGAACTTCGCCTGCGCGCGCAGCGCCTCGACCTCCGGCAGGCGCGGGGCGCTCATGCCGTACAGCGCGGGGATCTCGTCGAGCTTGGGAATATGGTTGATGCCGAGGGGCCGCAGCAGTTCGAAATTGAGCTGCGCTTCGTGCAGCGGCGATTTCACGCGGCTGAAGTGGGCCAGGCGGTTGCATGACAGCCAGTGGTACAGGCGGTGGCTGGTGCCGACCCGGTACGGCACCCTGGCGCGGCGTGCGGCCTGCGCCAGGCGGCGGTTGGGGAAGGCAAAGATGACAGTGTCGTAGCCGCCCTCGGCAAACATGCGCTGCGGGTCTTCCTGCTCTTCGATCGCCAGCACCTTGTTCACGAAGCTGCACTGGCGTACCACCGGCGCGGCGTAGGCCCGTACCAGAAAATCGACCTGCACTGCCGGCAGGATCTGTTTCAGGTAGCCGGCCAGCGGCAGGGTCAGCACCACATCGCCGATATTGTCAGTGCGGCAGATCAGGACGCGCAGCAGCGCGGGAGTCGTCTTTGGCATCAGTATTCCACCGCCACTTCACGCGCGCCGAGCACCTGCTCGAGCGCCAGGGTCAGCGCGTCCGACGGCGCCACGCGCCAGTCGTCGCCCAGCTGCAGCATGCATTCCACGCCCTGCGGCTTGATCCGCATGGCCACCGGCAGTCCGGCCGCCGAGCGGTGCGGCTGCAGCACTTCAACGATGCGGTGCGAGGCGACCGCGCCCGGCAGCGACAGGCCGAGCCGCTGCCCGTAATGCACGCGCGCGAGCGTCATGTCGTACACCTTTTCGGCGGTGATGCGCAGGCCGCCGTTGAAGCGGTCTTCCGACACCTTGCCAACCACCGCCAGGAATTCGTCTTCCTTGAAGATGTTTTTGTTGGCGTCGAACACCTCGTTGTAGACGGTCACTTCGACCACGCTGGTTTTATCGTCCAGCGAGACGATCAGGATTTTGCCGCGCTGGGTCATCTGGGTGCGAATGCCCGTGATCACGCCGCACATCATGCGCGGCTCGCGCGACGGATCCAGGTCCACCAGCTTGGTGCGCGCAAAGCGGCGCGCCTCGGTGGCGAAGGAATCGAACATATGGCCCGACAGGTAGAAGCCGAGCGCGATCTTTTCCTCGGCCAGCTTCTGGCGGTCGGTCCAGGGCGTTGCCTTGACGTAGTCGGGCGGCGCGACCAGGTCGCTGTCGTCGCCGCCGAACAGGCTGACCTGATTGATCGACGCCTGCGCCTGGTCCGCCACTTCCACCGCAAAAGCGACCGACGCCAGCAGGATCGCGCGGTCCACGCCGAAGCAATCCATCGCGCCAGCGCGGATCAGCGACTCGATGGTGCGCCGGTTGATCTGCTTGCGGTCGACCCGCTTGCAGAAGTCGAACAGGTCCTTGAAATTGCCGCCGTCCTGGCGCGCGGCGATGATCGCCTCGATTGCGCCCTGGCCGGAGCCTTTGACCGCGCCCAGCCCGTAGCGGATGTTCGTGACCCGCTTGTTGGTCACCGACGGCGGCGGGCCTTCCGGCATGAAGCGGTAATCCGAGTAATTGATATCGGGCGGCAGCAAGGTCAGCTTGCAAACCTCGATCGCGTCTTCCACCAGGATCTTGATCTTGTCGGTGTCGTCCATCGCCAGCGACAAGTTGGCGGCCATGAAAGCGGCCGTGTGGTGCGCCTTCAGGTAGGCGGTGTGATACGACAGCAGCGCGTACGCGGCCGCGTGCGACTTGTTGAAGCCGTAGCCTGCGAACTTCTCCATCAAGTCGAAGATCTCGTCGGCCTTGTGCGCGGACAGGCCGTCCTTGGCGGCGCCGGCGCGGAAGATCTCGCGGTGCTCCGCCATCTCCTCGGCCTTTTTCTTACCCATCGCGCGGCGCAGCATGTCGGCGCCGCCCAGCGAGTAGCCGCCGACGATCTGCGCCATCTGCAT
>JAZKCA010000118.1:0-11926 GCA_040388275.1 Pseudomonadota bacterium
GAGCTCAACCGCAACGCGGTTGAGCTCGTGTCGTAATGGGGGACCTGACCCCGGGTTTCTTACCGCCTGTCGGCCCGGCTGTCGATCTGTCGCAAAGCGCGCGATCCGGCGCCGCCCCGCTGGCATGCTGTCCCTTTTTCGTAAGGGTACCCATGCTGAAATTTTCCTTGACCATGACGATGCGCGACTGGCGCGCCGGCGAACTGCGCTTCCTGCTGGTGGCGCTGGCGCTGGCCGTCGCTTCACTGTCGGCGGTGCAGTTCTTTGCCGAGCGCATGGGTGCCGCCCTGCAGCGCGACGCCCACCAGTTGCTCGCGGCGGACCTGCGCCTCAGCTCCGACGCGCCGCTTGCGCCCATCTGGGGCGACGAAGCCAGGCGTCGCGGCCTGCACAGCGCCAGCACGGTTGAACTGACCAGCATGGCCATCGCCGGCGACGGCGAGGCCGCGCGCTCGCAGATGGTGGAGGTCAAGGCCGTCAGCAGCGCCTATCCGCTGCGCGGCGCGCTCAGTGCGCGCGACCGGTCCGGCCGCGCCACTCCCACGCGCGAGGTGCCGGCCGCCGGCAGCGCCTGGGTCGACCAGGCCTTGCTGGCCAGCCTGAACCTGGAGCTCGGTGCCAGCCTGCGCTTGGGTGAGCAGCGCCTGACGATCACCCGCGCCATCGCATCGGAACCGGACCGCGGCCCCGCCGCCCTCGACTTTTCGCCGCGCGTGATGATCGCGCTGGCCGACCTCGATGCCAGCGGACTGATACAAGGTAATTCGCTCGCCTCCTTTCATTTGCTGCTGGCCGGCGATGCGCCCGCGCTGGCGGCATTCCAGGCCTGGACCACGGAGGCACTGGCGGCGTCCGCCAACAACAAGGTGCGGCTCGAGACGCTGGCATCGAGCAATGCCGACACCGGGCGCGCACTGGCGCAGGCCGATCGTTTCCTGTCGCTGATCGGGCTGCTCTCGGCCATGCTGGCCAGCGTGGCCGTGGCGATGGCCGCGCGCCGCTTCATGCTGCGCCATGCCGACGCCTGCGCCATGTTGCGCTGCCTCGGCATGCCGAACGCCCGCGTCAGCGCGATGTTCATGGTGGAATTCCTGGTCGTGGGACTGGTCGCCAGCGCCATCGGCGTGCTGCTCGGTTTTGGCGCCCACTTCCTGCTGCTCGCATGGCTGGGCGACCTGGTCGCGGGCGGCCTGGCGCCTGCCAGCTGGGCGCCCGCGCTGCGCGGTATGGCCGTCGGCGTGCTGCTGCTGGCCGGCTTCGCCCTGCCGCCGCTGCTGCAATTGAAGGATATCCCGCACAACCGCCTGCTGCGTGGCGACACCGGCACGCCGCGCGCGCGGACCATGGCTGCATACGTGCTGGGACTGGGCATGTTCGGCGTGCTGCTGGTGTGGCAGTCGGGCGGCCTGCTGGTCGGTTTGCTCAGCGCGGCCGCCTTTGTGGCCGGCCTGTTGCTGTTCGCAGCCATCGCGTGGGCCGCGATCGCCTCCCTCAGCTTCATGCCGGCTGCGCTGGAGCGCGGGGTGTGGCGCCTGGCCCTGGCCGACCTGCGGCGCCGCCCCGGCGCGGTCGTCACCCAGGTGGTGGCGCTGGCGCTCGGCCTGATGGCTTTGCTGCTGTTGACGCTGGTGCGCGGCGACTTGCTGGACGCATGGAAAAATACCGTACCTGCGGGCGGGCCGAATCATATCGTGCTCAATATCGAACCGGCGCAGCGCGCCGTCGTGGCGGCCCGCATGCAGCCCTTCGGGCAGCCGGAACTACGCCCGCTGTACCTTGGCCGCCTGGTCGCCATCAATGGCAAGGCGCCGGGCACCGCCGCGCTTGAGGGCGAACGCGCCAAGCGCATGATCGAGCGTGAAATCGAGATGAGTGCGAGTGCCGCACTGCCGGCGGCGAACACCCTGCTTGCCGGGCGCTGGTTCAGCGGAACCGCCCCGCAATTGTCGGTCACCGAGGGCAGCGCCGAGGCGCTCAAGCTGAAGGTCGGCGACCGCGTGACCCTCGAATTCGCGGGCAGCCCGATGACCGTGACCGTGACCAGCATACGCAAGATCGAGCGTGCCGGGCGCATGAGCGCCTTTCCCTTCCTCCTCAATCCGGCTGCGGCGCAGGACTTGTCGGCGACCTATGTGACCATGCTGCATGTGCCGGTCGCCGATACCGCATTCATGAACCGGCTGGTGCAGGACTACCCGAACCTGCGCGTGTTCGACGTCGGCGCCCTGGTCAGGCAGTTGCAGCGCCTGCTCGATCAGGTCTCGACCGCCATCGAATTCCTGTTCCTGTTTACGCTCGCCTCGGGCGTGCTGGTGCTGTACGCTACCCTCATGTCGTCCCAGGCCGAGCGCATGCGCCAGGCCGCCGTGCTGCGCGCCCTTGGCGCCAGCCGTGCGCAGCTCGCGCGCGCCCAGTGGATCGAATATGCGCTCACCGGCGCCATTGCTGGCCTGCTGGCGGCAGCCGGCGCCAGTGTGGCCGGCTGGGCGCTGGCGCGTTTTGCGTTCCGGCTTGAATGGCAGTTTTCTCCCGTGCTGATGCTCGCCGGCGTGGCAGCGGGCGCCGCCTGCGCGATGCTCGGCGGCTGGGCCGGCCTGCGCGCCATCCTCAAGCAATCCCCTCTGCACAGTTTGCGGACCAATTGATTTTCACCGAAGGACTCCCATGACCAATATGAACATCCCCAAGTGCGCCGCGATCGAGGTGCGCAAACTATCCAAGCGCGTGGCCGACGCGTCGGGCGAACTGACCATCCTCGACCAGGTCGACCTGAGCGTGCGGCCCGGCGAAACGCTGGCCATCGTGGGCGCCTCCGGCTCGGGCAAATCGACCCTGCTGGGCATCCTCGCCGGCCTCGATACACCCAGCAGCGGCACGGTGTCGCTGCACGGCGGCGACCTGTTCGCGCTCGACGAAGACGGGCGCGCGGCATTACGCCAGCGCCACCTCGGCTTCGTGTTCCAGTCCTTCCAGCTGCTGCCGCACCTGACGGCGCTTGAAAACGTGATGCTGCCGCTGGAACTGCGCGGCGACAAGAACCCGCGCGAGCGGGCCGCCGCCATGCTCGACCGGGTGGGCCTGTCGGCGCGCTTGCGCCACTACCCCAAGTTCATGTCGGGGGGAGAGCAGCAGCGCGTGGCGCTGGCGCGCGCCTTCGTCGCCGAGCCGCCACTGCTGATGGCGGACGAACCGACCGGCAGCCTGGATGCGGCCAGCGGCGCGGCCGTCATCGAACTGATGTTCGAGATGAACCGCGAGCGCGGTTCGACCCTGGTGATGGTGACCCACGACCGCGCCATCGCGGCCCTGTGCGCGCGCACCGTGACCATGAGCGCGGGACGGCTGCAATGATGCGCGCTGCTACCTGCGCAGCCGTACTGCTGATGCTGGCCGCCGGCGCGGCGCGCGCCGACGGCCTGGCCGACATGAAGTCGGCGCTGTCCAGGGCCGCCGCAAGCTCGCCGTTCAAAGCGCTGGTGGACACGCGCATCACGCGCAAGCTGGGCGAAGGCAAGGATACGGACGACGAGAGCGGCCAGGCCAGCGTGGCGGTGGAAGAGAGCGCGCGCGGCCTTGGCCTGACCTACAGCAAGGCGACCCTGGCACGCGTGGACGCCGAAATGCGCGTCAGGAGCAAGAACCCGAACAGCAAGACGCCGACCGTAACGGCGCTGCTCGAGGTGGACGTGCGCGACCTGATGGGGCTGACCTCGGCCGCTCCGGCGCTGCTGCGCCGGGTCGAGCGCGATGCCTTCAAGGGCGAGCGCTCGGATACCTGGCAAGGCAAGCCGGCCCGCGTGCTGACTTTCGAAGCGCCCATCTCGACCCTGAGCGACCGCGAACGCAAGTACGCGAAGAAGTTCCTGTCCGTGCTGGAGGTCTGGATAAACGCCGACGGCATGCCGCTGGCAAGCCGCGGCCGCGTCACCGTCTCCGGGCGCGCTTTCGTGGTGGTCAGCTTCGACTCGGTGCACCAGGAGGACAGCGTGTATAGCGCCGTGGGCGACCGTTTGCTGATGGTGCGCAAGGAAGCGAGCGACAATTCCTCGGGCGCGGGCGAGAGGGAGGAGCGCAAGGTCGTCACTACCGTGCAGCTCCAGCCATAAGCCTTACTTGAGGATGGCGGCGAAGATCATGAGCAGGCCGGCCAGCGAGGCGCCCCAGGCCAGCGAACGCACGACAGGGATGCCGGCGGCGTACAGCGGCACATAGACCACGCGCGCAGCAAGGTAGACGTAGCTGCCCCACAGGGTCAGCTCGCCTTCGCGCCCGGCCGCGTGGGCGATCAGCAGCGCCGCCGCGAACAGCGGCAGCGTCTCGAACAGGTTGGCCTGGGCGCGCTCCAGGCGCGCGGTGACCGGTCGCATCGGCGGGGCAGGCTTGTCGCGCGCGCCCATGTTGTAGGTCAGGCCCGTCTCCTGGGTGCGAAACGACGCCGCTATCAGGATCTGCGCCAGCGCCAGTACCAGGGTCCAGCCAAGGATCATCAGTTCGGTTGTCATTGTTTTCCTTTATCAACGTGTCAATACCGGCGAGCATACCAAACTGGCGCTCCCTCAGATACACATAAGAAAACACGACTATAATTTCCGCCAGCCGCGCGCATGACCTGCGGTTCCCCTTTTTCCTGCCGGAGCCTTATCGATGATCCGTTCTGCGTTGCTGTTCGCCCTGCTGGGCGCCGCTGTTCCTGCCTGTGCCGCCCCCGACCTCACCACCGTGTCGGAACGCTCCGGTTTCCTGCATACGGGCCGGTACGACGAAGTGGCCAGCTTGTGCGCGAAGTTCCAGGCCGCGTATCCGAAGGCGGTCAAATGCATCCAGTTCGGACGCTCTCCCGAAGGGCGGCCGATGATGGCGCTGATCGCGTCGCGCAGCGGCGCGCTGACGGCGCAGGCGGCCAAAAAACGCGGCCTGCCGGTGGTGCTGGTCCAGGGCGGCATCCACGCGGGCGAGATCGACGGCAAGGACGCCGGCTTCCTGGCGCTGCGCGAGGTCCTCGAGAACAAGGCCGCGCCGGGCGCGCTCGAGAAACAGGTACTGATCTTCGTACCGGTCTTTAACGTGGACGGCCACGAGCGCTTCCAGAAATGGAACCGCCCCAACCAGCGCGGCCCGGTTGAAATGGGCTGGCGCACGACCGCACAAAACTTCAACCTGAACCGCGATTATGCCAAGGCCGATTCGGCCGAAATGCAGGCCATGCTCGGCCTGGTCAACCAGTGGGATCCGCTGGCCTACATCGACCTGCACGTGACCGACGGCGCCAAGTTCGAACACGACCTGTCGGTCCAGGTCGAGCCGGTGCATTCGGGCGACGCCGAATTTCGCCAGGCCGGCCTGGCGCTCAAGAGCGGCGTGCTGGCCGACATTACCAAGCAGGGCTCGATCCCGCATGGCTTCTACATGTCGTTCAACGATACCGACAATCCTGCCTCCGGTTTCACCGACGGCGTTTCCGACCCGCGCTTTTCGACCGGCTATTTCCAGCTGCGCAACCGGATCGGCATGCTGGTGGAAACCCACGCCTGGAAGGATTACCCGACCCGCGTGCGCATCACCCGCAACACCGTGGTGTCGGTACTGGCGCAGGTCGCTGAACACGGCACTGACTGGATGAAGGCGGGCGCGCAGGCCGATGCGCGCGCCAGCAAGCTTGGCGGCGAGCTGGTGCCGCTCAATTACAAGACGACCGACAAAGCCAGGATGATCGATTTCCGTGGTTACGCCTACACCCGCACGCCGTCGGAAGTGTCGGGCCAGCTGATGACGCGCTACGACGAAACGCGCCCGCAGGTGTGGACGGTGCCGCTGCGCGACGAGATCGTGCCCGACGTGCAGGCGCGCGCGCCGCTGGCCGGCTATATCGTGCCGGCAGCGCATGCGGCGACGGTGGGTGAAAAGCTGCGCCTGCACGGGATTGCCTTCCGCACGCTGGACGGGGCCAAGGACAAGGTGGCGGTGGAGACCTTCCGCGCGCAGGGCGCCAAGTTTTCGCCCGCTTCGGTCGAATCGCACCAGCGCCTGGCCTTGCAGGGCGAATGGAAGGCCGAAACCCGCTCACTGGGCAAGGGCGCGCTGTTCGTGCCGGTCGGCCAGCCGAAAGCGCGCCTGGTGATGGCGCTGCTCGAGCCGCAGGCGCCCGATTCCATGCTGGCCTGGGGCGCTTTCAACAACGCCTTCGAGCGCAAGGAGTACATGGAGGACTACGTGGCGGAGGAAGTGGCGCAAGAGATGCTGGCGGCCGATCCGGCGCTGGCGGCCCGCTTCAAGGAGAAAATCGCGTCCGATCCGGCCTTTGCCAAGAGCGGCGAGGCGCGCCTCGAATTTTTCGCCAGGCTGCATTCCTCGTGGGATGATCGCTACAACCTGTACCCTGTGATGCGCTCCGCCAAGGCGCTGTAATGATGCTGCGGCCGTGGTCGAAGGCGGTGCTGTTTGCCGCGTCGATGCTGCTGCATGTGGCCGTGCTGGTGCTGTTCCTGCGCATGCCGGAAGCCGGATCCGGCAAGGATTCGCCATCAAAGGCGATCGATGTGGTCTGGATCCGCACGCCGCCAGTGCCTGCCCCAGTGGCTGCGGCGCCTCCCGTAACCGCCCCCCGCGCGATCACGCGTACCCGCGTCCGTCCGTCCGCCGTCCGCCGCGTCGTCCCCGACAACGCGCCGACCGTTGTCGCTGATGTGGCGCCGCCGCCCACCGAGGGCAAAGTGTTCGACCACGCCGCCGCGCTGGACGCGGCGCGCAAAATGGCCGGCAAACCCGACGCCGAACGCCTGGCGACCGTGGGCGGCCAGATCGAGGCGCGCCAGGCCGTGTCGGAAACCGAGGATGAAAAATTGGGCCGCCAGATCGCCAATGGCAAGCGCACCAGCTGCCTCAAACCCAACGGAGGCGGCAGCCTGCTGTCGCCATTGATGTGGCTTTTGGACAAAAAAGACAGCGGCTGCAAATTCTAGATGAATAAAAAATTGCTTTTTTGGTAGTGATGCAATCATGCGGGCCGGCGCCTTCAACGCCGGTATCGTCGTCAAGTGCTAACAACGCCGGGTGGGCGCCTTTGCGCTGCATGTGCGATAATGCGGCCCCCGGTTAATACATGGGTATTGACCGGCCTTGTTTACTTGTAAAGGCCACAACATGTTCAAAGATATCGCAATCGCAGCAACCCTCGCCATCGTCTCGTCCGCCGCCATGGCAACCGACGTTCCATCGACCAAGTTCTACGCCGGCGCCGACATCGGCACCACCAAAGGCGAAGGCAGCTCGGACCGTGAATCCGGCTTCGGCGTCTTCGGCGGCTACCAGTTCACCCCGCATATCGCGATCGAAGCCGGCTATCGCCGCCTGGTCGACCAGGACGAGACTTTCGCAGGCATCAGCGGTAGCAGCAACGTTGACCAGCTCGCCCTGTCGGCGGTCGGCACTCTGCCAGTGGGCAACGGTTTCAGCGTATTCGGCCGTCTGGGCGTCAACCGCGTCGCGGTCAAGGGCAATTTCGGCGTCGAAAAATTCAAGGACAGCGACACCCGCGGCCTGTATGGCATCGGCGTCGCCTACAGCTTCAGCCCAAGCATTTCGGCGCGCGTCGAACTGCAAAAGCCGCATAGCGAGCTGACCAACCTGAGCGCTGGCGTGTCGTACAAGTTCTAATACGCCTGCTGCACAGCAAAACGCCCGCTTGCGCGGGCGTTTTGCATTCAAGCGCCGATTTCTACACGGGCTGCAGCGTGATCGTGCCCATCGTCGGCGTCGAGCACGGTTCTTCATCGAAGGCGATGTCGCCCAGCGGGCTGGCCACGCCATCGGCCTTCAAGTTCTTGAAGCCGAATATGTTCGCATCCATCAAATGCGACGGCACCACCGTGGTAAGCGAGGTGAAGATGCTTTCCACCCGGCCCGGATGGGTCTTCTCCCATTCGCGCATCATCTTCTTGATCTGCTTGCGCTGCAGGTTTTCCTGCGAACCGCACAAGTCGCATGGAATGATGGGGAACTGCTTGACCTCGGCGTAGCGGGTCGAATCGGCTTCCTTCACGTAGGCCATCGGGCGGATCACGATGTGCTTGCCGTCATCGGACTGCAGCTTGGCCGGCATGCCCTTGAGCTTCCCGCCGAAGAACATATTCAGGAAGAAGGTTTCAAGGATGTCGTCGCGGTGGTGGCCCAGCGCGATCTTGTTGCAGCCAAGTTCATCGGCCACGCGGTACAGGATGCCGCGCCGCAGGCGCGAACACAGCGAGCAGGTAGTCTTGCCTTCCGGGATCAGGCGCTTGACGATGCTGTAGGTATCCTGATTCTCGATGTGGAAAGGCACGCCCAGCTTGCTCAGATAGGCCGGCAATATGTCGGCCGGAAAATTCGGCTGCTTCTGGTCCAGGTTGACGGCGATCAGTTCGAAATTGATCGGCGCGCGTTCGCGCAGCGTCATCAGGATATCGAGCAGGGCGTAGCTGTCTTTGCATATGTGAACTAATCCCGCCTCCTGTTTAGTCCTTGATAGGGGAAAATTGGGAAGGCCCTTACTTCATACGAGAAACCGTAAAGATTGGTTCTCCCGACGCATTTTTCGCAATCTTTACAATTTCCCCGCCAGCAACAGAATCTATAGCTGTTGTCGCGACACTACAAATTTCGTTCGGGAATCCCTTACGTATTGATGCAGGCTGGAATGGAGAAGGATCGGCCCATAACTATGTCCGAAAGAGAATTGCTGTGCTGAGCCGAACTCTGGCCTGGGAATTTCCGATTGATCGGCAATTATCGATTAAAATTTTTGACACAATTGCTCAAATTATTTTTAGTTTGTCCGCAATTTTGCATTGACTGTCTTTTTGCTGCGTGCAAAAATTCATCATCAAGTCTTCGGGGAGCAAAAAATGATTGGTCAAATTCCGCTGTCGGTATTGAAGTTGGCGCGTGAAAAAGCTCGCATGAGCCAGACGGAGCTTGCCACGGCACTTTCTGTTAGCCCCAGCGTTGTGTCTCGCCTGGAAGGCACCGAATACGCTGACTCAAAAATGGCAGAGCGTTACTTGGCCGCAATAAATACTCCGCTAGGAAAGCAAATTGTTCACTATTACGGTCAGAGATGGCTCTTTATCGAGCGTCCTGCTTTCACGCATCCCGAGCGAGAAGTGATCTGGTTGGCTGAGCAAGCTTTACAAGGGTTGAATCAGTTTGAAAGCAGTGCCAAATTTGACTCCATCCTTCAAGATCCGATTTCAAAGTTGAAAGCAAGAATAGTCAGTGAGACCGAGTTCGTTCGCCATCGTGAACATAGCATCGCTTTCATTGGTGAAATCGGCGTTGGAAAGACAACGGCGCTGTCATTTGTGACCAATTTGATTACTAGCGCCAAGACCGACAGTCCGGAGAGTGTGTTTCCTACAGGGAGTGGGCGCACAACGGTTTGTGAAGTGGCGATTAAGATTGCGCCAACGTATGGAATCTCCGTAGACAGTCTGTCCGAAGAGGCAATCCGTGAGCTCGTGTCGGATTTGGTCAACGGACTTAAGACCGGTAAGTCAGGCTTGCCAAGTGAGCTTGAGCGAGTAATTCGTAATATGGCAGACCTAAAACGCACTTCGAGTAGAACGAAATCCGCCCTCGAAAAATCGAAAACGGTCGACCCACTTAAAGATATGGTGGACGCATCCGATGACTGCGATCAGGTGATCATGGAGGTCTTGTCAAGGATGAAGTTGGCATCCCGCACTGAGGCGCAGATGATTTTGTCAGAAAGTGCCGAGGGAAGCATTGATTGGCTAGCGAGTAATATCGCGAAGATCAATTACGGGCAACATCAAAATTTCTCAGTGCCCCAGCGCATAACGGTCTTGTTGCCACTTAAGGCTTTGAGGGAAACGCCATACCTGTTGAGTGTTGTTGATACTAAAGGCGTAGAAGGGACGACTCAACGCGTCGATTTGAAGGCCCAGATTGATGATCCCCGAACCGTCGTGGTTCTTTGCTCCAAGTTCTCCGATGCGCCGGGCGCAGTTCCGCTCTCAGTGGTGCGGGAAACAGTTGATTCTGGGTCAGACGCTCTTGACTCGGGACGACTATGCCTCCTAGTTTTGCCCAGGGAAGACGAAGCCCTCAAGGTCGTTGATGATTCAGGTATGAACCCTAGCACGGCGGAGGAGGGTTACGCGGTCAGGGAAGCGCAGATTGATCAACAATTCGCGACCGACGGACTACCCTCCATTCCAGTAAACTTCTATAACGTCGGGCGTGACAACCCTGCTGAGGTATGGGCTTGGTTAACATCGATGATCGACGGCTTGCGTGCAAATAAAATTGCCCGCATCAATCGATTTGTTGGTGCAGCGCATGACTTAATAAACAACAGCGACGTGGCAAAAAGTCGCCAAGCAAGGACTGTAATAGCGGCGCAAATTGTCGGCACCGCTAACCGGTTCTCAACTTTCCCGAATTCAATACGACCGGCCAGTTCGAACCTCGTGACGGAAGCGAAGAAAACTCACCAAAGTTCAATTGCGGCATCAATTTCTAGGCGAGGACGGTGGGAGAACTTCAACGTGCCGCACATCATTGGTGTGGGCGTCCGTGCTGACGCTAATTTGCGCACCCGTGAGAACTTCATTCGCATGGACGAACAGATTGAAGGATTGAAGGACACATACGGACGCTTGCTGGATATTAAGCAAATTCTGGATTCGATCCAAGATGATTTGATTGAATGGAAGCAAGACTTTCTGAACAAAGCCGCACTTACAGGACGCGTTACTTTCGCGCCTTACCTTGAGGGAGCGTCTGGGCTGTGGAGCGAATGCGAAAATCGGTGGGGAGCTGGCAGCGGGTACCGAGTCGACATTTCGGATATTTTTCAGAAACACTTTGAAGAAGACGTTGCTGCCGTAGAGGCAAGTGAAAGAGTAAATGCTTCCCTAGCCAAGATTTGGCGGCAGATAGTGATTGAACCTCTCAAAGCGGCAGTCAACTTTGATGGAATAGATGAAGAATAATCTAGCTGCTATCTTGAACTGAAGTGCTTGATGAGCGTGCGGCTTCCAAACGCGGCCGACGCTACTCCCGGTACTCAGTGGCCGGCTCCTGCGCCGCTACGAGTCCAGGCACCGCACGTTTTACGCTGGTCAATTGGCGCCCGATTTCCCGACGTTGCATACGCGCCGCGAAGGGCTGTCTGCGATTTTGTTCTTCGACCATGGCCGTGATGAAGACACTTGGCACTAAGAGGTGAGAACCGTAGCCATTTCGTTGAAGTTGGACACACTGCCGGAATACAGCTCCAACATCCCGCCGTCGTTGTTCACTAAACCCACTCCTGCCCCTACGGCGGCACTCAGTAGTTGATCTATTGTCGCCACCGGTGCGTGGAAAACAATCCACGGATGCGGCAGAGAATGAGTGCCACCCATCACACCGCCATTGCAGCTACTTATGGGGATGCATCCAATACTCGAAAGTGCGAGGACGAGACCACCAACCCCAAGATCAAAGCCAGCCAACGGATGGAATTCTTCTCGAAGCGCATCCTCAATTTCCTCAATGGTGCTGTCCTGATTTTCGTCGTCGAGAGCTAAAATTCGTTGCAGAAGTTCACGCTCCTCCTCAGCCATCTCTCTCGCTTCGTCTGAAGTTACGCCTCGGACATCGACGTAAGCGTGATTTTCACTCAGACCGTCTTCACTCGCAGCCCTTTTCTCGCTTGGAAGGGACAACATCGAGGTGTCTACCTTTTGCTCAATGTCTACATCACGATCAAAAAACATCTTTCCTCCTGTGGTTCTACGAGGACGTATGACGGCACGTCTTCCTAGAAAATCCTGCCTTTCGCTGCCACGCACAACCCCATTGAAGAGGTGGACGACCCGTTCTATCCATTTGGGTATTTCGGACCAACGTGACCGGCCATTTCGGCCCATCGTGACCGGCGATT
>JAZKCA010000119.1:0-4167 GCA_040388275.1 Pseudomonadota bacterium
ACGACTGGTACTGGCATATGTTCGACACCGTCAAGGGTGGCGACTACCTGGGCGATCAGGATGCGATCGAATTCATGTGCCGCGAAGCGCCGAAAGTCGTCTACGAGCTCGAGCACTTCGGCATGCCCTTCGACCGCAATCCTGACGGCACGATTTACCAGCGTCCGTTTGGCGGCCACACCGCCAACTTTGGCGAGAAGCCGGTCCAGCGCGCCTGCGCCGCGGCCGACCGTACCGGCCACGCGCTGCTGCACACTTTGTACCAGCGCAACGTGCGCGCCCGCACCCACTTTTATGTGGAATGGATGGCCATCGACATCATCCGCGACGCCGACGGCGACGTCGTCGGCGTGGTTGCGCTTGAAATGGAAACCGGCGAATGCATGATCCTGGAAGCGAAGACCACCATCTTCGCCACCGGCGGCGCAGGCCGTATTTTCGCCGCCTCGACCAATGCCTTCATTAATACCGGCGACGGCATGGGCATGGCGGCGCGTGCCGGCCTGCCACTGCAGGACATGGAATTCTGGCAGTTCCACCCGACCGGCGTGTCCGGCGCGGGCGTGTTGATCACCGAAGGCGTGCGCGGCGAAGGCGGCATTCTGATCAACAGCAACGGCGAGCGCTTCATGGAGCGTTATGCGCCTACCCTGAAAGACTTGGCGCCGCGCGACTTCGTGTCGCGTTCGATGGACCAGGAAATCAAGGAAGGCCGCGGCTGCGGACCGAACAAGGACCACGTGTTGCTGGACCTGCGCCACATCGGCGCCGAGACCATCGCCAAGCGCCTGCCGTCGATTCTTGAAATCGGTCACAAGTTCGCCAACGTCGACGCGACCAAGGAGCCGATTCCTGTGGTGCCGACGATTCACTACCAGATGGGCGGCATTCCGACCAATATCCACGGCCAGGTCGTCGCGCCGAAGGATGGCAATCCGGTCGCCGTGGTCAATGGCCTGTACGCGATCGGCGAATGCGCCTGCGTGTCGGTGCACGGCGCCAACCGCCTGGGCACCAATTCGCTGCTCGACCTGATCGTGTTCGGCCGCGCGGCCGGCAACCACGTGGTGGCCTCCAACCTCAAGCAAAAGGAAAACAAGCCTTTGCCGGAAGGGGCAGCCGACTTCGCCATGGACCGCATCAACCGCCTGGAAAACTCCACCGGTACCGAGACGGTGCAGGGCGTTGCCAACGAAATCCGCGCCACGATGCAGAAGTATTGCGGCGTGTTCCGTACCGATGCGCTGCTGTCGCAAGGTCTGAAGGAAATCCTGGTGCTGGCCGAGCGTTGCAAGCACGTGGCATTCAAGGACAAATCGAAGGTGTTCAACACGGCCCGCGTGGAAGCGCTGGAACTGGACAACCTGATCGAAACGGCCAAGGCGACCATCACCTCGGCGGTCGCCCGCAAGGAGTCGCGCGGCGCCCATGCGCACAGCGACTATCCGACCCGCGACGACGACGTCTGGATGAAGCACACGCTGTGGTACTCGGAAGGCAACCGCCTCGAGTACAAGCCAGTGATCACCAAGCCGCTGACGGTCGATACCTTCAAGCCGAAACCACGTACCTTTTAAAGTATTGCGGGTAAGTGCACTTGCCGAAGGCGAGTGCTCTGACCCCAACTAGCTAGGAAACAAAAATGACACGCACCGTAAATCTCGAAATCTACCGCTACGATCCGGACAAGGATGCCAAGCCGTACATGCAAAAAGTCAGCGTCCAACTTCAGGACACCGACAAGATGCTGCTCGACGCACTCCAGCGCATCAAGTCCGACGTCGACGATTCGATCTCGCTGCGCCGTTCGTGCCGCGAGGGCGTCTGCGGCTCGGACGCCATGAACATCAACGGCAAGAACGGCCTGGCCTGCACCACCAACCTGAACGAACTGACCCAGCCTATCGTGCTGCGTCCTTTGCCAGGTTTGCCAGTGATCCGCGACCTGATCGTCGACATGACCCAGTTCTTCAAGCAGTACGATTCGATCAAGCCTTACCTGATCAACGATTCGATCCCGCCTGAAAAGGAACGCCTGCAGTCTCCGGCTGAACGCGAAGAACTCGATGGCCTGTACGAGTGCATCCTGTGCGCCTGCTGCTCGACCTCGTGCCCGTCGTTCTGGTGGAACCCGGACAAGTTCGTCGGCCCGGCCGGCCTGCTGCAAGCCTACCGCTTCATCGCCGATTCGCGCGACGAAGCGACCGGCGCGCGCCTGGACAACCTGGAAGACCCGTACCGCCTGTTCCGCTGCCATTCGATCATGAATTGCGTCGATGTTTGCCCTAAGGGATTAAACCCGAACAAGGCAATCGGCAAGATCAAGGAATTGATGGTTCGCCGCGCAATTTAACGGCTTTGCCCTAGTAAAAGTACCGTACTGCTTAAAAACGGCAGCGGGAGTATAGTGTTGACCAACGCGACGGGCTCTAGTGTGGCTAATCTGACACCGCATCAATCCGACCCGGCGAACCGGGCCCGGCTGCGCTGGCGCAGCCGCCGGGGCTTGCTCGAGAACGACATCATCCTCACGCGCTTCCTCGATGCGCATGAGGAAACGCTCAGTGACGAGGAAGTCGACGCGCTCACGCGCTTGCTGGATCTGGCGGACAACCCGCTGATGGACCTGATCCTGGCGCGCGCCGAGCCCGAAGGTGAAGTCGACTTGCCGCATGTACGCGCCTTGCTGGCGCGCTTGCGCCAGGCATAACAAGTTTCGTAATTTTTATTTTGAAGACCTCACCTCCCAAGAAGGAAGTGCCATGAACATCTCTGATACCAAAGCTACACTGTCCTTTTCCGATGGCAGCGCGCCCATCGACATGCCGATTTACAAGGGCACCGTTGGCCCGGATGTCATCGACATCCGCAAGCTGTACGCCCAGACCGGCAAGTTCACCTACGACCCGGGCTTCATGTCGACTGCGGCATGTAATTCCTCGATTACCTATATCGACGGCGACAAGGGCGAGCTGCTGTACCGCGGCTACCCGATCGAGCAGCTGGCCGTCAATTGCGACTTCCTGGAAACCTGCTACCTGCTGCTGAACGGCGAACTGCCGAACGCGGCGCAGAACCAGAAGTTCAGCGACACCGTGACCAAGCACACGATGGTGCACGAGCAGATGCAATTTTTCTTCCGCGGCTTCCGTCGTGACGCGCACCCGATGTCGGTGCTGGTCGGCACCGTCGGTGCGCTGGCCTCGTTCTACCACGACTCGCTCGACATCAACGACCCGCATCACCGCGAAGTATCGGCGATTCGCCTGATCGCCAAGCTGCCGACCCTGGTCGCGATGTCGTACAAATACTCGATCGGCCAGCCGTTCGTGTACCCGCGCAACGACCTGTCGTACAGCGCCAACTTCATGCGCATGATGTTCGGCAACCCGTGCGAAGAGTACGTGGTCAACGACGTGCTGGTGCGCGCGCTCGACCGCATCCTGATCCTGCACGCGGACCACGAGCAGAACGCCTCGACCTCGACCGTCCGCCTGGCCGGTTCGTCGGGCGCGAATCC
Organism: Pseudomonadota bacterium; assembly: GCA_040388275.1. Taxonomy (GTDB): domain Bacteria; phylum Pseudomonadota; class Gammaproteobacteria; order Burkholderiales; family Burkholderiaceae_D; genus Telluria_A. Next base: position 3,521 of record JAZKCA010000119.1, read on the forward strand.
GTTCGCCTGTATCGCGGCCGGTGTTGCCTGCCTGTGGGGCCCGGCACACGGCGGCGCCAACGAAGCGGCGCTGAACATGCTCAAGGAAATCGGCACGGTCGACAAGATCCCTGAATTCATCGCCAAGGTGAAAGACAAGAACTCCGGCGTCAAGCTGATGGGTTTCGGTCACCGCGTGTACAAGAACTTCGACCCGCGCGCCAAGCTGATGCGCGAGACTTGCCACGAAGTGCTGGAAGAACTGGGCTTGCACGACGACCCATTGTTCAAGCTGGCCATGGCGCTTGAGAAGATTGCACTGGAAGACGAATACTTCGTTTCGCGCAAGCTGTACCCGAACGTCGACTTCTACTCGGGCATCGTGCAATCGGCGCTGGGTATTCCCGTGTCGCTGTTCACCGGCATCTTCGCGATGGCGCGCACCATCGGCTGGATCGCGCAATGGAACGAGATGATCTCGGATCCCGAGCAAAAGATCGGCCGTCCGCGCCAGCTGTTCGTCGGCTCGACGCAACGCGACGTGAAGCCAATCGACAAGCGCTGATCCGTCAGCAAGCAATAAAAAAAGCGAGCCTGGTGCTCGCTTTTTTTTCAGCTAACCCGGGGTCAGTGCCGCCATTACGACACGAGCTCAACCGCAACGCGGT